>DATGZH010000053.1:0-116654 GCA_035297265.1 Acidimicrobiales bacterium | reverse complement strand
ACTCTCAAAGACGCGTGGCTTGATAAGAGCTTGCCCTCCAAAGTCCGAGTGGCCCTTCATTGATCCGCCCGTTGTCTTCACACCCGACAAGAGCCCCGAGTTGCTTGACATCACCGATAGGAGCGTCGACCGAGCCGGCGGTCCCCGCCGGGACCTCCCCTACCCCGGGTTCACCGCCACGACCGGCGCGATGAGGGGCAGCCCGCCGGTCGACCCTTCGTAGGGCGCCGAGCCGAACGCGAAGATCCCCCCGTCGGCGGCCACGAGCCAGTAGCCACCGCCGGCCCCCTCGGGCAGCATGCCGACGATCGGCTGATTGAGCGTGAGACTGCCGGTCGACCCCCGGAACGGGGCGTCGCCGTAGGCGAAGATGCCGCCGTCCGCCGCCACCAGCCAGTAGCCCTTGCCGTCGGGCATCGCGGCCATGCCCACGATCGGCCGGTTCAGCGGTTGGCCACCCATCGAGCCGAGGTAGGGCGCGTCGCCGAAGGCGAAGATGCCCCCGTCCGCCGCCACCAGCCAGTAGCCCTTGCCGTCGGGCGTGGCCGCCATGCCCACGATGGGGCTGGCGAGCGGCTGGCCGGCCATCGAGCCCACGTACGGCGCGTCGCCGAACGCGTAGACCGCGCCCGTGTCCGACACGAGCCAGTACCCGCCGCCGTCGGGGGTGGCGGTCATCGCCACGATCGGCTGGCCCGGCTGGACGTCCCTGCTGGCGTCGCCGAGGAACGGGGCGTTGAACCCGTAGACCGCGCCGTTCGAGGCCACCTCCCAGTACCCCTCCGTGGCCGGGTCGGTCGCCGCGTCGACGATGCGGAGGAAGAGGAGGAACTGCCCGCCCTTCGAGCCGAAGTACGGGGCGCCACCGAAGGCGAAGATCCCCCCGTCCGCCGCCACGAGGCGGTACTGCCCGACGTCGTCGGTGGCCGGGCAGGTCTGCTGGAGCGGCTCTGGACCGGTCGTCGGCCCGGACACGACCGGGTTGGCGATGCCCCCCTGGTGGCCGCTCGAAAAGCAGAGCGGGTCGAGGCGCATGCTCCGGGCGCCCCCCGGGTAGCCGACGTTGCCCCCCGTCCAGGCGGCGTAGGCCATCCACCACTGCCCCGTCGCGTCGCCGAAGGCCCAGTCGCCGCCCGGCCCCACCACCTGAGCGGTCGAGTGGAAGATCGGGTGGTCGTACGGCTTGGCGCAGGGGCCGAGCGGGCTCTGGCACACGGCGTAGCCGATGGCGTACGACGAGTCCATCCAGTTCCCGCCGGAGTAGAAGAGGTAGTACTCGTTCCCGACGAGCACCATGTTGGGGTTCTCGATCGTCGACTCCCAGGCCTGGTTCTGGTCGAGGATCGGGGTCGGGCTGGTCTCGGGCACGAACGAGAGGCCGTTCGCCGCGAGGGGCTCCGACCAGAGCTGCGCCTCCGGCGCGTAAAGGCCGGGTTGGGACTTCCAGACGAGGTAGGGCGTGCCGTTGGCGTCCACGAAGTAGTCGGGGTCGAGGTCGCCGCCGTAGCCCGACTGGCAGACGAGCGGTCCGGCCGAGTTGTCGACGTAGGGGCCGGCGACGTTGGCCGACGTGGCGACCGAGATGCAGTGGGTCTCGGTCGTGATGTCGAACGTGGCGTAGTACATCACCCACTGCCCGCCGATCTCTGCCACGCTCGGCGCCCATTCCTCCCCGGCGAAGGCCCAGGGCGGATCATTCGTGAGGGCGCCGGGGAAGGCCACCTGGCCCCAGTGGGCCAGGTCGGTCGACTGGAACTCCTCGATGCGCTCGACGGGGTTGCCGGTGGTGAAGGCGTAGTAGGTGCCGTTCACGAGCACGATGTCGGGGTCGGGGGCGTCGCCGGTGAGCGGGTTGCTGTAGGTGCCGGACACGGCGGCCGCCGGTGCTGACGGCGCGGCCAGCACGAGCACCGGCACGGCCAGCACGAGCGCGGCGAGGACGGCCCGTCGCCACGAGCGGCCGACCGCGGGGACGCGGCATCGTCTCAGGCTGCTCGTGGTCGTAGGCACCGACCCCCCTCCGGGCTCCGACGGACCGGGCAAGCCTACGCGTGGCCGTCCACGGGGTCGCGCCACGCCCGAGCCACTACCGTGGCCAGCGACTCGACGAGGACGTGACATGAGCCAACTGCGGATCGGGACCCTCGGCGCAGCGCGGATCACCCCGGGCGCCCTCGTGAAGCCGTGCCTGCGCACCGGCGTGGCCCGGGTGGGCGCGGTGGCGGCGCGCGACCCGGAGCGAGCGAAAGCCTTCGCCCGCCGCCACGGGGTGGAGCGAACCGTGGCCACCTACGAGGACCTGGTCAACGACCCCGACATCGACGCGGTGTACAACCCGCTCCCGAACGGCCTGCACGGCCGCTGGACGCTGGCCGCCCTCGCCGCGGGCAAGCACGTGCTCTGCGAGAAGCCCTTCACCGCCAACGCCGAGGAGGCCGAGACGGTGGCCAAGGCGGCGGAGAGGTCGGGCCTCGTCGTGATGGAGGCCTTCCACTACCGCTATCACCCGCTCGCCGCCCGCATGGTCGACGTCGTGACCAGTGGGGAGCTCGGGGAGATCGAGCACATCGAGACGGCGCTGTGCTTCCCGCTCCCGAACAAGGGCGACATCCGCTACCAGCTCGACCTGGCCGGCGGCGCCCTCATGGACGCCGGCTGCTACCCCGTGCACCTCCTGCGCACGCTGGCCGGCACCGAGCCCGAGGTCCTCACGGCCACGGCCAAGCTCGCCTCACCGGGGGTCGACCGGGCCATGCGGGCGACATTGCTCATCCCCGGCGGCGCCACCGGCGACGTGCGGTGTTCGATGCTGTCGTCGGACCTCCTGCGGGCGACGGCGCGGGTCGTCGGTGATCGGGGCGAGCTCAAGGTCATCAACCCCTACAGCCCCCAGGCCTGGCACCGGCTCGCCGTGCGAACCCGTCTCGGCCACCGGGTCGAACACCTCACCCGTGAGGCCACCTACGACTTCCAGCTGAAGGCGTTCGTGGCCGCGGTGGCCGGCGGGCCGGTGCTCACGCCGCCGTCCGAGGCGGTGAAGAACATGGCCCTCATCGACGCCATCTATCGCGCCGCCGGCCTCGAGCCCCGCCAGCCCACGGCCTGAGACGAACGCCGGGCTCGCCGCCACCGCACCGGGGTAGCGTCCCGTCGGTGACCATGACCGACCTCTCGGACCCGGAGCAGGTAAGCCGGGTCCACGAAGCCGCGCTGCACCGGGCGGGCGAGCTCGGGTGCCGGCAGGCCGAGGTTCGGGTGGAGCGCATCCGCTCCCAGGCCGTGCGGCTGCGCGACGGTCGGCTGGAGACGGCCGCCGACGACCTGGAGGTGGGCGTGGGCCTCCGGGTGGTCCACGACGGGTCGATCGGCTTCGCGGCCACCGTGGCGCCCACCGCCGAGGCGGCGGCCGAACTGGCCGACGAGGCGGTGGCCGCGGCCCGGGCCACCTCGGTGGCCCTCGGTCGTCTGGTCGAGCTGGCCGACGAGCCCCCGCACGGCGACGTGACGTGGTCCTCGCCGTACACGACCGACCCGGCGGACGTCCCACTCGCCGACAAGGTGGCGCTGCTCGAGCAGTGGAGCCGCCGTCTCCTCGACGCCCCCGGCGTCGACCACGTGACGGCGGGTGTTCTCGCGGTGAGCGAGGACAAGGCCTACGCCGACCTGGCCGGCACCGTGGCCCGTCAGCACCGGGTGCGCATCCACCCGGTCGTCGAGGCTCTCGCCCTCGACGCCGACGGCGGGTTCGAGACGATGCGCACGCTGGCCCCGCCGGTCGGCCGGGGCTGGGAGTACCTCCACGGCGACGGCTGGGACTTCGAAGGGGAGCTGGCGCAGGTCCCCGAGCTACTAGCGGCCAAGCTCGCCGCACCGTCGGTCGAGCCCGGGCGCTACGACCTCGTGATCGACCCGACCAACCTCTGGCTCACCATCCACGAGTCGATCGGCCACGCCACCGAGCTCGACCGGGCGATGGGCTACGAGGCGGCCTACGCCGGCACCTCGTTCGCCACGTTCGACCAGCTGAACGAGCTCCGTTACGGGTCGCCGGTCATGCACGTGGTCGGCGACCGCACGACCGAGCACGGCCTGGCCACGGTGGCCATCGACGACGAGGGCGTGGCCGGGCAGTCCTTCGACATCGTGCGCGACGGCGTGCTCGTCGGCTACCAGCTCGACCGGACGATCGCCGCCGCCATGGGCTTCGCCCGCTCCAACGGCTGCGCCTACGCCGACTCGCCGCTCCACGTGCCGATCCAGCGGATGGCCAACGTGTCCCTGCAGCCGGGGGCGGGCGAGGGCCCGACGACCGAGGAGCTGCTCGGCGGCGTCGAGCGGGGCATCTACATCTTGGGTGACAAGAGCTGGTCGATCGACATGCAGCGCTACAACTTCCAGTTCACCGGCCAGCGCTTCTTCCGCATCGAGGGGGGCAAGCTGGCCGGGCAGCTGCGCGACGTCGCCTACCAGGCCACGACCACCGACTTCTGGGGCTCGATGGAGGCGGTGGGAGGGCGGTCCACCTACCTGCTCGGCGGGGCCTTCAACTGCGGCAAGGGCCAGCCGGGGCAGGTGGCGCCGGTCAGCCACGGCTGTCCGGCGGTCCTCGTCCGCGACGTGCGGATCCTCAACGCCAAGGCGGAGTCGGGCCGGTGAGCGGGCGGGCCGAGAACCTCCCGCCGGCCGCCGAGGTCGTAGAGACCGCCCTCGAACAGGCGGGCGGCGAGGGTTGCATCGTCCTCGTCGAGGACACCTCCGAGGCCGAGGTGCGCTTCGCCAACAACACGACCACGACGAACGGCGTGCGGCGGGACCGCCGGGTGACGGTGATCAGCCTGCAGGCCAGCGGGGGCGGCACGTCGGCCGGCGTGGCCCGCCGGGCCGGCCCGGCCGACCTGGCCGAGCTCGTGGCGGCGGCCGAGCGCGACGCGGCCGGCTCGCCGCCGGCCGAGGACGCGTCGCCGCTGCTCACCCGGGCCGAGGCCGCCGGGCCGAGTGGCGACTTCGGGGCGCCGCCGGTGCTCACCCACCTGTCGGTACTGAGCGACGTGCTCACCGGGTTGGCCGAGGCCTTCGACAAGGCCAAGAAGGAGGACCGGGTGCTCGCCGGCTTCGCCGAGCACCGCCAGTCGACGGTCTCCCTCGGTACCTCGACCGGCGTGCGCCTCCGCCACACGCAGCCGACCGGCTCGCTCCAGCTCGTGGCCCGGAGCGCCGACGGCACCCGCTCGGCCTGGACGGGGGCGGGCACCGCGGACTTCAGCGACGTGACGATCGAGGCCATGGACGAGCGGCTGACCCGGCGACTGGGCTGGGCCGAGCGGCGGATCGAGCTGCCCGAGGGGCGCTACGAGGTGGTGGCGCCGCCCGAGGCGGTGGCCGACCTCATGATCTACCTCCTCGAGTCGGCCAGCGGGCAGGAGGCCGAGGAGGGACGCACGGTCTTCTCCAAGAAGGGCGGCGGGACCCGGGTCGGCGACACGCTCGCCCCGCTCCCCTACGAGCTCCGGAGCGACCCGGCGGAGGCCGGTCTGCAATGCGCGCCCTTCCTCACCACCGCGATGTCGGGGCCCGACGACTCGGTGTTCGACAACGGCCTGCCGCTCGGGCGCACGACCTGGCTCGAGGACGGACGGCTCGAGCGCCTCCGCTACCACCGGGCCCGGGCGGCGCTTTCGCACGCGCCGGTGGCCGCACCGATCGACAACCTGGTGCTCGAGCTGCCGGGCGCCGAGGGCAGCCTCGACGACCTCGTGGCCCGCACCGAACGGGGTCTTCTCCTCACGTGCCTCTGGTACATCAGGGAGGTCGACCCGGCGACCCTCCTCCTGACCGGCCTCACGCGCGACGGCGTCTACCTCGTCGAGCACGGCGAGGTGGTCGGTGCGGTCAACAACTTCCGCTTCAACGAGAGCCCCGTCGACTTCCTCGGCCGGGCCACGGAGGCCGGCACGACCGTGCGGGCCATCGGGCGCGAGTTCGGCGAGTGGTACAACCAAACGGCCATGCCGCCGCTGCGGGTCCACGACTTCAACATGAGCTCGGTGAGCCCGGCCAGCTGACCTCGAGCGCGAGCCAACCTTTCCCGCCCCTCCGGCGTCCTTAGAGATGTCGCACGAGGGAGAGGACACCCATGGCCCGCCGGTCCGGCGAACACCACAGCACGATCCTCGACGAGGAACGCCTGCGCCGGGGCCTCGCTGACGCCGCCGCCGCCTTCTCCTTCGGCGCGGACCGTCCGACCGCCGCGCCCGCCCCGGCGGCCGGTCGCCACCCGTTACGGCGCACGCCGCTCCTCGTCGCCCTCGTCGTGCTCCTCGTCGGGGTCGTGGTGCTCTCGACCACCCGGGCGGTCTCTGTTCACCAGTCGACCCTCCCCGTGCGGCCCGACGTCACCCGCACCCAGCCCAAGCGAACCGCGGCCCTCCCACCGCACGGCCCGCCGGCCGGGATCGGCTCGGTGGCGCAGCCGGCCAGCCGTGGGGCGCCGGCGCCTTCAGCCAACGGCGCCGCCACGCCCCCGGCGCTGCCGGCGGGCGTCGTCGGCCAGCCGGCCCGGATCGAGGCCTCCGGCACGGCGTCCGTCACCGTCCACAAGGGCGACCTCGACCAGACGGTGAGCTCCCTCAGCGCCCTCGCCCAGGCCGACGGCGGCTTCGTCGCCAACTCGCAGGTGTCCACGGGAGGCGGTCCCCCGGGCGCCGACCTGACGATCCAGGTGCCCGAGGGCGACTTCTCCTCCGTCGTGGCCCATCTCGCCAGCTTCGGCAAGGTGAGGTCGCTCAGCACGAAGGCCACCGACGTCACCGCGCAGTACACCGACCTGTCGGCCCGCATCGCCGCGCTCGAGGCGAGTCGGCAGCAATACCTGACGATCATGACCAAGGCCCAGACGATCGGCGACATCCTCGCCGTGCAGTCCCAGCTCGACGACCTGCAGTCCCAGGTGGAACAGCTCCAGGGCCAGCAGCAGGTCCTCGACTCCGAGACCACCTACGCCTCGCTCGACGTGGCCCTCAGCGAGCCGGGTCGCCGCCCGCCCCCGCCACCGGTCCCGCAGTCCGGGGTGAGCCACGCTTGGCACCAGGCGATCCACAGCTTCGGGGCCGGGCTGGAGGACCTCCTCGCCGCCTCGGGCCCGGTGCTCTTCGCCCTCCTCCTCCTCTCCGCCGTGGCCCTCGCCGGTCGCGCCCTCTTCCGCTTCATCCGCCATCGACTGCGCTGAGGTCGGCCGTCGGGTCCGGACGGCGGCGTCGTGTACAACATGGAATGTCCCGGCGCGGCTGGCTCCTCTTCTCGGCCATGAGCGTCATCTGGGGTCTCCCCTACCTGTTCATCCGGGTGGCGGTGCGCGACTTCTCGCCGGCCACCCTCGTCTTCGCCCGCACCGCGCCGGCCGCCCTCCTGCTCGTGCCGATCGCCCTCGCCCGGGGCCAGTTCGCCGTGCTCTTCACCCGGTGGCGCATCGTCGTCCTCTACACGGTCATCGAGCTCGCCGTTCCCTGGTTCCTGCTCGCCCGGGCCGAGGAGCGCATCACGAGCTCGACCGCGGCGTTGCTCGTGGCCACGGTGCCACTCATCAGCGCGGTGCTGGCCCGGCTGACGGGGACCGCCGACCGGCTGACCTGGCCCCGGATCCTCGGGCTGGGCGTCGGCTTCGCCGGGGTGGCGGTCCTCGTCGGCATCGACGTCTCGAGTGACCTCGGCGCCGTGGCCCAGGTCCTCGTCGTGGCGGGTTGTTACGCCCTGGGCGCGTTCATCATCGGCCACCGGTTGTCCGACCTGCCCGCCCTCGGCGTGGTGAGCGCCTCGGTCCTGCTGGCGGCCATCGGCTACGCCCCCTACGGGCTCACCCACTGGCCGCACCACGTCTCGGCCGAGGCGGCCTGGGCCGTGGTCGGCCTGGCCCTCGTCTGCACGGCTCTCGCCTTCCTCGTGTTCTTCGCCCTGATCGCCGAGGTCGGACCGTCGCGGGCCACCGTGATCACCTACGTCAACCCGGCGGTGGCGCTCCTGCTCGGCGTGACGATCCTCGGCGAGCCCTTCACGGCCGGGCTGGCCCTCGGCTTCCCGCTCATCGTCGTCGGCTCGATCCTCGCCACCCGCCGCACCGAGGCGCTTGCCGAGCCCTGAGCGGCGACCACGGAGGCCGGCCGAGCCGGCGGCTACGTTGCCCGTGCATGCAGGAGCACCTCGACGGGGCCCGCCTCAAGACGTTCGTCGACGAGCACTTCGAGTCGGCCCTCGGCCCACTCGCCGAGTACGTGCGGGTGCCCTGCCTGTCCCCGGCCTTCGACGAGGACTGGGCCGACAGGGGCGAGCTCCGCCGGGCGGCCCGGCTCCTCGCCGAGTGGGCCGCCGCCCGGGCCGTGCCCGGCCTCGTGGTGGACCTGGTCGAGCTCCCGGGCCGCACGCCGGTCGTCCTCGCCGAGGCGCCGGGCAGCCAATCTTCGGCGCCGACGGTCCTCGTCTACGGCCACCTCGACAAGCAACCGCCGCTCGGCGAGTGGGCGCCGGGTCTCGGGCCCTTCGAGCCCGTGCGGCGCGGCGACCGCCTCTATGGCCGGGGCACCGGGGACGACGGGTACGCCGTCTTCGCCGCGCTTCTCGCCCTCGAAGCGACGGCCGCGCTCGGCGCGGGGCGGCCGCGGGTGGTCGTCCTCATCGAGGGGAGCGAGGAGAGCGGGAGCCCGGACCTCGAGGCCTACCTCGACAAGCTGGCACCGCACCTCGAGCGCCCCGTGCTCGTCGTGTGCCTCGACTCGGGCTGCCTCACCTGGGACCGGCTCTGGGTGACGACGTCGCTCCGCGGCGCCCTCCTCTGCGACCTGCGGGTGGAAGTGCTCACCGAGGGGGTGCACAGCGGTCTGGCCGGCGGGGTCGTGCCGTCGTCGTTCCGGCTGCTCCGTCAGCTGCTCTCCCGGGTGGAGGACGAGCGGACCGGCGAGCTGCTCCTCCCGGAGCTGCACGTCCCTCTGCCCGAGGCCGAGCGGCGCCGCATCGAGGACCTGGCCGACGAGTTCGGGGAGGCCGACGACCTGCCGGTCGTCCCCGGCCTGGTGCTGCCCGCCCCGGCCGACCGGCTGCGCCGCAAGGCCTGGGAGCCCGCTCTGGCGGTGACCGGGATCGACGGCGTGCCGTCGACCGGGCAGGCGGGCAACGTCCTCCGTCCCTTCACGACCGTGCGACTCTCGGTGCGCATCCCGCCGGGCTGCGACGCCGCGGCGGCCGGCCGGGCCCTCGTCGACGCCCTGACCCACGACCCGCCCGAGGGAGCGAGGGTCACCGCGCAGTTGGCGGCGCCGGCCGACGGGTGGCTCGCCCCCGAGCCGGCGCCGTTCGTCACCGCCGCCCTCGACGCGGCCTCGCTCGCCGCGTTCGACCGGCCGGCCATGTCCTACGGCGAGGGGGGGACCATCCCCTTCCTCGCCGCCCTGGGCCGCCGCTTCCCCGGGGTGCAGCTCGTGGCGACGGGGGTGCTCGGCCCCGAGAGCAACGCCCACGGCCCAAACGAGTTCCTGCACGTGCCGATGGCCAAGGCCGTCACCGCCGCCACGGCCCAGCTCCTCGTGGCCGCAGCCGGCCAGGGCTGATCGCCCCCACGTCGTGTAAGCAGGGGCCCCGACCGAAGGAGGACGTCGTGCCCGAGAGCGCCGAGATCGTCATCGAGACCGAGGACGGCGGCATGCCCGCCTACGAGACCCGCCCCGACGGGGCGGCCAAGGGCGGCATCGTCGTCATCCAGGAGGCCTTCGGGGTGACGAGCCACATCGAGGAGCTCACCCGACGTCTCGCCGCCGACGGCTGGCACGCGGTGGCGCCCGCCCTCTTCCACCGGGAGGGCTCGCCCGTCTTCGCCTACGACGACTTCGCCGCGGTCATGCCGGCCATGGGCGCGCTCACCGCCGGGGGCATCACGACCGACCTCGCCGCGGCCTTCGACCACCTCGAGGCGGCCGGGTTCTCGGCGGCCGAGACCGGCATCACCGGCTTCTGCATGGGCGGCAGCGTCACCCTGTACGCGGCGACGCTCCATGCCCGGGGGGCGGCGGTCACCTTCTACGGCGGCGGCGTGTCCGAGGGCCGCTTCGGGCTGCCCTCGCTCATCGAACAGGCCCCGAATCTTGAGACGCCGTGGCTCGGCCTCTACGGCGACCTCGACCAGGGCATCCCGGTCGACAGCGTCGAGTCCCTCCGGGCGGCGGCGAAGCGGGCGAAGGTCGAGACCGAGATCGTCCGCTACCCCGACGCCGACCACGGGTTCAACTGCAACGACCGACCCGCCGTCTACAACGCCGAGGCCGCGGCCGACGCCTGGGGCCGCATGCTGGCCTGGTTCGACGCCCACATCTCGCGCCGCTGACGGTCGGCGCCGTCTCCGGCGGGACGCCCTGCCGGTGACGAGCACGGCCGAAGGGCCGCCTCAGCATCGCTCCTGGCGTGGCCATGACGTCACGGAGGGCGATCCAAGCTTCGCTCCGGTCGAGGGGCGTCGTCGGCGGGCGGAGCAGCGTCGAGTTACACATTATTGATAGCCCGGCTGCAGAATTCATAGCCGTTTGACGAGCAACTCCCATGATGGGAATTGTGAGGCTGATCGTCGGACGGACCAACGGACGGAAAACGTCGGCGGCGGCCGCACCGCCAACTGTGGGCCGCTCCCGATGGCCACATCGCGGATGGGCAACGACCCGAGGCGGTGAGCCTGTTGCTTGACCTCCTCTTCGTCGCCATCATCGTCGCTTTCTTCACGGCGATGGTCGGCCTCACCCATGCCTGTCAGTGGATCATCGCTGAGCGGCGGGGGGACGACGAGGAGACAGCAGAGCCCACCGGCTGGGACGATCCGGACGCCGACGTCGAGCTCGAAGAACTGCCGCTCAACCGCCACCAACCAAAGTGAGCGACACCGGCGACACGGTCAGGGCGACGGCCCTCGTTCCCGCACCCGAGACCAGGGCGCCGAAGGTCCGTGTCCGCCCCGCCCGATCACTCTTCGAGCCGGCCATCGTCAGGAGCGCCGTCCTCCAGAGCTTCGTGAAGCTCGACCCCCGCCACATGATCCACAGCCCCGTGATGTTCACGGTCGAGATCGGGAGCGTCTGGACCTCCTTCCAGCTCTTCACCCACCCGTCGGTCTTCGTCGGGCTCGTCACGCTCTGGCTCTGGGCGACGGTGCTCTTCGCCAATTTCGCCGAGGCCATGGCCGAAGGTCGGGGCAAAGCTCAGGCGACAGCCCTCCGCCAGGCGAGAGGGCAGACGATGGCCAGGGTGCTCCAGGCCGACGGGACCGAGGTCCTCACACCCTCGACGACGCTCCGGGTCGGCGACCGCTGCGTCGTCGAGGCGGCCCAGGTCGTGCCGGGCGACGGCGACGTGGTCGAAGGTATCGCCGCGGTGGACGAATCGGCGATCACCGGGGAGTCAGCACCCGTCATCCGCGAGTCGGGTGGCGACCGCTGCGCGGTGACCGGCGGTACAACGGTGTTGTCGGACCGGATCGTGGTCCAGATCAGCTCGAAGCCTGGTGAGACCTTCCTGGACCGGATGATCGGCCTCGTCGAGGGGGCCACCCGGCAGAAGACGCCCAACGAGGTCGCGCTCGAGATCCTCCTGCTCGGCCTCACCGCGGTGATCCTGGCCGCGGTCGTCACCTTGCAGCCGATGGCCATCTACTCCCGTGCCATCCAGTCGAGCACCGTGCTCGTCGCTCTCTTCGTCTGCCTCGCGCCGACAACCATCGGTGCACTGCTCTCTGCCATCGGCATCGCGGGGATGGATCGGCTCGTGCAGCGCAACGTTCTCGCCATGAGCGGTCGGGCGGTGGAGGCGGCCGGGGATTGCTCGACCCTCCTCCTCGACAAGACCGGCACGATCACCTACGGGAACCGGATGGCGGCCGACTTCCTTCCTGTGGCGGGCGTCACGCCGACGGAGCTCGCCGACGCCGCCCTGCTCTCCAGCCTGGCCGACGAGACGCCCGAAGGACGCTCGATCGTCGAGCTCGCCGAGAGCCGCTACGCCCTCGAGCGGCAACCACCCGAGGAGGCCACCCTCGTGCCCTTCTCGGCGCAGACCCGGATGAGCGGCATCGACGTGGACGGGCGCGAGGTCCGCAAAGGGGCGGCCGACTCCATCCGCCGCTGGGTCGAGGAGCAGGGCGGCGGCGTCCCTTCCGACCTCAACGCGACAGTCGAGAGCATCGCCAAAGAGGGAGGTACGCCGCTTGTGGTTGCTGACGGCTCGCGGATCCTCGGCGTGGTGCACCTGAAGGACACCGTGAAGCGGGGCATGGTCGAACGCTTCGCCCAGCTGCGAGAGATGGGCATCCGCACGATCATGATCACGGGCGACAATCCCCTGACCGCGGCGGCGATCGCCCGGGAGGCCGGTGTCGACGACTTTCTCGCCGAGGCCACGCCTGAGGACAAGATGCAGCTGATCCGGCGCGAGCAGCGCGGCGGTCACCTCGTCGCCATGACCGGTGACGGCACGAACGACGCGCCGGCGCTCGCCCAGGCCGATGTGGGCTTGGCCATGAACACCGGAACGCAGGCGGCCAAAGAGGCCGGCAACCTCGTCGACCTCGACTCCAACCCCACCAAACTGATCGAAGTGGTCGAGGTGGGCAAGCAGCTGCTGATCACGCGAGGGTCGCTCACGACCTTCTCGATCGCCAACGACATCGCCAAGTACTTCGCCATCATCCCGGCGATGTTCGTCGTGGTGTACCCGAAGCTCGGGGTGCTGAGCGTGACCCGATTGACGAACCCGCAGGACGCCATCTTGGCCGCCGTCATCTTCAACGCCCTCATCATCCCCCTCCTGGTCCCGCTCGCTCTCCGCGGCGTGAAGTTCAAGCCCATGGACGGGGCCGCCATGTTGCGTCGCAACGGGCTGATGTACGGCGTGGGCGGCGTCCTTGCCCCGTTCCTGGGCATCTGGCTCATCTATCTCGTCCTGCGGGCCATCGGACTCCACTGAGATGATCCGCCGTCTCCCCCAGAGTCTCGTCGTCCTGCTGGCCCTGACCTTGGTGCTGGGCTTCGCCTACCCCCTCCTCGTCACGGGGCTGGCCAACCTCTTCTTCCGGCACCAGGCGGAGGGCTCGCTCGTGTACCAGGGTGGGCGGCTCGTCGGTTCCACTCTCCTCGGACAGGACTTCACCGACGCCCACGGCAACCCGCTGGCCCAGTACTTCCAGCCCCGACCCTCGGCCGCTGGTCCCTCGGGATACGACGGGGCCTCGTCCTCGGCGTCCAACCTGGGCCCCACCAACCCGCTCCTCGTCGGCTTCGTGCCGGGCGTCAACACGCCGCCGTGGCCGAACGGCACGCCTGGCCGCACCAATCCCTTCGCGACGCCCGAGGACCCCAACTGCGTGCCCTTGAGCACGGCCGGCGGCGGCACGCCGGTCTATGAGAACTTGAGCGGCCTCAAGCTCGAGCGTCGCGACGGCGTCTACGTCTGCGACCCGAACACCGTCCCCGAACGGGCCATCGCCTACCGCAAGTTCAACCAGCTGCCGCAGGACGCCACGGTGCCCGTCGACGCCGTGACCGCCTCGGGCTCTGGGCTCGACCCCGACATCTCGGTGGCCAACGCCATGGACCAGGCGCCCCGGGTGGCCCGGGCCCGAGGCTTGCCGCTCGCCACCGTGGTGGGCCTCGTGGACCGGCACATCGAGGGCCGGCAGCTCGGGTTCTTGGGCGAACCGGTGGTCGACGTGCTGCTGCTCAACCAGGCACTGGACCGGCTTCGATGAACAGGCGGGCGGCGCGGTGAGCGGGTGGGGCTGGTTCCAGTTCACCTTCGCCTGCCTGGTCATCGTGGCGTTGGCCTGGCTCCTCGGGAAGTACCTCGCGGCGGTCTTCGGCGGCGGCCGCGCCCCCGGCGAACGGGGCTTCGGCGCGACTGAGCGTTTCCTCTACCGGGCGTGCGCGATCGATCCGACCGTCGAGCAGAACTGGATGGGGTATGCCAAGTCGGTGCTGGCCTTCGGGCTGGTCTCGACGCTCTTCCTCTTCTTGGTGCTGCGGCTCCAGGGGGTCCTCCCCTTCAACCCGACCCACGCCCCCGGCATGGCGCCCCAGCTGGCCTTCAACACCGCCGTCAGCTTCGTCACCGGGACCAACTGGCAGGCGTACTCGGGGGAGACCCAGGCGAGCCACCTGGCCCAGATGGCCGGTTTGGTCGTCGCCCAGTTCACGGCGGCCGCCGTCGGCCTGGGCGTCGCCCTGGCGGTCATCAGGGGGCTCGTCCGCCGCCGCGGGAGCTCGGTCGGGAACTTCTGGGTCGACCTCATCCGCTCCCTCGTCCGGGTCCTCGTGCCCCTGTCGATCGTGAGCGCCCTCATCCTCGTCAGCCAGGGGGCGGTCCAGAACCTGCATGGCTTCCGCACGGCGCACACGCTGGCCGGGGGCGTGCAACAGATCCCCGGTGGTCCCGTGGCCTCGATGGAGGTGATCAAGCTGCTCGGGACGAACGGTGGCAGCTTCTACGCGGTCGGCGGGGCCCATCCGTTCGAGAATCCGACGCCCTTCACCAACATCTTCGACCTGTGGCTCGTCGTCGTCCTACCGTTCGCCATCGTCTTGATGTTCGGTCGACTCATCGGTAACCGCCGGCAGGGCTGGATGCTCTTCGCCGTCATGGCCGTCCTCTTCGCCGCTCACACCGTCGTCGGCATGCAGGCCGAGGCCCACGGCAACCATCTGCTGCCGTCCTCGGTCACCCAGGCCGTCTCCCCGCACAGCCCCGGCGGCAACATGGAGGGCAAGGACGTGCGCTTCGGGCCCGAGGGCTCGGCACTCATCTCGACGGGCACCATGGGAACGACGGCCGGGGCCACCAACTCGGCCCTCGACAGCTATACCCCGGTGGGTGGAGCCGCCGCCCTCGTGGCCATCCTGTTGGGCGAGGTCAGTCCGGGGGGCGTAGGTGGCGGACTGTACTCGATCCTCATCTTCTTGCTGCTGGCCGTGTTCGTGGCCGGCCTGATGGTCGGGCGAACACCGGAGTTCCTGGGCAAGAAGATCCGGGCCCCCCAGATGCGTCTCGTCATCCTCTACGTGCTGGCCGTCCCGCTCGTGGTCCTCGGGTTCGGCGGGTTCTCCCTCGTGCTCCACGCCGGATCCCAGAGCATCCTCAACCCGTCGTTCCACGGCCTCACGGAGGTCACTTACGCCTACGCCTCGGCGGCCACCAACAACGGCTCGGCCTTCGCCGGCCTCGCCGCCAACACCGACTGGTACAACACCACGCTCGGGATCGTGATGCTCATCGGACGCTTCGTGCCGATCGTGCTCGCCCTGGCCGTGGCCGGTTCCCTCTCGGGCGCCCGCATCCACGCCAAGACCCGGGCCACCCTCGACACGAGCGGCCCGACCTTCTCGGCGTTCCTGTTCGGCGTGATCATCATCGTGGGCGGGCTGATCTACCTGCCCATGCTCATCCTCGGCCCGATCGCCGAACGGATCGTGGGCTGATCAGCGCGCGACCGGACCGCACCTTCCAGATCCAGGTGCGTCCTTCCCGGTGCCGCTCAGCGGCAAGGCGCGGACGCCGTCGTCACTGGCGGACCACCACCACCGGGCAGGCGGCGTGGCTCGCGCACTCTTGACTGACCGAGCCGACCAGGAGACCGCTGAACCCACCGTGCCCCCGGGCCCCGACGACGAGTAGCTCGGCCCCCTGGCTCGCGTGGAGGAGCCCCTCGGCGGCCGAGTACATCGAGGTCACCGTCTCGATCTCGAGCTCCGGCGCCACCGAGCGGGCCAACTCCGCCCCCTTGTCGACGTACTCCTCGGCCAGTTCGGCGTAGCCCGCGACCGGCCCGGCCACATACCCGCCGATCGGCGGGAACTGCCAGGCGTGCACGATCCGGAGCACGCGGTGGCGGAGCACCGCTTCTCTCGCCGCGAACCGCACCGCCTCGTCGGCGTTGGCCGACCCGTCCACGCCGACGACGATGGGGCCCGCCCCCCGTCCCGCCGACGTCGGGCGCACGACCGCCACCGGGCAACGGCCGTGGTGCACGCACTTCTGGCTGACCGAGCCGAGGAGGAGCCCGCTGAAGCCGCCGTGCCCCCGAGAGCCGACGACGAGGAGCTCGGCCCCGTCGCTCGCCTCGAGGAGGGCGGGCGCCGCCGACTGCTCGCGCACCTCCCCCTTCGTCACGACCTCGGGGGTCATGCTCGAGAGCACGACGAGCGCCCCGTCGACCACCTTCTGGGCGGCCTCGGTGTAGTCGTCGCGCGAGCCGTCGGAGAGCGGCGGACGCTTGTAGGCGCAGACCACCTGGAGGAGGGTGCCCCGGCGCTTGGCCTCGGCCGCCGCCCAGACGAGCGCCGTCTTGGCCTGCTCCGAGCCGTCGACCCCGACCACGATCCGCCGCTCGGTCGTCTGCTCCTCGGTCTCGGTTGTGCCGGCCATGACTGCCACCTCCCTGTTCACCGTCCAATTTGGGTGAGGGAGAGCCGAGCCACCAGGGCCGAAGGTCCCGCTGGTCAGACGGCGACGGGCGCCTTGCGGGTGGTCTGCAGCACGTAGTCGGCCGGCCGGAAGCGCCGGGTGCGGCGCCGGAAGGTGTAGCTCGACCCGGGCCAGAGCGTGGTGTTGTGCCCCCGGCGGTCCAGGTACCAGCTGGCACAGCCCCCGGTGTTCCACACCGAGCCGGCCAGGCGGCTCTGGATCTCCCGGTTGTAGCGGGACTCGACCTTGCGCCTGACCTCGGCCGTCTCGATCCCGTGGCTGTCGGCGTAGCGGAGGAAGTCGAGCAGGTAGTTGAGCTGGGACTCGATGATGAAGATCATCGAGTTGTGCCCGAGGCCGGTGTTCGGGCCGACCACGAAGAACATGTTCGGGAAGCCGGCCACCGTGCACCCGAGGTAGGCCTCCATGCCGTTGTCGGCCCAGACCTCCGACAGCCGGCGGCCCTCCCGCCCCACGATGCGCCGGCTGAACGAGGGGGCCGAGGCGTTGAAGCCGGTGGCGAGGACCACCGCGTCGACCGGGCGTTCGACGCCCTTGGCGTCGGTGACCGAGTGCTCGCCGAGTCGGGCGACGGCCTCGGTCACGAGCTCGACGTTGTCGGCGCAGAGGGCCGGGTAGTACTCGTCGGAGATGAGGACCCGCTTGCAGCCGAGCTGATAGGTCGGGGTGAGGGCGGCCCGCAGGTCGGGGTCGGGCACCTGGCGCTCGAGGTGCTGTCTCGCCATCGCCATGCCCCGCTGGCGCCAGCGGCTGGCCGGGTGCATGAACGCCGGCACGAGCATCTCGCGGGTCCAGTACATCCAGCCCCGGGCGAGCCGCTGCAGGGGCGGCGCGAAGCGGAAGAGGCGCCGTTCGGCGAGCGGCACGGCCCGGTCCCGGCGGGGCACCACCCAGGGGGCGCTGCGCTGGAAGACGAAGAGGCGGCCCACCGACTTCTGCAGCTCGGGGACGATCTGGATGGCCGAGGCCCCGGTCCCGACCACGGCCACGGTCTTGCCGGTGAGATCGACGCCGTGGTCCCAGGCGGCGGAGTGGAAGATCGGTCCCGAGAAGCCGTCCAGGCCGGGCAGGTCGGGGACGACCGGCTCGGAGAGGAGCCCGGTCGCCCACACGAGCACTTTGGCCAAGAGCTCGCCCTTCTTCGTCTGGATCCGCCACCGCGCCGCGGTCTCGTCCCAGGACGCCTCGAGCACCTCCTGGCCGAAGTAGAGGTGGTCGCCCACCGAGAAACGGTCGACGCAGCGCCAGAGGTACTGCCAGATCTCCTCCTGCGGCGAGAACGACCGGCTCCAGTCGGGGTTGAGGGCGAAGGAGAAGGAATAGAGCTGGGAGGGGATGTCGCAGGCCGCCCCGGGATAGCTGTTGTCCCGCCAGGTGCCCCCGAGGTCGTCGGCCTTCTCGAGGACGCAGAAGTCCTCGATGCCCTGTTGCTTGAGACGGATCGCCGCCCCCACCCCCGAGAACCCGGCGCCCACCACGACGAGCTGCACCTCGTCGGGGAGTTCCCTCTGGTTCACGGGCATGCGCCAGCATGCCACGGGCCCCGGCGGCCGGCCCAGCCCGGGCGGCGGTCGAAGGTGCCGCTCAGAAATAGTCGGCCATGAGCTCTCGGGACCAGTCCGGCTGCCGTACCGGTCCGCGTGGCCCGAACTCTTCGAACCAGGGCTTCACGTCGAGCACCGGCGTCCCGTCGACCGCGTCGAGCCCCCGCAGGACGAGCCGTCGCCTCTCGACCGACAGGAGCTCGCAGGTCGAGAGGCCGAGGCGGTTGGGCCGGTCCTTCCCCCGCTGGGCGAAGATGCCGACCTCCGGCCAGTCCGGGTTGCCCCTCGGGCGACGGGCGCCGCGGTGCACCGCAGTCGGGTCCACCCGGTCGAAGAGATAGATCACTTCGACGTGGCTGAACGCCTCGAGGCCGACGAGCGCCTCGGGCCCGAACGGGTCGACGAGCTCGATCGCGCACATTTCTTCGTCCCAGCCGTCGTCGACCACCTCTCCCCTGGACGAGGCGACGTAGCCGACCGGGGTCACCGAGTAGTCCATGGGCCCCAGTTTGGCCGAGGTGCGTCGCCGTTCACCGAGAGAGCAGGTGTGGGCCGCGGCCCGACGGCGAGGCCGTTCCCCGGACGTGGCGAAGTCGCTGCTGAGACGGCGACGGGCTGACCGTCACTCACCGCGCCGTCGCGGCTGCGGGGACGTCGTCCCCGCCCGGTCGAGGCGCTCCCGCGCGGCCCGCAGGGCACGGTCCGCGGCCGTCTCTTCGCGCTTGGCCGTCTGCAGCGCCTGCCGGGCCTCGGCCTCGGCCCGCTGCAAGACGGCCAGGCGCTCCTCGCCGGTGGTGCGAGCACGACGGCGCCGATCGAGCTCCTGCTCAGCCGCCTCACGGCGCCGGGCGGCCGACCGGGCACCGGCCGCCGTCTCAGCGACGTCGGCCTTCACCACCCGGAGTTCGTCCCCCGAGGCGCCCCGCCGAGCTCTGGCCCCGCCTCTGGGCGTCGACCGGGTGTCCGTCCTCGATCGGCCGGTGGGCTTCGGTGTTGAGGTGTTGCGCGGCACTTCCCTCGAGAGGTCGATCCCGACGAAGCCCGAATGGCTCAGGGGCTTGACCAGGCAGCCGCGGTGCAGCGCGTCGGCGGCGCCCGGATCGGCCAACGCCGCCTCGAACGTTGCGTCGAGCTCCCGGGTCACGGCGTCGCTGACGGTCATCCCGGCGCGGCGGGCGATCGTCCGGGCGGCGTCCAGGAGGTCGTGGACCACCTCATGACGACGTGGTGACAACGCCCGCAGCCCGGCGGCGTCCAAGCCGGCCTGGGCCTCCCGCATCCGCTCACCCAGCCCGATGAGCTCACCGACGAGCGCGGAGCGCTGTCGGACCAGCGCATTGGCGAGCCAGGCGCTCGTCGAAGGCCGCCGCAGTCCATTGATGGCGGTGGCCAACGCCCGGTCGCCGGCGTCCTTGGCCTCCTTGGCCCGGACTTCGCGCGCCGACAGGAAGGACCCCGGCTCGAGGCCGTAGAGCTCGGCCGCCACTGCGTCGAGGTCCACCGCACCAGACCCTGTGATGGACGTGGGCTTCGGCATCACCCCACCCCGGGACCGGTCGACCGGATCAGTTGCGGGGGATGTCCTTCCAGGCCTGGTCCTTGTCGGTCCGCGGCTCGCCCGGGAGCCCGAGCACCCGCTCGCCCAGGATGTTGCGCATCACCTCGGACGTCCCGCCCTCGATGGAGTTGGCCCGGGCCCGGAGGAAGGCCTTGTGCACGTCGGCCGTGCCGATGGCCACCTGCTCGGGTCGAATCTTCGGGTAGTCCGAGCTGTGGAGCATCCCCTCGGCCCCGAGCAGGTCGACGCAGAGCTCGTAGATGAGCTTGTTCTGCTCGGCGAAGGCCAGCTTGCCCACCGAGCCCTCGGGGCCGGGCGTGCCGACCCGTCGGGTGTCGGCCGCCCGCTGGTTCGTGAGCCGGGTGGCCTCGGCGTGCACCCAGAGCTGCACGAGGCGGTCCCGCAGGACCGCGGCGTGGGCCGAGGTGTCGCCCTGCCAGCGCTCCTTCCAGAGGCGGAGGGCGTCGCCCATCGGACCCTCGCCCCGGCGGGCCACCGCCCCGCCGATGCTCACCCGCTCGTTCATGAGCGTGGTGACCGCCACGTGCCATCCCTCCCCCGGCGCGCCGAGGCGGGCGGTGTCGGGTATGTGGACGTCGGTGAAGAAGACCTCGTTGAACTCGGCCTCGCCGGTGATCTGGTGGAGCGGCCGGACCTCGACGCCCGGTGCCTCCATGTCGACGAGAAAGCACGTGATCCCCTTGTGCTTCGGCACGTCGGGGTCGGTGCGGGCGATGAGGAGGCCGAAGCGCGAGACGTGGGCGAGCGTCGTCCACACCTTCTGTCCGTTCACCACCCAGACGTCACCGTCCCGGACGGCCCGGGTGGACAGGCCGGCCACGTCGGAGCCCTGCCCCGGCTCGCTGAACAGCTGGCACCACACCTCCTCGGCGGTGAAGAGCGGCCTGAGGTAGCGCTCCTTCTGCTCCGGCGTCCCGTGGACCACGACGGTCGGGGCCACCATGCCGTAGCCGATCGGGTTGCGGCCCGCCCCTGACGGGGCGCCGGCCGCCGACAGCTTGGCCCCGATCTGGCGCTGGAAGGAGGGCGGGAGACCCAGCCCCCCGCAGCCCTCCGGGAAGTGCACCCAGGCCAGGCCCCGGTCGAACTGGGCTCCCAGGAAGTCCTTGGCCGGTCGGAGCGCGACCTCCGCCAACAGCTCGTCGACCAGCTGGTCGACGTCGGCCGGCGCCATCGTCACCATCAGGAGGCCTCCTTCTCCCGCCGCTCCCCGCGGCGCTCGTCGTCCTTCTTGTCGCGGCGGGCGATCACGTGCACGTCGATGCCCTCCTCGGCCGCGAACCGCAGGATCTTCCGGACCACCGAGCCCCGGGAGAGCTCCTCCCAGCGGCTGCGACGGCTCGCCCCGACCACGATCTGGGTGGCCTGGTGCTCGCGGGCCGCCTCCACCACCGCCCGGGCCGGGTCGTCGCCGGGCACCTCGAGCCAGGTGCCGCCGACGTCGTTGACCAGCTGCTGCAA
The DNA here is from genome assembly GCA_035297265.1 of Acidimicrobiales bacterium. Lineage (GTDB taxonomy): Bacteria > Actinomycetota > Acidimicrobiia > Acidimicrobiales > RAAP-2 > DATGZH01. The sequence goes on along the minus strand of DATGZH010000053.1, from coordinate 95,576 downwards.
CGCCATGAGCGACTCGCCCGTCGAGCGCTGCTCCTCCCCGGTCACGTGCACGGCCACGAGCGAGCCCTTGATGCGGCTGGCCATCCGGGCGGCCCGGCGGACGACGCCGTCGCTCCCCGGCGCCCCAGTGACGGCCACCATGATCCGCTCGGTCGTCTCCCAGACCGCCTCGGGGTGCTGGGAATGGAGGTAGCGGAGCAGCTCCTCGTCGGTCTCGTCGGCCACGAAGCGCAACGCCAGCTCCCGCAGGGCCACCAGGTTCTCGGTCTTGAAGAACCCGCCGAGCGCGCTCGGCACCTTGGAGGCCGGGTAGATGTTGCCGTGGAGCATCCGGCGGCGGAGCTGCTCGGCCGACGAGTCGATGAGCTCGAGCTGGTCGGCCTTGCGCACGACCCAGTCGGGCACCCGCTCGCGGATCGGGACGGCGGTGATGCGTTCCACCGCGTCGGCCAGGCTCTCCAGGTGCTGGATGTTGACGGTGCTCACGACGGCGATGCCGGCGTCGAGGATCTGGAGGACGTCCTCCCAGCGCTTCTCGTGGGGCCCCGAGCCCGGCACGTTGGTGTGGGCCAGCTCGTCGATGAGGGCCACCTCGGCGTGGCGGTCGAGGACCGCCTGGAGGTCCATCTCTTCGAACTCGCTCCCCCGGTAGAGGACGGTCTTCCTGGGCACGATCTCGAGGTCCCGGACGAGCTCGGCCGTGTGGGGCCGGCCGTGGTCCTCCATGAAGCCCACCACGACGTCGGTCCCCCGCTGGAAGCGGCGCCAGCCCTCGTCGAGCATGGCGCAGGTCTTGCCCACGCCCGCCGCCGAGCCGAGGTAGAGGCGGAACTTGCCCGCCGGTCGGACGGCCTGCGCCGCCTCGTCGTCGACGACGGCGGTTCGGGGGTCGCTCACCTCCGTATTGTGCCCCGACCAGGCCCGAGCCGGGGGCCGTCGCCGACGCAGCCCTAGAATTGGCGCCCGGCGCCGGCTCCGGCGCCCGAATCGAGGTGCGATGCGTTCGTGGCAGAAGGGCCTGGTCGGGTCGATCGCCGCGGTGGCCCTGATCGCCGTCCTGACCGCCGTCATGGTCCCCCTGCGGAGCCATCTGGCCATCGCCACGACCGCCCTCGTGCTGGTGGTCCCCGTGGTCGTCGGCGTGGTGCTCGGGGGCCTCGTGGGCGGGACCGTGGCCGTCGTCGTCGGCTTCTTGGCCTACGACTTCTTCTTCATCCCGCCGTACAACACGCTGGCCGTGGGGAGCGCCGAGCACTGGGTGGCCCTCATCGTCTACGTCATCGTGATGCTGGTGGTGGCGAGGGTGGTCGTCCACCTCCAGCGGGCCCAGGCGGTGGCCGACGAGCACGACGAGGACACCCTCCACCTCTACGAGCTCTCCGATGTGCTCATCGGCCACAAGCCGCTGACCGAGCTCCTCCAGGTGGTGGTGGACACCATCAGGGCCACCTTCGGGCCGCGCTTCGTCGCCCTCCTCCTCCCCGACGAGGGGGTCCTCGCCGTCGTGGCCTCGGCCGGCGACCCGACCGACGACGAGTTGGCCGACCTCGCACCGCCACCCGGCCGGCCGCAGCGGCTGGCCACGGCCGAAGCCCCGACCGCCGGGGGCGTGCTCCGGGTGGCCCTCACGGTGGCCGGGCGGCCCGTCGGGCTCCTCGCCCTCTCCGACCTCACCGTCGACCCGCACCGCCGCTACCTGCTCAACACCTACGCCAACCAGGCAGCCATGGCCATCGAGCGCAGCCAGCTCCGCGAGCAGGCCATGCGCTCCGAGCTCTTGGAGGAGGTCGACCGGTGGCGGGGCGCCCTCATGGGCGCGGTGTCCCACGACCTGCGCACCCCGCTCTCGACCGTGAAGACCGCGGTCAGCGCGCTCCGCCGCCCGGAGAACGGGCTCACCCCGGCCGACCGGGAGGAGCTCCTTGCCCTCATCGAGAACCAGTCGGACCGGCTCGACCGGCTCGTCACCAACCTGCTCGACATGACCCGGATCGAAGCGGGCACCCTCGAGCTGCAGCGGGCGGCCTGTCCGGTGAGCGAGCTCGTGGACGCGGCGTTGGCCGCGCTCGACGCCACCGTCCCGCCGGAACGGGTGACGGTCGACGTCGGATCCGACGTCCCAGCCGTCGAGGTGGACCAGCTATTGATCTCCCAGGTCGTGGCGAACCTGGTCGACAACGCCCTCCGCTACAGCCCGGACGGCTCCCCGGTCGAGGTGCGGGCCACGCTGGTCGGTGAGGTGGTCGAGCTGGCCGTCTGCGACCACGGGCCGGGCATCGCGCCCGAGCAGCGCGACCGAGTGTTCCAGATGTTCAACCGGGTGGCCGGGGGCGGCCGGGCCGGACTGGGCCTGGCCATCGCCAAGGCCTTCGTCGAGGCGCACGGGGAGTCCATCCGGATGGACGAGACACCTGGCGGTGGCGCCTCGTTCGTCATCACCCTCCCGGTCAGCCCCGTCCCCGCCGACGCGCTCTGAGGTGGCCACCGTCCTCGTCGTCGACGACGATCAGGCGCTCCTCCGGGCACTGCGCATCGCCATCTCGGCCCGGGGCCACGACGTGGTGTTGGCCCGGAGCGGCGAGGAAGGCGTCACCCAGGCCTCGCTCGCCCGCCCCGACGTCGTCGTGCTCGACCTCGGGCTGCCCGACCTCGACGGGATCGAGGTCTGCCGACGGATCAGGCAGTTCACCGAGGCGCCGGTGATCGTGCTGTCCGCGGCGGGCGACGAAGCCCGCAAGGTGGCCGCCCTCGACAGCGGGGCCGACGACTACGTGACCAAGCCGTTCGGAATGGCCGAGCTCGAGGCCCGCCTGCGGGTGGCCCTCCGGCGGAGCGGCGGCCGGGAGAAGGGCAGTCCGAGCGAGCTCGACGTCGGGCGCCTCCACGTCGACCTCGTGCACCACATGGCCGAGCTCGACGGCCGGCCGCTCGAACTCACCGCCCGGGAGTTCGACCTCCTCGCCTATCTGGCCCGCCATGCCGGCAAGGTCTGCACGCACCAGATGATCCTGCGCGACGTGTGGGGGTCGGCCTACGGCAACGAGGCCCACTACCTGCGGGTCTATACCCACCGGCTGCGGCGCAAGCTGGGCGACGCCGGGTCGATGCTCCGCACGCAGCCGGGCATCGGCTACCAGCTCGTCCCGACGGGCGAAGCCGAGCCGAACCCGGCGCCCGACCCCACCGCCGCCGGTTGACGACGACCGGGCGCCGCGGCTTCAGCCCTCCAGCTTGGCCAGGGCCTCGTTCAGGTTGAGGACGACGATGTACGGGGCGCCGAGAAAGCCGAGCTGGGCCCCCTGCACCTGGCTGGCAATCAGCGAGCGCAGACGGGCCGGCGAGATGCCGGTGGCCTGGGAGACCATCGGGATCTGCACGTAGGCGTCCTGCGGGCTGATGTCGGGGTCGTACCCGCTCCCCGACGTCGTCACGAGGTCCGACGTGGGCTGGACGCCGTGGGCGTGCCACCAGACGACGAGCTCGCGCGTGTACTGCACCAGCGTCTTTGAGCGGGGGCCGTAGTTCGTGGCCCCGGACTCGCCGAGCACGCCGTTGGCCTCGTAGGGGTTGTCACCCGAGACATCGGCCTGCTGCTTGGTCTTGGCCGTGGCGTGATACGGGCCGAAGTCGTCCGGTCGGCCGTGGAACCAGCGGGTGCTCTCCCAGTTCTGGCCGATGAGCGTGGACCCGTTGGCGGTGATCGAGCCGTCGGCCTGGTGCTTGAAGAAGAGCTGGGCCACGCCCGTCCCGGCCAGGGGGTAGGCCAGACCGAACAGCACGAAGCAGATGACGACGAAGATGATCGCCCGACGGACGTGTCCCATCAGTACCACCCCACCGCGGTCAGGAAGAGATCGATCAGCTTGATGAAGATGAACGGGGCGATGATCCCCCCGATGCCGTAGATGAAGACGTTGCGGCGCAGGATGGAGGCCGCGGTCGTGGCCCGGAAGCGCACCCCGCGCAGCGCCAGCGGGATGAGCGCCACGATGACGAGGGCGTTGAAGATCACGGCGGACAGCACCGCGCTCCGCGCGTTGTGCAGGTGCATGATGTTGAGCGACTTCAGCGCCGGGTAGGTGAAGACGAAGAGGGCCGGGATGATGGCGAAGTACTTGGCCACGTCGTTGGCGATGGAGAAGGTCGTGAGGGAGCCCCGGGTGATGAGGAGCTGCTTGCCGATCTCGACGACGTCGATGAGCTTCGTGGGGTTGGAGTCGAGGTCGACCATGTTGCCGGCCTCTTTGGCCGCCGTCGTGCCCGTGTTCATCGCCACGCCGACGTCGGCCTGGGCGAGGGCGGGGGCGTCGTTCGTGCCGTCGCCGGTCATGGCCACGAGCTTCCCGCCCTCCTGCTCATTCCTGATGAGCTCCATCTTCGTCTCGGGCGTCGCCTCGGCCAGGTAGTCGTCGACGCCCGCCTCCTGGGCGATAGCCGCCGCGGTGAGCGGGTTGTCACCGGTGATCATGACGGTACGGATGCCCATCTTCCGCATCTCGCCGAACTTCTCGGCGATCCCCTGCTTCACGACGTCCTTCAGCTCGATCACACCGAGGATCTCGGGGCCGACGGCCACGACGAGGGGCGTCGAGCCGGCCCGGGAGATGCGGTCGACGATGTCGTCGAGCCCGGCCGGGACCGTGCCGCCCTGCTCGACGGCCCAGGTCTTCACGGCCTCGGCCGCGCCCTTCCTGATCTGGCGGCCGTCGAGGTCGAGGCCAGACATCCGCGTCGTGGCCGAGAACGGGACGAACGTGTGGTCCCCCGTGAGCACACGCTCGCGGATGCCGAAGCGCTCTTTGGCCAGGACCACGATCGAACGCCCCTCGGGCGTCTCGTCGGCCAGCGAGGCCATCTGGGCGGCGTCGGCCACCTCCTCCTCGGTGTGGCCCGAGGCCGGGTAGAAGTCCGAGGCCATCCGGTTCCCGAGCGTGATAGTGCCGGTCTTGTCGAGGAGGAGCGTCTGGACGTCGCCCGCCGCCTCGACGGCCCGGCCGCTCATGGCGAGCACGTTGCGCTGCACGAGCCGGTCCATGCCGGCGATGCCGATGGCCGAGAGGAGCGCCCCGATGGTCGTCGGGATGAGGCAGACGAGCAGCGACACCAAGATGACGACCGAGACGACCGAGGTCGGCGCGCCCTGGGAGACGGCGTAGGCGCCGAACGGCTGGAGGACGACCACGACCGGGATGAAGATGATGGTGAGGACGGCCAGGAGGATCGTGAGGGCAATCTCGTTCGGCGTCTTCTGCCGGTTGGCCCCTTCGACGAGGGTGATCATCCGGTCGAGGAAGGTCTGGCCCCGCTCGGCGGTGATCCGGACCACGATCCGGTCCGAGAGCACCTTGGTGCCACCGGTCACGGCCGAGCGGTCGCCACCCGACTCCCGGATGACCGGCGCCGACTCGCCGGTGATCGCCGACTCGTCGACCGAGGCGACGCCCTCGATGATTTCGCCGTCCGAGGGGATCACGTCATTGGCCTCGCAGACGACGAGGTCGCCCTTCTGGAGCTCGGCCGCCGGCACCATCTCCTCGGTCCCGTCGAGCCGCAACCGGCGGGCCTCGGTCTCCGAGCGCATCCGCCGGAGCGTGTCGGCCTGGGCCTTGCCCCGACCCTCGGCCATGGCCTCGGCGAAGTTGGCGAACAGCACGGTCAGGAACAGCCAGATCGTGATCGACCAGTCGAACAACGTCGGCTTGGCCAGGGACTCGATGAAGGTCACCACCGTCCCGAGCAGGACGACGAACATCACCGGGTTCCTGATCTGCACCCGTGGATCGAGCTTCTTGAAGGAACCCACCAGGGCCTGACCGAGGATCTCCCGGTCGAACAGGGTGCGGGACTGGGCCACGCCGTGGGCCTCGGTAATCCCGCTCGCCGTGCCGGCCGTGGCCGTGGCCGTTCCGCTGCCGGCGGCGTCGGTCTCGCTGGGCTGAGGGGTGTCGGACATGTTGTCGTCTTCCATCAGAAGAAGTGGTGGGTGAACTGCTCGACCAACGGGCCGAGCGAGACGGCGGGGAAGAAGGTGAGACCCCCGATGATGATGATCACGCCGATGAGGAGGCCCACGAACATGCCGTTGTCGGTGCGGAACGTCCCGAGCGACTCGGGCACCACGTTCTTGGCTGCCAGCGCACCGCCCAGGGCGAGGGCCGGGATCATGATGGCGAACCGGCCGAGCAACATGTCCACACCGCCGATGACGTTGTAGAAGGTCGTGTTGCCCGTCAGCCCACCGAAGGCCGACCCGTTGTTGTTCCCCTGCGACGTGAGGGCGTAGAGGATCTCGGAGAACCCGTGTGGTCCGGCGTTCAATGGACCGGCCCGGCCGGCATGGATCGACACGGCGATGCCCGTGAAGACCAGCACGATGATCGGCATCACGAGGGCGCCCAGGCCCGCCAGCTTCACCTCCCGGGCCTGGATCTTCTTCCCCAGGTACTCGGGTGTTCGCCCGATCATGAGGCCACCGATGAACACCGCGATCACGGCGTAGATGAGGATCGTGTACATCCCGCTCCCCACGCCGCCCGGGGTCACCTCCCCGAGCATCATGCCGGTCATGAGGCCGAAGCCCCCGAGTGCGGTGAACGAGTCGTAGGAGGCGTCGGCCGATCCCGTCGAGGTGTTGGTCGAGGCCACGCCGAAGAGGGCGGTCGAGGTGTCGCCGAAGCGCACCTCCTTGCCGACCGTATTGCCCGTCGGCTGGCTGTGCACACCGGCCGCGGCGACCGCCGGATTGTTCTGATGCTCGGCGTAGGAGGTGAAGCCCACCCAGACGGCGAAGATGATCACCATCGCCGAGAGGACGGCGACGCCCTGCCGCACGGAGCCCACCATCTTCCCGAACACGTAGGTCAGGGCGAAGGGGATCGCGAGCAGCAGGTAGATGGAGAGGAAGTTGGTGAAGCCGGTCGGGTTCTCGAAGGTCGTGGCGGAGTTGGCGTTCAAGAACCCGCCGCCGTTCGTCCCGAGCTGCTTGATGGCCTCCATGAAGCCGATGGGGCCGAGGGCGATGATCTGGGTGACCCCGTTCAGCACGTTGTGGATGTGGGCCGGGCCACCGAGCGTCTGCACCGCTCCCTGCCCGACGAAGATGACGCCCCCGATGAAAGCCATCGGCAGCAGCACGTAGAGGAGGCTCCGGGTCAGGTCGACCCAGAAGTTGCCGATGGTCGAGGAGTTCTTCCGGGAGAAGCCCCGCACGAGGGCCACCGCGGCGGCCATACCGACGGCCGGCGTCACGAACTGCTGGACCGTGAGCGCGGTCATCTGGCTGAAGTACGACATCGTCGTCTCGCCGCCGTAGTTCTGCCAGTTCGTGTTGGTCAGGAACGAGGCCGAGGTGTTCCACGAGAGGGCGGGGCCGACCGAGCCGAAGTGGAGCGGGTTCCACAGGCCGATGTGCCCCTGGAGCCGCAAGATGGCGTAGGTGGCGAGGAACGAGAAACCCGAGAACCAGACGACCGAGGCCGCGTAGCGCTTCCAGCTCTGCTCGGTGTCCGGGTCCGTCCCGAGCAGGCGGTAGATGGGACGCTCGAGCCACCACATCCAGCGAACCCGGCCCTCGTAGACGCCCACCATGTAGGAGCCGAGGAAGCGCCAGGTGAGACCAAGCGCCACCACCAGGGCGACACAGGTCCAGAAGAAGCCCACCTAGAACCACTCCGGCTTGAACATGGCGATCCCGAGGTAGATGAACGTCAGGATCGACAGCCCGAGCAGGAGACCCTGGACGACGGTCACACCCGCTCCAGGGCCCAGATCAGCCCCAACATCGCCGCCACGAAGATGGCGATACCGAGGACACCGAGGAAATCAGCCATGCAGCGAGGGTCGCGCCGCCCCCGTCAATAGGGGGTCAAGGAGCCGGTCCCGGCCGTAAAGACTTCGTCAACGGGCCCCGGACGCGAAAGCGCCCGCCCCAACCTGCTCCGGGCGGGACGGGCGTCCTCTGTTCATACTGGTAAGGGGAAGGCCGATCAGCCTCACAACAGCGACCAATGCAGCGAGGCTCAAGGTGCCGTGACCAGTGCGAAAAGGCCTCAAGAGGCCTGTCGCCCAAACGCTGCGGCGAGACCCCTCTACCACGAGGGGTGCTGCGCTCGGCCGATCAGCCTTCTGGCTGAATCACTCCTCTGCTCATCATGGCCGACCTCCCTTTCTCTTGCTACTCCCTCATACCACTGCCTTCACTTAATTCAACGCCCCGGGGGCCATCGATGTTCCCTGTCAACGGGACGTTACGATGCCGCCATCGTTCCCCACCGCTCCGCTCGCGCTACCCGAGTCGTGGTGCCCGTGGCCGTCGTCCTCCTGACGGCCTTCGCCTGGTGGGAGGGTGCCCGCTCCCGCGACAGTGCGGCGGCGCACGACAGCGTGGCCGCCATGGTGGTCGCGGTCGCCGTCGCCGCGGTCGTCCTCGGTCGCGGCCGACAGCGGGTCGGGAGCGCCGATTGGCTGGCCGCAGCCCGGCCTCGTCACGTCTCGCGCTCGCGCTACGAGGTCGGGGTGGCGGTGTGGACCGTCCTCCTCGGGGCCGTGGTCGCCTGGGACCTCGTGAGCTTCATCGTCCAGGCGCACGCCCTCCCCACCCTCAGTTACTGGATCGGCCACGTCATCCGCTACCGGCTCGGCCGGGCCGTGGTCTTCGCCCTGTGGCTCGGCCTCGGCCTCTACCTGGCCGCCGGCTGGCGGACCGAGGAGCGATGAGCGGGCCCGGCGCGCTCCTGGCGGTGGTCCCGGGGGCGGTGGTCTGGTCGGTGCTCGCCGTTGGCGTCGTCGCCTGGACGGTGGCCACGCTCCTGGCCGGACCGGCCCGCCTGCCCGGTCCGGTCGACGTGGTCCGCTTCTTCCTGCGCTCCTGGCTCGGCCGGGCCCTCGCCCTCCTGGCCTGGGCGGCGGCCGGGTGGCACGTCTTCTGCCAGCGGCCCTGAGGGCCGGTCAGGCCAACAGCGCGTCGACCGCCGGCTCGATGGCCCGGTGGAACGTCGGGTAGGCGTAGATCATCTGGCCGAGGACGGCCGTCGGCACCTCGGCGTGGACGGCCAGGGCGAGGAGGCCGAGGACCTCGCCGCCGACGGGACCCGCCGAGGTGGCCCCGACCAGCACGCCCCGGCCGGCGTCTTCCACCAGCTTGATGAAGCCGTCGTTGCCGACCTTGTGGATCCACCCCCGGGTGCTCTTCGTGAGGTCGTAGTACGACGTGCGCACCTCGAGGCCCTCCGCCCGGGCCTGCGCCTCGCTCAGCCCGACCGAGCCGATCTCGGGATCGGTGAAGGTGACCCTCGGCAGGGCCTTGTAGTCGCCTTCGGCATGCTCGCGTCCCAAGATGTCGGCCTCGGCGATGGCCGCCTGGTACATCGAGATGTGGGTGAAGGCACCGGCGCCCGTGACGTCGCCGATCGCCCACAGGCCCTCGGCCGCCCGCATCCGACCGTCGACCGGGATGGTCCGGGCGCTTTCGTCGAGCCCGACGCTGCCGACCCCGAGCTTCGCCAGGTCGCTCCGCCTCCCGGTGGCCACGAGCAGGCGGTCGCCCTGGACCGGCTCGGCTCCCTCGAGCGCCAGGGTGAACTGGCCGTCGACATGGCTGACCCGGGTGATCCGGGCACCGGTCACGACGCCGATCCCCTCGGACCGGAAGATCTTCTCGATCAGCGCGGAGGACTCCGGCTCTTCGGGTGGGAGGAGGCGATCGGCCCCCTCGACCACGGTCACTGTCACGCCGAAGCGCGCCATGACCTGGCCGAGCTCGAGCCCGATGGCCCCGCCGCCGAGCACGACGAGCGACCCCGGCAGCTCCTCGACCTCGATCAACTCGTGGTTGGTCCAGTAGGGGGTGTCCACCAGACCAGGGATCGGCGGGGCCCAGGGCTCGGTCCCCGGGTTGAGCACGATGGCTCGCCGGGCTTCGAAGGTCTCGTCCCCGACCGTGACCCGGCCTGGGCCGTCGAGCCGGGCCCAGCCCCGGACGAAGCGGGCCCCGGTGGCCTCGAAGCGCCGCACGGCCACCGTGTCGTCCCAGTCGTCGGTGGCCTCGTCCCGGACCCGTCGGGCCACCGGTTCCCACGAGGACATGACCTCGGACTGGCCGGCCATCCCGGGGATCCGTCGGCCCTCGGCCAGGAGGTTGGCGGCGCGGATCATCATCTTCGAGGGGACGCACCCGTAGTAGGGGCACTCCCCGCCGAGCAGCCGTCCGTCGATCCCGACCACCGAGAGCCCGGCCTCGGCCAGGCGGCTGCCGACGTCCTCGCCCCCGGGCCCGAGCCCCACCACCACGACGTCGACCAGCACGCTCATCGGTCCGCTCCTTCGTCCGTCGTCCCCGGGCCCGGTCAGCGTACCGACGCGGTCTCGAAGCCGCCGCTGCCCCGGACGGCGCCGCGAAGGGAACGGTCCGAGTGAGCGTTCGGTTGGCGCGAGGCGCTCCTCGCGACGCGGTGCCGACCGTTACCCTAGGGTCGTGCGGTGGAGCGATCCTCGATGAGCTTCGATCTCGAGCAGCTCCTCTCCGACCGCTACGGCGAGAACTTCGCGCTCCATTCGCGGTATCTCAACCCGCAGATGGTCAAGGTGCTCACGACGCTCGGCTTCGACCGCTTCTACGTGCGCGGCGAGGGCTGCTACCTCTACGACGCGGCGGGTGAGCGTTACCTCGACATGCTCTCGGGCTTCGGTGTCTACGCGCTGGGTCGCAGCCACCCGGTGTTGAAAGAGGCGCTCCACCGGGCCGTCGACCTCGACCTGCCCAACATGATCCAGATCGACTGCGCGCTGCTCCCCGGGCTCCTGGCCGAAGAGCTCGTGGCCCGGACGCACCCGGGCATCCAGCGGGTGTTCTTCTGCAACTCGGGCGCCGAAGCCGTGGAGGCGGCGATCAAGTTCGCCCGGGCGGCCACCGGGCGGAGTCGGGTGCTCGCCGCCGAGCACGCCTACCACGGGCTCACCAACGGGGCCCTCGCCCTGAACGGCGGGGCCGAGTTCCGCGACGGGTTCGGCCCCTTCCTCCCGGGGTGCGAGCGAGTCCCGTTCGGCGACGCCGCCGCCTTGGCGAGGGAGCTCGGCCGGCGCGACGTGGCCGCCTTCGTCGTCGAGCCCATCCAGGGGAAGGGCGTCTATTGCGCCCCCGACGAGTACTGGCCCGAGGTGCAGGAGCTGTGCCGGCGCCACGGCACGCTCTTCGTCGCCGACGAAGTGCAGACCGGACTCGGTCGGACCGGCCGGCTGTTCGCCCACGAGCACTGGGGCCTCCAGCCCGACATCGTGACCGTGAGCAAGGCCCTCTCGGGCGGTTACGTGCCGGTCGGCGCCATGCTCACCTCCGACAAGGTGTTCTCGTCGGTCTACGACTCGATCGACAACGCCCTCCGCCACTCGACCACGTTCGGTCGCAACCAGCTGGCCATGGTGGCCGGCCTGGCCACCCTGTCGGTGCTCGACGACGAGGACCTCGTCGACCGGGTGGCCCGGACCGGCGAGGCCTTCGCCAAGCACCTGGCGCCTCTCGTCGAGCGCTACGAGATGCTCCACGAGGTGCGGGGCAAGGGCCTCATGATCGGCCTCGTGTTCGGCGAGCCGACGTCGAAAACGCTCCGTCGCCGCTGGAAGGCCATCGAGTCCCTCCGGCCGGCCCTCTTCTCCCAGACCGTCGTGCTCCCCCTCTTCCACCGCCACCGGATCCTCTCGCAGGTGGCGGCGGACAACCTGAACGTGGTCAAGCTCCTCCCGCCCCTCGTGGCCGGCGAGGAGGAGGTCGAGTACTTCGTGCGCGCCCTCGACGACGTGTTGGCCGACGCCCACCGGGGCTCCGGTCACTTCGTCCAAGCCGGCTTCACCATGGCCCGCGGCGCCCTCCGCCGCGGGGCGCGCACCGCCCCCGTGCCCGCCGCCGGGACCACCCCCTCGTGACCGCCCCGTCCCTCGGCGGGGGCGACCGCGTCCTCGTGACCGGGGCGAGCGGGTTCATCGGTTCGGCCGTCGTGCGCGCCCTTCTCGGCACGGGCGCCTCGGTGCGGGCCGGGGTCGAGCCGGGCGCCGACCCGGCCAACCTGGAGGGCCTGGACGTCGAGCCCGTGACCTTCGACGTCTGCGACGCCGCCGGTGTGGCCCGGGCGGTCGAGGGCTGCCGAGCCGTCTTCCACGTCGCCGCCCGCTACGGGTTCTGGCCGACCGACCCGGGCCTCTACTACGAGGTCAACGTCGGCGGCACCCGCAACGTGCTCGAGGCGGTGGCCGAGTCGGGGTGCGAGCGGCTCGTCTACACGAGCTCGGTGGCCACGCTCGGGCTGCACGACACGGCTGAGGGCCGACCGGCCGACGAGACGGCCTACGCCCACGTGCACGAGCTCTTCGGTGCCTACAAGCAGTCGAAGTACGTGGCGGAGCACGAGGTGCTGCGGGCCGGGGCCGAGGGCCTCCCGGTCGTCCTCGCCCTCCCGACCTTCCCCCTCGGACCCCGCGACCGGCGCCCGACGCCGACCGGCAAGCTCGTCCTCGACTTCCTGAACGGCAAGATGCCCGGGTACGTCGACACGTCGATGAACGTGGTGCACGTCGATGACGTAGCGAGGGGCCACGTCCTCGCCCTCGAGCGGGGCGGGCAGGGGCGCAGCTACATCCTGGGTGGGGAGAACCTCCCCATGGGCCGGCTCCTCGCCCTGCTTGCCTCCTGCACCGGTCTGCCGACACCCCGCTTCCAGTTCCCGAGGGTGGCCGCCCTCGGGGCGGGCCTCGTCTCCGAGACCGTCCAGGGCCGGCTCCTCCGCCGGGAGCCCGACGTCCCGGTCGAGGCGGCCCGGATGTCGACCACCCACATGCTCTTCGACGACGCCCGGGCGAGGAAGGAGCTCGGCCACGACCCGCGGCCGGCCGAGGAGGCCGTCTTCGACTCGGCCCGCTGGTTCGCCGAGCACGGCTACGTGAAGCCGTCTCGCCTCGCCCGCTTGCGCTGGGCGAGCGCGCCGTCGCCCGAGGACAGGGACCCTTAGTACCGCATGAGCTCGTCGGCCCGACGGAGCCGTCGGGCCATGGTGACGAGCATCTTCACCGCGATGGCCGGCGAGTCGGTGAGCAGGCCCTTGAACTCCCGGCTCTCGAGGACCATCACGTCCATGTCGGTGTCGGCCACCACGGTGGCGCTCCTCGGACCGTTGTCGAGGAGCGACATCTCGCCGAAGAAGTCACCCCGGCTGAAGGTGGCCACCTTCTGGCTCGCCGTCTGGCCGCCGATGGTGCACGTCGCTTGACCGTCGAGCACGATCATGAGCTCCGAGCCCGGCGCACCCTGCTCCGTGAGCTTCGTGCCCGCCTTCATCGGCAGCTCGGTGCCGAGGCTGGCGATGGCGGCCAGCTCGCGGTCGGTGCAGTCTTCGAAGAGGGGGACCGCCCGGAGCATGTCCAGCACTTCCTTCGGCACGGCTTTGGGCATCGGGCCTCCCTTCGACGGCCGGAGCTTACCTGTGAGCCTTTCCGCCGGCCCCGACCGGCCGTTCCTCTTCGCTCGTGAAGCACACCTGGCCGGCGACGACCGTCGCCGTCACGCCGGGTCCACCGGGCCCGAGGACCGCGTCGTCGTCGAGGGGACCGGCGAGCACGCAGAGGTCGGCCGGCTGTCCGGGCGTCACCGTGCGGGCCACGGCCGGTGCGTCGGCCCGGCCGCCGAACAGGGCGACGGCCCGGCGGAGGGGGACCCCTTCTCTCGGCCCGAGGAGCCGGCCGAGACCGGTCGTGCGCCGAACGGCGGCGCGCACCGCCACCCAGGGGTCAGATGGCCCGAATGGCGCGTCGGTGCCGGCGCCGAGCGCCACGCCGGCACCGAGGAGCGAGCCGGCGCGGTAGAGGGCGGGAAGGTCGACCGGGTCCACCTCGGTGAGGTACTCGTCGCCCCGGGTCTCGACGAAGGCCGGGTTCGTGACGACGGTCAGGCTCAGCCGGACCACCTCGGCCATGAGGTCGGTGGGCACCACCGCGGCGTGCTCGAGCCGGTCCCCCGGGACCGTGCCCACCCGGGCCAGCGCCGCCAGCACCACCACGAGCTGGACGGCGGTCACGCAGTGGACGGCCACGGGGAGCCCGGCCCGGCGGGCGGGGGCGAGCTGCGCCGCCAGCTCGTCGGGCACGGGGAGCGTCAGGTCGTCGAGGAGCACCTTGACCGGTCCACGACCGACCCTGGCACCCACGGGCACATCGACGTCGGCCGGCGCCATGACCGTGAGCCGCTGGGCGACGTCGCCGGCCGCCACCGCGGCGGACAGGGCGTTCACCTCGGCCCGGGCGAGGTCCGGCGTGGCCTCGGTGAGGCCCGTCACCCCCCGGGCGAGAGCCGCCTCACTCACCGCCCGCAGCGTCGCGCCGGCGTCGGGGCCGGCCGGCCAGCGCTCGCGCAGCCACGCGTCGAGCCGGAACAGTCGCCCGTTGGGTGCGCCGTCCGGGTCGCGCTCGGCCCCCTCCGGCCAGTCCCCGTCGACGCCGAGCGCGGCCATGCCGGCCGAGTTCAACACCCAGAGGGCCCCCGAGCGGTGCTGCACCCGGACGGGGCGCTCCCCGACCATGGCGTCGAGCACGAAGCGGTCGAGGGGACCGGCCACGGTGTCGTGGTAGCCGACGGCCCGCACCCACTCCCCCGGTCCGAGTTCGGCCGCGGCCTCCCGCAGCACCGCCGCCATCTCGGCGCGACCGACGACGTTGGGCGGCCCGACACGGACCGACCGGGCCGCGGCCGCGGTGGCCCGCAGGTGCACATGGTGGTCGTGCAGCCCTGGGAGGACCTCGCCGCCGGCCGCGTCGAGCAGCTCCTCGCCCGCCGAGCGGCGAAGCCCGGCCGCTACCTCCACGATGCGCCCGCCCTCGATCCGCACGTCCGACGGCACCCCGTCGACGAGGCCGCCGACGACGAGGAGGCTCATGGCGCGACGCCGTCGACGACCACGTCGCGGACCATGACCGGCCGGTCGTCGCCGTGGTGGACCACCCAGCGTCCACCGTCCCGCTCGACGACGTGGCGCCTGGGGCAGCCCTGTCCCCGGGCGGCATAGGCCACGGCCCGCCGCATCGGCACGTCGACGAGGTGGCCACCGCCGGCGGCGAGCGACGCCAGGGCGCCGAGTGCCGCGTAGAGGCCGGTGATCGGGTCGGCGACGGCGTCGGCGCAGAACACCGGGTCCCCCCCGGCGTCGCGGGCGACCAGGCCGCCGGCGACCGCCGCGTCGTCGCCGAAGGCCACATTCGTGGCGGCCGCTCCCCTCCGGCCGTAGCCCGTGATGCTGACCCAGGTCTTCCCCCGACCTTCGGCCACCACCCGGCGGGCGTCGACGCCGAGCTGCTGCAGCGCCCGGGGGCGGGACGATTCGATCACGACGTCGGCCGCGGCCACGAGGTCGGCCAGGTCCCGGCGGCCGGCCGCGGTGGCGAGGTCGAGGGCCACGTGCCCGTGGCCCTCGTGCAGCTCGGTGTAGAGGGCCGGATCGCCGAGGCGCGCCGCGTCGGGTCGGGCGGGGTCCTCGGCGCTCAGCACCTTGGCCCCGCAACCGGCCAGCAGGTGCGCGGCGAGCGGACCGGCCCACATGGCGGTCAGGTCGAGCACGACGAAAGGGGTGCCCGGTCGCCGCCGCCGGGACGCGCCCCGCCCGCCCACGGCGAAGGGCGAGGTGACCGGCGGTACCCGGGCCGGCAGCCGGGCCACCGGCAGGCCGAGCAGCTGGGACCGAGCCGCCAGCGCCGCCGCCGGCCATGCGGCCACCGTCGGCGCAAGGGCGGTGACGGGGTCGACGCCGTCGTTCACGTCGAGCCCCAGCCCCGCCCCGAGGAGCAACGGGACGTCGTCCGGACGGGCGAGGTTCACCGCCACCCACCCGTCGGCCGCCGGCAGTAGCCAGCACCGCCCGCCGGCCGAGCGGCGCCCCTGGCGGCCGAAGCCGCGGGCCGCAGCCCGGGCGGTGAGCAGCCGGGCGGGATCGACGTCGAGCGCGGCACCCTCGCGACCCGCCGCCGCCTCGACGGCTCGCGCCGCGGCGGCCAGCCGGGTGACGACGGGCGGCCGCGGCGCCAGCGGCGGCCCGTCAGCGTGTCCGGTGAGGGCCATCGCCCCTGACGCGGCCCACGCCCCGACGCTGCAGCCCGCCTCGACCAACGGTGTAAGAGCACCGGTCGTACTGGAGGGGAGGCCGACGCCGACGAGGGCGTCCTCGAGCTCCCGGTCGAACGTCGACCGTCCGGACGCGCCGGTCTCGACCACATGGCGAACCACAACGGGCAGGTTACGCTGCGGCTATGGCCGGACCGCCCGTGCCCGGCGAAGGGGACGGCGACGAGGTGGCCGTGCTCGGCAGCAACGAGGCGGTCGCCCTCCTCGGGCGGGGTCTCGACGCCGAGGTCGTCGGTCCGCTCGCCGGCCGACCACTCCTCGTCGTGCGCCTCGACGAACCGGGCGCTGAGGCCGAGCTGGTCGACCTCGCCCGCTTCCTCCCGAGCGTGGTGGTCGGCCTGGCCGATCAGCACACCGACCTGTCCCGTCCCCCGGAGCTCGACGTCCTGCTGGCCCCAGGCTCGAACCCCCCGGCCCCCTGGGTGGGATGGGGCGACGACCTCGACTCGGCACTCGGGCGGCTGGCCGTCGGCGTCACGGCCTCCCCCGCGTCCTCGGTCGGCCTGGTCCAGCTCCTCCGCTTCTCCCCGAGGCTGTCGGTGGCCGACGCCCTCGTGGGGGAGTCCCTCCTCTACGGCCTGCTGCAGGCCGGACCGGCGCACCGCCGGTGGCTGGCCGAGCGCCCTCCGGTCCGCCGGCGCAGCTTCACCGGTCCGGCGGTCGACATCGAGCGGGACGGGGCCACGCTCCGCCTCGTCCTCAACCGCCCCGAGGTGCGCAACGCCTACAGCGCGGCCATGCGCGACGACCTCGTGGCCGGCCTCCACCTGGCGGTGGCCGATCCGGGCATCGAACGGATCGAGCTCTCCGGCCGCGGACCCTCCTTCTCCAGCGGTGGCGACCTCTCCGAGTTCGGGACGACGCCCGACCCGGTCACCGCCCACCTCGTGCGCAGCACCCGCAACGCCGGCTACTGGCTCGACGTCCTCGCCGCACGGACCACCGCCGTCGTCCACGGGCCGTGCGTCGGCGCCGGCGTCGAGCTGCCGGCCTTCGCCGGCCATGTCGTCGCCCGGCCCGACGCCACCTTCCATCTCCCGGAGGTACCGATGGGCCTCGTCCCCGGGGCCGGCGGGACCGTGAGCATCCCCCGCCGGATCGGCCGTCAGCGCACGGCCTGGCTGGCGCTCACCGCCGCCCACCTCGACGTGGACGGCGCCCTCGCCTGGGGACTCGTCGACGACGTCGCCGGGTAGTCAGCCGTCGAGCAGGTTGGCCCGGAGCACGGCCAGATAGTCCTCACCGAGCCCGACCGATTCGGCCCAGGCCAGCGGGCCGCCGTAGCGCTCGTCGACGCCGGCGAGGAACTGCTCCATCGTTTCGCCCGTCACCTCGAAGCGTTCCTTCGGCACCGAGTCCAGGTTCCGTCCGTAGACCGGGTGGCGGCGCAGGCGATCGAGGATCCCCGGCATCGCCGCCGAGGTGGCGGCGTAGTCGTCGACCACCGCAGCCCGCTCCACCCCAGCGAGGGAGAGCAGGAGAGCGGTGACCACGCCGGTGCGGTCCTTCCCGGCAGTGCAGTGGTAGACGATCGGGTACCGCGCCTCGTCCCCGGCAAAGGCGAGCGCCTCGGCGACGACGGAAGAGCCGATCTCGAGGTACCAGAGGTAACGGGCGGCCATGCCGAGCTCCTCGGCTGGCGCAGCCATGCTCTCGCCGCCCTCTTCGTTCAGCAACGACAGGTTGGCGTAGTGGACCCGGTCGGCGTCGAGGGGGTGCACACCGTCGCGCTCCACCTCGGTGGGCGTGCGGAGATCGACCACCGTCGCCACCCCGAGACCGTGCACGAGCTCCACGTCGGCCTCCGTGAGCTCGGACAACGTGTCGCTGCGGAACACCCGACCGAACCGCGTGCATCGACCGTCGGCCGTCGGATAGCCGCCCACGTCGCGGAAGTTGAGCGCCCCGACGACGCCGACGCTCCGCTCACCCGGTCCCTTCGCTTCGGCCACGGCTCCTTTCTAATAGGTGCGGACGTGGCCTCCGTCCCAGGGTCGGGTGCGACCCCCCGGACGTTCACGCCCGTCACCCGGTGTTCGCGCCGGCCACGGTGGGCCCGAGGCCCCGGCCGCCATGGGCTACGCTCGGGGCGACCACGACGGGTGAAGGAGGTGGCCGATGGCGACGTTCCACGACAGCGCCGATTGGACCGGCCGCGCCCTCACCACCGTCGTTCTGGGGCTGCCCGGGCGTTGACCCGGGGCCACGGAGCCCTTCTCCGCTCCGTCAACCCAGCACACCTCGGTCCGGGCCAGCGCCAGTAGAGCGCCCGGCCTTCCGGTCCACCACCCCCGGCCTCGCGCCATCCCTGCGGCGCCGGCCTGCCCGATCCGCCAACGCCAGCTCTGGAGCAGCCATGGCTGACCAATCCGACCTCTTTCCATCACTTTCGACGAAGGCGACGCTGGCGTTCTGCTGGCGCCAGATCGGACGAGAACGTCCGCGCTTCGTCCTGACGTGGGCGCTGATCACGGTGGCCACCCTGGCCAACGCGGTCGCCGCGCCGCTCGTCCTCGCGGCCCTTCTGACGAAGATCGCCACACTCGGCCTGCACGCCGACCTGTGGCACACGTTCGGTCCACTCGTGATCGCCTACGGCCTCGTCCTCGTCGCCTCGACGGGGCTGTGGCGCCTGGCCGGCTGGGTCGAATGGGGCGCCGTCCTGGCCGCCTTCGCCAACGCCATCGAGGACGGCTACAGCCACCTCGTGTCGCTCAGCCACCGCTGGCACACCGACCGTCCCTCGGGCGAGGTCATCGCCACGCTCGAGACGTTCTCCTGGGCTTATGTCGAGCTGCTCGATGTGTGCAACTGGGGCTTCCTCCGGGTGGCCGTGACCATCCTGGGCGCCCTCGCGGTCCTCGCCGTCGTCGCCTGGCCGGTGGCCGTCGTCATGGCCACGCTCGTGATCGTCTACGTGGCCGTCATCCGCCGCCGGATGGGCTCGGTCATCAGCGCGTCACGCGAGTTCTCCGACGCCCACTCCCGGGCGAGCGGGGTCATCGCCGACACCATCGCCAACCTGACCACGGTGCGCACCCAGGCCACCGAGGACCTCGAGCGGCACCACGTCGGCGAGCTCGTGACCCAGTCGGTGGAAGCCGACCTCCGGACCCGTCGGCAGTTCTCGACCACCCGCCTCCAGATGGAGTCGGCGCTCGCCGCCCTCAGCTGGCTGGCGGTGCTCGTCGGCGTGATGCTGGCCCTGCACCGGACCGTGGCGGCAGGTGTCGTCTACCTCATCCTCTTTTACGGCGTGCAGGTCGTCGGTCTGCTCCAGGAGTCCTTCGAGTACATCCGGCAGTTCGCCCGGGACCTCGGGCGCTGTGCCAAGTTCGCCGGCATCGTCGAGACCGAGCCCGAGATCAAAGATGCCGAGGACGCCATGGAGCTCACGGTCGGCCTTGGCGCGGTCGAGTTCCGTGACGTCCACTTCGGCTACCGACCCGATGCGCCCCTCTTCGAGGGGCTCACGCTCAGCGTGGCACCGGGCGAGCACGTGGGCCTCGTCGGCCCATCAGGGTCGGGCAAGACCACGCTCACCAAACTCCTGCTCCGCTTCATGGACCTCCAGGGTGGCCAGATCCTGGTCGACGGCCAGGAGATCCGCGCCGTGACCCAGGGGTCGCTCCGGCGCCACATCTCCTACGTGCCCCAGGACCCCACGATGCTCCACCGCACCATCGCCGAGAACATCTGCTACGGCCTCGGGCCGGTCGACATGGAGCTCGTCGAACGGGTCGGGCGGGCGGCCCACGTCGAAGAGTTCGCGGCGCGGCTACCCGACGGCTACGAGACGATGGTCGGCGAGCGGGGGCTCAAGCTGTCCGGTGGACAACGCCAACGGGTGGCCATCGCCCAGGCCATGGCCAAGCACGCCCCGGTCCTTATCCTCGACGAGGCGACCTCGGCGCTCGACTCGGAGTCCGAGCTGCTCGTCCAGGACGCACTCTGGAAGCTCATGGCCGACTCGACCGCACTCGTCGTGGCCCACCGGCTGGCCACGATCGCCCGGCTCGACCGCATCGTGGTCATTTCGGAGGGCCGCATCGTCGAAGAGGGTGCCCATCGCGAGCTCCTTGCCCTCGGCGATCGGGGTCTTTACTCGCGGCTGTGGCAGCACCAGTCGGGAGGGTTCCTCGCCGCCTAGGTCGATGAGCCGCCGGCATGGCTGGGACCGCTCCGGCCTCAGGTCACTCCGCAGCCACACGAGCCTCACGCTCGTCTTGGAGGGCGTCGGTCGTGATCAGATCATTGAAGAAGCGGAAAGGGACAGCTTCACCCAGCCCGAGGGTTGGTCACGGGTACTTGAGGCCGCTGGGCTGGCCGAAACGCGCCCGCCAGGGGCAGTGGCTCCATGGGGGTGATGTGGGAGAGGCTGAGGCCGCTCGCGGCGAAGATGACGATGCGCTGGTCGGTGACGACGACGAGTGGGTTGAGCGCTCGACCGCCGTACCAGCCGAGACGTTGTCGACCAAATTCAGCTCTCGGCCATGCCCTCGATGCCCGCGACACCGGAGCCACCGAGTGAGCCGGCGAAGGTGGCATTCCCGAAGCTGAAGACGCCGCCGTCGCCGGCCACGAACTGGTAGCCACCCGCCGCTTGGGCCTTGGTGTTGCAGGCCGTCCCGGTGCCGACCGTCGTCGTGTCCGGCGAGACCACCATGGCCACGATGGGCTGCACCAGGCTGAGGCAGCCGGTCGAGCCGTGGAAGGGTCCGCCGAAGGCGAAGATCCCGCCGTCACTTGCTACCTCGTAGTAGCCGCCGCCGGGATTGACGGCAATGCCCACCACCGGGCGATTCAGGGGCTTGTCCCCCATCGACCCGTAGAAGGGGATCTTTGGCCCGAAGGCGAAGATGCCGCCGTCAGAGGCCACCTCGTAGTAGTCACCGCTGGTCGTCTCGGCCATGCCGACGACGGGCTGGTTGAGGGGCTTGCCCCCCATGGAGCCGTAGAAGTTGGCACCAGGACCGAAGGCGAATAGGCCACCGTCCGATGCGACCTCGAAGTAGCCACCTTGCGGGGTGGCGGCGATGCCGACGACCGGCTTGTTGAGGGGCTTGCCCCCCATCGAGCCATAAAAGCCCGCGTCACCGAAGGCGAACAGTCCGCCGTCCGAGCCGACCAACCAGTAACCCTCACCGTCAGGCGTCGCTGCGATCCCCACGATTGGCTTGGCCGGGGTGACTCCGAGGGTGACGAGCGATCCGAAGAACGGGGCGTTGCCGCACGAGTACACTGCACCATTGGTGCCGGCCAACCAGTAGCCGCCGGGAGCCGTGGCGTTCCCGGTTCCGGTGCCCGAGCAGCCGCTCGTTCCGGCGCTGTCCACGTTGAGTGGGACCGTGATGCTGGCCGACTGCCCGTTCTGATCGTTGACCTGCAAGGTGAGGTTGACAGAGTCGGCGGACGTCGGCGTGCCGGCAATGACACCCGTGGCGGCATTGAGCGCCAGACCGGGTGGGAGCGAGCCGCCGACGACCGACCAGTGGTACGGCGGCGTGCCGGCCGAGGCGGCGAGCGTGGTGCTGTAGCTCGCGCCAACGGTGCCACCCGGCAATGCGCCAGTGGTCACGGCCGGACCATTCTCGAGTCCCGAGAGCACGATGCCACCGCCCCCGTCCATGCTGCTCGTCCCCACGGCCATGCACGTCGACGGGGACCCGCACGCCACGCCTCGGAGACCCTCGGCCTGGACGGGGAGCGGCTGAGACAACCACGAGCTTCCCTGGTCCGTGGTGGTGAGAACCACGGCACCCGATGGTCCTCCGGAACCGACTGCGGTGCAGTTCGAGACGGCCGGGCAGGTGACGCTGATGAGGCCCGTCACGCCTGACGGCAACGGTTCGGGACTCCAGCTCCCCCCACCGTTGTTGGTGGCCAAGATGTACCCCGAACCAGGGTTGTTGTAGTTCGATCCGCCCACGATCACACAGAACGTCGCCGACGGGCAGGTGATACCCGCGAGGTAGGTGCTCTCGGGTAGCGCCGGCAGCGGCTCGTTCGCCCAGCTGCTTCCCCCGTTCGTCGTCGAGTAGACGAAGGCCTGGCCAATACCCACTGGTCCGCCAACCGCCTTGCAATCCTCGGTGGACGAGCACGACAGGTCGGAAAGCGTCGAGTTCGCTCCGCCGACCGTCTGGATCGACCAGCTCGCCCCACCGTTCGTCGAGACGATGACGACCGTTTGGGAATCGTTGTTGGTATCGCCAACGGCGAAACACTCCAACGCCGACGGACAAGCCACGCTCCAGAGGTCGAACACGGTCGCAGGTACAGCTACGGTGGTCCAGGTCGCACCGCCGTCGGCGCTCCTGAGGATCGCCGGGATATTGACGCCTGCGGTGCCCACCGCCACACAAGCCGTCGACGTCGGACAGGCGACACTGTTGACCGAGGTGACGCCAGGGGGTGCGCTCCGAGTCACCCAGGTGGTACCGCCGTCGGCCGTGGTGATGATCGGTGGGTTCTGCAGCGTGAAGCTCTCCGCACCACCGACGACGCACGCCGTGGCCGAGCTGCAGGCCACGTCGTCCAACTCAGGGACGACGGGCGGGACTTGTTGGAGGTTCCAGGTGCTCCCGCTATCGGTCGTCGCGATGACGGCGACGTTCGGATTCGACGAGAGCGTGCCGGTGGCAAAACAGTCGGCCGCGGCCGGGCAGGCGATCGCTGTCAGCTCGGCTGTGCCCCCCGGGATCGTCACTGGGCTCCACGTCGTCCCCCCGTTGCTGGTGCCGATGAGAACCCCTACACCGGTGTTGCCGTCGAAACCCGTCGCCCAACAATCCAACGCACCGGTGCACGACACGCCGTCGAGCGCGTCCAGGCCGGCCGGTGGAGTCTGGCTGCCCCAGATGGTCCCACCGTCGGTGGTGGCCACGATGGTCGGCGTCGTCGTCCCGGGGTCGACACCGACGGCGGTGCAGTCCATGGCCGACGAACAGAACACCGCGCTCAGTCCGTCGACCCCGCTCGGAAGCGTCTCGGTGGACCAGGTCGTGCCACCGTCGGTGCTGCCGACGACGTCGGCCGTGATGCCATTGCCACCAACGGCGGTGCAGTCCGAACCGTTGGGGCAAGCGACACCGTCGAGCGTCGGTGTCAGCGAGGGCAAGGTTCCTGCCTGCCATGACGTGCCGCCGTCGGACGTCGTGAGCACGCCCCCGAGACCGAAGCTGTTCGTGCCGACGGCGACGCAGTCGAGCACCGACGTGCACGCCACCGCCTGCAGTTGGCTTGTGCCGGAGACCGGCTCGTTCGTCCAATGCGCGCCACCATCGACAGTGAGGGCCACTGCCCCCGTGGGGTTCGCGACGAGCAGATCGCCGACGGCGACACAGTCATTCGGCGTCGGACAGGCCACGCCTCGCAAATAAAAGTCGGGAGGCACGGTCTGCGGTGTCCACGTGGCGCCGGCATTCGTAGTGGCAAGAATGCCGATGCCCACCGAGACGCACTGCGACGCCGAGCCGCAGGTGATGGCATTCGACCGCGGTTGCGCCGGGTAGGTCGTGGCGATCTGCCAGCCGGGGGCCGAAGCGGACGAGAGACCACCGCCCAACGCCACGAGCGGCGACGCGGTGGCAACCAGCACCACACCCAGGGCTATGTGAAGCCCGTACCGGCGTCCCGGGCGGTCCGGCTGGGGCACCCCGGCGTACTGGAGGGCTACCTGCCGGGTCCTCGGCCTCGTGGCCCGGGTCGGTCCACGCCGCCAGACGGCCAGCAGCGAGTTCATGCGCCTTCGCTTCCCCACTGCCCCCTCCATAGGGTCGACCGCCGTCCTACCTTCGGGCAGGGCCCGACCCTCGCGAATGCGGAGGGACTGTAGCCGTTCACCGGGATGCGCCGGTGTCGCCCAGGACCCGGCCGAGCAGAGCGCGTACCTCCTGTTCGTACGGCGCCCTCTTCGCCGTACTCGCTCGATGGTGCCGATCTCGGTCAGACGCTCGGGCGTTCCACCCAGGTGCCGAAGTCCTCCTCCATGGCGCCGACGATCTCGCCTTCGGTGGCCCGGGCCTTGACCGCGTCGAGGACCGCCGGTACGAGGTTGACGGTCGGGTCGGCGGCGTCGGACGTCACCTGCCGGAGGGCCCGGTCGACGGCGTCGCTGTCACGGGCCGCCTTCACCTCGGCCAGGCGCTTGCGTTGGGTGTCCTCCACCTCGGGGCCGAGGTAGAGGATCTCGCCCTCACCCTCGTCCCCTTCGGTGAAGGCGTTCACGCCGACGAGCAGCCGCTCGCCGGAGTTCAGGCGGCGCTCGTAGTCGGCCGCCGACTCGGCGATGCGGTCCTGGAACCAGCCGTCCTCGATAGCCCGGTAGACGCCTTCGAGCATGGAGCCCCCGCCGAGGCCGTCGAGGTGGTCGAAGATCTCCTCGGCCTGGCGCTCGAGCTCGTCGGTGAGCCACTCGACGTAGGCCGAGCCGCCGAGGGGGTCGGCCACGTTGACCACGCCGGTCTCGTAGGCCACCACCTGCTGGGTGCGCAGCGCCAGCCGGGCCGCCTTCTCGGTCGGCAGGGCCAGGGCCTCGTCGTAGGCGTCGGTGTGGAGGCTCTGGGTCCCGCCGAGGACGGCGGCCAGGGCCTGGATGGCCACCCGGGCCAGGTTCACCTCGGACTGCTGGGCGGTGAGCGACACGCCGGCGGTCTGGGTGTGGAAGCGGAGCTGGAGGGAGCGTTCGGCCTTGGCGCCGTAGCGCTCGGCCAGCCAGGTGGCCCAGATCCGGCGGGCCGCCCGGTACTTGGCGATCTCCTCGAAGAAGTCGATGTGGGCGTTGAAGAAGAAGGAGAGGCGCGGGGCGAAGTCGTCCACGGGGAGACCGGCGGCCATCGCCGCTTCCACGTAGGCGAAGCCGTTGGCCAGCGTGAAGGCCAGCTCCTCGGCGGCGGTCGAGCCCGCCTCCCGGATGTGGTAGCCCGAGATCGACACGGGGTGCCAGCGGGGCAGCTCCGCCGTGCAGAAGCGCACGACATCGGTCACGAGGCGCACGCTCGGCCGGGGCGGGAAGATGAACTCCTTCTGGGCCTGGTACTCCTTCAAGATGTCGTTCTGGAGCGTGCCGCTCAGCTCGGCCCGGGGCACCCCCTCTTCCTCGGCCACCGCCATATACATGGCCATGAGGATGATGGCCGGGGAGTTGATGGTCATCGACGTGCTGACCCGGCCCAGGTCGATGCCGGCGAAGAGGTCCTCCATGTCGGCCAGCGTGTCGACCGCCACGCCGGCCCGGCCCACCTCACCGAGGGCGAAGGGGTGGTCCGAGTCCCGGCCCATGAGCGTCGGGAGGTCGAAGGCGGTCGAGAGGCCGGTCCCGCCCGAGCGCAGGAGCTCCTTGAACCGGGCGTTCGTGTCCTCGGCCGTGCCGAAGCCGGCGAACATCCGCATGGTCCAGAGCTTCGAGCGGTACATCGAGGCGTAGGGGCCGCGGGTGTAGGGGAACTGGCCGGGGAACGGCCCGTCGTCGTCCCCGTAGACCGGGTCGACGGGCACGCCCGACATGGTCGTGGGCTCGGCGTCGCGCTGGGGCGAGTCCCGGTAGGCCCGCTCCCAGTCGTCACGGTGGCTCATCGCCCCAGCGTAACCAGGGGACCGGGGCCGCCCTCGCCGGCAGGCGGGCAGCCACCCTCCCGAGACGCTCAGGTTACGGCGGGGGTAGCGTGCTGCCGGGCCCACCCCGATCCGTTGCCCGACCGGCTCCGGAGATCCAGGTGACGTGGCCCCCATCGCAAAGGGAGGGAACCATGTTCTCCAACATCGTGGTCGGCACGGACGGCTCAGCGACCGCCTCGGAGGCCCTCTCCATGGCGATCGAGTTGGCCCGCCAGGATGGCGCCACGCTCCACATCGTGAGTGCCTACAAGGGTGCCTCGGGCACCGGGGCCACCGCGGTCACCGGGGCCACCGCGGCCGCCGACGACAGCCTCCGCCAGGCGCTGGCGAAGGACGCCGTCGAGAAGGTGGTGGCCGAGGGTGCGCACAAGGCCGAGGGCGTCGACGTGGTCACCCACGCCGGGGCGGGCGCACCGGCCGACGTCATCGTCGGGGTGGCCGAGCAGGTGGGAGCGGACCTCATCGTCGTCGGCAGCAAGGGGATGCAGCGCAAGGTGCTGGGCTCGGTGCCGAACACCGTGTCGCACCGCGCCCCGTGCCACGTGCTCATCGTCAAAACGGCCTGACCGTGCCACCGGTCAAGTGGGTGTGTGTGTCGGACATGCACCTGGGCGCGCTCAACAGCGTCCTCACGGCCGTCGAGCCCGACGGCGAGCGGGTCGACAAGTCGGGTGTCTCCCCTGTGATGGAGGCCCTGTGTGCCGGCCTGCGGTCGCTGCGCCGACCCGGCGAGGACCCGCCACAGCTCGTCGTGCTCGGGGACCTCTTCGAGCTGGCGCTCTCGTCGACCGATGACGCCGCCCACACCTTCACCCAGTTCGTGAAGGGCCTGCGGCCGGGGTCGCCCGACGCCGCGGTCATCCCCGAGATCAGGTTTCTCGCCGGGAACCACGACCACCATTTCTGGACCAGGGCCCGGGCTCACCACTACGTGGAGTACCTGGCCGACCTCCCCCATGACCAGCCGCTCGGCCCGGACGAGCACACGAGCCACCTCCTGCCGGAGAACGACACGGTCCAGTTCCGGGACCGCATGATCGAGCTCCTCGCGGCCCGGGCCGAACCCGCCGCCCCGGTCACGGTGCTCCACAGCTACCCCAACTACGGGATCGTCAGCGCGTCCGCTGAGCGGGTGGTGGTGCTCTCGCACGGCCACTTCGTCGAGCCGCTCTACCGGCTGATGTCCTTGCTCAACGTGGTCTTCGACCGAGAGGCCCCCGAGGCCGTCATCGACTCGCAGCTCGAAGCGGTGAACGGCGCCTGGATCGACTTCTTCTGGTCCTCCATGGGCGACAGCGGCGACGTCGGCACGACGGTCCGCTCCATCTACGAGTCGCTGCAGTCGGAGAAGGACATGGACGCCGAGATCAAGGCCATCCGTCGGGCCATCGCCCGCGGCATGAAGGGCCATACGACGCTGCGCTCCCGGGCCGCGGCGTTCGCCGTGGGCAAGATCCTCGAGTCGGGCGTGACCGCGGCCATCCGGCGGGAGCGGCACACGCCGACGCTCCTCAGTCCCAACGCCAAGGAGGGTCTCACGGCGTTCGTGAACGGCCCGGTGGCCCAGCAGGTCCATGACGAGGTGGGCTCGCCCCGGCGGGCCACGTTCGTCTTCGGCCACACCCACAAGCCGTTCGTCGAACCGCAGAGCTTCGACGCCTTCCCGATGCCGGTGTCGGTCGTGAACACGGGCGGCTGGGTGGTGGACACCCCGCAGCCCGAACCGGTGAAGGGGGCGTCGGTCGTCCTCGTCGACGAGGACCTGAACGTCGCCGTCCTGCGCTGCTACGTCCAGGGTGACGACACGGCCTACCGGGTGAACTTGGCGAGCGGCAACGCCAGCGAGACCAATCCCCTCCTGGACGAGCTGCACGCCGCCATCGACCCGACGAAGGACCCCTGGGCCGCGCTCGGCCAGGCCACCGAGAACACCGTGGCCGAGCGGGGCAAGCAGCTCACCCTGCGCCTGGCCGAGGACACGAAGACCCTCGAGGCGAGCTACGCCCCGACGGCCGGGGTCCACTGATGGAACGGCTGTCGAGCTCCCTCGACGAGCGCACGCCCGTGAGCGCACCCACCAGATGCGCTACGAGCTCTGGGACGCCACGCGACGCCGACCCCCACGTGCGTCAGCACCTCGAGGCGCTCGGGCTCTGAGCCAGCCGTGCCGGCCGAGCAGCGCTTCTCCGCCGTCGCCGACTCGTCGGCGCCCCCCGAGGCCTGCTTCGCCCTCATCGCCGACGCCACCACCTGGCGACGCTGGGCCGGACCGATGATCGGCCGGTCGGACTGGGACCCGGCGGGGGGCGAGCCGCCGGGGGTGGGCGCGGTGCGCCGCCTCGGCCGGCCACCTTTCGTGACCCGAGAGGAGATCGTGGCCTACGAGCCGCCCACCCACCACGCCTACGTCCTGCGACGCGGCCTCCCCGTCCGGGCCTACCGGGCCGACGTCGAGCTCCGGCCGGTCGACGGGGGCACCCGGATCGAGTGGTCCGCGGTCTTCGAGCCGCGCTGGCCGGGCACGGGCCGCCTCCTCGCCTTCGTGCTCTCGAGGACGGTGCGAGGCTTCGCCCGCCGGGTGGCGAAGGCGGCGCCCGGGCCCTGATCGGCGACGGCGTGCCCAGACCCTCGTGGGCACCCCGAGGGTCCCGCCATCCCCCGACGCTCACCCCGAAAGGGACGATCGCCTCTGGGCGCCACCCCGGGAGCGGCGCAGGCTGAAAGCAGAGAGCCACCGAGCGAAGGAGGTGGGCCGTGACGATGCTCGTGACCTGCGGTTCGAAGCGGGGCGGCACCCAGGGGCTGGCCGTGATGCTGGCCGGCGCATTGCGCCGAGAGGGCTTCGAGGTAGAGGTCGTCCTGCCGAAGGACGTGCGCAGCCTGGAGCCCTATGACGTGGTGATCGTCGGCGGTGCCCTCTACGCCATGCGTTGGCACCGTGCCGCTACCCGCTTCGTGAAGCGCCACGCGGCCGAGCTCCGGGAGCACCCCACGTACTTCTTCTCGAGCGGGCCCCTCGACGACTCGGCCGTCACGGGCACCATCGCTCCGGTCAAGGGCGTGCAGGCCCTCATGGAACGGGTCGGCGCCCGTGGCCACGTCACGTTCGGCGGCCGCCTCTCCCGTGACGCCAAGGGCTTCCCCGCCAGCGCCATGGCCAAGAAGCGCGCCGGCGACTGGCGGGACACCCGCCAGGTGGAGCAGTGGGCCCGCTTCGTCGCTACCGATCTGCGGAGCGGCGCGGCCGTCCCGTAGTCAGGTACGGCCCGTCGTACCGGGCGGTCTCAGGGCTGGATGGGCACGGGCGTGTTCTCGGGGGGGTTCCCGTAGCCGGACCAGAGCCCGTTCAAGGTGAGCTGGTAGTAGAGCGAGTAGGTCGAGAAGACGAACATGAGCAGCAGGCCGACGATGGGGATCACGCTCGGTGTCCGTCCGGCCGCCTTCTCCATCAACCGGATGCGCTCCGCAGTCCGATAGACCGACACGAACGGCGGGACGATGATGAGGAAGCCCGGGAAGAAGGCGAGGAGGGACATCAGCGGGTTCACGTCGATCGAGGGGTCGAGTCGCCGCGCCTCGTCGTTGATCTTGTACCACCAGTAGAGGTGGTAGATGCCGAGCGTGAGGAAGGGCCAGACCAGCCAGACGAGGACCACGTTGCGGTGCTTCCCCGCCAAGCCCTGCGCCGACGCTCCCTGGCCCGAGACCGCACCACTCGAGGGCGAGTCCATATCGGCTCCTCTCACCGGGGTCGTGCAACGCAGCGTACTGCTGGTCCTGCGCACGGACGCGGACCGCGTGCCGGCCCCCACCGCTCCCGGGACGGCCCCCGACGGACTCAACCGAGTTCGCCGACGACCTCGGCCACGCTCGTCATGAACGACCGCATCGTGCGCCGCTGCTCGTCGGGGCCGGCCTTGCGGCTGCCCATGCCCTGGTGCGTGGCCACCATGACGTCGGTCACCCCGAGGCCGGCGAGCGCCCGGTAGCTCGCCACGGTCCCGGCCTCGGGCGGCCGGACGACGATGACGAACGGTCGGTCGAGAGTGCCGGCCTTCCGACGGGCTTCGCGCAGCGCGTCGAGGAGCGGCGGCAGCTCGTCGTCGGTACGCGGGATCCCGATCCACCCGTCGAGGGCGGCGGCCCGGCGGAGGGCGGCCGGGGTGTGGCCGCCCACGTAGAGGGGCACCGGCCGCTCGGGTACCGGGGCCATCTGGAGGAGGGGGAAGTCGACGAGCTCGCCGTGGTGCTCGACCGGGCCGCCGGCGAGGAGGGCCTGCAGGATCTCCACCATCTCGTCGGTGCGCCGGCCCCGGGTGCTGAAGTCCTGCCCGGCCGCGGCGAACTCCTCGGCCAACCAACCGGCGCCGATCCCGAGCTCGAGCCGGTCACCGGTCAGCACGGCCGCGGTGGCCACCGCCTTCGCCGCGGCGAGGGGCTCGCGGAGGGGCAGCACGTAGACCGACGTGAGGAAGCGCAGCCGCGTCGTCGCCGCGCCGAGGGCCGCCGCCGTGACGAGGGGGTCGGGGAAGTGGCTGTCGGGCCGCATGACCGGGTCCCCGGTGGCCGAGTAGGGATAGCGGCTCTCGACATGGTCCATCACCACGAGGTGCTCACCGAGCGCCAGCCCGGTGAACCCGGCCTCCTCGGCGGCCACCGCGATCCCCGGCAGGAGCTCGGTCGGGACGAAGGTGACCGACAGCCAGAACCTCACCGAGCCACTCGCGCCGTGCTCGCGCCGCACTCGCCCCGGCCGCTCGGGGCGACCCCGCCCGCTGCTCGCTCGGGCGGCGGAGCGGTCGTCACCGCCACCTCGCCATGGCCTTCCTGCCTCCCTCTCCCCGGTGGGTCAGTACCGTCTCCGACCCGCGCTGCGGCATGCTGGCACGCCGCGCCCGGCCCTGCCCAACTCCTCGGCCCGCCGGGGTCACCACCGGGTCCCTGGCACGGTCGACACCTCTCACCGCCCCGAACCATGCTGGCCGACGGTGCGGACATCGCTGCGACACCACCGAGACCTGGTCGCCGCCGGGTGGGCCGTGGCTTGCCTGTCGCTCTTCTCCCTCACGGCGCTCGGCCCCGGGGCCGCGGCCGGCGCCCCGGTCGGTGGGCATGCCGGGACGCCCGACCCCGGCTGCAACGGTGGGCGGCCGCAGTCCCTCGGCACCTCGCTCGGCACCCTCGACGGGGTCCTGGTGGCCCCGCTCACCGGCAACGACGAAGCCATCGGGCTGGTCTACACGCGAGGCGGCGCGCTCCATCTGCGCATCGAGGCCTTCACCGCGACGTGCCAGGAGCTCAGCACCTTCGGCCGGCGCGGCGTGGCCGACATCACGGTCCCGGCCGTCGCCGACCGCACGGGCGCCGACATCTCGACGATGACCGCGGGCCGGGGCGGCACACTTCTCCTCGGCGGGACCAACGGCGCGGCGTGGCTGCTCGGACGGGTGCTCGCCGACGGACGGCTCGACCCCACCTTCGGCCGCGGTGGTTGGGTGGCGCTCACGCCGCCCCCCGCCGAGCACGGTGAGGTGGCGGCTCCCGAGGTCGAAAGCGCCGGCCAGCGGGACGGCGCCGTCCTCGCCGCCGGCAACGACGGGGGCGCCCATTGCTGCGTGCAACCGCTCGTGGCCGAGGTCTCCGGCCGCGGCCGGCCCGATCCGGCCTTCGGGCACCACGGCTGGGCCCGCACGAGCGGCGTCGGTTCCTTCAGCGAACAGGTGCTGGCACCCGCCGGTGGCCCGATCGTCATGGCGACGAGTGTCATCTTCATGGGCTGCGGCGGTACCGAGCTCTCGGCGCTCACGCCCGCCGGCCTCACCGACGGGCCGGCACAGAGGGAGCTGGACCGGGAGGTGCGGACGGCCAAAGGGGGCGCCAGCTTCTTCTTGGGCACCCTGTTCGACCGGGCCTCGGGCCGGTTCGGGCTCGTGGGAGGGGGCGCCGCGGCCTGCGTCGGGTCAGGGCCCACGACGGCGCAGTCGTTCGGCCGACTGGTGGGCTTCCTCCCGCAGGGCGCGCCCGATCCGTCGGTGCACCACGGCACGCCGGCCTCCTTCGCCAGCCCGCCCGCCCTGGCGGTCTGGGCCGCCACCACGAGCCACGGCGACGTCGTGTCGGTGGTCGCCCCCTTCGAAGCGGAGGGCCTCCAGTCGGGCCTCTGGTCGCTCGAAGTCCGGGAGTTCTCCCCGGACGGCTCGCTGCGACCGAGCTTCGGCCAGGCCGCCGGCGGCGTCGTGGCGCTGCCCGAGATGCCCGCGCCGGGGTCGGTGGCGAGCGCGATCGCCGTCGGCGTGGTGGGTGGCGACGTCGTCGTGGCGGCGATGTCGACGAAGGGCGCCGTCGTCACCCGTCTGCTCGCCTGACCCGGCCGCACGCCCGCGGCCGCACCCGCCGCGACGTCATCCTGTCGCCCAGGGGAGCGGGAAGGTCAGCGGGCCTCGGCCCGAGGCCCTTCGTCACGGCCTCGAACGAATGGAAGGATCGTTCGGGTGTCGCGGCCCGGGCGAGTCGATCCGCGGGGCGGGGACCCGCCCTACGTCGGGAGCGCCGGTCGGGGGTCGTCGGTGGGCTCGGCCGGCCGCTCCTCGGCCTCGTCGCCCGGCAGCCACAGCTCGAGGAGGGTCCCCTCGCCGGGCGAGCTCCGCACCTGCAACCAACCGGCGGCCAGCTCGGCCTGCTCGCGCATCTGGGCCAGGCCGTAGTGACCGGACGGGGCGGCGGCGGCGTCGAAGCCCGCACCGTCGTCCTCGACCCGCAGGAGCACCCCGCCCCGCCGGCCGCGGATGGCCGCCGTCACCGTTGTGGCCCCGGCGTGCTTCACGATGTTCGTGAGGGCCTCCCGGGCGATCCGGTAGAGCACGGTCTTCACCGGCTCGGGCGGCTCGGTCGTGATCCGACCCTCGAGCCGCCAGCTGATGTCGGCCGGCGCCAGCAGCTCGTGGGCCAGGTCGCCCAGGGCGACGGCCACGCCGCCGCGTTCGAGGCTCGGCGGACGGAGGTCGAAGAGCAGGTGGCGCAGGCGCGAGCCCGCCTCGGCCACCGCCTTCTCCAGCTCCGCCACGAGCTCGACCACCTCGGCGTCGTCGACCTTGCGCCGGAGGAGCTGGAGCTTCAACCCGACGGCGAGGAGCGCCTGCAGCGAGTCGTCGTGGATGTCGGCGGCGATCCGGCGGCGCTCGTCCTCCTGGGCCCGCATGAGCCGGCGGGTGAGGGCCTGGCGCTCGCCGACCGCGTCGCGGAGCAGGCGCACGGTGGTGCGCAGCTCGGCGGTCGCCGCGTCGTCCGCCCCGGTACCCGCCGGATGGCTGAGACGCTCGTCGCCCCCGTCCCTCATCTGTACCTCATCGACGGTGGTGAAGCTCTCCATCGACCATCACCTCCGATGATCTCCGGCCTCCGAGCTCCCTCGCCTGGAGTGACAAGGGCCGCCACGGGGAGGCACCGACGGCTCGCAAGGATGGACGGCTCGGCGGAACCCCACGCGGCAGACCTCTGCTCGGGCCAGTCTGCTTGCCGGGGTCCCCAGTAGCAAGGATCGGTAGTGGTTCGGTTCGCGCTGTCGCACCCCGAGAGCACGGTTCAAGGTGCGGAAGCCGTCGGTTCCTCGGTAGGAGGAGGCGGGCAACTGCCCTTTTGGGCTTCCGACGTTCAGCCGAATGTACGTGGAGGCTCGCCATTGCGCCGCTACCCATGGATGAGCCATTAGGCCACCGCCGACC
This sequence comes from Acidimicrobiales bacterium, assembly GCA_035297265.1. Classification (GTDB taxonomy): domain Bacteria; phylum Actinomycetota; class Acidimicrobiia; order Acidimicrobiales; family RAAP-2; genus DATGZH01. The sequence goes on along the minus strand of DATGZH010000053.1, from coordinate 62,087 downwards.
CGTCGCGCCAGGGCCCGGCCCGCTCCGCCCGCCGGACGAGGTCGAGATCGTCGACGCCGGCCGCCCGGACGCGGGTGGCCGCCAGCTCGGCCAGGCCGTGGGCCGGGTGCTGACCGAGGGTCTCGGCCAACCGCTCGAGGAGGCCCGTGACCCCGGTCGGGCCGTTGTCGGCCACCGGTCGGCCGGCCCACCAGTCGGCGAAGGCCGACATCACCGAGGGGTCCTGGACGAGCCGGGCCGCGGCGAGGTGCTCGACCGCCTGGGCCAGGCGCTGGCGCAACTCGCTCGACTGCCATGGGTCACCGGTGAGCCCCGGGTCCGAGCCGAGACTGCGCACGACGCGGTCCACGAGCTCGTCGCGCCGGGCGAGGAGCTCGGCCACGTCGGCCGGATACGGCGTGAAGCGATCGGCCACCCGCCGGGGGGTTCGGCCGGCCGCCTCCTCCACCGCCTCGGCCACGTCGCGGGCGTCGGCCGCCCCGCCCTCGGCTCCGAGCGCCGAGGCCCGGGCCGGGGTGACCGCCCGACCGGCCAGCACCACCGGCCGGCCAGCGAGGTGGGCGGCGTCGACCGAGCGCCGGGCCCCCACGAACGAGCTGGCGAGCGTGCAGGTCACGACGACGACGTCAGGGCGCCGCTCGTGGACGAACGACAGGAGGTCGGGCGCGGGCACCGGGCCGGCCACCACGTCGACCTCGTAGCCCGCGACCCGCAGGACCTCTGCGCCCATCTGGGCCGGGAGCAGATGGCCCTCGCTCTCGGCACAGGCCACGACGACGTGGCCGAGCACCTCGTCGGCCTCGGGCTCGACGATCCGCCGGGCGATCTCGGCCAGCGCCACCTCGGCGAGGGCGCTGGCCCGCCCGGCGTGGGCCGCGCCCCAGCGGCCCGAGGACCAACGGCGACCCACCTCAGCCTGGGCGGGACCGAGCACGTCGACGACGAGGTCGGTCGGTGACCGACCCTCGGCCGCCACGGCCTCGACCCAGCCGCGCACCGCGGCGGGGGTGCCCCGGGCCAGGAGTTCGACGAAGGCGTCGACGGTCGGGTCGCGCCGCTTGGCCTCGCGCTCGGCGGCGATCGTCACCGCGGCGACCCGCCGTTCTCGTGCTGTTCGAGCGTCGCCCGCTCGACGCCGGCCCGCTCGATCCCCGAGCCGAGGACGGCGAGGCGAGCGTCGAGGGCGGCGAGGGCCGTCTCGACCGCTTCGGCCCCGGCGCCGGCGGTCACGGGTTCGACGATGGCCTCGAGGCGGGTCGGTGCGGGACGCCAGTCGGTCCAGTGACCCCGCAGGCGCTCGAGCACCGAGGTCGACTCCTCGGCCGACGTGCCCCGGAGCACCACCGCCAGCTCCTTTTCCGACCAGGGCACGCAGGTGTCAGTGGCCCGCAGCTGGGTCCGCAGCATCCGCTGCAGCGACGGCATGGCCACGTCGAGGACCCGGTCGCCCTCCGCCTGTTGGTTCTCGGGGACGAGCCGCAGCGCCAGCACGAGGTCGCCTTCGTCGAGCTGACCGAGGACGTCGTCGGTCGGCTCCTCGGTCGGCCCGGTCGCGACCGCCGCACCGTCCGAATGGCGCAGGGACTCGATCATCCTGGCCACGTCGTCGAGGAAGGGCGGGAGCGCCCGCTCGAGCCGTTGGCGGACGGGGCTCGTCGGTTCGGCGAGGGCCCGCAGCTCCTCACCCTCACCACAGGACAGGTCGAAGGCGAGGGCGTGGGCCGGGGCGATCCGGGCCGGCATGACGTGGCCGCCGAGGTCGTGGACGAGATCGATGCCCGCGCCGACCGCCTCTTCGGGCGAGGAAGCCCGGAGCAGGTTGCGGCCCGCGGCCACGAGGGCCCCGAGGGCCTCCTTGTCCTCCCGGAGGGCCGGGTCGAACTGGGTGATGGCGCGCCGTCGGCCACCCCAACCGCCGAAGACCTCCTCGTCCAAGGAGAGGCCCTCGGCCGGGACCGGGTCGTCGCCGCCGCTCACCGGGACCTTCGGCATCGTGAGGATGAACTCGGCCCCCGCCCCCTCGGCCCGGTGGTAGCGGAGGTCGCCGCCGTGGGCCCGGGCATAACCGCGGGCGAGGTAGAGGCCGAGACCGCTCCCCTCCACGCCCACCTGCTCGGGGGCGGTCGGGTCGAGGTAGTCGGTCGGGAGGGGTGACGGCGGCAGCCGGCGGAAGAGCCAGGCCACCCGGTCGGCGGCCACGCCCGGGCCCCGGTCGACGACGTGCACCGAGACGGCGTCGTCGCGCTCGCGGAGCGAGACGGTGATGGGCGCCCCGGGCGGGCTGAAGGCTGCGGCGTTGTCGAGCAGGTTGGCGAGGGCCCGGCCGAGGCGCACCGGGTCGGCGTAGAGCTGGACCACCGGCGGCCCCGAGAGCTTGACCTCGTGCTGGGCCAGCACCGGCTCGAGCTGGTCGGCCACGAGTCGCAGCAAGCCGGAGAGCTCGACCGAGCGGGGGTGGAGGGCGAGCGCGCCCTCCTCGATGGCCGAGACGTCGGTCAGCGCGTCGGCGAGGGCCTCCACCCGGGCCGCCTGGCGGGCGATGGTCTCGAGGGCATGGACCGCCTCGTCGGGCTCGCCGGCGCCCACGTGGCGGGCCACGGCCTGGGCGGCGCTCGTGATCGAGCGGGCGGGCCAGCGCATCTGGCGGGCCACGAGCGAGAGGGTCTCCTCCTCCTGGCGGGCCCGGACGGCCGACGACGTCGTCTCGGGGGCGGGCGGCGCGGCGTGGGCCGGGTAGCCCTCCGGGCGCGGCGGCAGCGGCCGGGCCAACGCCCCGCTCCTCGCGGCGTCGATGAAGTCCCCGGCCTCGGCGGCGGGCGCCGGACGGCCCCACAAGTAGCCCTGGGCGTAGCGGCAGCCGAGGTCAACGAGCTCGGCCATCTGGGTGTCGGTCTCGACGCCTTCGGCCACCACCTCGAGGCCCAGGCGCTCGGCCAGGTGGATGATCGAGTCGACGACCACCCGGTCCTCGGCGTCGCGACCGAGGCCGGCCACGAAGCTGCGGTCGATCTTCACGTGGTCGACGGGGAGCCGGCGGAGATAGGCGAGCGACGAGTAGCCCGTGCCGAAGTCGTCGATGGCCAGCTTCACACCGAGCGAGCGCAAGGCATGGAGGGAGCGCACCGAGGCCGCGGCGTCCTGCATGGCCACGCTCTCGGTGATCTCGAAGCACAGGTTGGCCGGCAGGAGGCCGGTCTCGTGGAGCACCGAGCCGGCCACCTGGGGCAGGTGCTCGTCGGCCAGCTGCTGGGCCGAGAGGTTGACGGCGACCGAGAGGTCGAGGCCCGGCGATGCGGCGTTCCACGCCGCCAGCTGCCGGCAGGCCTGGCCGAGCACCCACTCGCCGATATGGCCGATCTGGTAGGTGCGCTCGGCGATCTCGATGAACGACGCCGGCTGGAGGAGTCCGAGGGTCGGGTGCTGCCAGCGGACGAGGGCCTCGAACCCGGTGAGCCGGCCGGTCGAGATCTCGATCAGCGGCTGGTAGTGCACGCGGAACTGGCCGTCTTCGGCCGCGAAGCGGAGGTCGTCCTCCAGGCGGAGCTCCTCGGTGCGCCGGGCCCGGAGCGTCTCGTCGAACACCTCGACCCGTCCCCGGCCCCGTTCCTTGGCGTGGTGCAGGGCCACGTCGGCCTCGGACAAGAGGCCATCGGCCGTCGAGTTGGCGTTGGAGAGCGCCACGCCGACGGAGACGGCGAGCCGGAAGGTGCGCTCGCGCACCAAGAACGGGCGCGACATCGCCTGGACGAGGCGGCCGGCCACCGACACGGCCGAGGACCGGTCGGTCACCCCGTGGCAGATCACCGCGAACTCGTCGCCGCCGAGGCGGCCCACCACGTCGCCCGGCCGCACGGTCTCGGCGAGCACCCCGCCGATCTCGGCGAGCACCTCGTCACCGGTGCGGTGGCCGTGGTGGTCGTTGATCAGCTTGAAGTGGTCGATGTCGACGAAGAGCAGCGCCGCGCCACTCCCCCGGGCCTGCGAGCGCCGCAGACCCACCGCCAGCTCCTCGAGCATCATCGCCCGGTTGGGCAGGCCGGTCAGGCTGTCGTGACGGGCCTGGTAGGAGAGGTGGTCCTGGGCTCGCTTCCGGTCCGTGATGTCACGGGTGGTGATGACGATGCCGCCGACCGCCGGGTCGTCGGTCAGGTTCACCCCGACCGACTCGGAGTACATGGTGCGACCGTTGCGCCCGACGATGCGGCACTCGAGGACGGCCGGCTGCCCGGCTTGCCAGGCCTGCCAGGCGTCGTTGGCCGCGGCCAGGTCGTCGGGGTGGATGTAGCCCATCAGACCCCTCTCGAGGAGCCGGGCGGTCGACTCGGTGCCGAGGAGGCGGGGCGCCGAGGGGCTGATGTAGAGGACGTTGCCGCTCTCGTCGACCACGGTCACCACGTCGGAGATCCGGCTGACGAGCGAGCGGAACCGGCGCTCGGTGGCCTCCGCCTCGGCCGCGGTGGCCGCCCGGCTGATGGCGTAGCGCAGGGACCGCACCACCTGCTCGGAGGTCATCGTCTCCTTCACGAGGAAGTCCTGGGCCCCGTGCATCAGGGCGTCGCGGCCGTGCACCGCCTCGGCCTGGCTGGTCATGACGATCACCGGGAGCGTGTGGTCCACCGCCACGAGGCGCACGAGGTCGTCGAGGTTGCGCTGGCCCGACGAGCCGAGGTCCAGCACCACGGCGTCGGGCCGGCGTCGCCGCAGCTCGAGGGTCCCCTCGGTGCAGGTGGCCACGGCCCGCACGACGAAGCGACCGTCCTCCCAGCCCGGCTGGTCGAGGAGCAGGGTCAGCTGCTCGAGGACGGCCCCGTCGGCCGAGACGAGGAGGACGTCGGTGGGCGGCTCGTCGTTGGCGCCGTGCCCGTTCCCGTTCGCCGCGACCGCCGGGTCGGGCTCGGCCCGCACGTGACGACCCACTGGCCCGGTGTGCTGGAGCCGGGCGATCTCGTGGGGCTTCACCTCGGCCCCCCGCGCCCGGCTGCCGATGTGTCCGACGCCGCCCCCCACCTCATCCGCCTCGTCATCGTCGTGCCCCTTCTGCCCGAGCGGTCAGCGGACCGCCCAATTACGCGCCGTCGTCGGTCCGCCGACCCCCTGGGGCAAGGGGATCGACGGACCGGATCGTGGCGGTGGGGCCGACCCGACGTTCGGTCGGCGGGTGCGGTCGCCCCGTGCCTTCTCGGTCTTCGATCGCTCTCGTGGGTGGGTCGTCAGCATCGACCCGGGGCCACCCACGGGCTCAGCCGACGAGTCGCTCGGGCTCCGCGCCGCCGAGACCGACATCGGTCCCTTCGAGCGCCTCGTCGGAGGTCACCCAGCGCGGGAGCTCGATCGGCAGGTAGACCATCTCGGCCGCCTTGGCCCGGCTGCCGCCGTCACCGAGGTGCTCGGCCCAGTAGTAGGCCTGCGCGGCCATCACGAACTTGGCGAGGGCGATGGCCCGCGAGCGGTACGGCTCGGCGAGCTCCTCGCGCTCGCGGAGCGCCCGCACGAGCGCGCCCTGGCACATGAGGACGTCGGCGCTGGCGTGCTCGACCCGGCCGTCCAGCACCTCGACCCGGCAGAGCGCCCGGGCCGCCGGCGAGTCGTCGCCCTGCGAGGGGTCGAAGATCAGCTCGGCCGCCACGTCGGCCGCCCGGTCGCGCTCGCTCTCGAGCTCGTAGCGGCGCTCGCAGGTCTCGTCGAACTTGCGGCGCAGCGTGAGCACGGTCTGGTTGCCGGCCCGTAGCGCCGGGTCGGAGAAGAGGTCGGCCGAGAGGGACGACAGCCCCTGCATGCCTTCCTCGTAGAGCTCGCGCACGGCCTGGAGCGTGGCCGCCTCCGCCGCGTAGTGCTGGGCGGTGCTGGCCTTCGCCTTCGGCCGGGCCTCGGACAACGACGGTGCCTCCTCGAATGACGCCGTCGCGTCCACCTCGGGCTCGTCGAGCTCGGGTGACGCCTTGGTGGCGACGGCGGCGAGCTGGACCGCTGAGGAGATGGCCTCGTTGGTGGGCATCACAACCCTCCTTCTTCCGCCAGCCCGATCAGCTATGCCGGCTCGAGCCGGGAGCCAGGCTCCGCAGCGCTCGCCAGAGCGACCCGACCGGCACCCACGCCGCGGCCTCGACCGCGGTCCGCCGGGTGACCGGCACGGGGAGAAGTACGGCGGTGGCGGGGCCGCCACGGGCCCCGCCCCGGGCAGCCAGCGCAACCACCGCCGAAACAACAGGCGCACGCCGAGGCAGCTGACCCCTCCGTCCAGCTGCCCCGTAGCCCCAGTTGGCGTGCGCCCGTGCCATGACTCCACACTGACGGATCACCCTGGCCAGAGACAGACGCGATCACTCCAAATCCGCTTGGCCACGGCGCGGTAGCGCCCCCTAGCCAATCTGCGTCAGCCGCAGGTCAGAGGGGGTGCAGCTCAGCCGGCGGCGGTGGCGAGGACCAGCCGCACCTTGTCGAGCAGCGCCTGCTCGTCGAAGGGCTTCTCGAGCAACTCGACGTCGTCGAGCACCTGGGGCGAACCGAGCGCGCCCTGGCTGTAGCCCGACATGAAGAGGACCGGCAGCTCGGCGTGCCGCTCGCGGATCTGGCTGGCGAGCTCGCTCCCCGACATCTCGGGCATCACCACGTCGGTGAGGAGGAGGCTTGCCGAGCCGTCGGCCGCCAGCTTCAGCGCCTCGCCGCCGGTCGCCGCCTCGAGCACGGTGAAGCCGTTGCGCCGCAGCAGCCGGGCCGTGAGCTTGCGCATCGCCTCTTCGTCGTCGACGAGGAGGATCACCCCACCTTCGGTGGGGTGATCGCTCGAGGGCGCCCCGGCCGGCGCGGCCGGCGCCGCCGCCTCGGCGACCGGCAGGAGCACGCGCACGGTGGTGCCCCGCCCCTCCTCGGAGAAGAGCTCCACCAGGCCGCCGGCCTCCGCCACGATGCCGTGGACGACGGCCAGACCGAGCCCGGTCCCCGACCCCCGCGACTTCGTGGTGAAGAACGGCTCGAAGGCCAGCCCCACCGTCGCCGCGCTCATGCCGATCCCCTGGTCCGAGACCGAGAGCGCCACGTAGCGCCCGGGTGCGGGCTGCTCGAGGCCCGAGGAGGGTTGGGTCACCTCGACCACCTCGGTCCGCAGCGTGAGCCGCCCACCGTCGGGCATGGCCTCGGCGCCGTTCGTCGCCAGCTGCACGAGGACCTGTTCCATCTGGCCCGGCACGGCCACGAGGGGCGGCAGCGACGGGGCGAGCTCCACGACGACCTCGATGTCGCCCTGGCCGAGCACGGGCACGATCTCGGCGAGGTCGGCCACGATGGCGTGGAGGTCGAGCGGTTCGGGTGGCGCCGTCTCGCGCCGGCCGAAGACGAGGAGCTGGTGGGTGAGGTCGGCGGCCCGCTGCGCGGCGTTGCGGATCTGCTCGACGTCGGCGCGCGCCGTCTCGTTGTCGCCCACCTCCTGGGCCACGAAGCTGGCGTAGTTGAGGATGACCGCCATGAGGTTGTTGAAGTCGTGGGCGATCCCGCCCGCCAGCCGCCCCACCGACTCGAGGCGGGCCGCCTGGGACCGGCGCTCGGCCGCCCGCCGCCGGGCCGCAGCGTCCCCGAGCACGACGACGACGGCCACCGCGCTGCCGTCGTCGTCGAACAAGGGTGACAGGTCGGCGGAGACCTCGAGGGTGCCGCCGCCCGCCCGGCGCGCCACGAGACGGTGGTCCCGCAGCCGTTCGCCGGCGAGCACCCGGCCGAGGAGGGCCCGCGCCGCCTCGGCCTCGTCGTGGGCCACGAGCTCGACGAGCGTCCTTCCGGTGAGGTACTCGCGCCGGTAGCCGAGGAGCGTCTCGGCCGCGCCGTTCACCACGGTGACGAACCCGGTGGCCGAGCAGGCCAGGACGGCCTCCTCGAAGGACTCGACGATCCAGCGGTAGCCGTCGTGGCTGCTCGACGTCTCTGGCACGTTCCCCGCCCCTCCTGACAACACCGGACGCCGGTCACCGCCCCGCCGGAACGGACCCTCCCGGGCTCCCATGCGGTGTCGCACGCGTTCTACGACGAAGCTTCGATCAGTCCCTCCCGGGTGGCGATCACCACCGCTTCGAGCTTCGAGTGCGCGTTCAGCTTGGTGAGCACGCTCTGGACGTGGTGACGGACCGTGTGGAGGCTCAGGTAGAGGCGGTCGGCGATGGCCTGGTTGGTGGCCCCCTCCCCGAGCAGCTTCAGCACCTCCATCTCGCGGGGCGTGAGGTCGCTGCCGAGGCCCCGGTGGCTCCGGTGCAGGCGCGGCAGGAGACCGGCCAGCATGTTCGGCAGGATGTAGACCTCACCGGCGTGGACCTGGCGGACGGCCACGACGAGCTCGTCCACCGCCTTGTCCTTGGTCAAGAAGCCGGAGCACCCGGCTTCGAGGGCGTCGGCGAGGAGCCGGTCGTCACCGTGGCCCGTGAGGATGAGCACCTTGATCTCGGGGTTGAGGGCCCGGATGCTCGTGGCGGTGACCGCCCCGGTGGCGTCGGGCAGCTGGTAGTCGGCCACGACGACGTCGGGCATCGTCTCGGTGGCCAGCCGCACGCCGTCGGCGGAGTTGGCGGCCACCCCGACCACCTCCATGTCCTCTTCGGCCCCGAGGATGCGGGCGATGCTCTCGGCCAGCATGACGTGGTCGTCGATGACGAGCACCTTGACCAGGGTGGCCTTGTTCGCCGCGCCGTCGAGCGCCCCCTCGGCTCCGCTCACCGCTCCGTCACCCCTGGCCGACCGACCCTTCGGGGCCGCGGAACCACCCGCCTCGTCTTCGCCCGCGTGCCGCGCCCGCTTCGCCCCCACGGCCACAGCGTAGGGCTTGGTGACCACGCGGACCCCGCTTCTCTCACTTGCCGTCACCGCGGCGCTCGGCCACGGCCGGGTGGTCGGGGGCGAGGAGCGACCCGGCGGCCTCGTTGGCCGCCTCGAGGCCGGTGCGCTCGCCGACGGGGGCGAGGGCCACCACGAAGCCGACGGGCTCCGTGCGCCAGTCGAACCAGACCTCGTGGAGCCGCGAGGCGAGGGCCATGGCCTCCTCGGCCGACGTGGCGTGGAGGATGGCGAGGAGCTCCCGGCGACGCCAGCGGCCGCAGGTCACGACGGCCCCGAGCTCGGCCCGGACCATGCGGGCCAGTGAGCGGATCGTGGCGTCCTCCCAGGCGGCGACGGTCCCGGGGTCGTCCGGGTCCTCCCAGGGCTCCTCGTGGCGGAGGCGCAGGACGGCCACGGTGTCGCCCTCGCCGAGCGCGCCGAGGGACTGGGTGAGCGAGTGGCGGTTGCTGAGGCCGGTCTCGGGGTCGGTCGTGCCCCGCTGGCGCTGCTGGTGGCGGACGGCCAGGACCGAGAGCCTCGAGTCCTCGAGGAAGGTCGGGAGGATCTGTTCCAGGCGCATGCGGGCCACGCTGAAGAGCTCGGCCACGGGCAGGAGCGGCTCCCCCTCGCCGAAGGACAGGTCCATCGGGAGGGCGTGGTCCGGCGCGATGCGAGACGGCACCACCCGGCCACCGAGGTCGTAGACGAGGTCGATGGCCGCGCCCACCGCGTCCTCCGGCGTGCGGGCCCGCAAGAGCGCCCGCGAGGCGGCCAGCGCGGCGACGACGGCGTCGGCGTCCTGGCGGATGCTCGAGCCGCCGAGCGAGAGCTCGCGCTGGTGGACCGGGGTCTTGCGCCCGCCCCGTTCGGCGCCGGCGGACGCGGGCGTCGAGGCCGGCGTCTCCTCGTCCTCGCCGTGGTAGGTCGGCAGGGTGAGCACGAAGTCGGCGCCGCCGGTGTCGGCCCGTCGGTAGCGGAGCTCGCCGCCGTGGGCGAGGGCGAAGCCCCGGGAGAGGTAGAGCCCGAGGCCGTTGCCGCCGCGGAGCGAACCGAGGCGGGAGAACTTGCGGAAGAGGCCGCCGATGCGGTCGGCCGGGACGCCGGGGCCCCGGTCGACCACGTGGAGCGACACCTCGGTGCCCCGTTCCTCGAGCGCCACCCGGATCGGCGCGCCCTCCGGGCTGAACTTGGCGGCGTTCTTCAAGAGGTTCGTGAGGATCTGCTCGATGCGGTTCTCGTCGGCGTGGACGGTCACCGCCGGGAGCGGGCCGCAGTCGACGGTGTGGCCCCGCAGGTCCCCCTCGATGTGGTTGACCGTGCGCTGCACGAGGGCGGCGAGCTCGAGGGGCTGGCGGTCGAGCTGGAGCGTCCCCTCGTCGATGGCTCGGGCGTCGTCGAGCGAGGCCACGAGGGCCTCCATCCGCCCCGTCTGGTGGCGGATCGTCTCGATCGACTCGGCGAGGGCCTCGGCGCTCCCCGACTCGAGGTCGGCCCGCATGAGGTCGGCGAAGCCCCGGATCACGTGCACTGGCGTGCGCAGCTCGTGGGCGAGCATCGACACGGTGTCGTCCACCTGCCGGCTGGCCGACTGGCCGGCCGGGACCAGCTCGGCCCCGGGGAGCGCCACCTGGTGGCGGAAGGCGCCCTGCAGCGCCTGGTCGATGAGCTCGCTGGCGTCGGCCGGGAGGGCCGGGCGGCTCCAGAGGTAGCCCTGGCCGTAGCGGCACGAGAGGCGGGCCAGCTCGGCCAGCTGGGCCTCGGTCTCGACCCCCTCGGCCACGACCTCGAGGCCGAGGCGCGAGGCCAGGTGGATGATCGAGTCGACGATGACCGTGTCCTCGGGGTCCCGGGCCAGCCCGGCCACGAAGCTGCGGTCGATCTTCAGGTGGTCGACCGGGAAGCGCTTCAGGTAGGCGAGCGACGAGTAGCCGGTGCCGAAGTCGTCGATGGCCAGGCGGATGCCGAGGGCCCGCAGCGCGTGGAGGGCCTGGCCGGTGGCCGGGGCGTCCTCCATGACCACGCTCTCGGTCATCTCGAGGCTCAGCCGACCGGGGAGCACCCCCGTCTCGTCGAGGATCTCGCCGATGAGGTCGGGCAGGCGCGGGTCGGAGAGCTGGTGGGCCGAGAGGTTGAGCGACATGGTGAGAGCGAGGTCCGGGTGGGAGCGTTGCCACTCGGCGAGCTGCCCGCAGGCGTTGCGCAGCACCCAGCTGCCGACCGAGGCCATGCGCAGGGTCCGCTCGGCCAGGTCGATGAAGCGGTCCGGGCCGAGCAGGCCGAGCTCGGGGTGCTGCCAGCGGATGAGGGCCTCGAACCCGGCCAGCTGACCCGTGGCGATCTCGAAGATCGGCTGGTAGTAGAGGCGCAGCTGGCGCCGGTCCACCGCGTGTTTCAGGTCCTGCTGGAGCCGCAGGCGCATCAGCGTCTTGTTCCGCAGGGCGTCGTCGAAGACCTCGACCCGGGCGCGGCCCCGGGCCTTGGCGTGGTGGAGGGCCGCCTCGGCCTCCGACAGGAGGCTGTCCGACGTCGAGCGGTCGTCGGCCAGGGCCGCGCCCACGCTCGCGGTCACCCGCACCGTCAGGATGCCGAGGATGACCGGCCGCGACACCGCCTCGGCCAACTTGTCGGCGTAGCGCTCCACCGCGCTCTCGTCGACCATCGAGTGACAGATGACGGCGAACTCGTCGCCGCCGAGCCGGGCCACGAGGTCCCCGGGCCGCACCGTCTCGGCCAGCACGTCGCCCACCTTGCGCAGGAGCTCGTCGCCCAGCTGGTGGCCGTGGCGGTCGTTCACGGCCTCGAGGTGGTCGACGTCCAAGAAGAGGAGCGCCAGGCGGTCACCGGTCCGGTCCCCGGCGAGGGCGTCGCTCAGTGCTTCGACGAGCGACGGGCGGTTCGCGAGCCCCGTCAGGTGGTCGTGGCGCTCCGCCAGCCCCGTCCGGCCCCTCTCGCCCCCCTCGGCGCGCCCCGGTGCCATGAGACTCACGCCGGGGCGCGGCGCAGCCGCCGCACCGGCCCTCGGTGGCGTTGGGTGGTCGACGACGTCGCGGGGCGCCAGCGGCCCCTCGCGCTGGCCCGACTCAGCACCCACCCATTCTCGGTGCCCGCCGGGGGGACCCGACAGACACAGATGGTCTTTCACGCTGGCCCATCTGCGTCATTGGCCTGCCCGTTCGGGCCGGCTTGGGCCGGATTTCAGGCTCGACCGAGGATTTTCGGTCTACGGCTGTCACATCGGGCGGCCCCAGACGTATGGACGGCCGGTGGGGGAGGACCTGGACAGGAGGACCGGCGGTCCGCCGATGGCGCCTGAGAGCCTCGGTGGGGATGTTCCTCGCGCGGTCTCGAGTGACACCACCTGGTCCGCCCGCTCCACCACCCCCAGTGCGACCGGGCGTGACGGCCCTGAGCGGGTACCCCAACCGGACGTCATGATCCCCCGACCCGGCGCCTGACGCGACGCGCCCCGGGCTGCGCGAGCAGCCCGGGGCTTGTCGTGTGGCTCCGTGCGGCCGACGGACGACCGCACACCCTCCCCTACGGCAGGGCCGGTTGCCCGGTCTCCGGGTTGAGGAAGAGGGCGCTGTTCGACGCCGTGCCGGTCTTGAAGTTGAACATGTTGTTCAGCGAGCCGGCGATGGTGGCGAAGGAACTGGGGATCTTCGGGAGATGCCAGTTCCACTGGATGAACTTGATGATCGAGGACTGGTCCGTCAGCTTGTGGCTCACGTAGTTGCCCTTGGCCCACGGCGAGATGACGAGCAGCGGCAGGCGGGGGCCGTAGCCGCAGCGCCCTTGGGCCCCGCCGAGCGGGTTGTTGCCCGAGCCGCACTGGCCAGCGCCGGTGAGGGCGTCGGCGCTCGTCTGCGACGGGTTGTGGATCCCGCTGTAGACGTGGTCGTAGAAGCCGTCCGAGTCGTCGTAGGCGATGACCACCGCGGTGCTCGACCAGGTCGGCAGGGCCTCGAGCGAGTTGATCTCGTTGACGACGAAGTTCTGCTCGTCGATCGGGTCCGAGTAGCCCGCGTGCCCGTCCTCGTAGCCGGGGGCCTTGAGGAAGCTCACGGCCGGGAGGCTGGAGGGCGGCATCGTGCCGTTGCCGATGGCCGAGACCAGCTGGTTGAACCAGCTGACGTCGTAGTTGTGGTTGGCCGTGTCGAACTGACCCGGGCTGGCCGTGTCCGTCCCGACCGCCGAGAGCGACGTGGGCGCCAGGTGGTGCGGGTTGGCCGTCGAGGCGTAGTACTGGAACGGCTCGTGGTGCGGGATGTAGTCGGCCTTGGTGCCCCACTGGCCAGTGCCGCCGAGGGCCGCGCCGATCGGGTGGGAGGCGCCGCAGGCGGCGCGACCGGTGACGTTCTCGGGGTCGTAGGAGACGACCGAGTCCCCCGGGCCCGAGTACGGGGTGGTCGGCGTGAAGCCGCCCTCGAACCAGCCCCAGGAGAGGCCGGCGCTGTTCAGCTCGTTGCCGATATTGGTGCCGGTCATGGTGACGGCGTCACGGCTCGAGCAGTCGTCGTAGTAGGGCTGCGCATCGCTGATGAGCGTGGAGCCGCCCTTGCCGTCGGCCACGATGTCGCCGTCGGTGGCCGCGCCCCGGATGGCCTTGCCCACGCCGTTCGTGTCGCCGGAGACGAGGTTGATGGCACCCGGCGCCGACGGGCCGAAGGTGGTCCCGAAGGAGTTGTCGCTCATGGCGAAGTGCTGGGCGTAGTTCCACAACGCGGTGACGGAGTTGCCGTCGTAGTAGTTCATGACGTCACTCGCCTGGCACGGCTGGCCTGTCGGGCTCGTCCCGCCACCGGTGCCGGTGAATTCCGGGAACTTGTCCATCAGCCCGCCGTCGAAGGCCTGCTGCTCGGCCGTGTAGTCGTGGTCCTGGTCGCAGGTGAGGAGGTCGTTGATGTTCGAGGGGTCCAACCGCCGCGGGTTGGCCCCGTTCGGGTTGGCCCCGAGGAGGCTCGGCGTGAGGCCGTTGACCGCCGGCGTGCCCTTGGCCGCGTAGAACGGCTGACCCGAAGTGTTGGCGGCCACCGGGTACGTGCCGAAGTAGTGGTCGAACGACACGTTCTCCTGGAAGATGACCACCAGGTGTTGGATGGGCGAGCGGGGAGTGGCGGCGGCTTGTGCCGTGCCGACTCCCACCACGCCGACCAGTACCGACGCGGTCATGGCGACCGCACCGGCTGCGGCCGCGCGCGTCGACAGCAACCTTCGCTTCATCGTGGTTCCTCTCTCGTCGGGGGTGCTGCGGGGCTGAGCTACTTCAGGCGGCAGCCGACCGGGCGCGCCAAGACGCGCCGAGCAGCTCCGGCCTGACGGAAGGTCGCGAAGGACCGACCGGTTGCTCCGACGACCGTTCTCCGCGACCGGTCATCGTGCCGTTACGCGAACATAAAAGGCCGCGAAGAATCCACCAACGCACCATGAACTCTTGGCGACGGTCCCGCGTCGGACGTGACAGCGGTGGTGAGCCGTCACCGGACTGTCGCGGAAGCCTCCTCGGTGGGCGACTCCGGCGACGGGAACTCCCACCACTGCAGCTCGCACATCATGGGCAGGAGGTAGCGGACGTAGAGGGAGTGGATCTTCACCACCCCCTGGTCGTCCTCGTGGAGCGGGATGAGGTCGACCCGGTCGTCCTTCTGTTGGTAGGCGAGGGTGCGCTCCTGGACCCCCTCGAGCTCCTCCCGGCTGCCCACGGCCAGCCCGAAGTGGTCCATCCGCGGGCACTGCATCGGGTCGTCCTGGGCGATCAGGAAGATGAACTGGTCCCAGTGCACGCAGCCGAGGATGAGCCGCTTGCGGTCGATGGTCATGACCTCCATCTCGTCGAACCCGAAGACCTGGCTCCAGAACGTGCAGATGTTGGCCCGGTTCTTCTCGTCGAGGAGGTCGGCCGGGACGCTCATGGCCACGTGGTTGAACTTGGGTGTCCCCGACGGGTAGTAGCGGTGCGGCATGGTTCCCCCTAAGTGCTCGTGACAGACAGGCTCGGTGCTACGAGGGCCTTGCCCGGGAGCTCGCCCTCGTAGAGACCCCGGAGGGCCTCGCTCAGGCCCTCGAGCGGGACGTCGACGGGCTCGAGGAGTCGGTCGGTCGGCATGGCCCCCGAGGCCAGGAGCTCGAGGGCCCGGTCGAAGCCGCCGAGGTCGTAGACGAACGAGCCGCAGACGTGCAGCTCGTTCAGGAGCATCCGGTTCGGGTCGAACGTCGGTGGCTCCATGCCCGCCCCGACGAAGACGAGCTGGCCCCCCCGGTTCAGCTGATGGAAGCCGGCCTCCATGGCCGCCTTCTTCCCCGAGCACTCGAGGACGACGTCGGCCGGCTCGTCGGCCAAGCGCTCGGGCTGCCAGGCCGGGAAGTTCTCGAGGTCGCCCGGCTCGACCACCTTGTCGGCCCCGAGGTCCCGGGCGAGCTGACGTCGCCGCTCCCCCGGCTCGACGACGGTGACCGGGCCGAGCCCCTTGGCCTTCACGGCCGCCAGCGTGAGGGCGCCGATCGGCCCGGCGCCGAAGACCATGATGGCGTCCTCGGGCCCCGCCCCCGACCGGGTGATGCCATGGAGGGCCACGGCGAGCGGCTCGGTGAGGGCCGCCTCGCGGAGGGAGAGCCCCGGCGGCACCCGGTGGATCGAGATGGCCCTGGACCGCACGTAACGGGCGAAGGCGCCGTCGAAGGACTCGGCCACCGAGCCGCGGCGGTTGTAGCACTGCGACGGCTTGCCCTCGAGGCACCGACGGCAGTGCCCGCACTTGGGTGACGGTCCCCCGACGACCTGGTCGCCGACCTGCCACCCCTCGACCTCCGGGCCGATCGCCGCGATCACCCCGCTCCACTCGTGGCCCTCGACCGTGTTCTTCTGGCCCCAGCCCTCGTGCATGAGGTGGATGTCCGACCCGCAGATGCCGCAGTGGCCCACCTCGACGAGGACCTGGTCCGGGCCGAGGTCGGGCACGGCCCGCTCCTCGAGCTCGATCCGGCCGGGCTCGCGGTAGACGGCGGCCGGCATGGTGCTCGGCAGGTCGCTCACGCTCGCACCTCCCCCGGGACCGCACGCCGGCCCCGCGCGACCCCCAGCTTGGCAGAGGGCCCCCGGGCGCGCCGGCCCCGCTCGCAGGCTCGATAGCCCATTCACGCCACGGGGCGGGGGCCCGCCGGCCCATGGCGAATCGGGCGCTCCGCACCAGGCAACTCCCCGTCTTTGGACCTGGTCGGAGGGCCGGCTCGGGCTCAGGCTAGAGGGAAGACCGAGGGGGTCGATGGTGGCTGGTGCGGGCAGTGGGCCGCACCTGGCGGAGCCGCTGCGAGCCCGCGTCGCGGAAGGGACGAGGTGCACGGAGCAGAGAGGCAACGACGGCTGCCAGGGTCGGCCCGCCGCCAGGTCACACTGGCCGTGCTCGCCCTCCCCGTCGCTGTCCTCGCCGCCACCGTCGCCCCCGACGCCGCTGGCGCCGCCCACGGGGCGAAGGCCCGCCAGGCCGCCGCGGCGACCACCGGCACGCCGGGCGCCGGCAGCACCACGGCGCCCGCAGCCACCGGCCGGACCCACCTCCACCAGAGGCGGACGGCCGACGTGACGACCACGCCAGCGGTCTCGACGACGCCGACGCCGCCCGCCACCGGGACGGTGCCGGGCGCGGTGTCCGGGCAGCCCCCGAGCGAGCAGACAGGGAGCGTCTCGGGCGGCACAGTCGCCCCGACCTCGACCGGGCACACCGACGTGCACACCAGGGCCAACCTCACGACGGGCAGCACCGGGCGGACGGGCCGGCTGCGGCTCACGGCCGCCGCGGTCACGGGCACGCCGGTCGTGATCGGCACGAGCACCGACGCGGGGGCCCTCGTGCAACAGGAGCCGGCCGGCACCACCTTTGAGATCGCGGGCGGGGTCCACGCGGGCGACTTCTCCGTCGAGCCCAAGGCCGGCGACGTCTTCGAGGCCGACCCCGGGGCGGTCCTCGACGGCGGCTACGGCTGTGCCTCGTGCACCCAGCTCCGCGACGCCTTCCACGCCGGCCTCCGTTGGAGCGACGAGAACGGCGTCGTCATCAGCGGTCCGAGCGGCGGCCTCCTCGTGATCCGCAACTACGACCAGAACTGCGGCACCGGGTGCGCCGACCCCGAGCAGCACGCCGTGATCGACCCGGCCTGCAACTGCGGGCACCAGTCGGGATCGGCGGCCAACTGGACGGTCGACCGGGTCCAGGTCACCGGGAGCTACAGCCGGGGCATCACGGCCAGCGGCGGCATCGTGATCGAGAGCTCCACGATCGACCACAACGGCCGGCTGGGCATCGGCGGGGGCAACGGTGACCAGGGCTCGACGACCATCGAGAACGACACCATCGTCGACAACGACACCCGGAACGTCTGCACCGACCCAGGCGAGTGCGGCGGCATCAAGCTCACCGACACTGCCGGTGCCACGATCACGAACGACGCCATCAGCGCCAACAACGGGCCGGGCGTCTGGTTCGACGGCCGGTCGGGTACGGCGGCCGACCCCGACGTGGTCGAGCACGACACCATCAACGACAACACCGGGGCCGCTGTCCGCGTCGAGGTCAGCGGCTACGTCACGGTGGCCGACGACGTGATGCAAGGTGACGGGGCCGACGGCGTGGCCGTCCTCGCCTGCATCTCGTGCCACAACCTCACCGCCAACGACAACACGATCACCGACGTCCTGGCCAAGTCCGGTGTCCTCGTCTACCAGGACTCCCGGGCCGCGCAGTTCCCCGTGGCCAACGTCGACGTCGCCGGCAACGTCATCGAGGGCGTCGGCACCGCGCTCGTGCGCAACGGCGTCGGGCAGTGCAGCGCGGCGGCCTGTGACGGCTCGGTGTTCAAGAGCAACGTCAGCTTCACCGAGAACACCTACGGCTGCGGCTCCTTCCTCTGGGGCGACCTGGCCGGGAGCGGGCTGCAGACGAGCGCCGCCCTCTTGTCCTGGTCGCAGTGGCAGGCCAAGGGGTTCGACAGCACAGGCACGGACAGCTGCTGACGAGCGGTTCCCCCGGCGACTCAGCCCGACGGCCGGAGGGACCGCTGGTCAGCAGGACGTGTCGGACGACACTGGCCGGGTTCGCCCGGCCAGTGTCGCGTCCGGCGGTCGGACGACCGGCGCGACGACGTCGACCTTCCCGGTAGAACGGAGCCGGGCGGAACATCCCACGGCCACCGAGGAGGACCCGCAGATGAGTGAGGGCACGGCACGCGGGAGGGTCCGGGTCGAGCAGGGGCACAAGCGGGTGCGGGCCTACCTGGCCGGCGAGCTCGTGGCCGACACCGTGGCCCCGCTCTATGTCTGGGAGAACCCCCACTACCCCGCCTACTACCTACCCGAGGCCGACGTCCGGGCCAAGCTCGTGGCCACCGGGGAGACGACGCACTCGCCGAGCCGGGGTGACGCCGTCGTCCACGACGTCGTCGTCGGTGCCGGCACGGCGAACGGGGCGGCCCTCCGCTACCCCGACTCCCCCATCGAGGCGCTCCGCTCGACGGTCCGGCTCGACTGGGGGTCCATGGACGAGTGGCTGGAGGAGGACGAACCCGTCTACACCCACCCGCGTGACCCCTACACCCGGGTCGACGTCCTGGCCAGCTCCCGGCACGTGCGGATCGAGGTCGACGGGGTCACGGTGGCCGAGTCCGACCGGCCCCACATCCTCTTCGAGACGGGCCTCCCGCCGCGCTACTACCTGCCGCTCCCCGACGTCCGCCTCGACCTCCTCGTGCCCTCCTCGACCGAGAGCCACTGCCCCTACAAGGGCACGGCCGGCTACTGGTCGCTCCGGGTGGGCGGGAAGACCTACGAGGACCTTGTCTGGACCTACCGGACCCCCCTCCCCGAGAGCCAGAAGATCGCCGGCCTGGCCTGCTTCTACGCCGAGCGGGTGGACCAGTACGTCGACGGGGTCCGAAGCGAGCGTCCGAAGACCGCCTTCAGCTGAAGCCGCGACGCCAGGGGAGGCGCGCCGGCTGAGCACCGCCCGCCGTCCCGCCGCGGCCCGAGCGGCGCGCGGTGGTGGGCCGGTCGCCCCCGGGTCCGGGGGGGTCTCGGGCCGCCGCCCTGAGGGTCGCCCCCGAACACCCGCTGGCGGCGCTGTTTGCGGCGCGAGCGCTCATCGTTCCCTAACACCGGTCTGACCTGGTTCTTACGTCGGTCCCCGATGCTGTTGCCAGTGGGCGCGGCGCCCACGCGAGAGGAGCAGCAATGCGGAGGACCGTGGAGGGAGCGGGAAGGGGAGGGGCCACGAGGTCGGCGGCGGCCAGGCTCTGGCTGGCTTCGGTGGCGGTGGTCGGTCTGGCCGGTGGGATGGTGCTCGTCGGCGCCACCCTGTCGGACGCCACCCAGAGCGTGCGGGTGCTGGACCACTCGAACGCCCCCGCGTCGGCGGCCATCCAGTCGACGAGTGGCGCCGGCACCGGGGCCACGTCGGGCGCCGCGGCCAACATGAAGAACATGGCCAAGACGCCGACGGCCACCGATGGCGGCACCTCGGCCGTCACGACGGCCTCGGACATCTGCCCGAACGTGAAGGGCACGACCACGATGCCCGACGGCATGGTCATGGCCCCCGTCCCCTCGGGGAAGCCGACCGCCGCCGAGCAGGCCGCGGCCAACCAGCTCGTGGCGGAGACCACGAAGGACGTGGCCCAGTACGCCAACCTTTCGGCGGCCGAGAACGCCGGCTACGTGCCGCTGTCGCCGGGCGGCCGGACCCGGGCGGCCTACGAGCACTACATGGACTTTGCGGTCATCGCCGGCCATGACGTGCTCGACCCGGCCCACCCCTCGGCGCTCATGTTCGCCAACACGGTCGACGGGCCGGTGCTCATCGGGGCCATGTTCCTCGGTCCGGCCCCCTGCCAGGTCGGCCCGGACGTCGGCGGGCCCCTCACCCAGTGGCACGCCCACGACAACCTCTGCCTGAACACCGACCACCAGCTCGTCGGGAGGACCACCGCCACCGGCACCTGCACGGTCGGCACGCACAAAGAGACGACCTACTTCATGCTCCACGTCTGGACCGCACCGCAGCTGGCCTCGCAGTACCAGTTCCAGGCGGACCCGCCCCGCTCGGCCTTCACGCCGATCATCGAGAGCGGGCAGGCATGAACACCGCCGCCCCGGGGCGGTCCTGGCGGATCACCCCGCGCACGATCCAGGTGGGCCTCGGTGTCGTCTGGCTCTTCGACGGGCTCCTCCAGCTCCAGCCCCACATGTTCGGGACGGCCTTCGCCACCCAGGTCCTGCAGCCGAACGCCGCTGGGCAGCCGGCCTTCGTCGCCTGGCCGATCAACGAGCTCGCCCACCTGGTCTCGCTGCAGCCGTTCGCCTTCAACGCGGTGTTCGCCGCCGTGCAGCTGCTCGTCGGTCTCGGCCTCCTCATGCAAGAGACGGTGAAGCCCGCGCTCCTGGTCTCCTTCGCCTGGGTGCTCGGCGTGTGGGTGCTCGGTGAGGGGATGGGCATGCTCCTCACCGGCATGGCGTCGCCGTTGACCGGCGCCCCGGGCGCCGTCCTCCTCTACGGCCTGATCGGCCTCATGGCCTGGCCGAAACGGGGGGCCGACCAGCGCGCCCCGGCCGACGGCCAGCCGGCGGCGGCGGCGGGGCTCCTCGGGGCCGCCGGGGCCAAGGTCGTGTGGGCCGCGCTCTGGACGGGCACGGGGGTGCTCTGGCTCCTCCCGGCCAACCGCGGCACCGACAGCGTCGCGTCGACGGTGTCGGGGGCGGCGGCCGCCGCGCCCGGCTGGCTGGCCCACGCCCAACAGTGGGCGGCCCACGCCTTCGCCGGCAACGGCACCGAGGTGGCGGTGGTGCTCGCCCTCGTGTCCTTCGTGGTGGGGATCGGCCCGCTCGTGACCAGCCACACCACGGCGTTCCTCGTCCTCGGGGCGGCGCTCTCGCTTGACTACTGGGTGCTCGGCCAGTCGCTCGGCGGGCTCACGACCGGCCTCGCCACCGACGTGAACGCCGGTCCCCTGTTCGTGCTCATGGCGATGGCCCTCTTCCCGAACCGCCAGCCGGTCCCGGAGCGGGCGGTCGAGGTGCGCACCCCCAGCCCGATCCCCGAGCTCGCCCGGGTGGCCTGACCACCGGGCCTGCGGCGGTCCGCCGCGCCGCAGGTCCGGTGGCAGGCGGGGACCGGCGCCGACCCGCCGGCCCGATGCCCCCCTAGGTGGTCAGCTGGATCTTCGCCGTGACGGAGGCGGAGCTCGTGCTCCCGTCGGCCGAGCCGTAGAGGTCGACGAGCACGCTGGCGTTGCCCACGTCGAACAGCCCGTTCTCCGGCAGCACCTTGACGGCCCATCCGGTGGTGGTCGGCAAGCAGAGCAGCTGCTGGAAGAAGTAGGACGAGAAGATGGCCCGGTGGTAGATCTGGCGGAGCTGGCCCTGGAGCTGCACGACGGCCGGCCGGTTGCAAGTGACCGTGCCGGCGAGCTCGACGATGCCCTGGTGCACGTGGACGGTGTCGGTGGCGTTCACCGTCCCGCCGAGCTGGAGCGGCGGGGCCAGCGGCAGGTTCGGGTCGAAGGCCATGGGCGTGCTGGCCGCCTCCCCGAAGTCGTTCACGTTGGCCGCGCCGAGGAAGCAGCCGCCCGACGCGCAGTCGATCGGGGTCCCCGAGGGGATGATGATGCGCGAGACGACGTAGGGCGTCGTGAACTTGCCCCTACCGTTCGTCGGCACCTCCAGCAGCGTGGAGAGGTCGCACCCGGTGGGCGAGGTGGCGCCGGGGCCGCACTCGACGATCCCGACCACGATCTTGGGCGACCAGCTGGCGCCCGTGACCGTGACGAGCTGCCCGTCGGCCAGGCCGGCCGCCGGGCTCGCCTGGAGCAGCGGCCCGCACGGGGGCGACTGCGCGGCCACCGGGAGCTCGGTCGACGAGAAGGGCGGCGAGCAGCTGGCGACCGGGGCGCTGGCGGTGAGCCCGAGGTGTCGTCCGGTGGCCGCGGCGATGGCTACGGGCAGGACGGCCCCCACGAGAAGAGCGGCGGCAACGGCCACCACTCCCCGCACCTGTTGACGGCGTGACGGCTTCTCCACCGAAAGCCCCCCTTCGCCTCGCGTCGACAACGCTTGGAGCCGCGAAGTTAGCAGGTCCCGGCCGGCGGGGCCCCGGGCGTTGCCACCGACGGGGGCCCGCCGACGACCACCGCGGCGCTCACGACGGCGGCCATGGTGAGGGGCAGGACGGGCACGTGCCAGAGGAAGTCGACGGCGCTCTCGACGAGGAAGGCCGCGAACCCGGCGAGCGCCGCCTCGGGGGGCCAGCTGGCCGGGCGCCCGAGGGACCGGACGAGGCGGACGAGGACGCCGGCGAGGAGGGCGGCGAGGACCACCAGGCCGACGAGCCCGTACTGGGCGAGGAACTGCAGATACTCGTTGTGCGTGAAGTAGGCGACGTAGGCCTGGCCGCCGCTCTGCCAGTGGAGCACCACCTGGCCGGCCCCCGTGCCGAGGACGAGGTGGGCCCGGGCGATGGCGAGCGTCGCCCCCCACTCGTGGGCCCGGTCCGACGACGCCGCCGTCAGCCGAGCCGAGGAGAACACGTGGAGGGCGTGGCCGAGGGGCACGAGGGCCACCACGAGCGCCGCGCCGAGGGCCACCAGGCCGGCCAGGGCCAGCCGGGCCGCCCGACCCAGCGCGCCCCCGTAGGCCAGGAGCCCGCCGGCGACGAGGCCGACCGCGGCCAGGGCCGGCCGGTTCGGACCGTCGGTCGGGAGCGAGGGGAGGAGGGCGACGCCGGCCACGACCGCGCCGAGCAGTGGCCAGGCGGCGCGGAGCCGAGCCGGCCGGCGGACGACGAGGAGGACGACGAGGCCCACGACGAGCCCCCCGAGGCCGCCCCGGCTGAGGGTGGCCGCGAAGCCCACGAGGAGGAGGTAGGTCGCGCCCGGCCAGGCCCAGCCGGACGACCCGGTGGCCAGGCGGTCGAGACAGAGGAGGACCGGGGCGGTGAGGAAGGCGGCGAGGGCGTTCTCGTAGGTGAGCGTGGAGGCGGCCCGCCAGAGGCCCTCGGCCGGGAGAGCCTCGGGGGTCGCCCGGGCCACGACGGCCACCCACCCGACCACCGCCACCGCCGTCGCCAGGGCCACGATGCCGAGCACGAGCAGCCGGCGGGCCTCGGGCCCGACCGAGCGCACGGTGACCACCAAGGCGACGATGGCCAGGAGGAGGCTCACCGTGGCCGCCGAGGCCCCCACGTCGCCGGCCACCGCGGCGCTCAGCACCACCACGACGACCAGGGCGAGTGCCCCCGCGGCCAGGGGGTCGCGGGCGAGGGCGGCGAGCTCGCTCCGGGACGGCCGGCCGAGGACCAGGGCGAGGACCGCCGCCAGGAGGAGCAGGCCGAGGACCGGCTGGTAGTCGTCGGCGAAGAAGGCCCCCCGGGCCACCGCGGCGTCGGCCAGGGCGGCGAGCAAGAGGCCCATGGCGACGAGCGGCCCGACCCGCAGGGCCGGCTCCTCGCTCACGGCCAGCCGCCGGCCAGAGGGGCCGTCGCGGCCGTCGCCCGCGCCCGACAGAATGGAGGTGTGGGAGAGCGACTGAGCAAGACCAGGGACGCCACGACCAAGCGGCTCTTGAAGATCGGCGTCGTCCGCCGCTGGTACGCGCGGCGGATGCTCAAGTACATCGAGAAGACCAAGAAGAAGAAGCGCCCCCTCCCCGACGAGCTCGTCCGGCTCGACCAGCTCACCCGCAAGATGCCCGAGCCCCAGAAGCTGAAGCTGATCGAAGAGATGCTGACGCCGGGCAAGACCGACCAGCTCGGTCGGGAGCTCCGCCGGGCGGCGGAGCGCCAGAACCGGGAGAGCGGCCGAGGCCCAGGCGGCCGCCGGCCCGGCATGCCGCCCCAGCGCCAGGTGGTGCGGCGGCCCACGAAGGGCGCCCGCTGACGGAGGCGCTCAGGGCGTCTGCTCCAAGAGGTCGTGGAGCCGACGCACCTCGGCCGGGGTGTCGCGGCGCAACCAGGCCCCGACGAGCGGCTCGAGCAGGTAGGACCACGGCCGACGGAACTCGAAGGACTCCACGTGGCGGACGTGGGTTGCCCCGTCCTCAGCCGGTCGGCAGGCCACGAGGCCCTCGAAGCGGTAGAGGCGGTCCATCCACGACGGCTCGTTGCGCACGGTGAGCCGGTCCCCGTCGCGCTCCAGCACCTGGGCCACCTTCGGGCCCGGCAGGCCGAGCATCTTGGCCCGGAAGCGGACCCGGGCCACCGGGCCCTCGCGGACGACCTCGTAGACCCGGCCGATCTTCCTGTCGGCCTGCCGGTAGCGGTCGAGGTCCATCACGAACTCGAGGACGCGGTCGGGCGGGCAGTGGACGACCGTCTCGCCCTCGCCGGCGATCACCGCCCGCCCCTCCGGTACCGCCCCCCGCTCACGATGGGATCCTCGCGCCACCGGCCCTCGGGGCTGCGCCACCGCCCGCCATGGGGGAGAATCTCTCTCAGGCCACGACGAGAAGGAGGCCAAGGGATGAGCAACGACGACGCCTTCGACGGAGCGCCGGTGCGCTGGCGGGGGATCAACCACCTCGCCCTCGTGACCAACGACATGGACACCACGGTCCGCTTCTACCACGGCGTGCTCGGTGCCCGGCTGCTCGCCACGATCGGAACGCCGGGCTTCCGCCACTACTTCTTCGAGATCGGGCCGCAGAACAGCGTGGCCTTCTTCGAGTACGCGCCCTCGGCGAGCGAGCCGTTCGCCAAGCCGGCCGGGGTCCCCGACGCCCGGGCGGCCCAGTTCGACCACGTCTCGTTCAACGTGGCCGACGAGGCGGCCTTGACCGAGCTCCGTGACCGCCTGAAGTCGGCCGACTGCGAGGTGACCGACGTCGTGGACCACGGGTTTATCCGCTCGATCTACTTCACCGACCCGAACGGGATCGCCCTCGAGGCCTCGTGGTGGGTCGTCGACGTCACCGCCCACGATGTCGACATGAGTGACGAGCGCGTCTTCGGCGACAGCGACCCGGTGCCGGCCGTGGTGGAGCTGGCCGAGACCGGCCAGGTGGCCTCCTACCCCCACACCCGGCTCGTCTGAGGCGCCCGGTCGGACGGAAAGGCCCTTCGACCCTGGGCCGGGGAGCGCCGGCGGGCGACGATCGAGACCGTCCGAACGGTCGACAGGAAGGCGCCACACCATGCTGAGCACGGTGGGTCCACCGGGGACCGCTACTCGGCGGGGCCGCCCACGCGTGGGTGGTGACCGGTGAGCCCGGTCCGCACGCCGCGCTCGGGTCAGCGCGGCCCCCGCGACCCGCTCGCCCGGGTGCGCATCGGCCTGGTCCTCCTCGCCCTCGTCGTCGTGGTCGGCACGATCGGCTACCTCATCTTGGGCTTCTCGTTCTTCGACGCCCTCTTCCAGACGGTGGTGACGATCTCGACCGTCGGGTTCAACCCACCCCACACCTTCGACACCGCGGCGAAGGTCTTCACCATGATCCTCATCCTCCTCGGGGTGGGGACCGCTCTCTACACCTTCACCGTCACCCTCGAGGTGCTGATCGAGGGCCACATGCGCGAGCTCGTGAGGAGACGACGAATGGCACGCGACATCGAGAGAATGACCGGGCACGTGATCGTGTGCGGCTGGGGCCGGGTCGGCCGCGAAGTGGTCCGCTTCCTCGCCAACGCCGGGCGGGAGGTGGTCGTGATCGACCGCGACCCCGAGCGCGTGGCCCAGGTGTCCTTCCCCGCCATCCAGGGGGACGTCACCGACGACGCGACCCTGCTCGCCGCGGGCATCGAACGGGCCGAGACTCTCGTCGCCGCCCTCGACACCGATGCCGACAACCTCTACGTCACGGTGGCCGGACGGTCCCTCAAGCCCGAGCTCCAGATCATCGCCCGGGCCCGCGGCGAGACGTCGGAGGCCAAGCTGCTGCGGGCCGGCGCCGACCGCGTGGTGAACCCCCAACGCCTCGGCGGCGACCGCATCGCCGCCTTCGTCGTGCAGCCCCACGTCGTCGATTTCGTCGACGTCGTCATGCACGACGGCAGCCTGGAGTTCCGCCTCGAGGAGCTGTCCGTCGACGACCGTTCCCGGCTGACCGGCCAGACCCTCGACACGGCACAGGTCCACGACCGCACCGGGGCCCTCGTCCTCGCCATCCGCAAGCCCGACGGGACCTTCACCACCAACCCGTCGCCCCAGACGCCGATCCAAGCCGGGGACGTCCTCATCGGCGTGGGCACGGCGGACCAGCTCCAGACGCTCGCCCGTTACGCCGCCGAGCCGGCCTGAGCCGACCCCGTCCCCGGCGACGGGGTGGGTGCCGGGTAGGTTCGGCCCGATGCTCGAGCTGGACCGCCTCGTGCGTCGCTTCGGCGACGTGGTGGCGCTCGACCACCTCTCGTTCAGCGTGGCCACCGGGGAGATCTGCGGGTTCCTCGGCCCGAACGGCGCGGGCAAGACGACGGCCATGCGGGCCATCCTCGGCGTGACCGCGCTCGACGGCGGCGAGATCCGCTGGCGCGGCGCGCCGGTCACCCGGGAGGAGCGCCGCCGCTTCGGCTACCTGCCCGAAGAGCGCGGTCTCTACCCGGCGATGGGCGTCCTCGATCACCTCGTCTACCTCGGCGAGCTGCACGGCGTGCCGCGCCAGCAGGCCCGGTCCCGGGCCCTCGAATGGCTGACCCGCCTCGGCCTCGACCAACGGGCCGCCGACCGGGTGGAGGCCCTCTCGCTCGGCAACCAGCAACGGGTGCAGCTGGTGGCGGCGCTCGTGCACGACCCCGAGCTCCTCGTGCTCGACGAGCCCTTCTCCGGGCTCGATCCGCCGGGCGTGGCGGTCATGAGCGAGGCGCTCAGCGACCTGGCGGCCGCCGGCAACACGGTGCTCTTCTCGAGCCACCAGCTCGACCTCGTCGAGGACGTCTGCCAGTCGGTGGCCATCGTCGACCAGGGCCACCTGGTGGCGGCGGGCCCGGTGGCCGAGCTCCGGGCCGGCGGACGCCGCCGCCTCGCCGTCCGGGTGTCGACCGACCCCGCCGGGCACTGGGCCGAGCACCTGCCCGGGGTGGTCCTGGCCGGCCGGGACGGCGACGTCGTCCGCCTCCTCCTCGACGACGGCACGGAGCCCCGGGCGGTCCTCGCGGCGGCCGAGGCCGCGGGACCGGTCGAGCACTTCGCCGTCGAACGGCGAAGGCTCTCCGAGGTGTTCAGCGAGGCGGTAGGGCGGTGAGGCGGCGCAGCCTCGCCTACCTCGTGGCCGCCCGGGAGATCACGAGCCGCACCCGCTCGAACACCTTCCGGGTCGGTACCCTCCTCTCCCTCCTCATCGTGGCCGCCCTCGTGGTGATCCCGTCGTTGCGGGCCCACCACGAGCACACCTACCACGTCGGCCTCGTGGGCTCGTCCTCCCCCGAGCTGCGCCAGGCGGTCGGGGCCACCGGCGCCGCCCTCGGGGCCAAGGTCGAGGTGCACCAGGAGCCGGACCTGGCGTCGGCCGAGGAGGCGCTGCGCAACGGCCAGCTCGACCTCGTCGTCGAGGACGGCCAGCGCCTGCTCGTCGAGACCGGGATCGGGCCCAACACGAGTACCTCGTTCACCTCGTTCGTGAGCGCCGTCTCCGGCGCGGTGGCCCTGCACAATGGCCTCGTGCACGCGGGCATCGCCCCCGGTCAGGCCCTCTCGCTCGCCCATCCCCCACCGCTGCCGGTGGCCAGCCTCAAGCCGGCGCCGCGCCACCCGGTCCCGCTCGGCACCGCCCTCATCGTGACCGTGCTCCTGTTCGCGCTGCTCCAGCAGTACGGGGCGTGGGTCCTCGTCGGCGTGGTCGAGGAGAAGGTGGTGCGGGTGGTCGAGGTGCTCCTCGCCGCGGTGCGTCCGAACGAGCTCCTCACCGGCAAGGTCGTGGGGATCGGTGCGGTGGCCCTCATCCAGGCCGGCCTCACCGTCGGCGTGGCGCTCGTGCTGGCGTCGATCGTCGGCAGCTCGATCCTCCACGGGGCCGGTCCGGCCTTCATCGCGGTGAGCGCGGTGTGGTTCCTCCTCGGCTACGCCTTCTACTGCTGGATGTTCGCCGCCGCCGGCTCGATGGTGAGCCGCCAGGAGGACGCCCAGAACGTGGCCTTCCCGCTGCTCCTCCCCCTCCTCGCCGGTTACCTCCTCGTCTTCACGGCCTTCGTGGCCGGTCACGCGTCACCCGCGGTGGTGGTCCTCGGCTACGTGCCGTTCACCGCGCCCCTCCTCATGCCCACCCTCATCGCCCTCGGCCAGGCCAACTGGTGGGAGGTGGTCCTCTCGATGCTCATCACCCTCGGCGCCACGTTCCTCGTGGCCCGCCTGGCCGCCGGCATCTACGCCCGGGGCGTGCTCCACACCGGCCGCCAGCTGAAGTGGCGCGAGGTCGTCCCCGCCCTCGCCCGCCGCACCGGGACGACGATGGCCGAGGAGGCCGCCGCCTGACGCACGGCCGGGCCGGCGGCTCAGCCGGCCGACCGGTGCCCGTTCAGCAGCTGCACCGCCACGGTGTGCTCCGGGGGCGACGACCCGGCCGTCGGCCGGGTCCAGGCCCGGGCGGCGAGCACCGCGCTGCCGGTGGCCAACCCCGAGGCGCCGAGAGCGATGCCCCACCCGAGCGGGCCGAGGGGCCGGCAACCGAAGAAGTGGCTGACGCCCGGCGTCTGGACGATGACCGCCAGCGCCCCGGCCGAGACCACGGTCGACGCGAGCACGAGCGGGCTCTCCCGTCCGACGACCGCGGTCTGGCCCAGCTGGGTCCCGACGAGGGCCACGAGGGCCACCGTGCTCGCCCGGGCCCGTGTCCCCGTGACCCGGGCCACCGTCCAGGCCGTGAGGGCCCCGCCGGCGGTGGTCGCCGCCCGGAGGGCGATCTCCCTCGTCAGGAGGGAGCCGAGCGAGGCGTCGGGACCCTCCCGGAGCAGCACGGCCGGCGGGCGGTCGGCCGGCGGCCGGAGGGCGATCGTCATCGCCGGCAGCATGTCGGTGAGGAGGTTGACGAGCAGGAACTGTCGGGCGACGAGCGGCGAGGCCCCGGCGGCCGCGGTGGCGGCGACCGTGAACGCCACCTCACCGAGGTTGCCGCCGACGAGGATGGCCAGGGCCTGGCGCACCGAGGTCCACATGGCCCGGCCCTCGACGATCGACACGAGAATGGTCTCGATCCGGTCGTCCACGACGACGAGGTCAGCGGCCTCCCGGGCGGCCGGCGAACTCCGGTTGCCGAGGGCCACGCCGGCATGGGCCAGTCGGATGGCGGGTGCGTCGTTGGCGCCGTCACCGGTCATCGCCACGATGCGGCCGAGACGCTGGTAGGCCTGCACGATCCGCACCTTGTGGTTCGGCGTCACCCGGGCGAAGATCGAGATCTCGGGCAGCCGTGCGTCGAGCTCGGCGTCGGGGAGCGCGTCGAGCTCGGACCCCGACATGATCCGGTGCCCGTTCACCATGCCGAGCTCCTGGCCGATGGCCTTGGCCGTGCTCGGATGGTCGCCGGTGATCATCACGACGTCGATGCCGGCGTCGCGCAGATCGGCCACCGCCTCGGCCGCCGTGGGCCGCACGGAGTCGGCGAGGCCGATGAACCCGAGCAGCTCCATGTTCGCCACCCGCTCGTCGGCCACCTCGGCCCGGGCCGACGAGGCCCGCTCGGCCACGGCCAGCACCCGGAGGCCCCGGCCGGCCAGGCGCTCGACCACGTCCTCCAGCGCGCCGCGCCGCGCCGGGTCGAGCTCCCAGCGGCCGTCCGGCCCGAGCCAACTCGTGCAACGGGGCAGGATCACCTCGGGGGCTCCCTTGACCGCGACCCGCGGGCCCTCGGGGCTGAGACCGACGACGGCGTGGAAGCCCCTCGCCGGGTCGAAGGCCAGCTCCCCGAGCACCTCCCAACCACCGAGGCCTTCGGCCGCCCCCACGCCGGCCGTCTCGGCGCCGGCGTGCACCGACCGGTCCGTGGCGTGCGGCAGGAGGTCGATGGCCTCACCCTCGGTCTCGGGGCTCGCCCGCAGCGCCGCGGCCAGCACCGCACGCGAGCGCGGGCCGAGCTCGGCGACGGGCTCGTCGACGATCCCGTCGGAGACCCGCTGGAGGCGGATCTGGCCCATCGTCAGCGTGCCGGTCTTGTCGAAGCACAGCGTGTCGACCCGTCCGAGGGCCTCGATGGTCCGCGGGTTGCGCACGAGGGCACCACGGGTGGAGAGCCGGTGCGCCGCCGCCTGCTGCGCCACCGTGGCCAGGAGCGGGAGGCCTTCGGGCACGGCGGCGACCATGAGACCCACCCCGGAGGCGACGGCCCGCCGCGGCGAACGGCCCCGCAGGAACCCGATAGCGGTCACCACGGCGCCGCTCGCCAGGGTCACCGGCACCGTCACCGCGGTGAGCGTGCTCAGCCTGGCCTCCACCCCGCTCGGCGGGGGCTCCGGGGCGTCGACCAGGCTGCGACCGACCTCGGTATCCGACCCCACCGCCACCACCACCGCCAACGCCCGGCCGCTCGAGATCGTCGTCCCCTCGTAGAGCATGCAGGCGCGCTCGGCGAGCTCGACCCGCGGCGTCGCTGCCACCTGCTTGACCACCGGGAGCGACTCACCGGTGAGGACCGACTCGTCGACCTCGCAGCCGTCGGCCTCGAGGATCCGGCAGTCCCCTGGCACGACGTCGCCGACGGACAACTCCACGAGGTCCCCCGCCACGAGCTCCTCGCGCCGGAGCATCTTCGGCCCACCCGACCGCCGCACGGGCACGAGGGTGGTCGAGACCTCGAGGAGGCGCTCGATGGCCACCTCGGCCCGAAGGCGTTGGAAGCCGCCGATCATGGCGTTGGCCCCGACCACGCCGGCCACGAGTCCGGCGTCGGTCACGGAGCCGACGCTCGCCGCCAGGGCCGCCCCGGCGCCGAGGACGGGCGTCAGCGGGTTGGCGAGCTCAGCGGCGATCGCCCGGGGCAGCCGGACAAAGCCGGGAGGGGGGCGGCGGTGGTGCACCGCGGCGCGCTCGTGCACCTGATCGGGACGGAGGCCCTTCTTCCCGGTCCCGAGGGCCCGCAGGGCCGCGGGGCCGTCGATCTCGTGCCACGGGGTGTTCCACGCCGCGACGGGCCGGGGGCGTCGGCTCACCGCGAGACCCGACGTGAAGGCCTGCATCTGCGCGGCGAGGGCGGCCGAGTTCACAGGGGCCGCCGCCCGCCGCCCGGCCCCGGCCGCCGGCCCGAAGACCGACCACACGCCGCCCAGCACCGACCCGACCACGGCCAGCTGCGCGCTCCTCGTCGAGACATGGCGGGCGGCGGCGGCGGCCTCCACCACGAGGTGGACGTCGGCCAGCCCCTCGCCGGTCACGAAATCGGCGCCCCACGGCACGGCCGACCCGTCGCGCACGCCGACCGAGCAGTCGGCCGCGGCGAGCGCGTCACCGGCGTCGCCGACCGCCACGAGCAGGACACCGGCCCCCCCGACCTGGAGGTCGCGCACCGAGCGGGCGAGCCGTCCGTTGCCACTGACCGTGCGGTCCGCGCCCAGGCGCCTGGCCAGCCAGGGCGGTCCCCCCGCCACCACCATCTGCAGGCCGGCCCGGTGGACGGCCCGGGCGAGCGGCTCGGCCAGCGGCTCGAGCGGCGTGTCGAGGGCGACGAGCGCGACGAGCACGTCCTCGCGCCCCACGCCGAGGAGCCCGGGCCCGTGCCCGTCGGGTACCGGTGACGGGGACGTCGGGGCGGCGATCCCGAGCCTTGCGAGGGTCGGCAGCGGGCCGACGACCCAATGGCCATGTCGAACGATCCGGCGCGGATCGGTCGGGTCGAAGAGATCGCTCACGACGGCGCGCACCTCGTCCTCCCGGGCCCCGAAGGTCTCGATGGCTTCGATCTTCGACCGGCCGAGCACCGCTCGGGCGTCGACCACGACGTGGTCGACGCGATCGAGCCGCCGGAGAGCCGTCTGGTCCACCACGAGGACGTCTCGTCGCGACAACTCGCGTCCCACGACCGCGGCAAAGGTCTCCCGTCCCATGCGCGAGGCCTTCGGGAGCCCCGCCACCACCAGCCCGGCGGCGCGTCGCGGGCTGCCGGTGAGCGGCAACGCCACCCCGAAGGCGGCCAGGGAGGCGAGGGTCGTGCGGTCGGCGTAGCGCTCGATCGGTCCCTGTCGCAGCTTCACCGGGCGGTCCACGACGTCGAGCGGGATCGTACGTACCGCCATCGGTCCGCTGAACAGCTCGGGTTCGAGCCGTGCCCACGCGGCCCGGCGCGCCCGGAGCTCGGACACCTGTTGACAGCGCAGGCTGATGTCGACGGCTAGGCCGAACGGCCCGAGCGCGACCGCCTGGGCCAGGGCGCTGGTGACGCCCAGGCCGAGGTCGGTTGCCGGCGCGCCGACCATCCGTTCGAAGAACTCCCGCAGGCGGGGCTGTTGTTCGGCCAGCGACACCAGCGAGGCCAGCTCGACCGGGAAGGGCGTGACCCGGAGCAGCTGGCCGAAGACGCTGAACGTGAGCCCGGCGACGTCAGCGCCCAGCGACACCGCGGCCCGGCGCAGCGGTTCGATGTCCGCGGGATGCTCCGCCCGGTCCTTCGGGAACCGCTCCTCGACGACCTCGTGATGACGCTCGACCGCTTCGACGACGTCGAGCAGATCGCCGAGGTCGGGCCCCTCGGGGTCGAAGTCCACGATCACCCGGCCGATCGCCGCGTTGACCTCCGCCCACTGCACGCCTTCGATGTCGCCGAGCCGGGCGATCAGGTCCTTGACCAGGGCTTCGTGGTCAGGGAGATGGACGGCCCGGACCTCGATGTGGGCCCGGCCGCCGTGCATCCAGGTCCGCCGGTGGCGGCGTCCGGGGTTCAGTTGGTCGAGGACCGAACCACCGAGGGTCCCCAGCCGACGCGGCACCCGACTGACGCTGCGCAGCGCGCCCCCGATGTTCACGACGCCGGCCGCCGTCGAGGGATCGCCAGACGCCGGAACGCTGACTGGGCGCCCCGTCCCGGGCGCCTCGAAGCTGGGTCAGGCGGCCTCGACCATGCGCAGCGCGGCGGACGGCCGGCTACGGAGCCACTGCACGAGGCGGAGCACTGCCAGCTGCAGCGCGATCGCCACAAGTTCGAGCAACAGGCGCTCGAGGAAGATCTCCATGGAACCTCCCCTGCTCGTCGGTGGACCGACACCACCGCACGCGCGCCAAATGATAAGGGTGTGATATGAACGCACCGCGGTCGACGGGCGTCATCACGGCCAACATTCGGTGAACGCTGCGCGTCGTCGCCTGTGGTCCGGCGACCCTCGCACAACTGCAAAACACGGCGCACGCCACGCGCTGCTCTTTCGTCATCGCCTTCCGAGGCATCCGCGTGAGGCGCCGTGCGCCCTGCCAGAATCAGTGCGCGTTGCGGTGCCGCGCCACAACGACACCGGCACCGATGAGCGCGGCCAACGGCAGATCGACGATGCCGACCACTGCCGCCGTGCCGAGCGCCGCCCAGAAGCCTGCGGTCACCGCCGACTCCGGGAGGCTCACGTGCACGATCGGCACCACGAACCCTCGTCGGTCGCCGTTGACTGTCGTCAGGCGGGCCCGCCCGTTCGACGTCCTGCGCCCGCCGCGGGCCGAGGCTGAGGTTGTCCCTTCAGGCATGGTGTCCTCCTTCTGCGAGACGTCGGGCCGGTCGGTTCACGCCTCACCCAAGGCCTCGCCGAGCTGGTGGAGGCCGGGCCGGTTCGTGGCGTCGATCAGCATGTGACCGGTCATCATCAGGAGGGCGAGGGGCCACTCGATGATCTCGAAGGCGGCCAGGGCGCCGAGGCCCACGTAGAAGAAGAGGTGCTCGACCGGCGGCGTCTGGACGTGGGTCGAGTCGACCTGGAGGACGACACGGTGGCCGCCCTGTTGGGTGAGCATTCCTACCTTCAGTGCGACCATGGGGCCCTCCACGTCGGTGCAGCCGTCCTCAGATTCTGCCCGCTCACGACGCCGCCTGCCTCATGCCAAACGGGTGAGGCCGCCGCGACAGCGTGCCCACCGGATCTGGCCCGCCCCACCCCCGCCGCGGGCCTCGGCGAGCCGTGAGGCACGGGAGCGGGCGGGGGCCTCGGGCTACCCTGCCGGAGACCAGCGCAGAGGACGGGCATGGGACTTCTCGAGGGCCACCGGGCGATCGTCACGGGAGGCGGGTCGGGCATGGGTGCGGCGACGGCCCGCCGCATGGCCGAGGAGGGTGCCCAGGTCGCCGTGGTGGACATCGACGGCGAGGCCGCCCGGGACGTCGCCGCCGAGTTCGGAGGTCACTTCCACCAGGTCGACGTCAGCGTCTGGGCGGAGGTGCGCGACGCCTTCGCCGCGGCGGCGGAGGCCATGGGCGGGCTGTCGATCCTCCATAACAACGCCGGCGTGAGCCTCTCCACCGGGTTGGAGGACATCGAGCCCGAACTGTGGCAGCGGATCATCGACGTCAACCTCACCGGCGTCTTCTACGGCCTGAAGGCGGCCATCCCGGTGATGCTCGCCGGCGGCGACGGCCGCATCGTGAACACCGCCTCGATCAGCGGCGTGCGGGCGTCGGACGGCGAGGCCCCCTATGCCGCAGCCAAGGCCGGGGTGATCGCCCTCACGGCCACGACGGCGCTCGAGCACGGCCCGGTCATCCGCTGCAACGCCGTCTCCCCAGGGACCATCCACACCCCGATGACCCACCAGTTCCTGACGCTCATCCCCGGCATGTACGAGCACCAGGTCAAGAAGATCCCGCTCGGCCGGGTAGGCGAGCCCGACGACGTGGCCGACGTGGTCGTCCTCCTCTGTTCCGACCTGACGCGCTACATCAACGGGCAGAACATCGTCGTCGACGGCGGGATGCTGCTCCACGGGGCCGGGTCCGACGGCTCGCTCTTCTGGGTGCGCGAGCTCCTCGCCGAGCAGGAGGCCCGCCGGGCCGGCGACGAAGGCTGAGGCGAGGGGCTCAGAAGGGGCGCTCCAGCCCGTCGACCTTCCCGGGGGTGAAGCGGGCCGGGAGGGCCACCACGCCGGTGAGCTCCGGGTTGCCCTGGTAGAAGCGGACGGCGTCGCGGTCCACCTCGTAGTCGGGGATCCGGGTCAGCACCTCTTTCATCATCAGCTGGAACTGGGAGCGGGCCAGGTGCATCCCGATGCAGCGGCGCGGCCCGACGCCGAACGCCAGGTGGGGATTGGGCGCCCGGTCGATGTCCACCTTCTCGGGCCGGTCGAAGACCGCCTCGTCGAAGTTGGCCGAGAGCCAGCTCAACATGACGTGGTCACCGCGGGCGAGCGGCTGGCCGCCGAGCTCGACGTCGCGGGTCACGGTGCGGGTGAGGGTCTCGTTGACCGAGGTCCAGCGCAGGAACTCCTCGGTGGCCGGGACGATGAGGTCGAGGTCGTCGATGAGCCGGGCCCGCAGGTCCCGGTCGACGTCGAGGTGGTACAGGGCGAGGGAGGTGAGCGAGGTGGTGGTGTCGAGCCCCCCGCCGATCAGGTTCCAGAGCACGCTCACCACCTGGTCGTCGTCGAGCGGCCGGCCGTCCACCTCCATGGTGGCGAGACCGCTCAGCACGTCGTCCTTCGGGTCGGCCCGGCGCTCGGCCGCCCGGCGGCGGAGGTCCTCGATCATGTCGGGGATGAGCGTCGCGGCGTGGGCGAACTCCGGCGAGTCCTTCGGGTAGGCGAGCGTCGTGTGGAACACCTCGCGGTAGTGCTCCCACCGGTCGGCCGGCAGCCCCAGGATGAGCAGCGTCATGACCGCGGGCACCGTGCTCGTGAAGTCGGCCACGAGGTCCATCTCTCCCCGGGCGATCCGCTGGTCCATGGCCCAGCGGGCCAGCCGCTCCAACAAGGGCTGGTAGGCGGCGACCGCCGCCGGGAGGAGGAACGGGTTGAGCAGCCGCCGCAGGGCCACGTGGGTCACCTCGTCGGCCTCGGCGATGCCGGCCGGGGAGAGCCCCTCGCCCCGGGGGATGCCCATGATGCCGATCCAGGAGATCCCGTCGTGGAGCCCCGGGTAGTGGGTGCTCGAGAACGTGGCCTCGTCCCGGGAGACCTGGGCCACCTCGTCGTAGCCGCTCACCACCCAGTACCCCCCGTACCGCGGGTTGTGGGCCACCGGGCAGCCCCGGGCCTGGCGCCAGACGTCGTGCTTGTGGGCGAAGTACTCGTCGGCGTGGTGGTCGAAGTCGACCTCCGGCACGGCGTCCATGGCCTCCCCTTCCCCACGACGGTCCGCACCAGGCGGCCGCGGCAACGACGACGGTTACGCTCGCCCATGATGGCAGCCGGCACGGCGGCGAACGAGCGGGCCGACCACGACCTCGTCGTCCGGGGGGCGACCGTCTACGACGGGACCGGTGCCCCGCCGAGCGAGGTCGACGTGGCCTGCTCGGCCGGACGGCTGAGCGCCGTCGGGCGGGACGTCGGGCGGGGCCGCGAGGAGCTCGACGGCCGGGGCCTCGTGCTCGCCCCCGGCTTCATCGACCCGCACACCCACCTCGACGCCAACCTGTTCTGGGACCCGGACCTCACGCCGTCCTCCAGCTTCGGGGTGACGACGGTGGTCATGACCAACTGCGGCTACGGCCTGGCGCCGGTCGACGGGACCACCCGGGACTACGTGCTGGCCACGATGTCCCAGGTCGAGCAGATCCCCCGGCGCTCGCTCGAGGCCGGCGTGCCGTGGGACTGGACCGACCTCCCCTCCTACCTGGCCCGCCTCGACCGCACGCCGTCGCTCCTCAACTTCGCCCTCCTCTGCGGCCACGTGCCGCTCCGTGCCGCGGTGCTCGGCCCCGACGGGGCCTCCGCCCGTCCGGCGACCCCGGCCGAGCAGACCCACCTCGGCGCCCTCGTGCGCGAGGCCCTCGAGCTCGGCTGCCTCGGCTTCAGCACGGACCAGGTGGTGGAGAACTACGGGGCCGGCGGCGTCCCGCTGCCCGGCCAGGTCTGCGACGACGAGGAGCTGTTGGCCGTGGCCGGGGCCCTCGGCCACGGCCCCGGACCGGGGCTCTTCACGATGGCGCCGCGCCAGCTCCTGGCCGACCGCCCGGCCCGCCACCGCGACCTCGAGTGGCACCGGCGGCTGGCCCGGCGGAGTGGGCGGCCGGTGGTCGTGGGCCCCGTCTTCGAGCTCTGGCACGATCCGGGTGGCGCGGTCGAGCTCATCGAGGCGGCGCTCGCGGCGAACGGCCCTGGTCGGGTGGTGCCGCAGATCTCCACCCGGCCCTTCGAGCTCTGGACCCGGCTCGACGAGGCCGGTCTCCTCGTCCAGTCCCTGCCGACCCTGCGGCGGGCGGTGCGGGCCGGTGGCGCCGACGGCGTGGCCGCGCTCGCTGGCGACGAGGAGCGTCGGGCGCGGCTGCGCGACGAGGGCGGCCACCTGCCTGAGACGCCCGTCTTCTCCGGCCGTTGGGAGCACGTCCGGGTGCGCTACTCGACCCACCCCGAAGCGGTCGGTCGCCGGGTCGACGAGCTCGCCGCCGAGTCGGGCACGTCGCCCACCGACGTCCTCCTCGACCTGGCCCTCGCCGACGGGTTCGAGACCCAGGTGGCCACGGCCATGGCCAACTCCGACGACGCGGCCATCGCCGACCAGCTGCGCCTCGACGGCGTGATGATCGGCGCCTCGGACGCCGGCGCCCACGTCCTCTCCAACACCGACAGCTGCTACGCCGTCTGGACCCTCCAGCACTGGGTGCGCGAGGAGGGCGTCCTCTCCCTCGGCCGGGCGCTCCGCATGCTGACGGCCGACCAGGCCGACCTCCTCGGCCTCGCCGACCGCGGCCGCATCGCCGAGGGGCTCGCCGCCGACCTGGTCCTCTTCGACCCCGACCGGATCGGGGTGCGGCGGGTCCGCTACGTGGCCGACCAGCCAGCCGGCGGGAAGCGGCTCGTGAGCGAAGCCCAGGGGGTCGTGGCGAGCGTGGTCAACGGGGTGGTGGCCACCCGGGAAGGCGAGCCCACCGGGGCCCGGCCGGGTCGACGGCTGCGCCCCGCCGGCGTCTGACCGCCCGTTCGGGGCGTCTCAGCTCCGGGTGGCGTACCAGGTGCCGGTGAACCCGGCCGTGTTGCTGGCTCCCCCCGGACTGGCCGCGGTGTTGAGGCCGGTCGGCGTGAAGACACCGGTGTAGGTGGTGGTCGGCAGGGCCGGGTTGCTGAGCGTCATGTCGAAGGAGCCCTTCGCCCCCTCGCTCCACACGCACGAGTTGCCGTGCGGTTGCACCCAAGGCTTGAGCGTGCAGGTCCCCGTGCGCTTCAACTTCAGCGTGAGGTCGGCCGGCGGCAGCGACTCCCAGGTGACCACGAGGGCGTAGGTCCCGGTGACCCGGGTGGCGTGCACCGCACCGGCAGGGGCGCCGCCGGCGAGGAGCGCCAGGAGGGCGGCCGGGCAGAGGAGCAGCAGGCGTCGTCGCACGGAGGGTCCTTTCTCGCGTGGTCCCGCTCCTCAGCCTGCCACGTCGGCCGGGGCGCCCGCCTCGACCGAGCGGTAGGCCGCGTCCACGAGGCCGTGCGCCCGCCGGGCGTCCTCGAAGCTCGGCCAACCGGGCTGACCGGCCCGCACCGAGGCCACGAAATCCCGGGCCGCCGGGTACAGGTAGATGAGGAAGCCACGGCGCTCGATCCCGGTGGCCTGCAGATGATGCTCGAGGAGCTCCGCCGGGTCGAAGCGGACGGCCTCCTCGTCGGGCCGCTGGATGAGGAAGCTGTCCTCCTTCGCCCCGACCATGAAGTCGGTCGTCATCTCGAGGGCGGCCTGTTCGAAGAAGACCTCGAGCCGCCGCTCCTCGCGACCCCGGACGCCGTTGAAGATCGAGATGAGCGTGCCGATGACGCCGCTCGCGTGCTCGATCGTGCACGCCACGGTGTCCTCGACGTCGTAGCCGAAGACGTGACGGGTCTTGGCGTAGACCGAGGTGGCGGGGCCGAACATCCAGCACAGCAGGTCGGCGCTGTGGATGGAGTGCTCGAGGAGCGCTCCCCCGCCGGCCTGGGCCCGGTCGGATCGCCACGAGCTGTGGCCGGGCACGACGTCGCCCGTCGGCCAGAACTGGTCGTCGCGGAGCGTGTAGCCCATCGGCGCGCCGAGCTCGCCGCTCTCGACGAGGCGGTGGAGCTCGTGGGTGAGCGCGTGGAAGCGGGCGTGGAAGCCGACCTGGGTGGTGAGGGACGACGCGGCCACCGTGTCGCACATCGACTGGACCGTGGGGAAGTTCGTGGCCAGGGGCTTCTCGCAGAGGAACGGCTTCCCCGCGGCCAGCGCGGCCTCGACGAACGCCTGGTGGGTGGTCGTCGGCGTGGCGATGACGACCGCCTCCACGTCGGGGTCCTCGATGAGGGCGAACCCGTCCTCGGCCGCTTTTTCGAAGGGGCAGAACTTGCGCACGTTCTCGACGGCGGTCGGCGAGAGGTCTGTGACGGCGACCGGCCGGACGTCGCCGTCCTCGGTCAGCATCCGGAGGGCGAAGGCGTGACCGTGGGCGATGTTCCCGCACCCGATGAGACCCATGCCGAGAGGTGGGGCTTTGCTCATGGGCAGACCCTACGACGGTGCGTGGCCCGGCGGCCGGGCCGAAGGGCTCGGTGACGGGCACCCGGCAGCTCGAGCCGCCGCGGGAAGTCGGCGGCGACCGCCCGGCAGGGCGCGACCACCGCTCAGAGCTTGTAGCCGAGCTGGCGCAGCAGGCGCTGCCGATCCGCGACGTCGGCGTCGGTCTCGACCCCGGCCGGGGGACACCCGTCGACCACGCCCATGACGCCGCGACCGAGGTCGGTCTCGGCTACGAGCACCTCGACCGGGTTGGCGGTGGCGCAGAAGATCGTGCACACCTCGGGGACCGCCTTCACCGCGTTCAG
Source organism: Acidimicrobiales bacterium (assembly GCA_035297265.1). Lineage (GTDB taxonomy): Bacteria > Actinomycetota > Acidimicrobiia > Acidimicrobiales > RAAP-2 > DATGZH01. The sequence continues at coordinate 22,460 of DATGZH010000053.1, read as the reverse complement.
CACGTTCACCGGGAAGCCCTCCCGGAGGAAGACGAAGAACGTGTGGCCCGCCGCCACCGCGGCGGCCGTGCGGACGGCCAGGTCGACCAGCTCGTCGTCGTTGCCGGTGCGCCGGATGAGGCACGGCCCCGACGCCTCGCAGAAGGCGACACCGAACCGGAGGTGGGGGCTCGTGCCGACGAGCGCCTCATGGAGGTCCTCGACGGTCTTGATGAAGTGGGCCTGGCCCACGATCACGTTCAAGTCGTCGGGCTTGTCGATCGGCACGGCGTGCCACTCCATCGTCGCCTCCTCGTCGGCCGCTCGGGCCTGCCGGTACTGCTGCTCTCCGGGCAGTCTCGCGGCCCCGGCCTGCCCGGGGCGGCCCGGGCCGAGCTCGTCCTAGTGACGGCCGCGGCCCGCCGGCAGGTCGACCGCGCTGGACGACCCGCCGGCATCCGGGCCGGCCGGTGGTCCGTGCTCGGGCCGGTTGGCCTCGGACTCCTCGGCCGCCGCGCCGAGGAGGAGGAAGAGGCCGATGAAGAGCAGCCAGACGTCGTAGAGCAGCCCGACCACGAGCATGGCGCCGGCGAGGATCCGGGCGACCCGCACAGCGAGGAGGGTGGCCGAGCGGCGGTCCCGGTGCCTGGCCAGCGCGGCCCGGAGGACGCGGCCGCCGTCCATCGGCAGAGCGGGCAGCATGTTGAACGCCCCGAGGACCAGGTTGAGCCAGGCCAGGCGGGCGAGCCAGGCACCGGCGAACAACGTGGGCGGCCACAAGCGGGCGCCGAGCGCGAGCCCGGCGGCCGCGGCAACGACGGCCAGGACCAAGCTGGTCGCCGGTCCGACGATGGCGATCGCCAATTCGTCAGCGGGCGCCTCGGGCATGTCGTGGAGCTGCGACAGACCACCGATCGGCGTGAGGAGGATGTCCTCGACCTCCACCCCGCGACGGCGCGCCACCACGCAGTGCGACAGCTCGTGCACGAGGACCGAGCCGAACACCGCGGCGATCCAGAGCAGGCCGTTCGCGACCGCGTGACCGCCTCTCGACCATTCCAGCCACATCACGAGGATGACGAGGATGAGGAACGTCCAGTGGAGCCGTATCTCGACCCCGAGGAGCCGCCCGACGGAGAGGGCGTTCGTCGGCCGCGACGGCCCCTCGGCGGGCCGACCCGACCCGGACTCATGACGCCTGCCGGCCTCGGGCTCCTCGGCCATGAACCCAGGATGCGCCGTCCGGGCCGCGCCCACCAGGGCCCAAGGACCCGCGATGCCCCGTGCCGAGCCGCGCCGCCCTGGCTCTCCGCCGCTGCCGCCCTCGGGCGGGGTCAGTCGGCCGGCTCGGGCGACCAGCTCCGCAGCCGGCGGAGCAGGGCAACCTTCTTCCGCTGGTGACTGGCCATGCGGCCGAGGATGTCGTCGAGGCTGGCCACCGCCTCGACGACGTGGGGACCCTTGTTGAGCATGACGCACTCGGCCCGACCGGCCATGGCGGCGTCGGAGATCTCGGCCCGTGACGGCTGGCCGGTCCGGGCCATCTGGTCGAGGACCTGGGTGGCCCAGATCACGGGCACGTGGGCCGCGTCGCATAGCCACAGCATCTCCTCTTGGAGCTCGGCCAGCCGCTCGAAGCCGCACTCCACGGCAAGATCGCCCCGGGCGATCATCACGCCCACCCGTTCGGAGGCCATGGCCGTGAGAAGCATCTCCGGCAGCGCGGCGAAGCCCCGGGCCGTCTCCACCTTGAGCACCATCCCGACGTCCTCCCTCCCGAGCTCGGAGAGGCGGCGCTGGAGCGCGGCGACGTCGGCTGGGCGCTGGGCGAAGGAGAGCCCGACGAGGTCGGCATGACCGACGACGAAGTCCAGGACCGATTCGTCGTCCGGCCGAAGGGCGGCCAGTCGGAGGTCGCTGTCCGGAAGGTTGACTCCCTTCTCCGCTCGCAGCCGCGTGCCGCCGGGCGACGCGAGGGTGATCCGGACGTCGGCCTCGCCCGGACGCAGCGCCTCCACCACGCTCCCGACCTTGCCGTCGTCGAAGAAGACCCGGTGGCCGATCTGCAGCGCGTCGAACGCCTCGGGCAGCGTGCACCCGATGCGCAGGCCGTTGGCCCCGGCCGCAGGGACCGGAGTCAGGTCGGCGGTCAGCGTGAGGAGGTCACCCGGACGGAGCACCAGCGCCTGGGGCCGCGGCGGGAGCAGACCCACCTCGGCCCGATGCCCGCCGACGTCGAGCACCGTCCCGGTGGCCACGTAGGTGGTGTCGCCTGCCTCGACGGCCACACCGGCCTCACTCACGCGGGTGACGACGAGGGTCCGTGGCGAGTCCCGGGTGTCGCGCAGCCGGACGCGATCGCCGGGCGCGAGGCGCGCCAGCCACGGGCCCGGCACCGGGAGCACGGGCGGGCGGGCGGGCGCCTGCTCGACCGCGTCCCCCGCCACGAGGAGGGCCCTGGCGGGGGCGGCGGGTCGTCCCCAGAGGTCGCGCGGTGGGCGGAGGCGCACCACGCGGGGGCCCGCCTGGATCGGGCCGGTTCGCAGCTTCGGGCCGGGCAGATCCATGAGGACGGGACAGGGCCGGCCGGCCTCGCCCGCCGCCCGCCGGAGGTGGTCGACCATCGCCGCCCAGCGCACCGGGTCGTCGTGGGCACAGTTGACTCGGGCGCAGTCCATGCCCCGCTCGACGAGTAGCTGCACGAGGTCGTAGTCGTCGGCCGCCTCGCTCGGCATCGTCACCAGGATGCGGGTGGGGCGGCCCTCCGGGCTCGGTCCGAGCAGGGCGAGGGCGTTGGCGTCGAGGGTCCGCCGGCCCTCGCCGTAGCCCACCGCCGCCTCCGTGCGTCGTCCTTGTCCCCGCCCGGCGAGGACCTCGAGCGTCCGCAACACCCGCTCGAGGCTCGTGATCACGTGCTCCTCGGCCCGGCCGAGTGACGACAGTCCCAGTTCGGCCAGCGCCTCCTGGAGGGGGCGCATGTCGTGGCGGCGGAGCGTGAGGTAGTCGACGAGGTTCGCCGCGCTGCCCCGGTGCGACGGGTGCACCCGGGCGAAGACCTCGCTCGACGCCCGGTGGCGCCGGCGCATCTCGTCGCGGAGCTCCTCCAGGGCGGCGACCAACGTGGCGGGCGACGGGCGCTCGGACGCCGGCGCCGGGGCCCCGTGGCCCACCAGTTCGGCTGCGCGGTCCACTCCTGCAGTCTCCGACGTCGCCAGACTGCTCCGAAAGAGGCGAACGTCCCGCTGCGCCACGCCCGCCGCAACGGGTGAGGGGGGGACCCCGGTGGGCGCGGCCCCGGCGGTAGCCTCACCAGCCAGATGCCCGGCCGGGCAGAGGGTGCCGCCGCAGGACGTCATGCGGGTGCTGGCACTGCCACCGGGCAGACAGGGGGGAAGAAGATGCGGACGCAGTTGTGCAGGTCGGCGCTGGCCGTCGCCACCGTGGCCGGCCTGACGGCCTTGGGCGTCGGGACGACGGCCGGCACGGCCACCGCTTCGCCGCCACCCATCAAGATCGCCCTCATCACCTCGGCGACCGGCCTCGCCGCGCCGCTCTTCCAGACCTCGGCCCAGGGCTTCCTGGCCCGCCTCGATCTCCAGAACGCCGAGGGCGGCATCCACGGGGCGAAGCTCCAGCCGATCGTGCTCAACGACCAGACCAACCCCACCGAGGTGGCGACGGCGGTGCAGGAGGCCATCGCCGACGGCGCCATCGGCATCGTCTCGGACACGTCGCTGTTCTTCTCCGGTTACAAGTTCGCCCAGGAGGCGGGGGTCCCGGTGACCGGCGGGAGCTTCGACGGACCGGAGTGGGGCGAGCAGCCCAACACGAACATGTTCGCCTCCGACACCGGCAGCGTCGACCCGACCTACCCCGCCAACACCAACCTCGGCCAGTTCCTGAAGAGCCACGGCGGGACGGTCCTCGGGACCTACGGGATCATGATCTCCCCGTCGTCGGTCCACTCAGCGATCGGCGTCTCGGAGTCCTTCAAGCACGCCGGGGGGAAGACGGGGGTCCTCGACACCTCGGTTCCCTACGGCGGGGTGGACTTCACCACCGAGGCACTGACCGCCAGGTCGTCCCATGTGAACGCGGTCTACGCCGGCATGGGCAACAACCAGAACTTCGCCCTGGCCGCCGCCTTCAAGGACGCCGGCGTCAAGCTGAAGGCCGTCGTCTTCCCCACCGGCTACGAGGCGGACGTCGTCCACTCCCCCGTCTGGAAGACGGTGGTGGGCGACTACTTCAGCACCGAGTTCCACCCGTTCGCCCTGCCGGACTTCGCCACGGCGGCGATGGGGAGCGCGCTCTTGAAGTACCAGCACCGGTCGCCGTCGAACTGGCCGACCTTCAACATCTATGAGAGCTGGCTCGGGACCGACCTCATGATCAAGGGCCTCCTGGCCGCCGGCCCGAACCCCACCCGGGCCGGGGTGATCAAGGCCCTCCGGGGCGTCACCGCCTACAACGGCGGCGGGCTGCTGTCGCAGAACATCGACTACGCCACCGTGTTCGGCCACGACCTGCCCGAGCAGTGCGCCTGGTACCTGCAGGCCCAGTCGAAGGGCTTCGTCCCCATCTCGACCGGACCGATCTGCGGCAAGGACATCCCCGGCTCGGCGACGGCCACGGCCCCCTCCTCGTAGTCCGCTTCCCGGCACACGTGGTCCGGGGCGCTCCTTCCGGTGGGTGGGCCCGAACTACCCGACCCAAGTAGCCGCCAAGCGAGCGTCGCGCCGACAGCGCATGAACTTCATTCGACGGACGCGTGACGTCCCTCGTGGCGTGCTGGGGCGCTCGGGGATGGCGGCGGCGGCGGCGTCCGCTTGCACCTCCGGCGGGGTCTTCCTAGGGTCCGCGTGACCACCGACCCCGGCGGGGGGCGCGACGTGCACGACGGCGGGCACGGGAAGGAGCAGGGGAAGGCCATGCCCGTCGCTTCCAGGCAGATCCCCGCCGCCCGTCGCACCCTGCGTCTCCTCCTCGCGGTGACCGTCGTCGCCGGTCTGAGCGCCCTCGGCGTCCTCGCCGACCCCGCCCTCGTCGCCGCCGGCACCCCGGGCTGGAGCCCCACCCCCACCCCGATCCCGGCCAACGCCGGGGCCGACCCGTTCGTCTTCGAGTCCGGGATCTCGTGCGACTCGACGACCAGCTGCATCGCCGTCGGCCAGTACTCGGACACGAACGGGTACTCCTACCACCACGGCCTCATCGACACGCTCTCGGGCGGGGCCTGGCGGGCGGTCGACGCGCCGCTCCCGGCCAACGCCGGCAACGACAGCGACGGCCTCGAGAACGCCCTCCTCTACCAGGCCTCCTGCGGGTCGACGACGTCGTGTGTGGCCGTCGGCACCTATCGCGACACGGACGGCCACCACGCCGGCGTGATCGACACGCTCTCCGGGGGCACGTGGACGGCGATCCAGGCGCCCCAGCCGGCCGACGCCGGGACCGACGGTGACGGTCACGCCAACTCCTACCTGAACGACGTGGTCTGCACCTCCCCGTCCAGCTGCGTAGCGGTCGGCGCCTACACCGACAACCAGGGGTTCACCTTCGGGCTCATCGACACGCTGGCTGGGGGCACCTGGACGGCCACGGCCGCCCCGGAGCCGCCCGACGCCGGGTCGGGCAGCGAGCAGGCGGGGAACCTCTCGGCGGTCGCCTGCCCCTCGGCCGGCACCTGCATGGTCGTGGGCGGCTACGTCGACACCAACGGGTTTCTTGCCGGCATGGTCGACTCGGAGGCCGGCGGCACCTGGTCGGCGACCGGGCTCCCGGAGCCGGCCAACGCCGGCACCGACGGCGACTTCCACCAGTACGCCAGCGTGGGCCACCTCGACTGCGTCTCGGGCGCCGACTGCGTCGCCGCCGGCGTCTACGACGACACGTCGGGCTTCCGCTACGGCCTGATCGACACGCTCTCGGGCGGCGCCTGGACCACGGTCCAGGCGCCGCAGCCGGCCGACAGTGGCACCGACGGCGACGGGAAGCAGCTGGTGCAGCTGGCCGCGGTGGGCTGCTCCGACACCGTCGACTGCGCGGTGGCCGGTGAGTACGAGGACGCCTCGGGCTACGACCAGGGGCTCCTCGAGGTCCTCTCGGCCGGCGTGTGGACCGCCACCGAGGCTCCGGTGCCACCCGGGGCCGGGACCGACGGGGACGGCCAGCAGAGCGTCGTCCTCAACGGCGTGACCTGCCCGTTGACCACCTCGTGCACCGCGGCCGGGGCCTATCGGGACTCGAGCGGCTTCTCCCACGGCCTCTTCGAGGTGTCCGCCGGGACCACCTGGACCCCGGTGCCGGGCCCCGAGCCGGCCGGCGGCGGCACCGACGGCGACGGCGACCAGGACGCGGCGTTCCAGGCCATCGCCTGCGCCATGACCACCTGCTTCGCCGCCGGCGGCTACGAGACGAACGCCGGTGACGCCGAGGGGCTCCTGGCCTCGGTGGCCGGCCTGTACGTCACGACCTCCTTCCTGCCCGGCGCCTCGCCCGGCGTCGCCTACAGCACCCAGCTCGAGGCCACCGGCGGGCCGGCGCCTTACCGCTGGCACCGGGTGAGCGGCACCCTGCCGAAGGGGATGAAGCTGCAACGTGAAGGCCTGCTCACCGGCACCCCGAGCGTGCGGCAGGCACCCGGGCTCTTCACGTTCACCGTCGAGGTGAAGACGACCAAGGTCCGGGGGGTGCCGGTGGCATCGGCGACCCAGACCCTCACGCTCAGCACCCAGTCGTGAGCCCGCCCGCGCCGGCCCGGGCGGTCGACCAGGACTGTCACGGATGGACTGCTGCTTCGTTTCCCATTGTGGGTAGAACTAGGGACCGATCGACCGAGGAGGCAGGCAGATGAAGGCACGTTGGGCTTGGGCCATGGTGTTCGCGGCGGCCGTGCTCGGGACAGGGATGCTGACCGCCCCGGTGGCCGGGGCGAGCGGACCCTCCTCGGTGGTCGTCCCGGAGAGCCACTCGGCCGCGGTCAACGGGGCCAAGGTGGTGAGCGGCGTGCCCGGCGGCTCGACCATCGAGTTCGACGTGGGTCTCGCCCTCAGTGACCCGGCCGGCGCGGCGGCCCTGGCCACCGCGGTCTCCGATCCGAGCAGCCCCTCCTACGGCCACTACCTCACCGCCGCCCAGTGGGAGGCCACCTACTCCCCCAGCCAGTCGTCCGTCGACGCCGTCACGTCATGGCTCCGCCAGCAGGGCATGACGGTGGAGGGGGTGACCGCCGACCGCATGACGGTGTCGGTCAGCGCCACGGCGGCGCAGATCGAGAGGGCCTTCGCCACCACCCTCAACGAGTACGCCGTGCACGGCCAGACCCTCCGCCTGGCGGCCAACGACCTCTCGGTCCCGGCCGACCTGGCCGGCATCGTGACCGGTTTCAACGGCATCGACGAGATCCCCAACACCCCGGCCGACACGACCGGCGCCGACTCGGCCACCCCGACCACGAACGGCGGTGCCACGCCGGGCACGATCCCGTACCCGCCGGCCTTCCGGAACCCGAGGGTCTGCTCCAAGTACTACGGGGCCAAGGTCGACACCACCGACCCCGCCTACGGGGGCGGCTACCCAGCCAACCTCCCCTACACCGTGTGCGGGTACACGCCTGAGCAGTTCGAGTCGGCCTACGGCCTCACGAGCCAGTACGCCAACGGTGACAACGGCAGCGGCGTGACGGTGGCCATCGTCGACGCCTACGCCTCACCGTCGCTCCTCTCCGACGCCCAGACCTACTACTCACGGGTCGACCCGTCGAACCCCTTGACCTCGTCGCAGTTCAGCGAGTCCGTCTCGCCCACCTTCAACCGGGTGGGGCTCTGCGGCGCCTCTGGCTGGTTCGGCGAGCAGACCCTCGACGTCGAGGCGGTCCACGCCATGGCCCCCGGGGCCAACATCTTGTTCGTCGGCACGAAGAACTGCTTCAACTCGCTCTTCCGCGGAGTCCAGCAGGTGGTCGACGACCACTCGGCCGAGGTGGTCACCGACTCCTGGGGCGACAACGCCGGGGACGTCCTCGACTCCTCGGGCATCCAGCACATGTTCGACAACGTGCTCATGATGGCCGCGGGTACCGGGATCAGCGTGCTCTTCTCCTCCGGCGACTTCGGTGACGAGTTCGCCACCACCGGGCTCACCTCAGCCGACTACCCGCCCTCCTCCCCCTGGGCCACCGCGGTCGGCGGGACCTCCCTCGAGGTCGGGCCGAAGGGCAGCCGTCTCGGCGAGCTGGGCTGGTCGACCTCGAAGAGCGACCTCTGCACCACCGCCTTCGTGGGCGTCCTCACCGGCTGCACCTCCGCCCTCGTCGGGACCTACCTCCCGCCGGCCCCGGGGGTCTTCGACTACGGCAGCGGGGGCGGTACGAGCTACCGCTACCTCGAGCCCGCCTACCAGTCGGCGGTGGTCCCGGCGGACCTGGCCGATCGCAACATCGGCGTGACCGGCCACGCCGGCCGGGTGGAGCCGGACGTCTCGATGGACGCCGACCCCCAGACCGGGATGCTCGTCGGCGAGACCCAGCTCTTCCCGCACGGCCCGGCGTACGCCCAGTACAAGATCGGCGGCACGAGCCTGGCCTCGCCGCTCCTGGCGGGCGTCCTCGCCGTCGTCGACCAGGTGCGGGGCTCGGCGGTCGGCTTCGTGAACCCGGCCCTCTACGACCTGGCCACCACGCCGAACGCCTTCTTCGACGTGGTGCCGGCCAGCAGCCCGCAGGCCCTCAGCCGGGTGGACTTCGCCAACACCCTCAACAAGAGCAACGGGCTGCTCGTCTCGGTCCGCACCCTCACCTACGAGGGCCCCGAGACCTACTGCGACGCCACGAACAACTGCTCGACGCAGAACGTGGCCCTCTCGACCGCCCCCGGCTACGACTCGATGACCGGTCTCGGCACCCCCGGACCGGACTTCGTGACCGACCTGGCGGCCGGCTGAGCCGATCTCGTGCACCCGGGCGGGCCACCTAGGCTCGCCGGGGTGCAACACGCCGGTCCGAAGACCTTGGCGTCCATCGAGCCGCTGCTCGAGCGCCTCCGCGCCGTCGACGGGCTGGTCGAGAAGCGCCCGGGCGTCTTCTACCGGCGCTCCAAGGCCTGCCTCCACTTCCACGAGGAGGGGAGCGACGTCTACGCCGACGTGCGCCTCGACCCGGGCGACGACTTCGTGCGCTGCCGGGTGACGACCCGGTCCGAGCAGCGGGGCCTCGTGCGGGACCTGCTCGACGCCGGCACGACCTGAGGCTCGATCGGCTCGTCGCCCGGCAGCCGACGTCCCCGGGTCAAGCGTCGAGGGGGAAGTGACACGCGACGAAATGGCCTGGGCCGATCCCGCGCACGACCGGTTCCTCGTCGGTGCACCTCGTCTCGGCCCGCGGTCAGTGCCGAACGCGGAGCGTAGGTCGGAACGCTCCTCGCCTACCAGGGGGTGCTGTAGGCGACGGTGGGCGTTCTCGAGCGGCGTCGCCTCGGCGACGACAGCAATCAGGCGTTGTTGAGATCGGCCTCGAGGCTCGACAGGCTGATGCCGCGGGCGTCGCCGTTGCGCTGGACGAACTCCGCGGTGATCGTGGCCCAGGCCTCGTCCCCGTACTGCGCCCACCACCGGTACGTGATGCCCACGATCGCTCCCCAGGTGACGGCGTACAGGTTGTCGGCGTCGTAAGCCACGAGGACGATGCAGTGCCCGCCCTCGATCTGCTGGTCGGCGCTCGTCCCGGTGAGGTCCCACACGCCCGAGCCGTCCGGCTTGAACTGGCCCTCAGCCGGCTTGGGCAGGTTCACGCCGACGTAGGCGGCGCCGAACCACTCGACGCATTGCTGCAGGAGGGTGGTGTTGTTGACGTGGACGGGTGCGTAGGCGGCCAATTTGTTGCCGAACATGCCGGTGGCCCGCCAGGCCTTGAGCACCGCACTGAGCACCAGTCCGCTGTCGGGGCCGCCGGTCAGGCCGAAATATTCCCGCTCCACTGCGGCCAGGGTCGGCGCCGTGTACGGCGCAGCGACGATGGCGGAGTCGCCCATGATCACATGGTCGGCTCCGGCGATCGTGCAGTCGCCCCACTGGTCGTTGCCCAACATCCCCCAGTCGGCGTTGGGGTTGCCAGCGATGGCAGGGACGGAGACGGACGCCGCTGGCGGCGGCAACGGCTTCGTGGCGTAGGTGGCAAGATCGGGGACAGGCGGGGGATTGTGGTCGTGGATACGGCCCAGCTTGTATTGGGTCAGCATGGTCGTCAGCTCCTCGCATCGTCGTCAACGTCTGAGGCCGACCACCCGCCGTATGGTCTCCACAAGTTGTCTCACACCGCGACGCACCAGGTCAAGCGACCACGGTACGAAGGGGTGTTCTCAGCTCAGATTGAGGTAGTGATCACGCGTACGCGTGCCCCTTCGACGCGAACGCCGGTTCGTGCCTTTCTTTGCCGACGGGTCTTCGTCAAGCTGCCGCCGCCGTTCAGGCAGTCTCGGCCCTGACGAACATCGCAGTGCACATCGGTGCCACACGAGCTGACGAACGACCGGATCGGCACAGTCGCGATCCTTGAACGTTCCGACAGACCAGGCACACTGACTCTTCGTTGCGTCGACGACGTTGTGCCGAGGTCCGAGTCGGTGCCCGAGAGGGCCGTCACATCACCGGTTACGTAACCCGTGGGTCGGCGTCGCCGAGACGCCCTGAACCGAGCGGTCAGCGTGCTGTCCGGCCCGAACACCGTCCTCGAGAACTGCCCGATCACCCTCCACGAGAGCCTCCGCAGGCGGGTTCGGGACGATGGAGCAAACGCACCTCGATGTTGACCGCCGGCCTCGCCGTCTAAGGTCGGTGGGACACCGAGTGTCCAGAGCGAACGGAGCCATCGTGGATCAGGACCGAGCCCGGAAGCTTCTCGAGGACGAGCGCCGTCGCGTCCAGGTCCTCCTCGACGAGACGCAGGCCGCTGGTCAGGAGAACCGCGCCGTGGCGAACGACACGGGGGACATCGCCGACCCCGCCGAACGCCAGACCGCCGAGGAATACGACGACACGGTGGCCGGAGCATTGCGTGAGCGGCTCGCGGCCATCGACCGGGCAGAGCAACGGCTTGCCGATGGCACCTATGGGTTGTCCGTCCGGAGCGGTGTGCCGATCCCGGACGACCGGCTCGAAGCAGACCCTGCGGTGGAGCTCACGCTCGAAGAGGCGGAGGCATAGCACGCTGACACGGACCATGAGCACCGCCCGGGTCGACAGCTCCTAGTTCTGGCGACGAAGGACCGAAGCTGCCATGAGCGATCCGCCGTACCACCGGGACGCAACGGGGGACAACTGGATGCAGGACCCGACCGGTCGATGGTTCCAACAGGACGGCGAACGAGGGGACCCGCCTGCGTCACCGCCCGCTGACTTCCCTGCGCCGTCTTTCTTCCCCCCGACCACCTCGTCCTCGATGCCCAACCGCGTGGCCCCGGGAACCCCGCCCGTCGCCTTCGAGATACCCGAACGTCATCATCGCTGGGTCTGGTTCGTCGCCGCCTTCCTCGTCCTCCTGATCATCCTGACGATCGTCGTCATTCTTCATCTTGTCGGCTAGTCGTACCGAGTTCTCGTCCTGCCTCGTGACTGGACGTCCTTCCGATCTCCGACGTTCGGTCAGGTCTCACACTGTCACGGGCAGGATGGCGTGCTCTGCTACGACGCGATGGGGTCTGTGTATCGCTAACGGGTCTCGATGCTCGGACACCGCTTCGGGGGCCACTCGAGTCTCCGGCTGTAAGCCATCAGGAGCGCCTGGTTGCCGATCCTGCGCGTCCGAGGCGAAGCGCACTCGTCAATTTGGGTACTGAGGTTGGCGCGCCGTAACCGAAACGGCTCTTGGACGTCTGGATCACGACCGCCTATTCATCTTGGAGGTTTCGATGGCTTGGTTTCATTGGTCGAACGAGAATGTTGCTCCCCAGGAGATTCAGGGTCTCCTTAGTTCAGGTCGGTGACGTCAAACTCTTCTCACAGGACCTGCCAATAACCCAGGAGCAGGCCGACCGCGCCAGCGTGAGCTTTGCCCGGTTCTTCGACCAGTTGCCCGAGGATGAGCAAGCGGTTCTCGCCCAGGTCTTGGGCCAGGCAGCCGAAGCCGGTGATGCAGAGACCTGAGCGATGCAACGACCATGAAGCGCCCACCCGGGCGTCCGGTCACTCCGATTTCGCCCAAGGGACGCGACGCCTTCGATCGGCCCCGTCGGGGCGACGACCCCGGGTCGTCTTGGGCAGCCCCGCCCTGAACCGATGGGCCACTTGCGGCGTCAGCCGGAGGACCCGGCCATGGGCTCGACGGGCTTCTCCCAGACCGAGACATGGGTCCCGCTGTCACTCGTAAAGGGCGCCCGATCCCACCAGGCCCATCGTTCACGGAGGGTCATCCCCGCCAGCCGGGCCATCAAATCGAGCTCTGCCGGCCAGACATACCGGTGTGGAGAGGAGTGGTTTTCCACTTTGCCGCCGGCCATCCAGTAGTGGTGGGAAACGAGGCGTTGCGTCGCGACGTCGTACTCGTCGAATCCGAGATGTGTCGGCGTCACGGTGAACGCTCGAACCGTGTCCCCCGGCGGCAGCCGTCGCAGTTCTGGGAGGACGACTTCGATGACGAAGCATCCTCCAGGCTCGAGGTGAGCGGCGGCATTCTGAAAGCATGCGACTTGCTCATCTTGTGTCGTCAGGTTGGCAATGGTGTTGAACACCAGATAGACGAGCCGAAATCTCCCATCGACCTTGGTCGTCGCAATGTCACCGATCGTCACGCCTATGTTCTCGGCACCTGCTTTCGCCCGCAGCTGAGCCACCATGTCCTCGGAAATGTCGATGCCGTAGACGGGGATGCCGCGTTGACTGAGAGGCAGGGCGATCCTGCCGGTTCCGATGGCAAATTCAAGCGCGCTCCCACCCTCGGCAAGCTCGGCTAAGAAGTCGACCGTCGGGTTGACGATCTTCGGGTCGAACATCTCGGTCGACCTTGCGTCATACTGATCCGCGTCACGCCCGACGAAGATGTTCTCTGGCATGGACGTCATTTTGGCCGAAGCTCTGACTGGCTGCCAGCAATGCACCACCGTCCGTCCCCGGCATGAATGGCGACGCTGATCTCGCTTGCGCTTCCCCTATGGAGATCAACGGGTCGTCACGCGCACCAAGGCGCAGGCTTCACGTCATGACATCGGAGCAGCTGTAGCTGCCGGATGGTCGTCGGAGGTCGGGTGGGGCCGTCGAGCCCTCGCTGGTCGCTTCGGTGCCGATCGCTTGTCGCCACAGAACAGTCAGCCCCCACTCAGACTGTCAAGCGGTCGCTCCCCCGCTCGGAAGCCGCCGAAACGGGATGACGCGGGCCCAACAGACCAATTGCGGAGGGAGTTTGCCGAGGGGAGGCCTGCACTGGGAACTCGGAGGCAGGTTGACGTGCAGCCTCACCACCTGGTACTCGGTGGGACCGTAGAACTTCCTCGGGCCATACGTGAGGATCGGGGAATAGCCGCCGGGAAAGTCTGAGATCCTGGCCATGGCCTGGACGAAGGTCCGGCGGTTTAGGTTTCGCCCAGCCGCTCTTGCTGCTGCGGTGAAGAGGCGGATCTCCTGGCACCAGCCTTGGACCGGCCCCTGCTCTTCTATGTAGAAGTTCATGTTGCCCTTGGGGATCTGGGGATGGGCCTTGTGCCAGAGGGCGAAGCAGCTGCGCACTCCCGGGTCGTAGCCACCGTCGGCCTCGGGCCTGGTGTCATCGATCCCGCCGAGGGTTTCCACCGTCACACCCTCCTGCCCGTTGAGAGCCTTGTCGAAGGGCACCGGAATCAGGCCGAGCGCCGACTCGATGGACGACTCGTAATCGGAGAGTAGGAGCTTGGGGAAGTACTGCTGCTGTGTCTCAGCCTCGAGCACCGGAAAGAAGACATTGAACGGGATGAGGGGGATGATCGAACTGATGCCAGCGGCACGGAACTTCTGGACGATGAGCGGGGCCTCGGCACTCGTGGCCGCCGTCTCAGAGGGGTCGGCGGCGATGGTCTCGACCATCGGTGTCACCCCGATCTGTGCCAGGTCCGGCAGGAGGTAGTCCCTGAGCGCTAGCTGGTCGCTGGCCCGATCGCCGGCGATCACCCCGACCTTGCGGCCGAAGCTGAGCAGTCCTGAGCTCAAGCCCCAGACCACAGTGGCCTGCAGGATCGGCGCATCGTCAGGACCCGTCCACCACAGGTAGGGAGCACCGAGCGATGTCCAGTTGGTCACCGTGGTCCATTGGCCGATGAACGGGGTGTGGCCTTCCTGCGTCACACACAACTCGTTGTCGCCCGTCCAGGCCCCGACACCGTCGAGCACCGCAAAAGCTGCCGGGCTGCCCTCCGTCCAGTCCTTGCAGAGCGCTCTCATATCCGCTTCGTCGGTCGGGTCGAAGGAGGAGATGATGGGGTTGATCTTCCGCCCGTTGATGCCACCTCTTTTGTTGACGGCACCGACGAACAGCTTGATCGCTTTCACTTGTTCCGAGTACTCGACATCACCCTCGAATCCGAACTGGCTCGAGAGCTGTTGGAGGTTGGCTATCGGGAAGACGACGTTGATCCGGGTCGCCGTCACCCCACGAGTAGAGGTGCTGGCCTGATTCACCGTGGTCGCTCCATGGAAGGCCACCGGCTCGGACGACCACTCCCCCCTTGCCGCAACGAGGGCGGTCTGTTGGCGAGGATGGCCCGGCGGAACGCCCGGCGAAGCCGGAGCGGCACCCTGCGCCACCGTCGGCCACACCATCAGGCCGACGAACGTGGCGAGGACCAGCCCGACGCTGCCCAGCCGCCTCGGGCGCCGACGGTCGGGGCCCCCTTTCGGTGAGGCTCCGGAGAGAACCCAAGTTCTCACCGGAAGAGGCCCCACTTCATGACACTCAGTTGGAGTTCGGATCGCTCCCGACACCGGCAGACGAGCCGGCGCCGTTTGCTCCGGTGGCACCCGGAACACCCGCTGTCCCGTTCCCCGACGAGAGTCCCTCCCCGTCGAGACCGGCGTTCCCGCCGGCTCCACCGGCGCCACCGACTCCACCGGTGGACTGACCGGTGCCACCGGCCACCGTGTTGCCGCTACCGAACGTGTCGGTGCCGCCGTTGAACGGTGGACTGTTCGTCCAGGCCGCACCTCCGGTGGCCGCGCCACCGGCCCCGGCCTTACCGCCCGGGCCGCCGCTGCCGCCGTTGGTCCCGTTGCCACCGTGCCCACCCTCGGGTGGGTTGGCGCCCTCGCCGCCGTTGCCACCGGTGCCGCCCATGCCCCCACGACCGCCACCACCACCCACGTTCCCCGCACCCCCGGTGGCGCTGTCCGAACTGAATGTGGACGACGTCACCGAGGCCGAGCCGGTGAGGTCGGCGACGGCACCGCCCTGGGCCAGTCCACCGACGCCACCCTTGCCGCCTGGGCCGCCGCCGGTGGCGGGACCCCCGTTGCCCCCCGTCTGACCCGGGGTGGGGTTGTTCCCGCTGGCGTCAGTTGAACCGTTGCCGCCGGTGCCGCCGGTGCCGCCCCCGCCTCCTTGGCCTCCGACCCCCCCAGGGGAAGCCCCACCAGCGGTCGCCGTGTCAGCCGTGAAGGTGTCGTTGGTCGCCATGAGGCTGCTGCCGTGGTTGGCTATCGCCCCCCCGTCGGCGTTCCCGCCACTACCACCGTTGCCACCGCCCGTGCTCGGCCCGGCTGCTCCCCCTGGCGTCGCCGGCATGGCCGTGCCGGCGCCTCCCGGCATGCCGCAGCTCTGCGTGCCGCACGAGGGCGCACCACCGAAGCCGGCGCTCCCGCCTTCGCCACCGGTCCCGCCGAAGCCTCCAACGCCACCATTGCCGCCGTTCGCGCCGGAACCGGCGAGCACACCGTCGCTCGAGAACGTGGCGCCTGAGATCGTGGCCGACCCGGTCGAGTACACGGCGCCGCCGGCGGCGAGGCCGCCGGCGCTGGCCGACGCCGCCTTACCCGCTGCGGCTCCAGCCGACGCCAGACCCGCAGCACCGCCGATACCACCGGTTCCGCCGGCGTTACCACCGGTTGCGCCCTGGCCCGGAGGGGCACCGGCAGCACCCGGTGAACCTCCCCCGCCGACGCCGCCGGGGCCGCCCAAGCCGCCCGTGCCCGGCGTGCCGGCGCCGCCGCCCGCGCCACCCGACGCGCTGGACGATGCGAAGGTCCCGCCGGTGTCGTGGAGGGTCCCCACGTTGTAGACGTCACCGCCTTCGCCGATTCCCGCCTTGCCGGGCTTGCCGGCGCTACCGCCGTGCCCCGCCGGGCCGGCGGCACCGCTGTTACCGCCAGTGCCTCCCGCCTGCCCGCTCGAGTTCGGGGGGTCCACCCCTTGGCCGCCGGCGCCGCCACCGCCACCGGCGCCCCCGATATCGGCCCCGCCGCCGCCGCCGGCCGAACCACCTCTGGCGTAGTCGTTGGTGAAGATCGTGGCGTTCAGGTTCAGCGTCCCGGCGTTGTAGATGGCCCCACCGAGCGCCTCACCACCGTTCCCACCCTTCCCCCCGCTGCCACTCGAACCGCCGGTGCCACCCGGACCCCCCGCCGCCCCGCCACCGCCGGTGCCGCCCGTGCCGCCGTTGCCTCCGAGGCCCCCCGTGCCGCCGAAGGCCCCGTTGCCACCGACCGCCGTGCTGAACTCGACCGTGGCGCCGTTCAGGTTCACGGTTCCCGAGGAGATGTTGATGGCCCCGCCTTCGGCCTTACCTCCCGAACTCCCCTTACCGCCGGGGGCGCCGTTCGTACCGTTGCCCCCCGAACCGCCGGCGGCACCTTGCGACGGTCCGTTGTTGCCGTTGGCGCCGTTGGTCCCGAAGGCCCCATCGCCAGCGTTGGGGGGTGAAACGCCAGTGACGTTGCCTGAGGCGAGCATGAGCCCACCCAACGTCAGGGTGCCCCCCTTTACCAGGAAGATCTGGACGGCGTTGCCGCCCGAGAGCGTCACGGCAAAGCCGTTCGCCTCGATGTCCACGGTGTTCCCGTTCGGGATCGTGATGGGTGCGGTGAGCGTCAGCGTGCACGCCAGGTCGTACGTGATCGTTCCCTGCGCCGCCACGGCGGCCACGAGTTGCGCCTGCGTGGGACACACCGTGAAGCCCGTGGGCTGCGGGCCGCCCGCCGAGGCCATCGCACCCGGGAGGAAGGTAAAGCAAGCGCCGAGAACAGTCGCCCCAGCGATCGCCATACCCCGACGTCCTCGATGTCGTCGGCCTACAGACTGAGTAGACGCAGCTCGTCGACTGGTCACTCGCTGCATCCCCACCTCGTTCCTGTCGGCCGATAAGTGCCGCGGACACTAGCGGCGCAAGAGAAACGTTGTCGATCCGTTCGGCGACCGACGAGGCCGATTCAGGTCCTCAGCTGGCTGCCTGAAAGGCGACGCCGCTGGTTGTTACACCCCTTCAGCAACTTGCCCCGTCCACAGCTGACGAACAGCGGCGTCCTAGTGCGTCCAACCTGTCCGCGCTCACGACACAGGCTGCGGCCCGAGAATGGCATCTTGGGAGAGTAGGTCACCAAAGGGCCGCCGTCGCTGCGTTCCCTCGGCCGGGCGCATCATGGTCGTTGCATCGCTCAGGTCTCTGCATCACCGGCTTCGGCCGCCCGGCGCAAGACCTGGGTGAGAACCGCTCGTTCATCCTCGGGCAACTGGTCGAAGAACTGGTCGAAGAACTGGGCGAAGCTGGCGCTGGCGCGGTCGGCCTGCTCCTGGGTCAGTGGGGGGTCCTGCGAGAAGAGTTTAACCTCAGGCTGAGCTAACACGATCTTGATCTCTTCAGGGCCACCTTCGCTCTGCAGAAAGAAGATGGCCGGACCCCGATAATCGGCAAAGGACATCGAGACCTCCGAGATGAACGGCCTGTCGGAATCCAGAAGTCCAAGATCCATTTCGGTTACGGCGCGAACCTCAGATCCGTACTGTTCGGGCGGATCCTGGCCTCGGAAGAGCCGGGTGGCGGCCCCCCCGCCCGAAGACCCCCAGTGGCCCCCGAAGGCGGTGTCAGAGCATCGAGACCCGTTCGCGTTACGACAGTTTCCATCCCTACACACCAGAGCACGCTCTGCGGCTCGTGACCGTGTGAGGCCCCGGCACCGCCAACACGCCGCCCATGGAGTGACCCATGCCGACGGTGGACTGCTCGGTGACCGCGTGAGGCGCCTTGTCGCGTCAAATGGCGATGTGGAACTTCTCCTTGTCAGGCATCCAGTTGTCTCGAGGCTCGGCTGGCTGCGAACAAAGTGCCGGTGACCAGAACGGCCGCGGCCACTATCGCCAAAGGCCAGGTTGCACCCTGGTGGAGAAAGAGCTCAGCGCCTACGAAGGCACCGACCAGCATGGCAGCTATTGCCGATGTACGGCGTGCGATTCTGGGATTGTGGCCACCGGCAAGTGATGAGTCAGCAGCCAAACCGGTGAGCGTCATTGTGAGCACTGTCGTGGTCACCTCGGGAACTGCCAGACGCCGAATCGTTGAGTTCCTCACGCCCATCGCGAAAGCGAGAAGGGCAATCACCGCGTACCGCGGCCATCCGGTGCTGACGCTGCCCGAATTGAAAGCCGATACCACGGCCGCTACACCGGTGAACCCTCCCTCGGCCGCCATGGCGAAGACAAGCCAGAGGCGGCGAGACCCAACGTGAAGGGTCATCCTCCCGGCCACCGCAGCCCCAAGAAGAAAGGAGCCGAGCGAAGTCAGACTTGCGGCTATCGAAAAGCCCTTGGCGCCCGCGGCCGCAAAGCCGAGCAACACGATGTTGCCAGTCATGTTGGCCGTGAAGACGTGGCCCAAACCCAGGTAGCTAACGGCATCGACCATGCCGCTGACGACCGTGAGGACTGTCAACGTGGCGAGCAGGATCCGGGAAGGTTCGGGTGGAGTGGGAGAGGTGCTCATATTGGGGATCCAGGGATCAAGCCTCGATCCTCGGAACCTCGACTCGGCGCGCGTCGAACGTGGGTCTCGAGAGCGACTCAAGGTTGGTCACGATGACCGCAGGGCTGCTAGCAGCTCTTCAGCTGCCCAGGTGATGAACTGTTCCTGGGTGTCCCCTCCGACCTGGATCAGGGCCACGTGAGTGAATCCTGCCGCCTCGAACCGACGGATCCCGGCGACATGCTGCCCGACATCGGGTCCGCACGGCATCTGCTCTGACACGTCCTCTTCGCGGACCAAGGTCGACGCCTCAGCGAACGAAGCCGGGACGGGAAGTTCAGCATTGACCCTCCATCCACCGGTGAACCAGCGAAACTGATCCATTGCCCGGGCCACTGCGATCCGTTGATCGGGATCGTACAAAAGGGCGATCTGACCGATGCGGGGCTTGCCGGAGCCCCCGGCATCGCTGAACATCCGGCCGATCTCGGGTCGAGGCTCCACTGCGATCAGGGCGTCGGCCTGTCGTCCCGCCAGACGACAACTCGCAGGCACTGATGCGGCGATGCCGATCGGTGGGGAGGCCTCTGGCAGATCCCAGATCTTCGCCGACTCGACCTGGAAGTGTTTGCCCCGGAATGTCACCATCCCGCCTGCCCACAGCGCGCGGATGATCTCGACCGCTTCTTCGAGCATTTCGTGGCGTACCGGCGCGATCGGCCACCCCCCTCCCACGACGTGCTCATTGAGGTTCTCCCCCGCGCCGAGTCCAAGGGTGAACCGGCCATCGGACAGCAGCTGCACCGTGGCCGCCTTTTGGGCCACGACCGCCGGGTGATGCCGGCGGATCGGGCACGTCACATAGGTCATGAGAGGTATGTGGCTGGTGGCCTGGGCGGCGGCGCCGAGCACGCTCCAGGCATAAGGAGAGTGGCCCTGGGTGTCAAGCCTCGGGAAGTAGTGGTCGCTGATGACGGCAAAGTCAAAACCGGCCTCTTCGGCGAGGACGACGTCATGCACCAGTTGCTTCGGTCCCGCCTGCTCGCACATCATCGGGTATCCGATCAGCGTCACCCGGCCGCCTCTACTCCTCGAGCATGCGGGTGACCACGGTCAGATCTTGGTTCCCGAGCCCAGCGTCCACCGCCCGTTGCCATTCGTCGGCCAGGCAGGCGAGGGTGGCGAGCCGGGTATCTGGCGCCGCCGCCAGGGCGAGACGGGCGTCCTTCAGGGCCAAGGACAACGCAAATTGGCTCGAGAAGTCGCCGTTGGCAATCCGCTGCAACTTTCCTACCTGCCAAGGCGACACGAGGGGACCGCCCTCGAGGGCATTCACCACCGTTTCCGTATCGAGTCCCAGGTGGTGGGCCAGGGCTATCGACGTGGCAACGGCTTCGGCCGTAAAGGCGAGCCAGGTGTTGTTCACCAGCTTCAGCCGCGATCCCGTACCTAACGGTCCCGCCCAGATCGTGCGCTGGCCGAGTGCATCGAAGAGTGGCGTGACGCGTGTACGGACCTCAGTGGGACCAGACGCAAAGATGGTCAGCGTGCCCTGCTCGGCGGGGTCCTTACTGCCAGAGACCGGCGCATCGAGGAGCACCACGTCAGGTCGTTCAACCGACACCAACGTGGCGACCTCCTCTATTCCCGGCGTACCGATCGTGCTCATCTGCACCCAGATCGCGCCGGGAGCTAGGGCGGCGAGCATGCCCTGGTCCCGAGCAATAGAGAGGACGGCGTCAACGTCGGTCACCATCGTTATCACGATGGCTGCACGCCGAGCGGCTTCGACAGGGGAATCGACAGCTTCCGCGCCGAGCCCAACCAGGTCTCTGGTTGTCTCAGGCGTGCGGTTCCAAACAATCGTCGGGATGCCCGACCGTAAAGCACTGGTTGCCATACCGTGGCCCATCGCGCCAATGCCGAGGATCGCAACCTGCTCCTGACGTTGTGTCATCGGACCCCCATCGTGCCCGTGCCCTAGCCGGCGAATCGACCCGAACAGCATCGCGCCAACCGCCCGACGTGCGCTGGGACATTCGGCGGGTTGCCCCGGGCCTGAGGACCGACCGAAGAGATGGAGCGAGGATGGTCGGTCGTGGCGTCAAGCTGCCTTTCGATGCCGAGCGGGCGGCCATGCGGGGAGTGCGGCGACGGACTCGATCTTGCCCCACATCATCGGCGGGAGCCGTCGTCGTCGACGTTGGTGCGGCTCTCGTCGAGGCCGTGGAGCTCACGGTCGAACTGCCGCAAGCAGCCGTCGCCGGCACCAGGGCCCCAGAAGCAAGGCTGGTGCACGTTGGACGACGGTGCAGCGAAGATGCCTGCCCTTCATGTGAACTGCACGCGGATCACCGTTGCCTCGGCCACCGTCCCGTCCTTGGCCGAGATGGTGTAGAGGACCAGGGCGCCGTATCGGCTGCTGGGCGCAGCGAAGGTCAGCGAGGTACTGAACGGTCCCATTTCCCCGTTGGCCCCTCCCATCACGGTGCTATCGACCAACGGCTTGGTGACGTCGTCCTGTCGCAGGGAAAGATTCACGGTCGCCTCGTAGGCAGTACTCATGCCACTCACGGTGACCGGCGAGGAGATGGTCTCCAGCGTCTTTGGCTCGGTGATCGTGATATTGGCCGTCGCCGATCCAAGCACCGACCAGGTTCCATCACCGGTCAGCTGGCGGACGATCACTGTGGTCACCGGTCCAATGGAGTTCGGTCGGATAGGGACCTCACCCGAACGGGCATCACCCTGCTGGAACTGGCCGATCACTGGGTTGGACATGTGGAGGTAATCGATCGAGAATCCCCTGGCGGCAGCCTCAGGTGTCTCGTAACGGGCGGTCCCGGCCGCCGTCGGCCACACCGCCGTCCAGCCTGCGGGTTTGACGGACGTCGTACTCGTCGCGGCCGAGGACGTGGTGGTGGTCGTCGAAGTTGTCGAGCCGTTGTTACCGCACGCGACCACCGCTAAGGGGAGGATCGCCAATATTGCGACCACGGCGATACGTCTCGCGGCCATGATGCCATGCTGAGCGGGATCCTCGTCTTCCAGCAAGAGGCGAAGGTCCCATTCCCTAGGAGACGCCCAAAGAGACAACGGCCATACGCGGCCCTGCTGACAAGCAGTTCGCGGTCTGCCAGAGGTTCCCGGCATCGGCCCCATATGTCAGGCCAACATTCGGGGAGCTACGTCCGTGGTGCGAATGGCACCAGGGGTGTCGAGCACGGCGTCAGCAACTTTGCAACGGCACCAGCCCATCGGCCACCAACTCGTGCTTCTCGAAGTCAAGCCGTTGGGCATGCTCCGCGAGTGACGGTGACGGAGACGGAGCGTGCGGTGTGGTCGTTGGCCACGAGGAGGATCTCGCTTCCAACTGACGACACGACGGTCCCTCCAGAGACCAGAGCGCAGTATCCGCCCGGGTAATGGACCTGCGTTGAAACGAATATCACGGTTGGGGCGTGAATCGCATGATTGGGTACATAGGCGAGCTGAAATGCTCCGCTCGTTGGATCGAACGAAATCGATTTCGGTCGTCCCGCGATGGCCTCAGGATAGGTACGGGACAGCACTGTCGCG
>DATGZH010000052.1:0-44955 GCA_035297265.1 Acidimicrobiales bacterium | reverse complement strand
ACCGTGCTTGCCGAGCAGGCTTCTTCTGAGGCGCTTGTTTAGCGGTGGCGCCGAGCAGTGACAGCTTTCGACGTCCCTTGACGACACTCACCTCGAGAGTGCCACCGAGAGCACTGACGTACTGGTCGAGGACCTCGATGGTGACGTTTCTTGATCGCTCGATCGCAGCGATTCGGGGTTGGGAGACCCCAAGCCGCTTGGCCAGCTCCCGCTGGGACATTCCGGCCTCCTCCCGGAGGGCGGTGAGCCCCGTCGCCAGGCGAAGCTCATCTTCGATTGCGGCTACCCGCTCCTTTGCCCCAGGGGCCTGCAGGACCTTCTTCTCCCAGTCTCGGGCACTCATCGCTTCTTACCCTTCTTGCCAGGACGTACCTTCTTGGCGGTCCGTCGCTTGGTGATCTCCTCTTGGTGTTCTCTGAACCGCTCGTCTGCTACCGGGATGTTGGCTTCGTACCACCCGCGCCAGTCGTCGCTCTTGTCCCCTCCCACGAGGAGGATCGCCTTTCGCTCGAGGTCGAAGGCGAAGAGGACCCGAATCTCGGTGCGTCCTGTCGATCCCGGTCGGAGCTCCTTGATGTTCGGGTGCCGGCTTCCCACCACCGTGTCGACGAGGGGCCGTCCGAGCGAAGGGCCCCGGTCACGAAGCACCGTGATCGCGGCGAGGAGCGCTTCAGCGTCTGCTTGGCTCAAACGGTCCGCCCAGGCCTCAAACGCCCGGTGAAACACCACCTCCCAGTCGTGACCCGGCATCAAATGATAACAGAACCGTTATCGGCCGTGCTCACTCGCATCCGAAGCCCTCGGCGAGGATCTCGTCGGCCTCAGCTCCACTTTGTGCTGAGCCCGAGGCGCCCGCGGCCGTGAACTCGAGGTGGCGTGGTGTCGAGGCGCGCCGGCCCTTGGGCGGCAGTCCAGCGGCAATGAGCTCAGCCGCCAGTTCGTCCATGCTCACGCCGCGCCGAGCCGTTTCGGCCGCGAGGCGCTCGGCCACGTCGTCGGGTAGGCGGACCCTCGTTGGCACATCGCCAACGTAGAGAGGATCTGTGACAATCCGGGTGCGAGGACGAACCCGACCGTCGTCCTGTCCATGATCCTGTCCATAAACCGCGCCGGGCTCGCCACCACCCAGAAGAACGGTCTGGACGAAGCGTCTGATGGGAGCGGTCTCGGTGGATGCAACGGTGCGGGCTGGACTGGCTGGGTCGGCTTAGGGCCATCGATCCGAGCACAGAGTCGACCTGTTCGGCTGTGGGGTGCCGCCTCGAGCCCGACGCCTACGTCTGGTCCCAGTCTCCCGACTATTGCCAACCCTGGCGCCCCAGCCGTGTCACCTCAGCCTTCATCCGGGTCCGGGACCAAGCAAGGCTCCCTTCGATCCGCCTCCACGACCTCAGACACTTCGCCGCGAGCGTCATGCTGGCCGGAGGGGTCGACGTCCGGACGGCGGCAGGCCGACTCGGCCACGCCCAGCCGGCCGTCACACTCAGGACCTACGCCCACGTGATGGAGCCAGCTGACCGCAGGGCAGCAGAGATCGTCGGGCTTTCGATTGCCCCTTCTGATAACGGCAAGGACCCAAATGCCAGCTAAATCGCTGGACGGTACGCATTCGCCGAGCAGCCATACCAAAGAGGCGCCACTGGCGCCCACGATCTCATGAGGCACCATCCCCGGTGGTCTGGTAGGCACCGGAGCGAGAGGCTGAACAGCAGCGCCAACAGAAATTGAAAGGCTGCACAGCAGCGCCCACAGAAATACCGTGAACGTTGGAGACCAGTACCTGTTACGGTGAGTCGAGAGGATTCACACATCCCAGCGACCTTCGGGTCGAAGGTGTCGAGGAACTCCGAACGTCGGGTCATTGGCTTGGCCGGATGTTCCTCGTCTTGATGTCATCTCGGTAGGGCGCTGCAAGCTCTGTCACCTGGCTGATGAGTGTGCGTTCACCCGCATGACGCCAAACCCGGCGTGAGAAACATCAGACAGAGGAGATCCAGAGTGATCGCTGTATATGTGAAACCTGAGACATTGACCCTTGAGCAGTACAACAAGGCTCGCAAGGGTCTGGACGCTTCCGGAGCAAAGATGGAGGGGCGTAAGCACCACTCGTGCTTCGGGGACGACGGGCAGCTCATGGTCTTTGAGATCTGGGATTCCCAGGAGAATTACGACGCCTTCGGCACCTTCCTGATGCCCGTTCTACAAGAAGTCGGGATCGTGCCTTCAACACGGGACATCATGCACGTGGAAAACCTCGAGCAGTAAAACGGACCCGGTCGGGGCCCACCTCCCTTGACGCATCAGGGGAGGTGGGTCATCGTCAATCGGAGACGACGAATGAAGGAGTCCTTTGAGCTTGAGCATCGATGAGCTAGCCGGGCAGTACCACCAGGCCTGGACAGACCACAATCCCGACGCCATTGCGTCGCTGCACACTGAAGGATCCACCTTCCATATGCACGGGGTTTCTGATCCGGCGGTGGGCCGAGCTGCGGTTCGGGAGCTCATCGCGACACTGCTCAGACTCGTCCCGAACCTTCATTTTGAAGCCAAGAGGGTTTACGTGGGTTCCGACCACATCGTATTCGAATACGACATGTCGGGAACCTCTGATGGTTCAGAGTTCGCCTGCGACGGCGCGGACGTGATCGCCGTCAGCGATGGCCTCGTGGACCGCAAGGACACCTATCTCGACTTGACGACACTTGTCCGTCAAGTTGGCGAACTTCCTAAACTCGTATCGGCAGTTTAGGAAAAGATCGACAGCAGCGTTGAGTGCGCCCTCTTCCCGGCGTTCTGGGGAGAGACGCAGCACAACGCGGTGAACGGCGCCGGGGCCACTCGTAATACTTGCGGTCGCATCTGCCTGATCCGATCGATCGAACCTGTCAAGCTTCATAGTGATATCGAGCCTGCAGGATCACGAGATCGTCCGCGTCAACGAGGTGCACAAGTCGGTGCTCCTCGTCGATTCGCCGGGACCAGCACCCGTTGAGCACGTGACGCAGGGGCTCGGGTTTACCGATCCCGACGAACGGGTCCCGCAGGGCGTCTCCGAGGAGGCGGTTCAACCGCTTCAGCATGGCGCGGTCCGACTTCTGCCAGTACAGGTGGTCGGCCCAGCCGTGCGGGGTGAAGACCAGGCGCATCAAACCAGGTCGTGCTCTTCTCGCTCGCCCGCTCTCGCCTGCAAGAGCCTCTTGAGAAGGCGTTTGGCGTTCGCGGGAGCGCGCAGCAGATAGGCCGTCTCTTCGAGGGCTCGTAGTCAGCACGCGACATGAGGACGGCTTCTCCCCGCTTCGAGGTGATCTCGGCTCGTGGCACCCGTCCGGAGTTGCGCCGGCATGTCCAACGCGGCCCCTCTCACGGGTCCAGCCGCCCGGCGGTACGGCCCGGACACTTGGCGCCCCCGCGAGACCTCGGCATCGACCGACGTTCGGGGCGCCGCGGTTCGGCCCGCCGGCAGACCCGTTCAGCGGCGGAACGTTCCCGCGCCGCGCCGCGGCGCGACCCGGTCCGGGGCGAGGGTCCTCTCAGCTCCACGACAGCGTCAGGTCTTTCACGTGGCGCAGCCCGGGCGGGTACTCGAGGGCCTCATGGCCCGGCTTGATCCGGTACTCGGGGATCCGCTGGTGCCACTCGCGGAGGGCGATGCGTAGCTCGCGGCGGGCGAGGTGGGACCCGAGGCAACGGTGGACGCCGGCGCCGAAGGCGATATGGGGGTTGGAGTCACGGTCGAAACGCACGTCGAAGGCGTCCGGGAAGGCGCTCTCGTCGATGTTGGCCGCCCCGTAGCTGACCACGACGGCGGTGCCGGTCGCCATGACCTCGCCGGTCGGCAGCTCTACCTCCTGGGTGGCGACCCGGGGCACCCCGGCCGGGACCGGGGACTCCCAGCGCAGGAGCTCCTCGACGGCGGCGGGGATGACCGACGGGTCCTCCACGATCTGGCGCCGGTGCTCGGGGCTGCGGGCCAGGTAGGCGAAGAAACAGGTCAGCGAGTCACTGACCGTGTCGAGCCCGGCGATGAGGAAGAGGAAGCAGACGTCCAAGATGTCGTCCGCGCTCAGGTGCTCGCCGTCGATCTCGGCCTGGAGGAAGCGCGTGATGATGTCGTCGGCCGGCTGGCGCCGGCGCTCTTCGATCAGGCCGGAGAAGTAAGCGTAGATCTTCTCACCGGTGACCTTGTTCACCGCCCGGCGCTTGTCGAGGTCGAAGAGGGCGTCGGGGTCCATCTTCTCGGGGTGCAAGATCCCGTCCCGCAGGTCGAGGAACATGCGCAGCTCGTCCTCGGGCAGGCCGAGGAGGCCGAGGAAGACCGAGGCCGGGAAGATGTCCGCCAGCTCCTCGGAGAAGTTGCACTCCCCGCGGTCGATGAACGCGTCGACGAACCCGTTGAACCGCCGGGTGATGTCCTCTTCCTGCTCCTCCATCCGCTTCGGGGCGAACAGTGGGTCCATGAGCTTGCGGTACTTGGCGTGCTGGGGCGGGTCGACGTTGAGCGGGATCAGCGGCCGCACGTTGCCCAGGTTCATCTCGACGCGTGACGAGAAGAGCTCGTGGTGCCGGAGGACGAACTCGGTGTCGGCCCGGGCGAAGCTGAGGGCCATGCCCTCCATCGGCTGGAGGAGGCCACCCTGTTCGATGAGCGTCCGGTAGTTGGGCTGTGGCGCCGAGAGGTCGAGCATCGCCTGCAGCCCGAGCTGGCTCTCCTGGAGCTGACTGTCTGGCAAGTCGTGGGTGCTGTCGGCCATGGCTCCCCCTTCGAGGTCTCGCTCGGTCCACCCATCGTCGCACGGCGGCCCGCCGGTCGACAGGCCCGTTCGTGGTCACGAGTCGAGGGAGAGCTGCTGGGCCACGGCGGCCGGCGGTGGCTGGCTCTCCGTCGAGGGCGAGGCGATCGGGGCGCCGGGGTCGGCCGAGAGATCCGTCAGGCCGCGGAGGTTGTTCCAGGCGGCGACGGCCTGCGTGGCTTCGTCGCCGGTGAGGGGGACGGGCAGCTCGTCTTCGATGAGCGCGGGGCGCCAGGTCACGTCGTCGATGTGGCGACCGGTCGCCGTGATGACGAGCGTGCCGCTCACGTCGGTCGGCGACGGGTCGTTGTAGAAGGCGAAGTTCCCGAGGCCGTAGTCGACGTAGGCCGACCCGAGGTAGCCACCACCGAGGAGCACGTGGGCGTGGCTCCCGACCACGATGTCGGCCCCCGCCTTGACGAGCACCTCGGCCAGGGGCTCCTGTTTGGGGTCGGGGTGGTCCTGCAGCTCGATGCCCCAGTGCACGAAGACGACCACGGTGTCGGCCTCCTGGCGGGCGGCCTCGACCGCCTGCACGAGGTCGTCGACGTCGTAGGCCGACGCCAGCCCGGCCTGGGCCTCGGTGGCCGTCCAGTCGGTCTGGAGGTCGGCGTCGATCACCTGGGTCGCCGCGATGATCACGATGTGCTGACCGTCGATCGTGGCCTCGTAGGGCGTGTAGGCCTCCGTGGCGTTCTGGCCGATGCCGATGATCGGGTAGGGGGCGCTGTCGCGGGCGGAGATCGACATCTGGAGGCCGGGCTCGCCGCAGTCCTCGCCGTGGTTGTTGGCCTCGGTGACGAGCGTGACGTCGGCACCCTGGAGGGCGGTGATGGCGCTCGAGGGCGCGTAGAAGACGTACTGCTTGGGCTGGGGCGACGGGCACGTCCCGTCGGTCAGGGCGGTCTCGAGGTTGACCATGCTGAGGTTGGCCCCGGCGAGGAGGGCCGATGCCCCCGGGCCGAGGGCGGTGGAGGCGTCGTCGGCGAGCCGGTCGCCGAGGACGCTCCCGTCGGGGAAGTTGACGTCGCCGCCGAAGACCATCGTCACCGGCCGGCCGTCGCCGTCCCAGTCGGGGTCGAGCCGTCGGACGCCGATCGGCTTCGCGGCGCGGGGGGCCTTGGAACCGGGTGAGGCCACCCGCCGGGGCGCCCGGCCGCCGCCGGCGCTGAGCACGAGGCCGGCCGCGACGAGCGCGAGGAGCAGGAGCACGGCGATGCCCCGGTTGCGCCGGACCCGTCGCGAGGCGTCGCGCGGCGCGCCGGGCCGGGGTGGCCGCCGGCCGGCCGCGGTCGCCGCTCGCGCTCTGGCGAGATCGGGCGGGCGTTCGAGGAGGTCGGTCGGGGGCGTGGTGCGAGCCTACGGGGACCCGCCGGTCGGGCGTCAGGCCGGCCCGACCCGCACCGCCACCACAGTGGCGTCGTCGCGGAGGGGCAGCACCGCCGCCTCGCGCACGGCGGAGATGACCGCCTCGGCCACGACGTCGGGCTCGGCCCGCTGACCCTGCTCCGCCACCACCTCGATCACCCGGTCCATCCCGAGCTCCGAACCGTCGGGCAGCCGGGCTTCGACGACGCCGTCGGTGATGAGGACGAGCAGGTCCCCCTCGGTGACCGCAAGCTGGCCCGTGCCCCAGGACCCCGGGAGCGCGCACATGAGCGGCCCGGTCGGTGGGAGCCGCTCGATCCCGCCGGCCCGCACGACGAGGCCCTCGGGGTGACCGGCGTTGGCGTAGCGGAGCAACCCGGTGGCGAGGTCGAGGTCGACCACGATGGCCGTGGCGAACTGCTCGTCGGTCTCGCCGCACTCGTCAGCCGCCCAAGCGAGGGCGGCGCCGGGCGCCATGCCCGCCCGCAGCGGCGGCGACAGGAGATGCTTCATCGTGAGCGCGAACAGGCCGGCCGCCGGGCCGTGGCCCGAGATGTCGACGACGGCGAGGGCCATGCGCGGCCCGTCCATCTCCCACGCGTCGTACCAGTCGCCGGCCAGCACCCCCTCGGCGCTCATGAGGCGGCCGGCCACCGCGAAGTAGGACGTGTTCCCGGAGGGTTCGAGCTGCGAGCTCAGCAGCAGGTGGAGGGGGCTGTGCTCGGCCAGCGTCTGGCGGATCTGGCGCAGCTCGTCGGTCTCGTCCCGCAGGCGCTGGCGCATGGCCTCGATGTCCCGGCCGAGGGAGGCGATCTCCGGGGGTCCCTGCACCTCGACCCGCCGGTCGAGCTCGCCGCCGGCCACCGTCCGCACCTCGCTCGCCAGCTGCTCGATGGGGTCGTTGACCCAGCGCCGGATGAGCAGCCACACGAGGGCGAGCACCGCGATCACCGCGGCGGCCCGGAGGATGGCGAGGTAGAAGGTCCGGTCGAGCGCCGAGTCGACCGAGGCGTCGGAGGCCGCCGACTGGGCGCGGATGTCGGCCGAGAGCGTGTCGACGGCGCTCCGCAGGTTCTCGAAGTCGTGCTGGCCGGCGTCGGTCGACTCGGCGGCCACCGCCGCCGCCACGTTGCCCGACCGGATGTCGGCGATCTCGGGCTCCGCCACCTGGGTCACCCAGGTGTGGTGGAGCTCCTCGACCGAGCGCAGCTCGCCCACCAGGTCGGGCTGCCCGGCCAGCTCCTGCTGGAGGCGGACCACGAGGTCGGCCTCCTGGTCCTGGCCCTGGCGGTAGGGGCCGAGGTAGGAGGGCTGCTGGGTGATGAGGTAGCCCCGCTCGCCCGACTCCTGGTTGACGAGGGCCGAGAGGAGGGCCTCGGAGTTGGCCGTGGCCGGCAGGAGGGTCTGCTGCTGCCCCTCGACGATCTGCTTGGCGTTCCAGTTCGAGTAGGCGCTCCAGCCGCTCACCCCGAGGGTGATGAGGGCGATGAAGACCATCAGGAGTCCCAGGCGTCGCCTCAGGGTCCAGCTGCCCACCTCATCGACCCCCACGGTCCTTCGCCACGGGCGAGAACATGGCCGGCCATCTAATCACCGTCCGACCACTCCCGTACCCTCACCAGGCCCGGAGCCGCCCCGCGGGCGGCCCTCCGGGCTTCCGTACGCACGGGCCACGCCCGTGCGGGAGGGGGACCCGAGGTCGACCCCAACCGATGCCAGAGGGGCTCTGGTCGCCTACCTCAGCAGCCTTCGAGGGGGATGAAGACCGAGAAGTTGATACATCGGTTGGGGCCGGTCACCTCGGCCGTGCGCCAGGCGGAGGGGGTGGCGCACCCCCCATTCTTACCCCACCGCGGGCCCGGGTCACGCGGGGACCGCGTCCACCGGGGACGGGGGGGCCGGCTCAGCTGGCTGCGGCCTCCTCGCCGCCGGCCAGGGTGGCCAGGAGCTCCCGGTCCCGTTCGTAGGTGAGGAGGTGGCCGGCCTGGTCGAGGTCCAGCCAGCGGAGCTCGTCGACCTCGACGTTCGGACAGAACGTGCCCCCGAGGGCCTCCATGAGCCAGTAGGCCACGATCTTCGGCCGGTCCTTGCGGTCCCGGTACTGGGTGTGCCCGAGGAACCGCACGAGCCGACACCGCAGGCCGGTCTCCTCGCGCACCTCCCGGAGGGCCCCGTCGTCGAACGACTCGCCGGGGTCGAGTTTGCCCTTGGGGAAGGACCAGTCGGCCCGCTCCGGCCGGTGGACGAGCGCCACCTCGATGCGGCCTCCCGTCCCCCGGCGGGCCACCACGCCGCCGGCGGCCCGGACGACCTCGACGTCGCTCTGCGCCAGCATGGACGCTCGGCTGTTCGCCACGGGCCTGAGACTATCGGCGGCCACCGGCCGTTCGGTGGCAATGGGGCGACCTCGCCCCCGAAATGCCGCGTGCGACCGTCACCCGTCGCGTGAGCGGCCCGGTCGGCAGAGGGCCGGCGGCGCTAGCCTCCTTTGGTGGCCGACGGCGACCGACCGGAACAGACGACGTCGGACGGCACCACCGAAGTCGAGTGGCAGTTCGACGCGCTCGACCTCCGACCGGTCGAGCGATGGCTGGCCGGTCTCCCGGTGGGGCAGCTGGCCGCGGTAGCCCGCGGCGGGCCGGCGCTGACCGCGCTCGCCGCGCCGACCCGGCGCCTCGTCGACCGCTATCTCGACACCGACGACTGGCGCATCCACCGGGCGGGCTTCGTCCTCCGGGTCCGTCGACGGGGGCGCCACGACGAGGTGACCCTGAAGGACACGCGCCCGGCCGATCCCGACGGGCTGCGGCGGCGCCTCGAGGTGACCGAGCCGCTGCCGCCGGGCGGGCTGGCGGAGCTGGGCGACGAGGGGCCGGTCGGCTGGCGGGTGGCCGCCGTGGCCGGCAACCGCCCCCTCGGCACCGTGCTCGAGGTGCGCACCCGGCGGCGCCCGTTCACCCTCCGGGCGGGCGACGACGAGGTGGCCGAGCTAGCCCTCGACGAGACGGTCCTCGCGGCTGGGCCGGGCGAGCGCCCGGCCCAGCTCCGCCGGGTGGAGGTGGAGGTGGACCCGGCGTGGGCCGAGCGGCTGGCGCCGGTGGTCGAGGAGCTGCGGGCCGCCTGCGGGCTGCGGCCGGCCGCACTCTCCAAGTTCGAGGCAGGGCTCCTCGCGCTCGGCCTCGACGTGCCCGGGCTCCCGGAGCTCGGGCCGACGGCGGTCACCGAGGACGCCACGCTGGGCGACCTCGCCTACGCCGTGGTCCGGCGCCACCTCCGCGTGATGCTCGCCCACGAGCCCGGCACCCGTCTCGGTGAGGACCCCGAGGACCTGCACGACATGCGGGTGGCCACGCGCCGGTTGCGGGCGGCCATCGACATGTTCGCCGACGTGCTGCCCGCCCGGGCCGAGCACTTCCGGGCCGAGCTCCGTTGGCTGGCCGCCGTCCTCGGCGCGGTGCGCGACCTTGACGTGCAGCTGGGCCGCCTCGACGAGCTCGAGAGCTGGACGGCCACCTGGGGCGGTGACGGCGACGCCGGCGCGTCACCGCTCGAGGAGCTGCGGTCGCTCCTCGTCGACGAACGCACCGCGGCCCGGCGCGATCTCCTCGTCGCGCTCGACGAGCCCCGCTACGCCCGTCTCGTCACCGGCCTCGTCACGATGGTGCGGCCCGGCGCGGCCCGGCGCGTGCCGCTCGCCCGGTCGCCGGCCGTCCTCACCGTGCCCGACTCGGTGCTCGCCCGGCACAAGGGCGCGGTCAAGGCGGCTCGGCGGGCCAAGCGCACGGGGCAGCCGGCCGACTACCACCGGCTGCGCATCCGCTGCAAGCGGCTCCGTTACGCCCTCGAGTTCACGAGCGACCTCTACGGCAACCGGGCCGAGCGCTTCGTACGGCGGCTCACCCGTCTCCAGGACGGGCTCGGCCTGATGCAGGACGCCGAGGTGGCGATGGGCCGGCTCTTCGAGCTCGCCACCCGGGACGGATCGGGCCTCGGACCGGCCGCCGTGTTCGCCATGGGTGGGGTGGCCGAGCGCTACCGGAACGAGGCGCACGAGCTGCTCGACGGCATGCCCCGACGGCTGGCCGCCCTCCGGGCCGAGGAATGGCACGACCTCGCCCGGGTGATGGAGCAGCGCCGGGTCCACGCCGCGGCCGGCCTCCCCCCGCCCCGACCGCTGCGGCCGACGGCGGTCACCCCGGCCGCGCCGGCGGCGGCCGGCACCGAGTCGACCGACGCCCCGGCGGCGCAGGAACCGCCCACCGAGCCAACGACGGTTCCCGGTCCGCCGACGGTGCCGCCCGCGTTGACCCCGCCCGTTCCGTTCCCGCGACCGGAGGCCGCCGGACCGCCCGAGCGCCCGCACGACGACGTCGACCACGCCGGCCGGGACGGCCACCCCTCGGGCGACGCCCGGCCCGGCTGAAGGCCGGCTCAGGCCTCCGGGGCCGGGAGACCGAGCTTGTCGAAGACGAGCCGCGGTGCCTCGGTGACCACTGGCACGAGCGAGTCCACATCGAGGAACTTCGACACGTCGTCCCAGATGACCGCGAAGTCGGGTTCGGCGACGGAGGCCTGGTAGGCCTCGAGCGACTCGAACCATTGCACCGTGATCCCGTCGTAGCCCGGGTCGTCGTCGCCGGTGTAGTCGGCGAGCGGTCGTGGGTGCTGCTCGTAGCGGAGCACGTAGGACCCGCTCCGGGTGGTGGCGATCAGGGGACCATGCACGTCGCGCCAGTGGTCGTGGAACTCGACGGGCGTCATCCCGGGCTTGCGACGCAGGAGGCAGGTCAAGCGGACCATGGCAGTCGCTCCTTCCGTTGGCCGTCCGTGCGGGACGGCGGCGCTTCAGACCCGCCGCCGACGGGCCGTGAACACGTTCGTAACGTAGGGCACGGCGATCGGCTCGCTCAGCCCGGCCGCCAGCTCGGCCACCCGGGCGAGGAGCACGTCCCGCTCGTCTTCGTCCATGACATTCACGTAGCTACGGGAGGCCACGAGGGCGGTGACCCCTTGACGGTCGGTCGGGTCGGCCCAGGCGAACCGGGCGCTTTCGCTCGGTTCGAACCAGTCGCTCCCGTCGAGGACCGGCTGGAACGAAGCGGCGCGCTCGTAGGGGCCGCGCCGCCCCCACTGCATCAGGTCGTCGAGCTCGGCCATCCACGGGACACGCACGTCGCGCTCGTTCCAGAGCAGCGCCACCGTCCCGCCGGGACGGAGCACCCGGCCCATCTCCGCCAGGGCCCGTGCCGCGTCGAACCAGTGGAAGGCCTGGGCCACGGTGACGAGGTCGGCGCAAGCGCCGGCGAGCGGGAGGTCCTCGGCCCGGGCGGCCACGACCGGGACGTCCGGCAGCGCCCGACGGCACACGTCGCGCATCGCGGCCGACGGTTCGACGGCCAGCGACCGCGCCCCGGTGGCGACGAGCTGTCGTGTGAGCTTCCCGGTCCCGGCAGCCAGGTCCACGACCGTCGTCCCCGGCCCGAGACCGGCCACCGACTCGAGGTGCGCGACGACCTCGTCGGGGTAGCCCGGTCGCCCGCGCTCGTAGACGTCGCAACGCTCCGCGAACCCGGTCCGGCCCAGCGCGGCGATCTCCGCCGGGGCCAATCGCTGCGGGGGGTCGTGTCGGGCGCGTGGCCCGTCTGTCTCGCGGTCCCCCGGCGGTGGGTAGCCCGCCGACGGGCCGGCCCCCGGGACCGGAGGGGGAACGGAGGAGGTCCCGGAAGCCTGGCCCGTCGGCGGTCCACCCGCGGGGGTGGTCACCAATCCGATCGGTTGGTTCGCTGAGACAGCAGCGGCGGTACCCCCTTCTCGGCCGCGTCGCCGACACGTCCTGCACCGTGAATCTATCGTGCCCGGACGGCCTTGCCGCCTCGGGGTCGAAGGCCCGGCGCGGCCGTGGTCTTACAGTGGCCGCCCATGGTCGCCCCGCTGGTCGCCGTCGAGCTCAGCCCGGGCCGCGACCTGCTCCTCGTCCTGGCCGGGGTCGGTGCGGGACTCTTCAACGGGGTGGCGGGGGGCGGGACGCTCATCTCCTTCCCCACCCTCCTCGCCCTCGGCTACCCGGCGCTCACGGCCAATGTGACCTCGACCGTCGGGATCTGGCCGGGCTACCTGGCCGGGGTGGCCGGCTTCCGCACCGAGATCGTCGACCAGCGGCGTCTCGCCCGCCGGCTGCTCCCGCCGGCCATCGTCGGGGCGGTGGGGGGCTCGATCCTCCTCCTCACCACGCCGTCCAGCGACTTCGACAAGATCGCCCCCTGGCTGGTCCTCTTCGCCGCCGCGCTCTTCGCCGTCCAGCCCCTCCTCGTCCGGGTGCTCTCGGGCCTGGCCCACGACCACCCCACCCGGCAGGTGCTCATGGTCGGGGGGACCTTCCTCGCGTCCCTCTACGGCGGCTACTTCGGCGCCGGCCTCGGCGTCATGCTGCTCGCCGTCCTCGGCCTGGCCCTGCCAAACACGATCGCCCGCACGAGCGGGCTGCGCACGGCGCTGTCGGTCATCGTGAACGGGGTGGCGGCCATCGTGTTCCTCGCCCGGGCCACGCTGGTTTGGGCCGCCGTCGGGCTGCTCGCCCTCGGCGCGCTCGGGGGTGGCTACGTGGGCGCCCGCTTCGCCCGCCGCCTGCCGGCCCCCGCCCTCCGGCTGATCGTGGTGGCGGTGGGCCTGGCCACGGGCCTGCGGCTCCTGCTCTGACGACCGCCCCGGCCCGGCGCAATTGTTGACCCAAGGGGTAAGCTTTTGCGCCTATGACGACCGTACCGCGGGCGCCGGAGGCGACGGCGCCGAACGTCCTCCGTCGGCTCCTGAGCTTCCCGAACCCGGTGAACGAGAAGGCCGCCCGGGTGGTGGCCGCTGGCGTCGTCGTCATGGTGGCACTGAGCCTCGCCGGCTCCTGGGCCTGGCTCCTCGTCCCCCTCGCCTACGGGTTCTGCGCCCGGGTGCTCACCGGGCCGACGCTCAGCCCGCTGGGTCAGCTCGCCACCAGGGTGGTGGCGCCACGCCTCGGCCCCCCGCGCTGGACGCCCGGACCGCCGAAGCGCTTCGCCCAGGCCATAGGGGCCGGCCTCTCGCTGGCCGCCCTCACCGTCTGGCTCACCGCCGGCTGGGAATGGGCCCGCTGGCTGGTCGGGCTGCTCGGCGCGGCCGCCTTCTTGGAGGCAGCCTTCGGGATCTGTCTCGGCTGCCTGATCTTCGCCCGCTTGATGCGGGCCGGGGTCATCCCGGCGAGCGTGTGCGAGGAGTGCGCCGACGTGGTCCGGCGCCACCCGGGCCTCGCCGAACGGACCTGACGATCCACGGGCTCAGCCCGGCACGACCGGGTAGTGCCCCACCACCGCCGTGGCCACGCGCTGCTCGAGGCGCTGGCGGGCCCGTCGGGCCTCCTCGGAGGTGACCGGTTCGAAGACGACCGCGTCGCCGCCGCGGCACTGGCCGAGCACGCCGACGTCGGCACTGACCACCACCGCGGCCACCGGGTAGCCGCCGAGCGTGGCGTGGTCCACGAGGAGGACGACCGGCTTGCCGGCCGGCGGGACCTGCACCGCCCCGTGGACCATCCCCTGGGACAGGAGCTCGCCGGGCACCCGCTCGAGCGGCGCCCCGTCGTCGGCCACCAGGTTGACGCCGATCCGGTCGCTCGACGCCTCCACGGTGAACCGCCGCGCCGCCAGGTCGTCGAGGAGGTCGGCGGCGAACCACCCGGCATGGGGGCCGGGCACCACCCGGAGCACCCGATCGGTGCCCCGCGGG
This sequence comes from Acidimicrobiales bacterium, assembly GCA_035297265.1. Lineage (GTDB taxonomy): Bacteria > Actinomycetota > Acidimicrobiia > Acidimicrobiales > RAAP-2 > DATGZH01. The sequence goes on along the minus strand of DATGZH010000052.1, from coordinate 31,042 downwards.
CCGGCGTCACCGTCGGCCAGGTGGTCGCCGAGCGGGTGGGCCGCCGGGCCGACACCGAGCTCGTCGCCGACGACGAGCGAACCGGGTCCGATCCAGGCGAGCGTGTCGGTGGCGCAGCTGCCGAGCACCCTCGGGACGACGAACCCGCCGGCGACCGCTACGTAGGCGCGGCCGCCCGTCGTGGTCGCCCCGACGACCAGGCACTGACCGGCGGCCACCGGGACCACGCGGTCGCACGGCACAAGGAGGTCGTCGAGCCGGACGGGCGGCTGGCCGCCGGTGACCGCGAGGTGCGCCGGCCGGTGGAAGCGCAGCGACGGACCGAGCCCGTTCACCTCGAGGGTCGCCGCGTCGGCGTCGTTGCCCACGAGGAGGTTGCCGAGCCGGTGGGCCACCGGATCGGCCGGCCCGGCGCCCGGCACCCCGAGGTGGGCCAGGCCGGGCCGACCGCGGTCCTGGACGGTGGTGAGGAGGCCCGGTGCCTCGACGACGACCGCCCGGCCGGGGCGGCGCCACGGTCGGCGCAGCGGTGGCCCTCGCCGCGCCGCCGCCGGCTCGGCGAGGGGGGCGGGCACCTCCTCGAGCCGGACGCGGTCGCCCGGCGCCAGGCGGGCGTACGGGGGACGGTCGGGGTCGAACATGGAGAGAGCAGTGCGGCCGACGAGCTGCCAACCCCCCGGCGTGGCCTGCGGGTAGAAGGCGGCGAAGCCGCCGGCCAGGGCGAGCGAGCCCGCCGGGACCACCGGTCGGGGGACCTCGCGCCGGGCCACCCGGCGGAGCGGCTCGGGCAGACCCTCGAGGTAGGCGAAGCCCGGCGAGAACCCGACGACGGCCACCACCAGCTCGGCCCCGAGGAGCAGCTCCACCACCCGGCGCGGCGTGAGTCCGACGGCCTCGGCCACGACGGCGAGGTCGGTCCCGTCGAAGGCGACCGGCACGGTCACCGTGTGAGGCTCGACCGCGGCGTGGGCTGCCGGTTCGAGCGACGAGAGCACCCCGGCCAGCTCTTCGGGGTCGGCGAGCAACGGGTCGACGCGGACGACGACCGAGGCGAGCCCGCCGACCACGTCGGTCACCCCGGGGAGCTCGGCGTCACGCGCCACGGCAGCGAGCGCCCGGGCGCGGTCGGGACCGGCCGCGCCGACCAACACGGCGGCGTCGCCGAAGGGCCGCGCCTCGCCCGGCGCGAGCGGGGGCGGCGCCAGCGGGGGCGGCCCGGTCGTCAATGACCGGGCCCCACCGACGGCGCGATCACGCGACGGGGCGGGGCGTGGGCTCGTCGGCCGCGCACGCGGCCACCGACACCCCGGCCTCTTCGAGCGACCGGCGCACCGCGCTGGCGATGGCCAGCGCACCGGGCGTGTCACCGTGCACGCAGAGCGTGTCGGCCTCGAGGTGCACGACCCCGCCGTCCACCGCCGCCACCTCGTGGTCGAGCACGAGGTGACGGCCCTGCGCCGCGGCGCGCGCCGGGTCGGTCAGCAGCGCGTCGTCGTGGCCGCGCCCGACGAGCGAGCCGTCGGACAGGTAGCCCCGGTCGCAGAACGCCTCGGTGAACACGGCGACCCCGCTGCCTCGGAGCGCAACGAGCGTGGGCGAGCCGGCCGGGGCCACGAGCACGAGGCCCGTGCCGTAGGCGGCCACGGCCCGCGCCACGGCGAGCGCGCACGCTTCGTCCCGGGCCAGCCGGTGGTAGAGCGCGCCGTGGGCCTTGACGGAGCGCACCCTCGTGCCGTTGGCCCGGGCGACGCCGTCGAGCGCGCCGATCTGGTAGAGCACGTCGTCGGCCACCCGCGAGGGGGCGACGTCCATCGCCCGACGGCCGAAGCCGACGAGGTCCGGGTAGGAGGGGTGGGCGCCGACGACCACCCCGGCCGCTACCGCGGCCACCACGGTGGCCCGCATCACGGCCGGATCGCCGGCGTGGAAGCCGCAGGCGATGTGGGTGGTCGTCACGACGCCGAGGAGGCCGGCGTCCTCGCCGCCCGGCCAGCTCCCGTAGCCCTCCCCGAGGTCAGCGTTGAGGTCGACCGTCGGCACGGGTCAGCCGGCCTCGGCCGTCTCGACCACGAGGCCGTCGCGATACGTCACCCGGCGCCGGCGCACCGCCGGCACCCGCGGCCCCGGCACGACGTGGCCCGTCATGTTGAGCGGGTCGGCCGCCGCCACCACGACCACCTCGGAGGAGGCTGGCGTCCGCCGCACCGAGGCCAGCAGGTCGGCCGCCTCCGGCGCGGCGTACTGCTCGCCGGCCAGGCCGGCCACGAAGCGCCCGCCGAGGGCGAGGCCCCTCGCCTCCAGCCGGCGCAGGGCCCGGACCACGTGGCGCCAGGGCAGCCGGTAGGACTCGCGGGACCACAGCTCCCAGGCGACCACGCCCCAGCGGGTGAGGAGCTGCCAGGCCACCGCCTCGGCCAGCTCCTCCGCCTCGACGGCGCCCTCGGGACCCTCGGCCAGGGGAACCGGCTCGGGGAGGAGCGCCCACCGGCCTTCGCCGACCCCGGTGCCGACGGCCGAGCGTCGCCGGCCGAGGCCCACCGGCCCCATCCGGCGGGGCCGCTGGCGGGCCCGCCACCGCTCCCGGGCGGACAACAGCGAGCGCACGGCCGAGAAGGCGTCGGCCGTGACGAGACCGGCGGCCACCAGGTCCCACAGGCCCTCGTCGACCTCCACGGGCAGCCGCCCCGTCTCGGCGGCGAGCTCGGAGCGGAAGCACGCCCCCCGCCGTTCGAGCGCCTCGAGCACGTCGGCCGCCGCCCCGGTCGGCGGTCGGACCGGCGCTTCGCCGCCCCGCACCGCGGCGAGCTGCCAGACGAGGTCCTCCCGGAGGACGAGGGCCATCGGCGTGGACGGTGACGGCGTGGCCGAGCCCCGGCGGACCGGCGGCGGCTCGTCGCTCGCGCTCTCCCGGCCCTGCCGCGGGCTGAGCCGGCCCCAGGCGACCTCGCCGGAGAGGCAGAGCTCGTCGAGCCAGCGCGGCTCGTAGCCCTCGACCCGGGCCGGCAGCACCTGGGCCTCCCACTCGCCGGCCGGCACCTCGACGCCGGCCAGCTGCTCGATGGCCGCGAGGAGCCCGGCCCGTCCCTCGAGCTTCGTGCCCGGCGCGACGTGCTGCCAGCGGACGAGGAAGCGGACGAAGTCCGCGATGCTCGCCGGCTCGACCCGCCGGCGACGCCGGCTGCGGCTCGCCGCGTGCAGGCGCACGAGGAGGTGCCTCGCGCACCAGCGCCCGTCGGGCAGCTCGATCGCCGCGCCGGCCTGCTCCAGCCGGGCGAGGCCGGTCCGCGCTCGCAACACCGTGAGCGGGGCGCCGCGGAGCACGCCGTCGGCCAACAGCCCTTCGGCTACGAGCCCCTCGACCGCCACCGGACCGGCGAGGTCGAGGTGACCCCGCACGCACTCGGCCGCTGCCTCGTCGTCGATGCCGAGGTGGTCGGCGAGGTGACGCCGCTCGGTCGCCACCCAGTTGCCGTCGACGTGGCCAGCCCGGCCCTCGGCGACGAGCTCGTCGAACCACATCCGCCATTCGGCCACCGGCCGGCAGGCCACGAGCGACAGCAGCAGGTCGTGGAGCTCGTCACGGTCGCGCGGCATCGGCTGCACCTGTTCGAGCACCTCGGCCACCGCCGGCGGGTCGAGCGGGCCGAGCTCAGCTGCCGGCACCGGCAGCCCGTCAGCGCCGGCCGGACCGAGCCCCTTCCCGAGCGCCACCGCCCGGGTGCGCCGTTCCTCGAGCGGCGCACCGTCGAGAAACGTGTAGGGGCGCCCCGTGAGGATGCCGTGGGCGAGCGGAGACGGCTCGGAGGACTCGACGAAGTGCACCGTCACGGCGCCGGACTCGAGCGCCCCGAGGAGCTCGACGAGCCCGTCCGCGTCGAGGGCCTCGTGCAGGCAGTCGTCGACGGTCTGGCGCACGAGCGGGTGGTCGGGGACGGGCACCGGGCCGGCCGGCGCGTTGTCCTGGCAGGCGGCCAGGGCCGGCCAGGCCCCGGCCATCACGTCGTCGGCGTCCATGCGCTGCAGATGGATCGGACGGCGCTGCCCGCCCCGCGAGCGCGCCACGACGAGGGCCCGGGTGCAGTTCCAGCGCCAACGGGCCTGGAGCATGGGGTGGGCCAGCACGGCCTGGGTCAGCACCTCCACCGCGCTCGTGCTGCGGAGCATCGTCGGCACCTGGCGGAGCGGGAAGCTGTGTTGGGGGCCGAGCGAGAGCACCACCGTGTCGTCGTCCGCCGCCGCCTGCAGCTCGAAGTCGAAGGACACGCAGAAGCGCTTGCGCAACGCCAGCCCGAGCGCCCGGTTCACCGCCGCCCCGTAGGGCGCGTGGACCACGAGCTGCATCCCCTCGGTGTCGTCGAAGAAGCGCTCGATCACGAGCCGCTCGCGTGTCGGCAGCACGCCGAGCGCGGCGCGGCCGGCGGCCAGGTAGGGGACGACCTGGTCGGCTACCTCGTCGGCCACCCCGGCCAGCTCGGTCACCGTGCGCCGGGCCGCGGCCGCGTCACCGCGGGCGAGGTCCTCATCGACCGCGCCCCGCAGCGACCCGACCTCCTCGGAGAGCTCGGTCGTGCGAGCGGGGGCCTCGCCGAGCCAGAAGGGCACCGTGGGCGGGGCGTCGCCGGCGTCGGCGACGCGCACGGTGCCGATCTCCACCTTGCGCACACGCCACGAGTGGGTGCCGAGGAGGAACACGTCGCCGATGTTGGCCTCCACGGCGAAGTCCTCGTGGACCGAGCCGACGGTGACCCCCTCGGGGTCGAGCACCACCCGGTAGTCACCGGTCTCGGGGATGGCGCCGCCGCTCGTGAGCGCGGCGAGCCGGGCCCCGCGGCGCGGCCGCAGCCGCCCCTGCACCGCGTCGTGGTGGAGGTGCGCGCCGCGCCGTCCGCGTCCGGTCGTGACGCCCCAGGAGACCAGCTCGACCACGTCGTCGAAGGACGCCCGGTCGAGGTCGCCGTAGGGGGAGGCCCGGCGCACGACCTCGAAGAGCTCGTCCACGCGCCACTCACCGGCCGCTGCGACCTCGGCCACGAGCTGCTGGGCGAGGACGTCGAGGGGCGCCTCCGGTGGACAGAGCGCGTCGAGCCGGCCCTTGCGCACCCCGGCGAGGAGCGCGGTGCACTCGACGAGCTCGTCCCTCGTCAGGGGATAGAGGCGCCCGGCCGGCGTGCCTTCGAGCTGGTGGTTGGCCCGGCCCACCCGCTGGAGGAACGTGCCGATGGCCCGGGGGGAGCCGATCTGGCACACGAGCTCGACCGGTCCGACGTCGATGCCGAGCTCGAGCGAGGCAGTGGCCACGAGCGCCCGCAGGTCGCCGGCCCGCAGACGGGCCTCGACCAGGCGGCGGCGTTCCGACGAGAGGCTGCCGTGGTGGGCCGCGACGAGGAGGCTCTGACCGGCGGCGTCGGCGTCGTCCTCCAGCCGCTCGGCGAGCTGATGGGCCACCCGTTCGGCCAGCTTGCGGGTGTTGACGAAGACGAGCGTCGTGCGGTGCTGCCGGACGTGCTCGGCGATGCGGTCCAGCACCTCGGCGAACTGGCCGTGCGGCGCCACCGCTTCGAGCTCGGCGTCGGGGAGCTCGATGGCCACGTCGAGGTCGCGCCGGTGACCGCAGTCGACGATGGCCGGGAGGTCCCGTCCCTCGCCGACGCCCGACAGCAGCCGGCCGACCACCTCGAGCGGCCGCTGGGTGGCTGACAGCCCGATGCGTTGGAGCCGACCGCCGTCCTCGGCCACCACGTGGGCGAGGCGCTCGAGGCTGAGCGCGAGATGGGCGCCCCGCTTGTCGCGGGCGAGGGTGTGCACCTCGTCGACGATCACCGTGCGGACGTGGCGGAGCACGGCCCGTGACGAGGCCGCAGTGAGGAGCAGGTAGAGCGACTCGGGGGTCGTGACGAGGAGGTCGGGCGGCCGCTTGGCCATGGCCGTCCGCTCGGCCGGGGTGGTGTCACCGGTGCGCACCGCCACCGTCAGATCCGGAGCCGACAGCCCGAGCCGCTCGGCCGCCTCGCGGATGCCGGCCAGGGGCAGCTGCAGGTTCTGGTGGACGTCGGCCGCCAGCGCTCGGAGGGGCGAGACGTAGAGGACGCCCGGGCGACCGCCCATCTCCTCCCCCGCAGCGTGAGCCCGGTAGGCGCTGTCGATGGCCACGAGGAAGCCCGTGAGGGTCTTGCCGGTGCCGGTCGGCGAGGCCACCAGCACGTCCCCGCCCTCGGCCACGAGCGGCCAGGCCGCCGTCTGCGGCGCGGTCGGACCGCCGGGGAACTGGGCGGAGAACCACGACCGGACGGCCGGGTGGAACGAGTCGACGACCGATCGGGGGTGCGGTCCTGCAGCCACGGACCCCATTCCACCAGACGGTTGTGGTGCCCGGCGCGGGAGGGGCCGGTAGCCTGAGCCGGGTGCCGATCCTGGCGACCAGCGTCCACACGGGCAACGTGGCGCTCGTCGTCGCAGTCTTCCTGGCCTCGGCGGTGGAGATGGTCGAGGCCCTCACGATCGTGGTCGCCGTCGGGGCCACTCGGGGGTGGCGTTCCTCGCTCGAAGGGGCGTTCGCCGCAGTGGTGGTGCTGGCCGGGGCGGTCGGCCTGCTCGGCCCCGCCCTCGTCCACTGGGTGCCGCTGTCGGCCCTGCGGGTCATCGTCGGCGGCCTGCTCCTCTTCTTCGGGGTCCAGTGGCTGAGGAAGGCGGTCCTCCGCGCCGCCGGCCGCAAGGCCCAGCACGACGAGGACGCCATCTACGCCCGCACGGTGGCCGAGTTGCAAGAGGAGCCCAGGCCCGAGGGCCGGGACTGGGTCGCCCTCTCGGTCTCGTTCAAGGGCGTGTTCCTCGAAGGGCTCGAGGTCGTCATCATCGTGCTCACCCTGGGCACCGCTTCCCACAAGCTGGGGCTGGCCGCGGCCGCCGCGGCGGCGGCGGTGCTCGTCGTGGCGGTCGTCGGGGCGATCGTGGCTCGGCACCTCGCGGGGGTGCCCGAGAACGCCATGAAGATGACGGTGGGCCTCATGTTGGTGAGCTTCGGGACCTTCTGGCTCGGCGAGGGACTGGGGCTCGCCTGGCCCGGGTCCGACCTCTTCCTTTTGGTCCTCGTCGCCGCCTACGGGGCAGCCGCCTGGGCCCTGGTGACCTGGCTCAGCCGCTCCCGGCAACGAGCGCCGCGCACTGCCTGAACGGGGCGGGACCGGCGGGCTCAGTCCGACTCGAGCGCCCTCGCCCCGACCCGGTGCTCGAGGGTGGCCGCCACCTCGGCCCGTCCTGCCTCGATGAAGGCCGCGGTGCCACTGAAGTCCCGGTAGTCCGAGGGCATCGCCTCGTCGCCGCTGAACACGACCACCTCGACACCGGGTGGGACGGCGGCCAGGTCCCGCTCGAGGCGGGCGTGCACCGAGAGGAACAGGGCGGTGAGCACGGCTTCGACCGGCCGGCGGGGCACCGTCGGGCGGAAGTGCAGGGGACCGCAGAGAAGGACGTAGACCCGCGTCGCCCCCTGCTCGATCGCCCTCGTGATCGGCACGTTGTTGACCACCCCACCGTCGATGAGCAGATCGCCGTCGATGGCGACCGGGGGCAGCAGGGCGGGGATGGCCGCCGAGGCCAGCACCGCCTCGACCGTCGGGCCCTCGGTGAACCACCGCTCGTGGCCGTCGACGAGGGAGGTGGCCACGATCTCGATGGGGACGGCGGCGTCCTCCAGCCGCTCGAAAGCCAGCCCCGTCTCGATGACGCGCCGGAGGCCGTCGTTCGGGTGGACCGCCGGCCGGGTCTGGAAGAACTTCCACGGGCCGTGCACCCGGCTCCTCGGGAAGACGTCCTCGCCGTCGAGGCCCAGCCAGACCTCCTGGAGACCGCTCATACCCGCCGGGGTCGGGTCGCTGCAGTAGGCCGCCCCGTTGACCGCCCCGACCGAGGCGCCGTACACCCGATCGGCCCGGATCCCCCGCTCGACGAGCTCGGTGAGCATCCCCACCTGGACGGCCCCGCGGCTCCCGCCGCCGGCGAGGACGAACGCGGTCACGGGCTCGACGACGGGGTGGTGGCGACGGCGCCACGGCGCGAAGCGCCCCGTCCGACGGGACGCGCCGTCCGAAGGGGTGCCGTTGGCGCTCCCCGTCACCGTTCGCCCCGCCGTTCCTTGCCCGATCCGCTCTCCCGCCCGGGGGCCGCCCGCCGCCCGTTGGCCCTGGGCCCCACGCCGTCGCCGGTCTGGGTCACCCGCCGCAGCCACTCCTTGCGTCCGGCCCGGTCACGCCGGATGGCCCAGCGCACGGTGATGAAGCTCAGGACGACGAAGGCGATGATGAACGCGCCGAAGACGACGCCGAAGGCGACGTTGCCCCCTGCCGTCAAGAGGTACGCGGTCACGCACCACAGAGGCTACGGGACCGCCCGGCCGTGGTCGGACTCCCCCCTCGGCCCGGTGTCACACCTCGGGTCCACACTGGGCCGGTGCCCCTCGCCGCTGTCGCACTCGAGCCCGAGATGACCGAGCCGCCGTCGGGTGCCGAGCTCTTGGAGCGACTGCGCGGCGACCTGGCCGACCGTCCCGTCGTGGACCTGGAGCTGGCCGGGGGCCTCCGCGAGTGGTTGGAGGACGGCATCTCGGCCGCCGTGGCCGGTCGGTCCGAGACGTCCCCGCCGATCGTCGTGGACAAACAGCGGCTCCACGAGGCCCTGGGCGGCGAGCGGGCCCGGGCGACCACGACCCCGATGGCCCTCGGGGCGATGGTCGATGCCCTGTTCCGTCAATTGGTGACGACGGGCGGCCTCGACGACCCCTGGACCGACGCCCTGGCCGCGCTCGGGGCCGACGACCGCGGCGCCCCAGTCGTGGACCACGTGGCCGGGCTCCCGGCCGACGAGCTGGCCGAGCTGCGGGCCGACCTGGCCGAGCAGACGGCGGCCCTCGCGGTCCGCTGGCCGCCGCTTGCCCCCCACTGGCTGGCCCGGACCCAAGAGGCACTCTCGGCGCCGTTGGCCGGGGGCCGGGTGGTCCTCAGGGGAGTGGTGGACCTGGCCGTGGGCGGGCCGTCCGACGGCCGGTCCACGGTCTGTCTCGTCGAGGTGAAGTCGGGCCGGCGGCGCATCGAGCACCGGGCCGACCTCCATTACTACGCGCTGCTCGAGACTCTCCGGGCGGGCGCGCCGCCGTTCCGGGTGGCCACCTACTACACCCGCACGGGCGAGCTCGACGTCGAGGACGTCGACCACGAGGTGCTCGCCAACGCCGTGCGGCGGACCCTCGACGCGGTGAGCGTCCTCGCCGCGGGCGACGAGGAGTCCGCATGACCGCGCTGCCCCTGCCGCTCGTGCTGCCCCGGGCCGGGGCGCTGACCGGCACCCTCGTGGCTCCGGCCGACGACCTCGTCGACCCCGCCGAGCGGCGGGCGGTCGTCGGCCGGCTCGAACAGGGCCTGGCCCAGCTGGCCCCGGCCCTCGAGGGTCGCCACGACCTCCGTATCGACCGGTACGTGCTCGCCTCGGGCGCAGCCGAGGCCGACGACGCGCCGTTCCAGTGGTCGCCCCGCACGGCCCGGCGCCTGCTCGGGCTCGATGCCGTTCGGGCCTGCGCCCGGGGCCGCTGCCGGACGCCGGCCGAGGCGGTGGCCGCCACCATCGACCAGGCGGTGCGGGACGCGTCGGAGGGCCGGGCGCGGCCGCGCAGCCCCGACGGGTGGCTGGCCGCGGCCGGTCCGGGGGTCCGGGCGGTGGCCCGGGCCGAGGCGGTGACCTGGGCCACGCAACTCTGGACGACCCTCGACTGGCGCCGGTTCGCCGGGCCGCCCTCGATCGGCCGCGACGAGTGGTGGCGCGCCCGCGCCGTGCCGGGCCTCGCCCTCCAGGGCCGGGCGGAGGTCCGGGCGCTGACCGCGGCACCCGGCGGCGGGGAGCCCGACGAATCGGCGTCCCTCCGGCCCTCCGCCCTGCTGACCCTCCTCGCCGGCACGCCGGGCCCCACGGCCCGGGTCGAGCTCGGGCTGCCGGCGCTCGTCGACGTGCTAGCCCACCCGGCCCGCCCCACGCCGGCCCGCGTGGTCGGCTGGTGGCCGGCCTGCGGTCGGGCCGTGCTGCTGCCCGTCGACCGGGGGGCCCTCGAGGACACCGTGGACGCCGTTCTGGGCGCGGCAGGCGCGTTGGCGGAGCGGGCGGCCATCGCCTGAGCGTCAGCGACGACGCCCGAATCGGCGGCGCGGCCGGGTCAGGCCAAGCAGCCGGTAGCCTGCATCGGCCATGCAGACCAGGGACGATCTCCGCAACGTGGCCATCGTGGCGCACGTCGACCACGGCAAGACCACGCTCGTCGACGCCATGCTGTGGCAGACCGGTGCCTTCCGGCCCCATGAGGAGGTGGCCGAACGGGTCCTCGACTCGGGCGACCTCGAGCGGGAGAAGGGCATCACGATCCTGGCCAAGAACACCTCGGTCCGCTACCGGGGCGTGAAGATCAACATCGTCGACACGCCGGGGCACGCCGACTTCGGGGGCGAGGTGGAGCGGGGCCTCACGATGGCCGACGGCGTCCTGCTCCTGGTCGACGCGTCCGAGGGGCCGCTGCCCCAGACGAGGTTCGTCCTCCGCAAGGCCCTCGAGGCCCGGCTGCCGGTGGTGCTCGTCGTCAACAAGGTGGACCGGGCGGACGCCCGGGTGGGCGAGGTCGTCCACGAGGTGGAGGAGCTCTTCTTGGACCTCGACGCCGACGTCGACCAGATCAGTTTCCCCATCCTCTACGCCAACGCCCGGGCGGGGTGGGCCTCGACGCACCCCGACGTGCCGGGCACCGATCTGGCGCCGCTCTTCGAGGCGGTGCTGACCCATGTCCCCGCACCGCGCTACGACCCCGACGCGCCGTTGGCCGCTCTCGTATGCAACCTCGACGCTTCGCCCTACGTCGGCCGGCTGGCCGTCTGCCGGGTCCACCACGGCACGCTCCGCCGGGGTTCCCCCGTCGCCTGGTGCCGCTTGGACGGGTCGATCGAGCGGGCCAAGGTGACCGAGCTCTACGTGAGCGAGGCCCTCGAGCGGGTGCCGACGGAGGCCGCCGGTCCCGGCGAGATCGCCGCAGTGGCCGGCATGGCCGAGGTGACGATCGGCGAGACCCTCGCCGATCCCGAGCACCCCGTGGCCCTCCCGTCGATCACGGTCGACGAGCCCAGCCTGGCCATGACGATCGGCACGAACACGTCGCCCCTCTCCGGCCGGGACGGCACCAAGCTCACGGCCCGTCTCCTGAAGAGCCGGCTCGACGCCGAGCTCGTCGGCAACGTCGCGCTCCGGGTGCACCCGAGCGAGCGGCCGGACGAATGGGAGGTCCAGGGGCGGGGCGAGCTGCAGCTGGCCGTGCTCGTCGAGACCATGCGCCGCGAGGGGTTCGAGCTGACCGTCGGCAAGCCGCAGGTCGTGACCCGGGTCGTCGACGGCCGGCTGCACGAGCCCATGGAGCGCGTGGCCATCGACGCACCCGAGGAGTACCTCGGCGTCCTCACCCAGTTGCTCGCCCTCCGCAAGGGCATGATGGTCGAGGTCGTCAACCACGGCACCGGGTGGGTGCGCCTCGACTACCGCGTCCCGGCGAGGGGCCTCGTCGGGTTCCGCACGGAGTTCCTCACCGAGACCCGGGGCACGGGCATCCTCCACCACGTGTTCGACGGTTACGAGCCCTGGCACGGCGAGCTGCGCACCCGGCGGAACGGCTCGATGGTGGCCGACCGTCGCGGCCTCACCACGACGTACGCGCTCATGGCCCTCCAGGAGCGGGGCAGCCTCCTCGTGGGTCCGGGGACCGAGGTCTACGAGGGGATGGTCGTGGGCGAGAACGCCCGGGCCGACGAGATGGACGTGAACCCGGCCCGGGAGCGCAAGCTCACGAACGTGCGGTCGTCGACCGCCGAGGAGCTCGAGCGGCTCACGCCGCCGCGCCTCCTCTCGCTCGAGCAGGCGCTCGAGTTCATCGCCGACGACGAGTGCGTCGAGGTCACGCCGGCGAGCGTACGACTGCGCAAGGTCGTGCTCGACCGGGCGACCAGAGGCCGAGCCAGGAGTCGGGCACGGGCCGGCCGGAGTTGACCGACCCGAACGCCCGCCCTCCGGCCAGGTAGCGTTTGCCGGGGGTGTCGGGACCGATGGTGCAGGCACGATCACGCAGACCGACGGGCGACGGGGGGCTCGAGCGCCTGGCCGCGCTCGATGCGGGCGAGCTGCTCCGGAGCGTCGGGGCGATGGTGTGTCTCGCCACGGTGGACCCGACCGGTCACTTCTCCTGGGTCAGCGAGCGCTGGTGCGCCACCATCGGCATGCCGCGCTCGCGGCTCGTCGGCTCGCGCTGGCTCGAGATCGTCCACCCCGACGACCGGGAGCGCATCGCCACCGCCTGCCAGGAGGCGGCCGACGGGGGCATCGACCTCATGGCCGACCACCGCATCGCCGGGTGGGACGACGGCGAGCTGTGGATCCGGGCCCAGGTCACCCCGGTACGGGACGCCGGTGGTGACCCGGCCGGCTGGCTGGTCGCCGCGGTCGACATCACCGAGTCGAGGAGCGCCCACGAAGGTCGCCAACGCAGCGAGCGCCGGCTGCGGGCCATCGTGAACGGTCTCTCCGACGTGGTCTCGGTGCTCGGGCCCGACGGGATGTGGCGGTCCTCCAGCGGGGGCGGCTCCCGGGTGCTCGGCTACCCCGAGGGTTACGCGCCGCGCGCCGACGGGCAGGACCTCATCCACCCCGACGACGTCGCCGAGGCCTACCGGGCCGTCCAGGAGGTGCTCGCCAGCCCCGACGACACCTTCGCCCAGCTGTTCGAGTTCCGGGTCAAGGCGGCCGACGGCTCCTGGCGCTGGCTCGAGACCTCGGGCGTGAACCTCGTGAACGACCCCGACGTCGGGGGCATCGTGCTCAGCTCACGCGACGTCACCGAGCGCCACGAGGCGCTCGAGGCGCTCCGGTCCACCACGAGCCGGCTGTCGTCGCTCCTCGACCACCTCCTCGTCGGCGTGCTCATGACCGACGAGGACATGCGGGTCATCGTGGCCAACCGGGCCCTGGCCGACCTCTTCCGCCTGAGCATCGGCCCCGAGGAGCTCATCGGCCAGCGCGTCTCGCCCCTGCCCGACCTCTACCGCCGCCTCTACCGGGATCCCGACGCTGACGAGGGCCGCTTCGAGCAGGTCCACGCCGACCACAGCCTGGTCGTCGGGGAGCGCATCGAGCTGGCCGACGGCCGCACGCTCAGCCGCTCGTTCGTACCGATCTTCGTCGAGCACGAGTACCGCGGCCACCTGTGGCTGTTCCACGACCTCACCCAGGAGGTGGCGCTCGCCGCCGAGGGCGAGTACCTGCTGGCCATGGAGAAGGAGCAGAACGCCCGTCTGATGGAGCTCGACGCCATGAAGTCGGCGTTCGTCGCCTCCGTGTCCCACGAGCTGCGTACCCCGCTCACCTCGATCGTGAGCTTCACGCAGCTGCTGCGCGACGGCCTGGGCCAGGACCGTCTGAAGGACCAGACCGAGTTCCTCGACATCATCGACCGCAACACGACCCGGCTCCTCCGGCTCGTCGACGACCTGCTCCTCCTCGACCGGCTCGAGTCGAACAGCCTCCAGATCGACGTCCGTCGCGTCGACCTGGCGGCGATCGTCGAAGAGGCGGCGTCGTCGATCCGCCCGCTGGCCGACGCCGGCCAGGTCGGCCTGGAGTGCCGGACCCTCCCCGGCCCGGCCATCGACGGGGATGCCGACCGGCTGGGCCAGATCGTCGACAACCTTCTCTCCAATGCGGTCAAGTTCACCCCGGCCGGCGGCAAGGTCCGCATCGAAGCCCGACCGACCGACGACGGGTGGCGGGTGGACGTCGCCGACACCGGCATCGGTATCCCCGCCGACGAGGTCCCGCTCCTCTTCGAGCGGTTCTTCCGGGCCTCGAACGCCCGGAGCCACGCCGCCCCGGGCTCCGGGCTCGGGCTGGCCATCGCCCGCCGCATCGCCGAGCTGCACCGGGGGACCATCGAGGTCACCAGCCAGACGGGGCGGGGCACCACGTTCATGGTGACACTCCGAGGTGCCGAGCCCCCGACCGTTCCCGTCTCCCCGCTGGCGAAGAGTCGCACCTGAGACAACCCGTGAGGCGGACACGGAGGCGGACATGACGGCGCCCTCAATCCTTATCGTCGAAGACGACGCTGACATCTGGCGGTCCCTCCAGATACTGCTCGAACGGGCCGGCTACCAGGTCCTACCGGCGGGTGACGGGGTCGAGGGCCTACGCCAGTTCCAGGAGCACCGGCCGGACCTCGTGGTCCTCGACGTGGGGCTGCCCGCCCTCGACGGGTGGTCCGTCCTCGAGCGGATCCGCGACGTGAGCGACGTCCCGGTCATGCTGCTCACGGCACGCGGGCTCGAGACCGACAAGGCGCGGGGTCTCCTCAGCGGGGCCGACGACTACCTGACGAAGCCGTTCAGCAACGCCGAGCTCGTCGCCCGGGTCGGGGCGCTCCTGCGCCGTTCGCCGCCGGTGACCGAGGGCCCGAGCGTCTACGACGACGGGCGCCTGCGGGTCGACTTCTCGACCCACGAGGTCCAGCGCGCGGGGGAGGACGTGAAGCTCACGCCCACCGAGTTCCGGCTCCTCTCGGTGCTCGTGCGCCAGACGGGCCAGGTGCTCTCACCCCGCCAGCTCCTCGAGCAAGGCTGGCACGACCCCTCGGGCATCGGGACGGGGCGGGTCAAGTTCACCGTGCTCAACCTGCGGCGCAAGCTCGGGTGGGACGACGCCGAGAACTCCCCCATCGAAACCGTGCGAGGCTTCGGCTACCGCTACCGCGCCCCGGCGGAGTGAACCTAGAGGAGGACCGAGCGTGCCTCTGACCGGCGAGTACGAACCCAGCTCCTGGGAGTGGGTGGCCGACCAGGTCCGACTGTACGAGAGCACCGGCGGCCGGGAGGGCGGCACGCTCGAGGGCCAGCCCTGCGTCGTCCTCACCACCAGGGGCCGCACGACCGGGCGGCTCCGCAAGTCGGCGCTCATGCGGGTCGAGCACGAGGGCCGCTACGCCGTGGTGGCCTCGATGGGCGGGGCCCCGGAGCACCCGCAGTGGTACCGCAACCTCGTGGCCGACCCGAAGGTCACCTTGCAGGACCACGAAAGGGTGATGGACCTCGTGGCCCGTACGGCGACCGCCGAGGAGAAGCGGGAGTGGTGGCCCCGGGCCGTCGCCGTCTGGCCCCCCTACGACGAGTACCAGGCGGGGACGACCCGCGACATCCCTGTCGTGCTCTTCGATCCCGCCGGCTGAGCGGCGCTAAGCGGCCAGGCCGGGGAGCTCCCCCGCCACCACCCGTCCGCCTTTCAGCACGGTGAGGCGCGACCGGTCGGCCAGGAGGCCGAGGTCGGCGAGAGGGTCACCGTCCACGACGACGAGGTCGGCCAACTTCCCCTCCGTGAGGGTGCCGAGCTCGTGGCCCCGGCCCATGAGCTCGGCCCCGTGCTTCGTGGCCCACCGCACCACGTCGAGCGGGTCGATGCCGGCATGCTCGACATAGAAGGCGAGCTCCTCGGCGTAGTGGCCGTGCGGGAAGCCGAGGGCCCCGTAGTCGTCGCCGACGACGAGCTTCACCCCGGCCTCGTTGGCCTTGGGCAGGATGGCGAGGGACTCCTCCAGGTCGGCCCGCAGCGATTCGGTGAACCCGAGCCCGCCCGGACCCATCGACTCGGCGAAGCGGTAGGGGAAGTACTGGCTCGGGACCACGAAGGTCCCGGCGTCGACGATGCGCTCGATGCACTCCTCGTCCATGCCGTCGGCGTGGTCGATCACGTCGATGCCGCAGTCGAGAGCCAGGTGGATCGCCTCGCGGTTGGCGATGTGGCCGCGCACCTTGGCCCCGCGGAGGTGGGCCGCCTCGATCCCCGCCGAGAGCTCCTCGCGGGTCATCTCGATCTGCTCGCGCGGGGCCACCGTGCCGTGGCCGCCGGTCACGAACATCTTGATGATCTGGGCGCCTTCGGCGATCTCCTCGCGCACCCCCCGACGGAACTCCTCGGCCCCGTTGCATCGGCGCACCGCGCCCTGTGCCCCCACGTCCCAGTACCACGGGAAGCTCTTGTCGCCGGCATGCCCGGTCGTGCTCACGTCTCGGCTGCCGGCCACGAGGCGCGGCCCGTTGATCAGACCCTCGGCGATGGCCCGCTGCATCGAAGCGTCGATGGCGAACGGGGCGCCGGCGCTGACCGCGCCGGTGAAGCCGCATTGGAGGGCCAGCTCGAGGTGGCGGGCCGCCCGGACGGCCTGGAGGGCCGGCGGCTCCTCGAGGCCGAACGGCGCCCGCACCGAGCCGAGGTCGTGGTAGGTGGCGTGGAAGTGGCAGGTGATGAGGCCGGGCAAGACCGTGTGCCCCGGCAGGGAAAGGACCACGTCGTCGGGCGCCGCGGCCACCGGTGCCGGTCCCACCGGACCGAGGTGGCGGCCGTCGACGACGACGGTTGCCCCTGCCACCGGCGGGTGGTCGCCGTCCACCAGTTGCACGCCGGTGAGGATGAGTCGGCCCATCGCCTTGCTCCCTTCGTCCCCTTGCGCAGAGTCTCCACCGCCGCCGTCCCTCGCGTCGAGGCGCACGACCAGGACAAGAAGCCCGCCGGTCGCGCGAGGATGAGCCGTGCCCGGCGAGCGCTTGGACCGACGGACGTTCCTCGGCCACGGCGTGCGGGCCGGCGCCGTGCTCGGCTTCGGGCACGTCACGCTGGCCGAGCTCGGCGCCTCGAGCGCCGCCGCTGCTCGCCACGGTGACCCCGTCGCCGTCGAGCGCGTGACCGTGAACGGCGTCGTGGCGCCGATCGGCGTGGACCCCGACGACGTGTCCTTCGCCTGGCTGCTCCGGAGCGGCCGGCGGGGTGCCCACCAGCGCGCCTACCGGATCGAGGTCCTGGGCGGCGGCACGACGGTCTGGGACAGCGGCCCGGTGGCGTCGGCCCGTCAGGCCTTCGTCGCCTACGCCGGACCGACCCTGGCCGGCGACACCGCCTACGCGGTGCGAGTGACGGTCGACGACGACCAGGGGATCACGAGCGGGCCGGCGATCGGGGCCTTCGTCACCGGCCTACGCCCGGCGGACTGGACGGGCGCCTGGCTGCAGCCGGCCCCGTCCGACCCCGACCCCGACCGTCACACCTATGTACGCGGCACCACCCGTCTCGGGTCCTCACCGATCGTCCGGGCCACCGCCTACGTGGCGGCGGCCCACAAGTACGAGCTCTTCGTCAACGGGGCGTCCGTGGCCAGCGGGCCGAGCTTCTGCTACCCCGACGAGCAGTACTACGAGGCGACCGACGTCACCTCGTACCTCCGTGCCGGTTCCGACAACGTCGTCGGGTTCCTCCACCACTGGTACGGGCCGGGGCAGGGCCGCCCCGCCTCGGCGCCAGGGCTGCTCGTCCAGGTCGCCGTCCACCACCGGGACGGCTCACGCGAGGTCCTCGCGAGCGACGGGAGCTGGCGCGAGCACCCGGGCGAGTGGCTGCCCGCCCCCTACCGCAACTCGGACGGTGGCGACTACGTCGAGGTGATCGACGGCCGGGCCACCCCGCTCGGTTGGTCATCGGCGGGCTACGACGACCGCGGCTGGACGTCACCGGCCGTGCTGGGCCCGGTGGGGACGAGCCCGTTCACCGGCCTCTACGCACAGCGCACTCGGATCGTCGAGGAGCCCCTCGGGCCGGTGCGCGTCCATCGGCTGGCCGACGGCGCCGTCGTCGCCGACTTCGGCAAGGTCTACGCCGCCCGTCCCACGGTCGACTTCCGAGCCGGGCTGCCCGGACGCACCGTCACCATGCACGTCGGCTACGAGCTCGACCCCGACGGCCACGTCTCGACCACCCACGGCACACAGGGCTCCGACCTCAGCTTCACCTACATCCAACGGGCGGGGGCCCAGACGTTCCTGCCCTACACGTTCCTCGGCTTCCGGTACCTGCAGATCGACGACCCCGGCGAGCCCATCTCGGCCGGCCAGCTCCGCGCCGTGACCCGACACTCGGCGATGCCCGAACCCACCGCGGCCGCCTTCACGACGAGCAACGCCATGCTCAACGCGGTGTGGGGGCTCACCACGCACTCGGCCCTCTTCACGTCCCACGAGCAGTTCGTCGACACACCCACCCGGGAGAAGGGCCAGTTCCTCTGGGACGCCTCGCAGGAGTCCCAGGGCATCATGCGGGCCTTCGGCGACCAGAACCAGTCCTGGCAGGCGCTGCGGGACTTCGCCCGCTCGCAGCGCCGCTACTGGCCCGACGGCCGGGTGAACTGCGTCTACCCGAACGGGGACGGCGCCCGCGACATCCCCACCTTCACCGAGATGTGCCCAGAGTGGGTCTGGCGCTACTGGACCAACACCGGCGACCTCGACACGGTGACAGCGCTGCACCCGACGCTCATCAACCTGGCCGGCTACCTGGCGGGTTCGACCGACCCGGCGACCGGGCTCATCACCGGGCTCACCGTCGGGAGCAACGGGGACCCCGTCTACGGGTACGACCAGAACGTCACCGTCGACACGACGGTGAACGTGCTCGGGGTCAACGCCTACCGCCGCGTGGCCCAGGTGGCCGCGCTCGTCGGCGACATCGCCGGCCAGGCGTCGGCCACGTCGAAGGCCGACGCCCTCCTCGCGGCGGTAAACGGACAGCTGGTGCGGACCGACGGCATCTATGTCGACGGACGGCACGCCGACGGCTCGCTCAGCCCGCACGCCTCCCAGCTGGCCAACGCCCTCGCCCTCGCCCTCGAGGTCGCCCCCCCGGCGAACGTGGCGCCGGTCGGCGCCTACGTGGCCTCGCTCGGCATCGACGTCAGTCCCCAGTACGGGCTCCTCCTCCTGCGGGGCCTCCACGCCGCGGGGCTTGACCACGACCTCGTCGCCACCCTCACCAACCGGCGCATCCCGGGTTGGGCCCACATCGTCGCCGTCGGCGGCACGTTCACCTGGGAGACCTGGGTCCCGAACGACGTGATCGGCGACAGCATGTCCCACGGCTGGGGGTCCTCGGCCCTCGTGGCCATGCAGGAGGTGCTGCTCGGCGCGAGCCTGGGCGACCCGCCGACCGAGGGCGGCGGGGCGCTCCTCGTGCTCACACCGCCGCCCTCGGGCCTCGCCGCCTCGGGCACGGTGCCGACGGTGTCGGGCCCCGCCGCGGTGGCCTGGCGTCGTTCGTCCGGTCACCTCGAGCTCACCCTCGGGCTGCCGGCCAACGCCGGGGCGAGGGTACAGCTGCCCACGTCCAGGCCCGCGGCGGCCACCGAGGGTGGGGTGCCGATCGGGCGGGCACCGGGCGTGACCGTGCTGTCCTCGACGAACACAGGGGTCACCGTCCTCCTGGGATCGGGCGCCTACCGCTTCGCCGCGCCTTTCAGCTGAGGTGCCGGCCGTCACCGTCGCCGGTCGACCGTGCCATCATGTGACCAGGGGGTAACGACGCAGGCCGGGAGGACCGCCATGGCACGAACGGCACCGGTCAACGACTGGGCCACGGACTTCGACGTCATGGACGCCGGCTACATCGAGGACCCCTACGCCATCTGGGACGACCTCCGGCAGCACTGTCCGATCGCCCACACCGACCGCCGCGGCTCGAACTGGCTCCCGACCCGTTACGACGACGTCACGGCGATGGCCCACGACGTGGAGCACTTCAGCTCTATCGCTGTAGCGGTGATCCCGCTCGAGGGCCCCGAGCCCGATCAGCCCCGGCTCCAGTACGGCCTCCCACCCATCTCCTCGGACCCGCCCCTCCACACGTGGACCCGGCGCCTCCTCCTCCCCTGGTTCTCCCACCGCCGGGTCGAGAGCTACGAGACCATGACCCGGGAGCTCTGCGTCTCGCTCATCGACAGCTTCCTCGACGCCGGCGAGGCCGACGCCGCGGCCGACTACGCCCAGCAGATCCCGGTGCGGGTCATCGCCCGCATCCTCGGTGTGGCGCCCGAGCTGTCGGACACCTTCACCGGGTGGGTGCGCGACGTCCTCGAGTTCGCCGACGACCACGACCGGCGGGTGCACGGCATGCAGTCCCTCATCGGGTACTTCGTGACCGAGCTCGAGCGCCGGAGCGAGGAGCCCGGCGACGACCTCCTGAGCGACCTTCTGCACTCGGAGGAGAACGGCCAGCCCGTCGAGAAGAGCATCATTCTGGGCATGGCCGGCCTCGTCCTCATTGCCGGCGTCGACACGACCTGGAGCGCCATCGGCTCGTCCCTGTGGCACCTGGCGACCCATCCCGAGGACCGCAAGCGCCTCGTGGACGAGCCCGAGCTCATGGACCTGGCCATCGAGGAGCTGCTGCGGGCCTACTCGCCCGTCACGATGGCCCGCATGGTGACCGAGGACGTCGACTACGGCGGGTGCCCCATGAAGGCCGGCGACCGGATCCTCATGAGCTTCCCGGCCGCCAACCGCGACCCGGAGGTGTTCGAGGACCCCGACAAGGTGGTCGTCGACCGGGCGCACAACCGCCACGTCGCCTTCGGCTCGGGCATCCACCGCTGTGCCGGTTCCAACCTCGCCCGCATGGAGCTGCGGGTGGCCCTCGAGGAGTGGCTACGCCGCATCCCTGAGTTCCGCCTGGCCGGGGAGGACGAAGTGGCGTGGGCGGGCGGTCAGGTACGGGGCCCGCGGGTGCTCCCGGTCGTCTTCCCGTGAAGATCCGCGTCGACCCCGACAAGTGCCAGGGTCACAGCCGCTGTTACGGGCTGGCGCCCGAGCTCTTCTCCATCGACGACTACAGCCAGTCGTCGGTCGTGGGGGACGGCACGGTGCCACCCGAGCTCGAGGAACGGGCCACGCTGGCCATCGCCAACTGCCCGGAGTTCGCCATCGAAGAAGTGGGCGGCTGAGCCCCCGGGCCGGCGGCCGGGCGCTGGAGCGGCGATGACCGGCGCTACCCTGGGACGATGAGTAAGGCGCCCCCGCCGGGGACGTCCGAGGCCATGGCGTTCTCGACGGTCGACGACGTGCTCGCCCTGGTGAGGGCGAGAGGCGGGCGGTCGACGTCCTCGCGGCGCATCCTGCTCGAGGTCCTCTTCGACGCCGACGGCCACATGACGGCCGACGAGCTGGCGGCGGCGGTGCAGCTGCGGGCGCCCGACGTCCACCTGTCGACCATCTACCGCAACCTCGACGACCTGCAACACCTCGGCGTCATCGTCCACGCCCACTTCGGTCACGGCCCCGCGACCTACGAGCTTGCCTCGCTCGCCCACGCCCACTTCATGTGCGAGGAGTGCGGCACGCTCATCGACGCCCCCGACGAGATGTTCACGGGGCTGGCCCGTACCGTGCGGCGCGAGCTCGGGTTCACCATCGACCCTCACCACTTCGCCATCCTCGGTCGCTGCGCGAAGTGCACGGCCGAGGCGTCGGAGTCGTAGCGCCACCCAGCCGTGCCGTGATCAACCAACTCAACCTGGTGGTCCGGGACATGGAGGCCACGGTGGCCTTCTACCGTCGGCTCGGCCTGACCATCGATGCCGAAGCCGGCGCGGGGCACGTCGCCGTCGAGCTCGAGAACGGCCTCCTGCTCGAGTTCGACACCACCTCGTTCGTCCCCACGTGGGACGCCGGCTTCGGCGGGACTACGGGCGGCAGCACCGTGCTCGGGTGGGCCTGTGCCGGCCGCGCCGAGGTCGACCGGCTCTACGGCGAGCTCACCGGCGGAGGGGCGAGGGGCCGCCAACCGCCGTACGACGCGTTCTGGGGCGCCCGTTACGCCATCGTGGAGGACCCCGACGGCAACCCGGTCGGCTTGATGAGCCCGGTCGACGAGGGGCGCCGTTCGTGGCCACCGACGCCTCCCCCCACGGCCGGCTGACACCAGGAGCACGCCAGCTCGACCTCCCGGGTCACCGCCGTCGCCGACCCCCAGAGCACGTATGGGACAATTCTTGTGCGAGGGGCGCATCTGGCGTGGTCGCCTCGTGATCGGAGGAGGGGGAAGGTTGAGCGACTTCGCGCAGGGACCCGGTTGGTGGTTGGCCTCGGACGGGCGGTGGTACCCGCCGGTCGAGGCGGGCACGACCACCCCGCCGGCTCCCGCGCCCACCTATCCGCCCGCGGCCGCCGCCGTCCCCCCCTACGGTGCCCCACCGTCCCCGGCTGCCGGCTACGGGACACCGCCACCGGCCCCGTATGGCGCGGCGCCGCCAGCGCAGCCCTACGGCGCACCGGCGCAACACCCCTACGGCGCGCCGACCGCCCCCCCGGGCAGCCCGGTCCCCCCGGCCTACGGTGTGCCGCCCACCCAGAGCCCCTACGGCGCGCCGGCCCAACCCGCCGTGAACGGCGGCACGCCACCACCCGCCGCGCCCTACGGCACCGCCCCCGCCTACGGCGCGGCGCCGGCGACCCCGACCTTCGGTGCGCCTGCCGGCCCGGCGCCCTACGGCGTGACCCCCCCGGCACCCCCCGGCTACGGGCCACCGCCGGGGACGGTGCCGAGCGACCCCTGGAACACGCCGGCCGCGACCCCCACGGGCCCCGACCCCTGGAACACGCCGGCCGCGACCCCCACGGGTCCCGACCCCTGGAACACCCCGGTGATGAGGCCCAACGGTCCCGACACCTGGAGTCCCGGTTACGTCGACGGCTCGGCGACCCGGCGACGGCGCTTCCCCGGGTGGCTGATCGCTGTGGTCGTCGTGGTGGTCGTCGCCGCGGTCGCTGGAGGCGTCTACGCCGCCACCAAGGGAGGCGGCTCGACGTCGGGCACCACCTACGGTCCCAGTTGGGGCCAATTCACTGCGGCCTTCCCGTCGCCACCCACAGAGGCCGATCCGGCGCAGGTGCTCAGCGGGTTCAAAGGAGCCACGGCGGCCGCGGGTTACGAGGTGAGCCCGCAGTCGGTGACTGAGGTCTTCAGCCCAACGGCTCCCGTGCCCCCGCCGCCGACCTACGTGGTCGCCGTGATCCAGTTCAGCTCGGCATCGGAGCTGCAGGCGCTGGCCGGCGAAGTCGACAAGAAGCTCCAGCTGACCTCGATCACCGTCGCCGGCAACCCCGGGTATCGGGAAGTGATACCAGCGTCGACCTTCGGCCAACAGTCACAGTCAAAAGTCACCGATCCGAATGCGTTCGTCGGAGTCGAGTACTTCATCAAGGGCAACGTGCTCTATTCGCCCATCGTTATAGCCTCGACGACAAGCGAAGCCACCGCGTTCCTCGATTCCGTGCAACCGGTCGGCTGAGCCGAATCCCGGCGCGACGGCCATGATGGGGCGATGAACGAAGGACACCTGCAGTTCCTCGCCAGCCCGGAATGGCGGCAGATGCTCGAGACCGACCTCCTGCCCTGGGTCGACGGTGTGGCCGATCTCGGTGAGGACGTCCTCGAAGTCGGGCCGGGTCCGGGCCTCACGACCGACCTCCTCCGCACCCGCACCGAGCACCTCACCGCGGTGGAGATGGACGCCGCCCTCGCGGCGGCCCTCACCACCCGGCTGGCCGGCACCAACGTCGAGGTGATCCACGGCGACGGGAGCGACACCGGGCTCCCGGCTGACCGTTTCAGCGGGGCGGTGTGCTTCTCGGTCCTGCACCACATCCCGTCGGCAGCCTTGCAAGACCGGTTGTTCGCCGAGCTCCATCGGGTGCTGCGGCCAGGCGGCGTCTTTCTCGGCGCCGACGCCCTGGACCTCGACGTGCTCCGCCAGGGCCACGTCGACGACGTCTTCGTGCCGGTCGACCCCGACACGTTGGGCAGTCGCCTCGAAACGGCCGGGTTCGGCCCGGTGGCCGTCGAGAAGGACGACTACCAGTTCCGCTTCAGCGTGACGAAAGTCGGAGGGGACGCCCGGCGGTAAGGAAGGGCGGCGGGCGCAGCCGAACAACCCCGTCGGCGCCGCCTGGGGCTATACAGACGTGGTGCCCCGCCGCACGGCACGTCGAGCCGATATCCAGGGACTTCGCGCCGTGGCCATCGGGGTCGTGGTCGCCTACCACACCGGCCTCTCGGTCCCCGGGGGCTACGTCGGCGTCGACGTCTTCTTCGTCATCTCCGGCTTCCTGATCACCCAGCTCCTCTGGAAAGAGCTCGGGACGACCAACCGGGTCTCCTTCTCCGGCTTCTACGCCCGACGGATGCGCCGCCTGC
This sequence comes from Acidimicrobiales bacterium, assembly GCA_035297265.1. Classification (GTDB taxonomy): domain Bacteria; phylum Actinomycetota; class Acidimicrobiia; order Acidimicrobiales; family RAAP-2; genus DATGZH01. The sequence continues at coordinate 6,925 of DATGZH010000052.1, read as the reverse complement.
TCCCCGCGGCCGTGCTCACGATCGTGGTGACGGTGGCCGCCTCGGCCGCCTGGCTCCCGCCGCTCCAGGCCCGGTCGGTGGCCAAGGACGGCGTGGCCAGCGCCCTCTACGTAGCCAACTACCGCTTCGCCGCGCAGGCCACCAACTATCTGACCGCCCACGGGCCGGTGTCGCCGCTCCAGAACTTCTGGTCCCTCGGGGTGGAGGAGCAGTTCTACCTGGTCTGGCCGGCCCTCCTGCTCGTCATCTCCCTCGTCTGGCGGGCCCGACGACGCCGGGGCCGACACCGACGCCAAGCGGCGACCGGCCCTCGCCTCGGCCCGGCGGCCGCCGGCCTCGCCGTCGTCGGGGTCGGGTCCTTCCTGCTGTCACTCCACCTCACCAAGGTGGACCAGCCGGTGGCCTTCTTCTCGCTGCCGACGCGGGCGTGGGAGCTGGCCGCCGGGGCCATGCTGGCGCTGCTCCTACCGGCGCTTCGCCGGGTGCCCGGCGTAGCCGCGGCCGTCGTGGGATGGCTCGGGCTGGCCGCCATCTTCTACGCCTCCTTCCACTTCGACGCGGCGACGCCGTTCCCCGGGACGGCCGCCCTCGTCCCGGTGCTCGGCGCGGCGGCCGTGCTCGCCGCCGGGGCGACGGCCGGACGGCTCGGACCCGGTGTCGTCCTCGGCCTCCGGCCGATGATCGTGATCGGCGGGCTCTCCTATACCTGGTACCTGTGGCACTGGCCTGCACTGGTGCTCGCCCCCGACGCTCTGGGTCACCCTCTCACCCTGCCGGCCGACGTGGTCGTGAGCCTGGCCAGCCTCGTCCTCGCCCTCCTCACTACCGTCTTCGTCGAACAGCCCGTTCGGATGGCCCGCTGGCTGGCCGGCCGCGACGCCCGCAGCCTCCTCTTGGGGGCCGGCATCAGCCTGGCCGGTGCCCTTTCGGCCGTTCTGATCGTGGCCCAGGTGCCGCCGCCGGTCGGCTCGGGTCGGGCGGTGGCCGTGGGCAAGCTGTCGACCGACCACAACGCCGGCCACGGCACCAGGCCCCGAGCTGCCGACGCCCGTTCGGCCAACTCGACGGCGGCCGTCCTGTCGGCCACCGCCGACCAATCGGCCGCTCTCAACGAGCAGGTGAACAGCCAGGTGGCGCAGTCGGTGACCGTCGACGAGGTGCCCTCGGACCTCCAGCCCGCCTTGGCCGACGCGGCCTCTGACCTCCCCGCCCCCGAGGTGGACGGCTGCTTCGACACGTTCGTCGACGTCACGGTGCACCCCTGCGACTACGGGGACGTGTCGAGCCCCCATAGCGTCGTGCTCTTCGGCGACTCCCATGCCCTCATGTGGTTCCCGGCCATCGACAACATCGCCAATCAGGACCACTGGCACCTCGTCGCCATGGCCAAGGCCACCTGCCCGCCCATCGACATCCCGGTGTTCAGCCCGGACCTCGACGAGTGGTACACGCAGTGCGACCAGTGGAAGGCGGCCGAGATCCAACGAATGGAGACCCTTCGCCCCCAGGTGGTGATCCTCGGCTTCTCCCGGGAGTACGGGATCGACAACGACCACGTGGTGGTGGACGGAACGGCTTGGATGCAGGGCCTGAGCGAGATGATCCACACGCTGCGAGCGCTCGGCGCCCGGGTCGTACTCATGGGCGACGCGCCCTACCCGCCCTCCTCGGTGCCCGACTGTCTCTCATCCAACCTGAGCGACGCCACCGCCTGTCTCATCCCGAAGCACTACCCGGCGTACAACCCCGGAGGGATTCCCCAGGAGCGTGCCGTGGCGACGTCCGCCGGCGCCGGCTACGTCGATACCGACCCGTGGTTCTGCACGGCCGACATCTGCACCGTGATGGTCGGCAATTTGCTCGTCTACCGCGACGACAACCACATCACCGCCACGTACGCCAACTGGCTGACGCCGGCCATCGCGGCACAGCTCAAACTGGCAACGAGGGGGGTACTCTGAGCCGGCTGGGACACACCTCAGACGCCCTGACCGTCGGTCCTCACGGCTCGCCGGACCCCGGGAAGTCCTCTTCGATCTGTTGAAGCTGGCCGATCATCGAGCGGAGACTCTCCAGGCCGGCATGGATCTCGAAGGTGAGGGTGGCGCCGGGACGGCGGAGGTCGGAAAGCGTGCCGCAGACGAGGAGCCAGTCGTCGCTGGCGGTGCAGACGAAGGACACCCACGGTTCGGTCGGATCGAACCGCACCTCCCCTGATCCCGCCTCTTCCAGCGCTTCGAGGTCCTGACGCAGCTGACGGAGCTCGTCTGGCTTCAGCCGCGCCGAGATGAGGGCGGTGAAACAGCTCGAACGCATGGAGATCGGGCACAGCAGTTCGCCGCGGCTGCGACCAGCCACACCGACGGCGAGGCGGCTCCCGTCAGCGCCCGTGATGACGAACTCGGGACGTTGGACGAGCGAAGCGCCAAACGGCTCGGGATCGCCCACCCCGCTCACGCGCTGTTCAACTGTCGCCACCTCCCTGCCCTGGTAGCCCGACATCAGCATGACGACCTGCTGGCGCACCCGGCCGAGGTCGGCGCCCAGGAACACGAGGACCTGGGCGGCCACGCCCTCGCCCTCGCGCACGAGACCGAGGAGCATGTGCTCGGTGCCGATGTAGCTGTGCCCCAGCTGGAGGGCCTCGCGGAGGGAGAGCTCGAGGACCTTCTTGGCCCGGGGCGTGAAGGGGGGCGATGGGCTCGGGGCGCTCCCGGCCATGCCGATCGTCTCTTCGACCTTCTCCCTCACCGCCTCGAGGGAGATCCCGAGCTCGCGCAGGGCGACAGCAGCCACGCCCTCACCCTCGTGGATCAGGCCGAGCAGGATGTGCTCGGTCCCGATGAAGTTGTGGTTGAGCAGGCGCGCCTCTTCCTGCGCCAGCACCAGCACTCGCCGCGCCCGGTCGGTGAACCGCTCGAACACGCCCTCATCCTACGGACGCACCGCTTACCGATGGCCCGAGACCGTTCCCCGATGTCGGCAGGCGCCTGACCAGCGGGAGCGGGTTCGGCGATTGCCCGAGGCGCCAGCGAACCCGATAGACCGCCGCGTGATCCTGGCCCCGGCCGCTCTACCCCAGCACGGAGCCGTTCGTCCCCTGGGCGACAATCGTCGCTCCACCGATCGGCACCACGCCGGCGGTCGAGATCGTGAACCCTTGAGCATTGTTGACCGTGCACGTCATGCCAGTCGTCCGGGACAGGCAGCGAAAAGGCCCGGCACCCGTGGCGGCGCCGTACTGCAGCATTGGCGTGTCGAGGCCGGCGTTCGAGAGGCACTCTTGGCCCGTGCAGATCCTCAGACCACCTGCTTGAGTGAGAACGACCGCCTTGGGCGGATTGACCGTGAGACAGAGGACTTGGTTGATGGGTGGCTGCGCACCGGACTGGAAGTCGTAGTCGATCTCACAGCTGATGTTCATGCTGGGCGAGTAGAACTCACCCACCGGTCCGTTGATGGGGATGAACGGAACCGTGGTCGGCGTCGACGATGAAGTCGACGTTGACGCAGGAACCGAACTGGTTCCGTGGTGCGGCTCACCCGAGGTTGTCGTCGTCCCTTCGGAACTCGGCGCGCTCGAGCAAGCTGCAGAAAGCAGGCCCACCGCGAGGAAAACAGGAAAGAGGCCCCAGCGGGTTCTCTGAAGCGTCTTCGTGGGAGTCGAAAGGTTCACGGGCTCGCTCACGGTAGCCTTCCCATGAGGTCACGAGATATGGGGGTTTGGCACAGGAGGCTCGGCTGCCACGCCACAGGATCCCGCGCCGTAGGCTTCCACTGCATACCTGTACGCCGCAGCGACATCCGCGTTGACCTGGTCGATCGAGCCATTCGTCGTGGTGAGCGCCGACGAGATCGTCGCGTTGGCCTTGATGACTGCCCCGAAGATCTCCGCAGTGCTCGGCGCTGCTCTTGGGATGTGCTTGCCTGCTTGTGACTCACTGGAAGAAAGCGCCCGAGCGTCGGTCTGCAGCTTGGAGACAGCGCCCCTCAGCTCTTGCAACGCGGTCTCCACATCGCCCGCGGCGGCGTCAAGCTCGCCGGCATCGGTGGCTACCTGCAAGGCATCGGCTTCCACTTGGTCAGCCTCGGCGCATGTGCTCGTGCTCTGCTGCTGGAGGTCTGTTGTGACCTGTTGTTCGTCGTTCGCCGTCGTGGCCAGATCCTGTGAGCTTTGGAGAACTGAAGGGATGTTGCGCACAACGCCGGTCACGTTGGCGTCATCCCCCGTGAGGGCGGCGAGGTCCGAGCGTACGGTGGCAGCGTCCTTGTCGACTGCTTCGACGGGTGAGCTGGGCCGAGCAGCAGCCGAACCCTGATCCCGAGCCGCTCCGGCACGGTGCCCATTCGCTGCGCTGGGCGAAGGGCTCGCGGCCGGATGGCCTCTTGATTCCGGCGACCCAGGACCCCCGCCGAGAGCCCCACCAGCTGTCTTTGATGGGGACGAGCGGGCAAGGACGTAACCAGCCGCACCGACCATCACGACGATTGTGGTCACACCGACCAGCAGCCATCTTCGTCTGGGGTTGACCTTGGTGTCCCATGGTCGGGGAGGGACGGCCCTCTGAAGTCGCACCTCTTCGACCGACGGTGTGGCTTGAGGCCACGAGGGTGGCAGTCGGTACGTCCCTTCGACCGGAGGGTGGAGAAGGGGGCCAGGGCGACCGGCATGATCGCTGCCGCCGTCCATCCCAGGCTGGAGCAAGGGAGCTCGGCCCCCCGCGACGTGTCCCTCAGGCGGGGGAGCCGTGGAGCCCCTGGTGCGCCGACGACCACGACGAGGCACCCGCTGATGATGGCAGAAACTCGGAGCGAACCGATCTCGCTCGAGGCCAGCCCGAAGCCTCGCTCTCAGGGGCGCGACCCGAGAGATCGAATGGCCTCGCTGCCGGTCCACGCGTCCGAGATGACGGCGAGGTCACACACGGGGAGAGAGGGGCCCGTGCACACCCCCGACCCCAGAACCGCCGCGCACCACGACCGCACGGCCACGACCGGCGGCAACGGGGAACGGCCACGGCCACGGCCAGGGCGAGGGGGACGACCAGGGCGCCACCGGAAACGGGGAGGGGGGAGGGCTGGGAGGGGGGCTTGGCGATCACCCCCGAACCGGTGGCGCTCTGGAAAGCCGCCCTGGGGCTTCTCAGTACTTGGGGTCAGGCGCGCGAGGGGTGGGAACCTAATGCTGGGCGGTGAGCTGCACGTCAGCGCGCGGGGCAGGGACGCAGAGGTTGGGGCTGTGGTCGCGCGAAAGGGCAGGTCGGGGGGAGGGGTGGTTGCGTGGAGGGCTAGTGTCTCCGGACCCGTGGACCCCTGGGCACCTATCGAAGGCGAGCTTGGATCGATGTCAGTTCATCGACGAGGGTGTGAACCCGGGTGGAATTCGCCTCAAGTCCGTAGGTGTTCACAAACCAAGCACTGAGATCGGACGAAGTGATCTCCTCGCCCTTCAGCACCTTACGAACCAAGAGCCGGACCGCGTCGTCGTACTCATCGGACGGGGCTCCGGATTCCAGAAGCCCTTCCGGGTCTGCTGAATCGACAGCTCGCTTGACGTCGCTCCAGGCGGTGTCATAAAGGTCTGAGAACTCCCTGTCCCGTTCCTTCACGCTCCCACGGTATCCCTGAGTTTGAAACCTTGGTGGGTCCCTTCCGGGGTTCTGGGGGCAAGGCGCTCCCAGGGTCACACGGCGAGGTCACACACGGGAGAGAGGGGGACGCCCACGCGAAGAGGGCCGGAAACGGGGGACACACCCCGCCCCCAGGCACGAGGGACCGGGACAGAAAACCGAGGGGCGGCCCGGACCCCGAGGGACACGGGGAAGGGCCCCGACGGCGACAGCGCCCGGCAGGGCGACTGGAGCCGGAGGGGCGGGACGCGGGGCGGTTGGCGGGAGGCTGGGGCTGCGGACAACTCTCTACGTTCTGCTGAGAACTTCCTGTTCGCCGGAGTCCTTGCCTTCGTCTGAGGCGCTGAAGCAGCTCGGGGGCAAGAAGACCCCACTCCGCACCTTCGCGGGGATCCTGGGGGAGGGGTGGTGGGTGAGGTGGGGGTACAGACTCCTTCCTCTTGTTCCTCTTGTTCGAGGTTGGGGTCCGTCGTACGCTCACTTAGCACAGCGCCCGTTTGGGGGGTCCTCATGCTCTCCCTCTGCAGAATCTCCGTTGGTCTAACCGTCGAAGATCCGACGTCCCTCCTCGACGAGCTGGCTTCCGGTGTAGACGCACAAGGCGGAAGGACCGAGCTCGTATGGCCGGCACCTGACCAACGCTCCATCTATGTCGTCGTCGATCAGTTGGAGGCCTCAAATCTCGTCCAAGAAGCAATCGCGGATTCTCTTGGTGGAGACCTTCTTCCAATCGGGACTACTGGGGTACCCCTCGAGAACGGAGTGGAACTCGAACTTTCGGGACGTGCCTTGTTTGGCCCGACGCTGCACTCGCTCCTTATGGCCGTACCACCTGAAACTGCCATCTGCCCTTACGTTCCTTGTAGTGCCGATCTCACAATCGAACCGCATAAGGACGGTTGTCCCTGGAAGACGCGCTGACGTGACGGTGTTACGACCTGAGGATGTCCCGGCCGGGACAGGAGGGGCGGCAACCGCACCTGGCGACCAAGGAGGTCCTGCTTTCATGCCCAGTACTTCAGGAGGGCCTCCCTACAACCCCATTCAAGCTGCAGGATCGATTGCCGCGCCCCTGCTCGCTGGGATCAGTTTCGCCCTCGTGGTTCTAGTGTTGCAACTGAATCAGAGGGATGTTCGTTGGCGCGGCGCTGATTTGGGTGGCGTCCCGCTGACGGTGTAAAAAGCGACGAACGCAGGCTCCTGGTTGGTGATGTTACGCGACGGCTGTGACGGTCTCGATGGCCACCTCCTCGTTCGGTTTGGGCGCGATCGACACCGGCGGTTCCAAGAGCTGG
>DATGZH010000051.1:0-105051 GCA_035297265.1 Acidimicrobiales bacterium | reverse complement strand
CGTCTACCCGACGGCCCCGCCGTACGGGCCCGCCCCGCCCTATCCGGTCGTCTTCCAGTACCCGGCCCACTACCCCCAGCAGTACGGCACGCCCTGGGCCCCCTCCTACCCCTGGCCCTTCCCGCCGGCCTATCCCCAGCCGCGGCAGCGCCCCGGCGGCCTCATCGGCGCGCTCATGGCCGTGGTCGTCGTCCTCGTCCTCATCGGTCTCGTGCTCGTGGCGGTGGGCAACGCGCCGTCGTCGACGGCGGCGAGCTTCCCCACCACCCCCGGTTTCTTCAGCCCGGCCGTCACGAGCTGTACGACGGCCGCGCCCACCGGGACGACGACCGTCCCGATGCAGGTGCTCCAGGAGAACAGCGCGGTGGTGGCCTTCGTGCCGGTCTGCTTGAACGGCCACGGCCCCTACCCCTTCGTGCTCGACACCGGGTCGGCCGAGACGCTCGTCGTCACGAGCCTGGCCCAGGCGGCCGGTCTCACGTCGAACGGTCCGCCGGTCACCGCCAACGGCGCCGGGTGCAGCTCGAACGTGAGCCAGCTGCAGGTCGGGCAGTGGTCGATCGGCAGCGTGCCCTTGACCGCCCAGGGCGTGGTCAGCACGAACCTGTTCGGCGGCTCGTCCTCCGGCGGCATCGGCGGGCTCATCGGTTCCGACGTCCTCTCCCGCTTCGGCGCGGTGAAGCTCAACTTCGCCCAAAAGATCCTCACCCTGCCCGGACCCGAGGGGCCGCCGCTCGCCGGCCCGCTCCTCACGAAGGGCCCCACCTCGGTCCCCACGCCGCCCGACCTGGTCAGCGGAACTCCCACCCACATCGTGCCCATGCGTGTCCTCAACCAGGACCACACCGTGGCCGCACTCGTGCCGGTGTCCTTCGCCGGCGGTCCGACCAAGTACTTCGTGCTCGACACGGGTTCATCCCGCACCACCGTCGACAGCGGGCTCGTCGCCTCGGCCGGCCTCCAACCGACGGGACAGAAAGAGCAGATCGGGGCGGTCGGCTGCACCGAGACCACCAGCCTCGTGAAGACGGGATCCTGGGCCATCGGCGACGTCCCGCTCCCATCGGACACCGCCTACTCCACGCCGCTCAACGACATACAGGTGCAGGGCCTCTTCGGCGCCGACGAGCTCAGCAGCTTCGGGACCGTGGTCATCGACTACGCCGGCGCCCGCCTTCTCCTCGGCATCCCCTGATCCCGTCGGCCGTGCCGGCCGCGCAGTGCGCCAATCGGCCCAGGTGGCCCGTGTACGCTCGTCTACCGTCGGACAGGAGGGGGCATCGTGACGTCACCAGGCCCTCCACTCGGCTGGTGGAAGGCGACGGACGGGAATTGGTACCCACCCGAGGCGCATCCTGACGTGCGTGGACCGGCGACGGCCGGTCACCCCGAGGGGCCGGTCCCGGCCGTGCCGCTCGGCGAAGGTCTCTCCGTCCACGACCCCCTTCCCCCGTTCACCCGCACCGCCCGGCCGCCAGCTCCGCCGACCAGTGCTGAACCGGCCGTGGCCGAGGAGCACACCGCCCCCCCGGCCGACGGCGGAGCCCCCGAAGCCGACGCTGCTCCCCCGCCGGAGCCGACCGAGCCGGCACCGGTGACCGCGGCGGTCCCCACCGCCGAAGAGGAGCTGCCAGCCCCGGTCGCCGACGAAGGGGCACCCACGGGTGTGCACGAGCCGGCCGAGGACGCGGCGACGTCCACCCCGACCGAAGCGCCCGCGGCGGCACTCGACGAGATGGCGACGCCGACCGAGGAGCCCGCTGACGAAGAGCCACCACCGGCCGTCGAGGCCGAGTCGTCGCCGACGCTCGAACCGCAACTGGCCGTCGTCGACGAACCGCCGATGGCCGACGTCGACGAACCACCGCCGCCGATGCCCACCGACGCGCCGGTCGTGGGCGAGACACCCGCCCCCGAGCCCTCGGCCTCGACCGAGGCCGAGACGCCGGCGGCGGAGGAACCCTGGGCTCCGGTCGTCGCCCCGGTCTCGGTCGCCGAGGACCGGTGGGGGCCAGCAGAAGGCGCAGCAGCGGCGGCGACGTCCGAAGCTCCCCTCGACGTCGGCGACGAGGGGCCGCCACCGATGCCGCTCGAACCGCCGACGCCGGTGGCCCAGGCGGCCCTGCAATGGCCGACCCTGCCCGACGCGGCGGCTGCGCCAGCGATGCCGACCGAGACGCCGACGCCGATCGTCACGGAGACGCCGCCGCCGATGCCCCTCGAGCCGCCGACCCCGGTCGAGGCCGAGGCATCTCCGCCGTGGCCGAGCGAACCAGCGGTCGTCGCCGCGGTCCCGCCCATGCCGACCGAGACGCCGACGCCGATCGTGGGCGAGAGCCCGCCGATCCCGGTGGGGGCCACCGCCACACCGACGATGCCGGTCCAGCCGCCGAGCTCGGTCGCCCCACCGCCCATGCCGACCGAGCCCCCGGTCAGCCCGGCCGTCCTCGGGTACGGCGACGCTCCACTCGCCGGCGGCCCAGCGGTGCCTGCCACAACGCCAGCTGCGGTGCCCACCAGGCCCACCGCGCCGCCGGCGATCGTCAGCGCCGTCCCACCCATGCCGGTGGCCGCGCCGCTGGTGACCGCGCCACCCGTCCCCGGCGCGTCGTCCAACGGTCCGATGGCCCCGACCCCGGCAGCGCCGGCTGCCGCCCCACGAGCCGACGCCACGAGCGATGCCGAGGTCAAACGACTCCGGTTCCTCTCCGTCTCGTTGATCGTCGTGATCATCGGGTTGATCGCCGCCACCGCGGTGGCCATCGCCCTCCACTGACGACGGACCCACAACGGATAGACGCGTCGCCCACGTTGACGTCAGGCGTCGCGCCCGACCAACAGCTCGCCGAGGCGCTCCATCGAAGCGACGAGGCCGCCCTGCATGCCTGAGGACACCATGGCCTCGCGGTCCGCGGCCGTGAGGTAGACGGCCCGCTGGGTGAGGAGCGTCCCGCCAGCGACGTCCTCGAGCACGGTCTCGGAGAGCAGCACGCGGCCCGGCACCCCTTCGTACTCGAAGGTCTGCACGATGCGCTCGTCGGGCCAGAGGTCGTGGAACACACCGTGGAAGGCGTGCTCGGCGCCGCTCGCGTCGCGGTTGATGAAGCGCCAACGGCCGCCCGGCTTCGGGTCGAGCGCGTCCACCTCGGTCGTGAGCTCGCGCGGTCCCCACCAGTGCGCGATGGCCTCGGCGTCGATGTGGGCCCGGTAGACCCGGTCGCGCGGTGCGTCGAACACGTGCGTGAGGAGAACCTCCTGGGTGCCCGGGGTGCTGAAGGTCGTGGTCATGGTGTGCCTCTTCCTCTCTCGTTGCTCTTCGATCGATCCGGTGTCGGACGACTGCGCTCTTCGGGCCCGGCGAGGTGCTCCTCCAGGCGTTCGTAGCTCTCCTCGAAGAACGCCTGGTAACCCTCGAGCCACCTCCCCGCTTCGCCGAGGGCCCCGGCCGCCAGCCGGGCCGGTCGCCGCTGGGCCGACCGGGTCCGCACCACGAGCCCGGCCTTCTCCAGCACCTTCAGGTGCTTCGACACCGCCTGGAGGCTCATGGCGAAGGGCTCGGCGAGTTCGTTCACCGTCGCCTCGCCCTCGGCCAACCGCTCGACGATGGCCCGCCGGGTGGGGTCGCCCAGGGCGGCGAAGGTGCTGCTCAGCCGGTCGGCGGTGGTGACGGTCATCCGGGCCACTTCCTCAACTTAGTGGTTTATCAACTATATAGTTGATATACGAGCGAGGCCGGGTTGTCAAGGGGCCAGTGGGACGGCGTTGCGCCGGGCGACCCGGTCGACGGTCGTCCAGCCGTCGGCGGCCCCCCGTTCAGGTGGACGAGGAGCGTCCGGTCGTCGCGTTCGACCCGCCGCCGATGCCTCGAGTCGTCCTCCTCGGAGCCGCCGCGCACCACCCGACGGGCACCTGCTCGTCTGCTCCGACCGAGGTTCAGCCACCGCGGCGGGCGGTGGCTCGGGCGTGGGGCCATGCCGCCGACCGGGGGCCCCGTTCATCGTCAGGCCGTGAGGCCACCGTCCATGGACACCACGCTGCCGATCATGAAGCTGGCGTCGTCGGAGGCCACGAAGGCCACGAGCCCCGCGATCTCCTCGGGGTCGGTGTCGAAGAGGGCCCGCCCCCCGGGCATGCGCCGGGCGTCGCCCCCCTCGGGCAGGACGAAACCCTTGATCATCGGCGTACGCATACCGCCGGGGGCGACGGCGTTCACCCGCACCCCGCGCCCCACGTACTCGCGGGCCAGCGAGCGGGTGAGCAGCGCCACGCCGCCCTTCGAGGCGCTGTAGGCGGCGGCGTAGGGCCAGCCCTGGAGACCGGTGTTGGAGGCGATGTTGACGATCGCGCCGCCGCCGTCCTCCAGGTGGGGCAGGACGGCCTGGCACATGAGGAAGGTCCCGGTCAGGTTGACCCCGATGATCCAGTTCCACGTCTCGATCGTCACGTCGGTCGTGTGGTCGAAACGCCCGACGCCGGCACAGTTCACGAGCACCTCGGGTCGGCCGAGCGCGCCGGCCACCTTCTCGACGACGGCCCGCACCTCGTCGACCTGTTGCACGTCGACCCGCTCGGCCACGGCCCGGCCGCCCTCGGAGCCGATGACGGCCAGCGTCTCGGCCGTCCCGGCCTCGTCGACGTCGAGGGCCGCCACCGTGGCCCCCTCGGCCGCCAGACGGCGGGCCGTCGCCCGGCCGAGGCCCGAGCCGGCCCCGGTGACGATGGCCACCCGGCCGACGAAGCGGCCCCCCTCGGCCACCGCCGCCCTCAGTCCCGTCCCGCGTCGAACACGATGACGCTGCGGGCCACCTCGCCCGCCTCCATCGCGGCGAAGGCCTCGTTCACGTCCCCGAGGTCGATGCGCCTCGTGACGAGGGCCGCCGCGTCGAGCTGGCCCCCCTGGACCAGCTCCACGAGGAGCGGAAAGTCCCGGTCCGGATCGGTCGACCCGTAGACGCAGCCGTGGATCGACTTGGCCTCGGCGAAGAGCTCCATCGCGTTGAACGTGACGGCGTCCTCGGGTGACCCGGCGCCGACGAGCACGGCCGTCCCGCCCCGCCGGGCGAGCAAGAAGGCCTGCCGGATGGTGGCCGAGCGCCCTACCACCTCGAAAGCCACGTCGACGCCCCGTCCCCCGGTGAGCTCGCGGACCGCCTCGACCGGGTCGGTGGCCGAGCTGTCCACGGTGTCGGTGGCCCCCAGCTGCAAGGCGAGCGGGAGCTTCTGGGCGAGGGTGTCGACGGCCACGATCTGTCTGGCCCCGGCCAGCTTGGCCCCCTGGATCACCGAGAGACCCACGCCCCCGCAGCCGATGACGGCCACCGTGGACCCCGGCGCCAGGCGGGCCGTGCGGATCACCGCACCGACCCCGGTGGCGAGGGCGCAGCCGACGAGGGCGGCGAGCTCGAGGGGCACCGCCCGGTCGATCGGCACGAGGCTCCGCTCGGGCACGAGGGCGGCCTCGGCGAAGGTGCCGATGCCGAGGCCCCGCACGAGCGGCACACCGCCCAGGCTGGCGTAGGGGCTCGCGAACATCTCGCCCAGGCCGACCGAGCACAGCATCGGCTGGCCGGCGAGGCAATCCGGGCACCGCCGGCACGGCGGGTTCCAGCTGAGGACCACGTGGTCCCCCACCGCCACCCGGGTGACGTCCGAACCGACCTCGTCGACCACCCCGGCCCCCTCGTGGCCGAGCACCGTCGGGAAGAGGAACGGGATCGTGCCGTTCTGGACCGAGAGGTCCGAGTGGCAGACGCCGCTCGCCCCCATCCGCACGCGGACCTGGTCGGGCCCGGTCTCGGCCAGCTCGATCTCCTCCATCGTGAGCGGCTCGCCGACCCGCTGCAGGACCGCGGCGCGGACCCGACGGTCGCCGACGCTCACCGCTTCGCGGCGCCGTTGCCCGACGGGCCGTGGCCGTCGGTCTCGGCCGAGCCCTCGGGCCACCAGTGGCTGCCGGCCATCACGGTGTCGGTGTCGCGGTCGGCCCGAAGGAGCCGCCCCGGCAGTTCGCCGGTGAAGGCGCCACTGCGCACGATCTCGGTCCCGTTCACGAGGACGTGCTCGACGCCACTCGACTCGGCGTAGAGGCGGTGGGCCCCGCCGGGCATGTCGGTCCGGGTGCGCTCGGGGCCCGAGCCGACGGTCTCGGGGTCGAAGGCCACGAGGTCGGCGAAGAAGCCCTCGGCGATCCGGCCCCGATGGCGGAGCCCGTAGAGGCGGGCCGGCTTGTCCGACAGCTGCTGGACGGCCTCCTCCCACGACAGGAGTCCCCGTCGGCGCACGGCCCCCTCGAGCATCGAGGTCGAGTAGATGGCCCCGCACATCATGTCGACGTGGGCCCCGGCGTCGGAGCCCCCGATGACGGTGCGGTGGTCGCGCCACACCTTGACCCGGGCCTCCCAGTCGGCGTCGGCGTCGCCGCGCGGCGGGCGCAGGCCGGTGCGCAGCTCGTCGTCGACCACCACGTCGAGGAGGGCGTCGAAGGGCTCCTGGCCCCGCTCCGCGGCCACGTCGCCCACCGTCCGACCCTCGTAGGCCGCGTTCTCTTCGGCGAACGTCTCTTCGAAGGTGAGCCGTTGCCAGGCGACGAGACCCCGCAGGATGCCCGCCTCCTCGGAGTGGGCGCCCTCGTTCAGCTTGCGCCGGATCTCGGGGTCCGAGAGCGCCTTCATGCGCTCGGGCTTGTCGAGGGCGAGCACGTCACGCCACCCGGGCAGGCCCTCGAGCACCGCCCCACCCTCGAACGAGAGGCGGATCCCCATGTTGTGGGGCAGCGTGAGGGCCACGAGCGTGCCGCCGCGCTCGGCCGCCACGTCCGACGCGTGCAGCTGGCTCTCGGCCCGCTCGGGGGCGAGGGCCGAGACCCCGAGGACGTTCCAGTTGACCGGGCGGCCCGAGAGCACCGAGACCGCCGCCATGAGATCCGTCTCCTCGTCGCTGAACCCGGTGAGGCAGCCCTGGACGATCATCTCGACCGTCGTGCCGGGATGGTCGGCCACCGCGGCGGCGAGCGCCTCGATCTCGGGGCGCCCGGCCGAGCGCGAGGGCACCGGCCGCAGGTCGCCGTCGTGGTGCGTGTGGACCTGGGACGTGGAGAACCCGAGGGCGCCGGAGGCGAGCGCCTCGTGCAGTGCGGCGACCATCGCCGCCACCTGGTCCTCGGTGGCGAGCTCGCTCACCGCGTCGTCGCCCATCACCGTGCGGCGCAGGGCCGAGTGGCCGACGAGGAAGCCGGCGTTCACCCCGATGGCCCCCTCGAGGCGATCGAGCCACTCCCCGAAGGTCTGCCACGACCAGTCGAGACCCTCCTCCAGGGAGGAGAGCGGCATGCCCTCGACCTTGGCCATCATCCGCTGCAGGTAGCGGGCGTGGTCCGGGCCGCTCGGGGCGAGCGAGAACCCGCAGTTGCCGCCGAGGACGGTCGTCACCCCGTGGAGAGGCGAGGGGCTGGCCGAGGGGTCCCAGAAGAGCTGGGCGTCGTAGTGGGTGTGGAGGTCCACGAACCCCGGGGCCACGATGAGCCCGTCGGCGTCGATCGTGGTGCCGGCCGGCTCGTCGACCTGGCCGATCGCCACCACCCGCCCGTCGAGCACCCCGACGTCGGCCACCCGTCGTGGTCCCCCCGTCCCGTCGACGACGGTGCCACCGCGGATGACAAGGTCGAGCATCCCCACCCTCCTGACCGGGATCGAGCCGTCGGAGCGCCCGCTGGCCCGGCGACGAAAGCACCCGCGACGATAGTGTCGATCCGACACTGCGGCAGTCCGGAGCCCGGGCGGCGGTGGAGACGAGGTGAGGGCATGACCGAGGTCGAGACGGGGTCCCGCCTGTTGCCCGACCCCGAGCCGCGACCGATCCGGGTGCCGATCATCTCGGTCGACGACCACCTGATCGAGCCCCGGGACCTCTTCGAGGGACGCCTGCCCGCGCACCTGGCCGACAAGGCGCCGAGGGTGATCGAGCTCGAGGGCCGGGAGGCCTGGGCCTACGAGGACAACCTCTACCCGAACGTCGGCCTGAACGCGGTGGTCGGCCGGCCCAAGGAGGACTGGAGCATGGACCCGGCGCGCTTCGACGAGATGCGCCCCGGCTGCTACGACATCGACGCCCGGGTCCGGGACATGGACCTGGCCGGCATCTGGGCCTCCCTCTGTTTCCCCTCGCTCGTGGCCGGCTTCTGCGGGGCGGTGTTCTCGCGCTCGAAGGACAAGGAGCTCGGCCTGGCCTGCGTGCGGGCCTGGAACGACTGGTACCTGGAGGTCTGGGCGGGCACCCACCCCGGCCGCATCATCCCGCTCCAGCTGACCTGGCTCCCCGACCTGGCAGTGGCCGCGGCCGAGGTCCGGCGCAACGCCGAGCGGGGCTTCGTGGCCGTGAGCTTCCCCGAGTTCCCAGGCACCCTCGGTCTCCCCACGATCTACTCCGGCGAGTGGGACCCCTTCCTCGCCGCCTGCGAGGAGACCGGCACGGTGGTCTGCCTGCACACCGGGGCCTCGTCGTGGGCCCCCCATGCCTCGGGCGGTCCCCCCTTCGAGGTGCTCCCCACGCTCTTCCCGGTGAACGGCCTGGTGGCCACGGCCGAGTGGCTGTGGTCCGGGGTGCCCCTTCGCTTCCCCCACCTCCAGGTGGCCCTCTCGGAGGGCGGCATGGGCTGGGTGCCCATGCTCATGGACCGGGTCGACTACGTCCTCCGGCACTCGGCCTCGGGCACCGAGAGCCACTCCTGGCCCTCCGAGCTGCTCCCCTCCGAGGTCATCCGGCGCAACTTCTGGTTCTGCACGATCGACGACCCCTCGATGGTGCCGTTGCGCCACGTGATCGGGGTCGACCACATCATGGTGGAGAGCGATTACCCCCACGCCGACTCCACCTGGCCCGACACCCAAGAAGTGCTCGCGGCCAACTACGGCGACCTGCCCGAAGCGGAGCTGCGGGCCATCGCCGGTGGGAACGCGGCCAAGCTGTTCCGCCACCCGCTGCCGGAGCGGGACGACTGGCGGACCTGAGGGTCTCGAGGGACGAAGCAGAAAGGAGCCACGGGATGGAGCTGCTCGGGGTGGACCACGTGTCGGTCAACGTCAAAGACGTGCCGGCGGCCATGGAGTTCTACACGGACGTGATGGGGATGACGATGCGCTCCGACCGCCCGGACTTCGGTTTCGGCGGCGCCTGGCTGAACGCCGGGTCCCAGCAGGTCCACCTGGTGGAGGGCGAACCGCCCCCCGCCCTGGGCCAGCACTTCTCGGTCCTCGTGGCCGACATCGAGGCGACCATCGAGGAGCTCCGGGGTCGCGGCGTACAGGTGACCGACGCCATCGCCGTCGGCTCGGACCGTCAGGCCTTCCTCAACGACCCCGAGGGCAACACCATCGAGCTCCACGACCGCGGCCCGGCCACGTAGCCGGGCCGGGTCGCCGGCGACGTCAGGCGGTGGCGGCGGCGGCGGCCGGCGCGGGGGCGCCCACCATCACCAGGTCACGCTTGGTGGCGGTCACGAACACGGCGGCCACGATGGCGCCCACGGCCAAGAACACCGCGCCCACGCCGAAGGCCACCGAGAAGCCGTGCACGACACCGGCCGGGGCGGCCAGCTTGCCGTGGGCCGCGATGTAGCTGGCGGTGGCCGTGGCGGCCACGGTGTTGAGGAGCGCGGTACCGAGTGACCCACCCACCTGCTGGGTCGTGTTCACGAGGGCGCTCGCCACACCCGAGTCCCGATCCTTGACCCTGGTGAGGGCGGTGCTGCTGAGCGCGGGGAAGGCCAGGCCGAGCCCGAGGCTCATGAGCAGCTCAGGGGGGAGCACGCTCGTCCAATAGGACGTGTGCACGCCGATCTGGGTCAGCCAGGCGAGCCCGAGGGCCCCGACGGCGATCCCGCCGGCCATGGGCAACCGGGGCCCGACGCGCGGCACGAGAGTCGTCGAGGCGGCCGCGGCCACGATGATGCCGAAGGCGAAGGGCAGGAAGGCCACGCCGGCCTTGAGCGCCGAGTAGTGCAAGACGCTCTGCAGGTAGTAGCTGAGGAACACGAACATGGCGAACAGCCCCGCACCGAGGAGGAGCGTCGCCAGGTAGGACCCGCCGCGGTTCCGCTCGCTCACCACGCGGAGCGGGAGCAGCGGATGGCTCGTCCTCGCCTCCTGGAACACGAACGCCACCAAGAGGACGATCGCCACGCTCAGCAGGATCAAGGTGGGCGTCGAGGTCCAGCCGTCCGTCTCGGCCTTCGTGAAGCCGTAGACCAGGCACACGAGTCCCGCGGTCGAGAGCAACGCCCCGGCGACGTCGTACTTCGTGGAGCCCTCGACCCGGCTGTCGCGCACGATGCGGGTGGCGGCGACGGCGGCCAGCGCGGCGATGGGCACGTTCACGAGGAGGCACCAGCGCCACGAGGCGTACTGCGTGAGGATGCCGCCCGCCAGCACGCCGATGGCCCCACCGGCCCCCGAGACCGCGCCGTAGGCGCCGAAGGCCTTGGCTCGCTCCCCGGCGTCGGACTGGAACGTGATCGTGAGGATCGAGAGCGCGGCCGGTGCCATGAGGGCGGCGAAGGCGCCCTGGAGGGCCCGGGCCCCGAACAGCATCGCCTGGTCGACCGCCAGGCCGCCGAAGGCCGACGCGCCGGCGAAACCGATCAGGCCGAGGATGAACATGCGCTTGCGGCCGCCGTAGTCGGCGATGCGGCCGCCGAGGAGGAGCAGGCCACCGAAGGCCACCGTGTAGGCGGTGATCACCCATTGGCGGTTGGCCACCGAGATGTGCAAGGCCTTCTGGGCCGATGGCAGGGCGATCGTGACGATAGAGGCGTCGAGCACCACCATCAGCTGGGCCACCACGACGACGGCGAGGATGCCCCAACGCCTCGGGTCGAGCTCCTCGACGCCGGCTCGTCCGCTCACCGCGACCGCGTCACTCATCTCCCCACCCTCCCTTGCCGTCGCGGGTCGGTCGACCCCGCACGTGCTACCGGTCGGCTGTTTCGTCCGACCCTAGGGACGGCGTCCCGTCGGCCGCGCGCTCCCGGGCACAATTCCTGCTGACCTGGCCCACTGCCCTCCCGTCAGCGCAACGCGACGAGATCGGCGTACTCCTCGCGCCACTGCGTGAACTGCTCTCCTGGCAGGAGGAGGGCGTGGGTCGGCTCGAGCGCCTCGATGAAGGCCCGCTCGTGGCTCACGACGACGAGTGTGCCGGGCCACGTGCTCAGCATGGCGCCGAGCGCGTCGATGGACGCCGGGTCGAGGTTGTTCGTGGGCTCGTCGAGCAGGAGCACGTTGCACCGGCCGGCGGCCAGCATGGCCAGACCGAGCTTGGCCCGCTCCCCGCCCGAGAGCGTGCCCGCCGGCTGCATCGAGGCCTTGCCGGTGAGCCCGAACGTGCCGAGGAGGGCCCGGCGTTCCGCCTCGGTGACGAGGACCTCGTCGTCGAGGTTGTCGAGGGCGCACTTCTTCGGGTCGATCTGCTCGTGCTCCTGGGCGAAGTAGCCGATGGCCACGTTGGCCCCCTCCCGTACCTCGCCGCCCGAGGGAGCCTGGACCCCGGCCAGGCAGCGCAACAGGCTCGACTTGCCGACGCCGTTGCGCCCGACCACCGCCACCCGGTCACCCCGGCCGACGAGGAAGTCGACCGAGTGGAGCACCGAGAGCGGCCCGTAGCGGACGGCGACCTTCTGCACGGCGAGCGGCACGTCACCCGTGCGCTTGGGGGTGGGGAGCTTGAAGGCCCGGCGGCGCTCGCGGCGCAGCACCTCGGTCCGATTGGCCTGCAGCCGGTCCACCCGCTTGTCCAGGGTCTTGGCCAACCGGGCCTTCTTCTCGGTGCTCTTGCGCAGGCTGTCGGCCAGCGTCGCCAGCCGCTTGATCTCTCGGCCCTCGAGCACCGCGGCCCGCTCGGTCCGTTCCTGGTCGGCGGCCGACTGGCGCTTGAAGGCCGAGTAATTGCCCTTGTACTCGAGGATGCGACGCTCGCGGAGGTGGAGGACCTTGCCGATGGCCCGGTCCAAGAGCGCGAGGTCGTGGCTGATGACGAGGAGGGTGCCCGGGTAGCGGGCCAGCTCGTCCATGAGCCAGCGCTTGGCCGAGAGGTCGAGGTGGTTGGTCGGCTCGTCGAGCACCATGATGTCGGGCTGGGTGAAGAGGACCCGGACGAGGTCGGCCCGCCGGCGTTGCCCACCCGACAGGCTCTCCACCGGCTCGAAGAGAAGGTCCTCTTTGAGCCCCAGGCCGTCGGCGAGACGCGACATGACCGCCTCGGCCTCGTAGCCGTTCTGGCGCCGGTACTCCTCCTCCAAGTCCGAGAAGTGGGCGATGTTCTCCTCGCTCGGGCACTCGGCCATGGCGATGCGGGCCTGGCCGAGGGCGTCGTCGAGCACATCGAGGCCCCGGCCCGAGAGCACGTGGGAGAACCCGCTCGGGTCGAGCCCGAGGCCACCCGGCACCGGCGCCTGCGGCAGATAACCGAGGGTGCCGGTCGTGGCCACGTGGCCCCGGAACCGCAAATGCGGACGGCGCTCCCCGATGAGCACGGACACGAGCGAGGACTTGCCGGCCCCGTTGCTCCCGACGAGGCCTGCCTTCTCGCCCGAGCCGACCACGAACGAGGCGTCCTCCACGAGGACCCGGTCGCCGATCTCGAGGCGCAGCGACGAGGCGGCGATCATCGGGGGCGCGCCGGTGCCGGCGCCGGCGGGCGCCGCACGTTGGCGTTGGCGTCGGAGGTCTCGTCCATCGGTGCGTCCGAGGGTTCGGGTCGGTGGCTCAGCGTGGGCCCGGCGCGCTCACCGGGCCCAGGAGCTCAGCGCTGCTCGACCTGCAGGATACTGGCGGTCTGCTTGGCCTCCCGACTGCGCAGCGGGGCCAAGGTGTCGGCGATGGCTGGTCCGACGTCGACGTCTTCGATGGTCGAGAGCTGCTCGTTGTCCGGCGACTCGCTGCTCGTGGCGGTCAGGTCGAAGAGCCGCAGGTCGCGGTTGCGGGCCGCCTTCTCGTAGATGTTGCGCACGAAGCGGCCGTTCCCGAGCTCGTCGATCCAGGCCCGGGCCACCGTCTCCTCGATGGCCTGGCGCACGAGCACCCGGGCGCCGTCGGACCAATGGTCGCCCGCCCGCACGGCGAAGAGGTCGGCGATCGTCACGAGCTCGTCGGGGTCGTAGGAGTCGAACTGGATCGTCGTGCTGAAGCGGCTGCGGAGGCCCGGGTTGGACTCCAAGAACCGCTCGAGCCGGTCCTTGTAGCCGGCCACGATGACCACGAGCCGCTCGCGGTCGTCCTCCATGCGCTTGAGGAGCGTCTCGATGGCCTCGCGGCCGTAGGTGTCGCCCCCCTCGATGCCCTGGGAGAGGGAGTAGGCCTCGTCGATGAAGAGCACGCCGTCGAGGGCCTCGTCGATCTTGGCGTTCGTCTTGGGCGCGGTCTGGCCCACGTACTCCCCCACGAGGTCGGCCCGGGTGACCTCGCAGAAGGCCGTCCCCTGCAGCACGCCGAGGGCGGCGTAGATGCGCCCGACGAGCCGGGCCACCGTGGTCTTGCCGGTGCCCGGGGGGCCGGCGAAGACGAGATGGTTGGACGAGCCCACGACGGGCAGACCCCGCTCGACCCGCAGCTGCCTGGCGTGGACCTGGGCGGCCACCGCCCGCACCTGGTTCTTCACCTCGCGCAGGCCCACCTGGTTGTCGAGCTCGGTCAGGAGGTTGCGCAGGTCCTCGGCCGCCCCCATGGCCGACACCGGCTTGGGCTTGGGCAGGGGCTCGGTCTCGAGGCGCTTCGTCGGATCGGCGAGGAGCTGGGCCACGCCGCCGTAGCTCGGGTTGTGCCGGTAGACCCACTCGAGGGCCGAACGGGCCATCTCGTCGCGTCCGAGGCTGCGCAGCACGAGGCCCCGGAAGTAGGTGGCCTCGATGGCGAGCTCGGTGACGTCGGTCCCCGCCGCCGCCTCGCCGAGCACCCGCTCGGCCTCGCCGTAGAGCTCACGCCGGGCGAGGGCGATGCCCGTGTAGAGCTTGGCCTCGGGGCCGACGACCCGGGAGGCCGAGATGCGGTGCAGCACCGGGAGCATCTCCTCGTAGCGCCCCTCGGCGAAGAGGAGCCGGCCGCAGAGGAGGTCCCGCTCGATCTTGTCCGTGCCGCAGCGGTTGAGGAACTCCCACGCCAGGTCGATGCGCTGCTCGGCGAACCAGCGGGCCGTTTGGGCCAGGTAGAGGCTCTCCCAGTCGTCGAGGTCGAAGCGGCAGTAGAAGCCGGCGGCGTAGCGGGAGCGCAGCGGGCGCCGGTTGATGCGCCGCTGCTCACCGAAGCGTCCGATGGCGTCGATCATCCGGTCGAGGGCGAGGCTCGGCTCGTGCCCCGTGGCGTGGAGCCCGAGCCAGGCGTCGGCCATCCGCGGGTCGAGCTCTACCGCCTCCTGGAAGAGGACGCGGGCCTTCGTCCGGTCGGCCGGGCGCCACTGCTCGTTGCCGCGCCGGAAACCGAGCGCCCGCGCGCCGTCGTTCCACGCTTGGTTGGCCTTGCGCTGTTCGAGCATGCGTCGAGCCATGTCCTTCCCGACGCCCAGGGTCGGGACCCCTCCCCGTCGAAGGCTACCTGGCGGGCCGGGCCCCGACGCTCCGCCGAGCCCCCCTCCAGCTCAGGCCGAGGGCTCGTCGGCGGCCGGCGTGGCCGGGCCGGAGGGCGGCGCCGGCCGCTTCTTCCTCCAGCCCGCCGGCTGGCCCTCGGGGTCGTCGGGCGTCCGGTTGCGCACCCCCGGGTGCACGCTCGGGCCTATCTCGGGCCGGTCGACCAGCCACGGGGCCGGCGGGGCCACGATGAGTTCGGTCAGGGCGTCGACGATCGGCTCGTAGCCGACCCGCCAGCCGGCGAAGTGGCGCCAGGCCTCCTCGGGCGTGCGCTCCGCCTCGTACTCGACCTCGTCCAGTCGGCGCAGTCCGTCGGCGAACTCCTCGTAGGTGAGCCGGATCGGGTCGGAGGGCTTCGGGTCGGGGTCGTAGGGGATGCGCAACGTCCGGGCCAGCGAGCGCAGGCAGTCCACCCCCATCATGAGGAAGATGCGGGCCTGTCGGGGGGCGGTGCCGGGGTTGAGGGCGTCTTGCAATGCCGCGGCGTCGAGCATGGCGGCCAGGCTCAGCAGCCAGGAGCGGTTGTACACCGGCGAGCGGAACCACATGAGCGGTGGGTAGTTCGAGTGGCTCTCGGCCACCCCCGCCGCCCAGCGCTCCCAGCTCCCGTAGAGCTCGGGCAGCTCGGCCTCGGTGCGGAACCAGTGGTGACGGGCGAGGATCTCGGGCCCCCAGGCCGGCCACCCGGCCCGCGGGGCGAGGAGCGTCACCTCGGCCTCCCGGGCGGCGAAGGCCGCATACATGGCCGGCAGGTAGGCGATCTCCATGGCGATGATGAGGAGGCCGGTGCCGGCCGCCACGAACTCGACGAACGTGGTGCCCGGATGGGGCCCGGTGGCCACGCCCAGCGTGAACACCGAGGACCCGGAGATGGCGAACGAGTGGGCGAGCGTCTCCCCGGTCACCCACCAGAGCATGAGACCGAAACCGACGACGACGAGCACGAGCCAGCTGATGAACAAGAGGATCAGGGCGAGCGGCCCCACCACGCTCATCACCCGGTCCCGGGATTCGTAGTTCTTGAGGCGGGGCAGCACGGGCCGCACGAGGGCCAGGCTGAGGCGGGTGATAGCCCGCCTGAGCCTCGAGTAGTGCGACCGGGGCACCACCAGGCTCATGAAGACGTTGACCGCGGTGCCGAGCACCACGGCGAGCCCCACGAAGAAGATGACGATGCGGCCGGCGTCGCCCACAGAGACGTTCTACCGCCCGAACGGGGAGGGCCGCCGCCCGGTTGACCGCCGGCCGGGCCGGCTCAGGGCGACGAGGCGCCCGCGCCGGCGCTCTCGTGCTGGAGGTGCGACAGCTCCTCAGCCACCAGGCGGTCGTGCTCCTGCTCGTCCTGCTTGGCCTTCCTCGGGCTCCAGCGGCCCTTCGTCAGCCAGATCAGCGGGATGAACACGACCATGCCGACCAGGTCCACCCAGAACCACCGTTGCCATTGCTGCGGCGACTTGGCCTGGGCGTCCTGCAGCTTGGTCAGGGCGGCCTGGTTGGCCGAGAGGTAATTGAGCTCGCACTGGTACGGCTGCACCAGCGTCTTCAGCTGGCTCTCGTACTTCACGAGCTGGGCGAAGTAGACGGGCCCGAGGGCCTTGCTCGCCGCGGCGATGTTGGCTCCCGACGGGTTGGCCGCCACCGCGTTCACGACCGCCGAGTTGGCCTGGATCTTCTCCAGGAGGGGGGTGTGGGCCTTGGCGAAGGCCACCGACTTGGGTTGCTCGGCGGCGAACGTCTCGGCGGTGGTGCCACCGGGGCCCTTCGACGGACAGATCTGGGCGGTGGCCACCGGCGAGTTGTCGACCACCGGGTTCACCGTGTTGATGACGATCGGCAGGAAGATGAACGAGACGCCGACGACCATCCGGATGATCCAGCCCCAGAGGGCGAGGCCCGTGGCCACGAGGGCCGGGTTCTTGGCCTCGATCGTCTCGGTGTAGCCGGCCATCCACGGGGCGAAGGCGCACGAGAGGGTGATGGCCAGGCCCACACCGAGGAAAGCGAGCGTGTAGTAGCCGGTGTGCGGGTGGGTGGCCCGGCTGCCGAAGAGCAGCAGCATCACGATCGACAGCAGCGCGCCGAAGAGCATGAAGGGCTTGCGGACCCGCAGCTTGTCCGAGAGGATCCCGACGACGATGAGGGCGATGATGTCGGCCGTCCAGAACCACTCGTTGAGCCCGTTAGCCTGCGGTGTCGTGAATCCGGTCCCGTTGGGGTTGAGGAACGTGACCACGTAGTAGATGGTGAAGAAGCTGGCGGCCACGTAGTAGACGAGCAGGAACACCGAGATCCCGAAGGCCGAGCCGATGAGGTCCCACTTGAGGATCTGGCGCCACGGGCTGGCGGTGGCCGCCCGGAGCTCGTCGTCCGAGATGCCCATGGCCCTCGCCTCGACGAGCGTCTGGTCCCGAGCCGTCACCATCAGCTGGTCCCGGATGCGTGGCGAGAGGTCACGCATGAAGAAGAGGGCCACGACGAAGACCACGAGGGCCGAGATGCCCGAGATGATGAACTGGCTCTGCCAGTCCCCGAAGTGGTCGAGCGTGTTGTGGGCAACGATGCTCGTGAGGAGGCTGCCGGCCACCGGCCCGACCGTCCAGAAGCCCATGGCCGAGGCCCGACCGAGCTGGGGGCTGAAGTCGCGCACGAGGGCCGGGGTGGCGACGAGGATGGCCCCCTCGACGAGCCCGAGGAGGCAGATGACGACGGCGAAGGACCACTCGGTGTGGGCGTTGGGCACGCCGACGGCCACGAGGAGGCCCACGAGGAGCAGGCCGTATATGACGACGTTGGTGCGGCCGAGGCGGTCGGTCTGGCTGGCCGGCAGGGAGGCGAAGGCGCCGATCAGGTTGGAGACGATCACGATGCCCACGTAGAAGGCGAAGGACATGTGGTAATAGGCCAGGATGTTCGGCGTCACCCCGGTCTGCGTGTAGTACGTGTAGTAGAGGACGATCGTGGCCACGATGGCGAGGGCCAGGTAGCCCGTCCGCCCCGCCGGGCGGGGGTACTCGTCGATCTCGTGGTGGAAGAGGAACCGGAAGACCGGGCCCCGTTTCGAGGAGGGTGGCGGCGGCGCGGCAGCCGGCGGCGCGCTCTCGGTCGTCGTCATCAGGAAACCCCCCCTTGACGTTCGTCCTCGGTTGAGGGGAGCAGCGGTCCGCCGTTCGGTCCCTGCTCCCGCTCCGAAGCTACTCCCCTGTCACCTCGATGTCCTCTGACGTGTGGGATTCCTCAGCCGTCGCCGGATCCGGACACCCAGGTCAGGCCGGCGGCTCGACCCAGGAGGGTGGCCGCTTGGCCAGGAAGGCGGCCATGCCCTCGGCCGCTTCGGGCGAGGTGAACCGCTGCGCCGACCGCGCCCCGGCGAGGGCGAGGGCCTCGTCCCAACCGAGCGGAGCCAGCTCGGCGAGGAGCCGCTTGGTGACGGCGACGGCCCCGGGCGCCGCGGCGACCACGCTCGCCAGCCGGGCCTCGACCCACTCGTCGAGCTCCCCCTCCGCCACCGCTTCGGTGAGGAGCCCGCTCGCCGCGGCGGCCTCGGCGTCGAACGTCTCACCGGTCAGCGTGTAGCGGGCCAGGGCCCGACGCTCCATGACGAGGCGGGCGGGCACGGCGATGAGGGCCGGGGCCACGCCCACCTTCACCTCGGCGAAGGCAAAGGTGGTCCCCCGCTCGGCCACCGCCAGATCGCAGGCGGCCACGAGCCCGAGTCCCCCGGCCCGGGCCGGCCCGTTCACCCGGGCCACCACCGGCTGGGGCGCCGTGGCGATGGCGGTGAGCACGTCGGCCAGCTCGGGACCCCGGGCTGGCACGGTCTGCGGGTGCAGCCGCTCGGCCAGGTCGGCCCCGGAACAGAAGGCCGGCCCGTCGCCGGTGAGGACGATCATCCGCACCGAACCGTCGGCCGCCGCCGACTCGACCGCCGAGTGCAGCTCGGCCACGAGCCGCGCCGAGAGGGCGTTGCGGTTGTGCGGCGAGTCGAGGGTGACGACGGCGAGCGACCCCCGGCGCCCGACGCGCACGTACGGTGCGCCGTCCCCTGGTGCCGCCTGATCGTTCACTGGGTCAGCCGGTTCTGCACAGCGAGGAAAGTGTACGGGGGCGACGGCGACGACCCCGGCCGGCCAGGAGGGGCGTCGGGGACCCCGTGGTACCGTGCCGTCGTGAGAGAGACCGAGGAACATCGGCTCTTCCGCTCCACCCTGCGCAACCTCTTCGACAAGGAGATCCAGCCCTACGTCGACGAGTGGGAGGAGGACCGCACCTTCCCCGCCCACGAGCTCTTCCCGAAGCTCGGCCAGGTGGGCCTGCTCGGCTTGGAGTACGAGGAGGCCTACGGCGGCATGGCCGCCGACCACGGGTTCACCGTGGTGGCGGGCGAGGAGCTCGGGCGCATCGACTGCGGCGGGGTGCCCATGGCGATCGCCGTGCAGATGTCGATGGCCACCCCGGCCCTCGCCCGTTACGGCTCCGACGACCTGAAGCGCCGCTTCCTCGCCCCCGCCATCCGGGGCGAGGCCGTCGCCTCGGTCGCCGTCACCGAGCCCGACGCCGGGAGCGACGTGGCCGGCATCCGCACCCGGGCCGAGCGCGACGGCGACGAGTGGCTCATCAACGGGGCCAAGCTCTACATCACGAACGGCACCCAGGCCGACTGGCTGTGCCTCCTGGCCCGTACGTCGCCCGAGGGCGGCCACCACGGCATGTCGCTCATCGTGGTGCCGACGTCAACACCCGGGGTCACGGTGTCACGCAAGCTCGAGAAGCTGGGCATGTGGTCGAGCGACACGGCCGAGCTCTCGTTCGTCGACGTCCGGGTGCCGGTGGCCAACACGATCGGCGAGATCGGTCGGGGCTTCCAGCAGCAGATGGTGCAGTTCCAGGCGGAGCGGCTCATCACGGTCTACAAGCAGATCGGCTCGATCGACCAGGCCCTGCGCCGGACCCGTGACTACCTGGCCGAGCGGCAGGCGTTCGGCCAGCCCCTCCTCGCCAACCAGCACCTCCAGTACACGCTGGCCGAGCTGTCGGCCCGCCACGACATGCTGCGGCACTACGCCTACGCCGCGGCCGAGGCCGTCCACCGGGGCGAGGACGCCACCCGCTTCGCCACGATCGGCAAGCTCATCGGCTCCCGGCTCCAGCGCGAGGTGGCCGACACGTGCCTCCAGTTCCACGGGGGCATCGGCTACATGGCCGAGCACTGGACCAGCCGCTTCTACCGCGACACCCGCCTCGACTCGATCGGGGCCGGGGCCGACGAGGTGATGCTCCGGGTGCTGTCCCGCATGGATGGCTTCAGCACGGAGTAAGCGGCCCGCTCACGTGAGCGGGAGCCTCGGCGCTTCGGCTAACGAGGCCGGCTGGGCCCGGCCCTTCTGCTTCGGCGGGAAGACCTGCTCGGGTCGGAACGAGCGGAGCTTGCGGTCGCCCGGGCGCCCTCCGACCACCTCGATCCACTCCTCGCCGCTCGCCGCGTGGCGCACGTGGGCCACGAACTCGAAGTGGGCGCTCCGCAGACGGGTGCCCGCCACGTCCACCGGGTCGCCCGGGCTGAGCCCCGCCCAGCTGGACGATCGCACGAGCCGCCCGGCGGCCTTTTCGCTCACGTCTCCTGGTCGGCGGCCGCGCCGTGGGCGTGCATGCTCCGCCAGCGGTGCCAGATGACGACCACCACGGCCACGATGGCCAGCACGAGGACGATGATCGAGGCGGCGGTGAAGCCCTTCACGATCTTGTGCCACTCGCCGCCGAGGTTGTAGCCGACGATGGCCATGGCCGAGCAGTAGATGGCCGTGCCGATGAACGAGAAGAGGGCGAAGCGCCACACCTTCATCTCGCCGATGCCCGCGGCCAGCGAGATGAACGCCCGGAGCAGGGGCACCATGCGGCCGATCAGGACGGCCGGGTCGCCGTACTTGGCCATGAAGGCGTCGGTCTTGTCGAGGTCGCGGTGCGACAGGAGCACGTACTTGCCGTAGCGGTCGATGATCGCCCGGCCACCCGAGCGTCCGATGGCGTAGGCGATCATCGAGCCGATGAACTCGCCCAGCACCCCGACCACGATGATGGCCACCAGACTGAGCTTCCCCTGCGAGGCCAGGTAGCCCGTGTACCCGAACGTCACCTCCGACGGGAACGGGATGCAGATGGCCTCGACCAGCGCCAGGAAGAAGATCGCCGGGTAGCCGATGCTCAGGAGGAAGTGCTCCACCGGGGGACTGTC
Organism: Acidimicrobiales bacterium; assembly: GCA_035297265.1. Classification (GTDB taxonomy): domain Bacteria; phylum Actinomycetota; class Acidimicrobiia; order Acidimicrobiales; family RAAP-2; genus DATGZH01. The sequence continues at coordinate 84,214 of DATGZH010000051.1, read as the reverse complement.
TAGCCGCCCCGACGGGGGCGGCGGCGGCAAACCGGCTCAGGCTGGACTCAGTATCCGCAGGGATGGCACACCCCGGTCGTAACCTGGACGCCGTGCCGTTGCCGATCCCCCGCTCGCTGTCGCCGTCCAAGGTGACCTCGTTCACCGACTGCCCCCTGGCCTTCCGGTTCTCGGTGATCGAGCGGCGCCCGGAGCCGCCCTCGCCCCACGCCGTCAAGGGCACGCTGGTCCACGCCACCTTGGAGGGCCTCTTCTGGCACTACGAGCCGGGCCGCCGCAGCCTGTCGGCCGCCCTGGAGGAGCTCGGCCGGGCCTGGGAGCAGCTCGCCGTCGACCCCGAGTTCGCCATGCTCGAGCTCTCGGCCGAGGAGGCCACGGCCTTCCTGGCCGACGCCGAGGTTCTCGTGCGCAACTACTTCACGCTCGAGGACCCGAACGGGGTCAACCCCGTCGGGGTCGAGCTCGGCCTCGAGACCCTCGTCGGCAACGTGCGCCTCCGGGGCATCATCGACCGGCTCGATGTGGACGAACAGGGCCAGCTGGTGGTCATCGACTACAAGACCGGGCGGGCCCCGACCGAGCGCTTCGAACGCTCGAAGCTGGCCGGGGTGCACCTCTACGCCCTCTTGTGCGAACGGGTGCTCGGCCGCACCCCGGTCGAAGTGCGGCTCCTCCACCTCCGTGACCCGGTGACGATCGTGGCCGTGCCGACCGAGCAGACGCTGCGGGGGCAGGGACAGCGCACCACCGCGGTGTGGCGGGCCATCGAGCGGGCCTGTGCCACCGAGGACTTCCGGCCCCGTCCGGGACCGCTCTGCCGTTACTGCCACTTCCAGTCGATCTGCCCGGCCTTCGGCGGCGGGGAGGTCCCGGCCGTCTCGGAGGCCTCCTGACCGATCGCGCCGTCGCGCCGAGTGAGCGCGGGGCAACCTTCGGCGCCACTGAGCTCCCGGTCCATTGGGCGGCCCTCGCCCACCTCGACGAGGCGGCCGACGGCTGGTGCGGACGCTTCCGGGGTCGGCCGGCCGTCGACAACACCGCGGCCGTGCTCTCCAACCTGGCCGACTACGGCTTCGTCTGGGCGGTGCTGGCCGCCTGGAAGGCCCGCCGCCCCGGACCACGGCGGCAGTGGGCGTTGCGCACCCTCGCGCTCGGCGGCGTGGCCAGTTACGCGGTGAACGCCGGTCTGAAGCGCCTCGTCGCAAGGCCCCGCCCGGCGGACCACCTGCGGGTGGCCTCTCCGGAGGCCGTCCCGGTGCGTCCGCCCACCTCGAGCAGCTTCCCGAGCGGGCACACCCTGGCCGGGTTCTGCACGGCGGTGGCGCTGGCCGAGTCGCCGGCCGAGGGTCTCGCTCTCGTCACGTTCGCCGGGGCGGTGGCCGCCAGCCGAGTACAGCTCGGGGCCCACCATGCCTCGGACGTGGTCGCCGGGGCAGCCATGGGCACCGTCCTCGGCCTGGCCGTGCGCCGTGCCGCCCGGTGGTGGTGAGGGCAGGCGCGGGAATGCCCGGGGCGCCTCTAGGGTTGGCCACGTCGTGGATCTGCCGCCCTTCGCCGTCACCTGGGACTACCGCTGTCCCTTCGCCCGCAACGCCCACGAGCACCTCGTGGTGGGCCTCCTCGACGGGGCCGACTGGGACGTCACCTTCACACCCTTCTCGCTGAGCCAGAGCCACGTCCCTGAGGGCGGCGAGCCTGTCTGGGGCAACCCGACCGCCCACCCCGACCTCCTCGCCCTCGAGGCCGGGGTCGTCGTGCGCAAAGCGTTTCCCGACCGATTCCTCGAGGTGCACCAGGCACTCTTCAGCGCCCGTCACGACGACGGCGACGACCTCCGAGAGCGAAAGGTCGTACGCGACGTCCTCGAGGGCGCGGGGGTGCCGGCCGACGAGGTCTTCAACGAGATCGCCACGGGCTGGCCGCTCGACGAGGTGCGCGAGGCCCACGAACGGGCCGTGGCCGACCACGAGGTGTTCGGCGTGCCGACGTTCATCGTCGGCGACCGGGCGGTCTTCGTGAGGCTGATGACCCGGCCGGCCGGCGACGCGGCGCTCGCCCGGCGCACGATCGAGCGGGTGGTGGGCCTCCTGGTCGAAGCGCCCGAGCTGAACGAGTTCAAGTACACGAAGATCAGCAACTGAACTCCGGCCAGCCGCCCACGGAGGTCGGCGGGGGTCCCAGGACAACGTTGCTAGTCACGACGCTGACCTCCGCAGCCGACCGGGCGGCTGCGCTCTCCCACGGGGCACCGCTGCGCCCCTGGAGCGGCTCTCGAATCGGCCGACGCCGATTGTCCTTTCCGACGTCTCCCGTTCGTCGTCGTGGCAGAAGACGGACACAGAGCAGGGAGGACGTCATGTACTCGGACCTCATGCAGAGCATCGCCACCCAGCGGCACGACGAGATCCACGGTGCCGTGGCGACGGCGCGGCTGGCCCGGCGGGCCCGGGCCCGGGCGGTTGCTGCCCTCCCCCTACCGAGCTCGGCCTCGGCCACGGTCGCCCCCGAGCGGCACACCCGCCGGCCGCGGCTGCTCGGACGCTGGTCCCCGGCCTGAGCTGCAGGTGCGCCGGGGCCGAGGCCTCCCGGCCGAAGGCCATCCGGCTTGCCGGCTCCCCCGCCGGGCAAGACGCAGGCGGCGTGGCCGGCGAGGGCGCGGACCCTACCGGTGGCGGTGCGAGATCGTGCTCATGCCGCCACCGTCATCGCCAACCTGCGTTCAGGGTCGAGCCTCTCGGCCCTCGGCGGTCTTCACCTCCTGCAGCCTGCCGGACAGGTATCGGCGTTCCGCTTCGGACGGCGCCAGCGGCAGCGCGCGCTCGTAGGCTTCGGCGGCGGCAACCGGGTCGCCCCGGCGCCGGAGGAGATCCGCCCGGGTCGCCTCGAGCAGGTAGTACCGCTCCAGCCGAGCATCGCCGCTGAGCTCGTCGATGATCGCCAGCCCCGCCTCGAAGTCGCCGGCCATGGCCACCGCCACCGCCCGGTTGAGTCTCACCACCGGCGACGGCATCTGCACCTCCAGCAGCGCGTAGAGACCGGCGATCTCCTGCCAGTCGGTCTCGGCGACGCTGGGGGCACGGGCGTGGCAGGCCGCGATCGCCGCCTGCAGCTGGTAGGGACCGACCTGGCGCCGGTGCAGCGCCGACTCCAAGAGGCCCATTCCCTCTGCTATCTCCGCCTCGTCCCAGCGGCTCCGGTCCTGTTCCTCCAGCGTGATGAGCTCGCCGTCGCCGCCCACCCGAGCGTGGCGGCGCGAGTGGTGGAGCAGCATCAGCGCCACCGCCCCCGTCGCCTCGGGCTCATCGGGCATCAGCTGGTGGAGCGCCCGCGTGAGGCGGATCGCCTCGTCGCAGAGGCCGGCGCGGATCAGCTCCGTGCCCGAGGAGGCCGAGTAGCCCTCGTTGAACATGAGGTAGAGCACCGCCAGCACCCCGGAGGTGCGCTCCGGTAGCAGATGCGCGGGCGGCACCCGGTAGGGGATCCCGGCGGCCACGATCTTGGCCTTGGTGCGGGTCAGGCGCTTGGCCATCGTCGCTTCGGGCACCAGGAAGGCGCGGGCGATCTCGGGCATGGTGAGCCCGGCAAGGCTCCGCAGCGTCAAGGCTACCCGGCCCTCCAGCGGGAGCGCCGGGTGGCAGCAGGTGAAGATCAGCCGGAGGCGGTCGTCTTCGATCTGGTCGGTCTCGTCGAACCGCTCAGGCATCTCTCCCTCAACCGCGTCGGGGGGCGGTGCTTCGCGGCCGGCCTGCTCCAGCAGCTCCGCACCGCGGGCGCGGCGCCGGAGACGGTCGATGGCGCGGTTGCCGGCGACGGTCGTCAGCCAGGCGCCGGGCCGTTGCGGGACGCCGTCGGCTGGCCATCGCCGCAGCGCCTCGGCAAACGCCTCTTGCGCGCACTCCTCGGCCAGGTCCCAGTCACCGGTCCGCCTGATCAGCGTGGCGACGACGCGACCCCACTCCTCGCGGAAGGCCGTGTCAACCGCGCGCTGGACCGCGGATGTGGTCATTCGGTCCAGAACGGGCGCACCTCGATCGCGAGGTACCGGGCGATCGGCTGCGTCGCCAGCTGGATCGCCTGCCCAGGATCGGCGCAGCTGACGACGTCGATGCCGGCGATGTACTCCTTGGTCTCGATGAGCGGGCCGTCGCTGACCAGCGTCTCGCCGTCGCGCACGCGGACCGTCGTGGCTGTCCCCGGGCCCCCCAGGGCGTTCCCGAAGACCTGGAGGCCGCGTGCCTCCAGGTCCTGCCGCCAGGCCTTGCCCTCGTCCATCACCGCCTGATCGTCGAGCGGCGCGGCGGGGGATCCGCCCATCCACATCGTCAGCAGGTACGGACGCGCCGCGCCATCTTCGCCGCGCCCGAACGCGAACGCCTTCTCGCCCAGCTCCAGCCCGTCCGTGAACGGCCGGATCTCGATCGCCTGAAACCACGACGCCGGGTGCTTGGCCGCCACCTCGATCGCCTCGTCGAGGTCGGCGCATTCGAGCACGTCGAAGCCGGCTATGAACTCCTTGGTCTCGGCGAAGGGGCCGTCGGTCACCAGCGTCTCGCCGTCGCGCACGCGGAGCGTCGTGGCTGTCTCCGGGAGATCCAGTTCACGACCGAACAGCCGTACGCCGCGGCCGTTCATCTCCTCGCTCCAGGCGGGGCACTCGCGCTGCAGGATCGCCAAGTCCTCTGGTGTCGGCAGCTCGTCAGCCCAAATCATGAGCAGGTACTTCATCTCAATCTCCCTTGTCGTCGCCGTCGCGGATGATGGTCGTCGTCACAGGACATCCGCACCTGCTGGTCTCTCTGTCTGTGGCACTTGCCCATGTCGTCGTCCCTTGGTCTGGCTTCGACCAGTCCCATCCATAGCTCGGTGGACAGCGGCTCCGGTCACTCGGTCGCGAACGGGCGCACCTCGATCGCGTGGTACCGGGCGATCGGATGCGCTGCCGCGAGCTGGATCGCCTGCTGCTGATCAGCGCAGCTGACGACGTCGATGCCGGCGATGAACTCCTTGGTCTCGGCGAAGGGGCCGTCAGTCACCAGCGTCTCGCCGTCGCGAACTCGGACCGTCGTGGCCGTGTCCGGGTCCTCCAGGGCGTTCCCGAAGACCTGGAGGCCGCTTGTCTCCAGGTCCTGCCGCCAGGCCTCGCCCTCATCCATCACCGCCTGATCGTCGAACGGCGCGGCGGGGGTTCCGCCCATCCACATCGTCAGCAGGTACGGACGCGCGGCGCCGTCTTTGCCGCGCCCGAACGCGAACGCCTTCTCACCCAGCTCCAGCCCGTCCATGAACGGCCGGATCTCGACAGTGTTGAACCAGGACACGGGGTGCTTGGCCGCCACCTCGATCGCCTCGTCGAGGTCGGCGCATTCGAGCACGTCGAAGCCGGCCATGAACTCCTTGGTCTCGGCGAAGGGGCCGTCGGTCACCAGCGTCTCGCCGTCGCGCGCCCGCACCGTTGCCGCCGTCTCCGGGAGATCCAGCTCCCGACCGATCAGCCGCACGCCGCGGCCATCCATCTCCTCGACCCAGCCGGAGCACTCGCGCTGCATGACTGCCATCTTCTCCGGTGTGGGCACGCCGTCACTGCAGATGAAGAGCAGGTACTTCATCTCAGCCTTGCTTCCCGTCGATGAAGCGGACAATTGCGCGGTCGCGGGCCGCCTGCGCAGGCCGGTTGATCGGTCGGTGTCTCTTGCTCACGTCGGCCGTCCTTTGGTCTGGGTTGACATGACAAGCAGACGACGAACGGGAGGGGTCCAGAAGGACATCTACCCGTACGGCGCCCTCCCGCTACGGCGTACCCCGCCGCTGTCTTGCCGCCGCGAGCTGGGGCCGGGCGCGCCGTGCTCCAGGGCCAGCGTCTCGGCCGAGGGCTGGCAAGGCGTCAACCGGCGGCCATCGACTGGAGGAGGTCGAGGGTGCGGGCCCGCTCCTCCCGGTTGCCGACGACCGCGGCAACGAAGTCGGTCGCGCCGGCGTTCTCCAGCTGGACGAGCTGGGCGGCCACCTCTTCCTCCGTGCCCACGAGGGCCACGTCCGACGGGCCCGTGGCCCCCTCGAGGTCGAGCATCGCCCGGTAGGAAGGGAGGTTCGGGTAGATGGCGAGGGACTCGTCGATGCGGGCCCTCGCGGCCGCGGCGTCGGCCGTCACCGACACCGGGAGGGCCACGACCACCCGGGGTGCCGGACGGCCGGCGGCCTCGGCCGCCGCGTTGATGGTCGGGGCGATGTGGGTCTCGACCGTCCGCAGCCCGCACATCCAGGTAGCCGTGCCGTCGGCGACCGAGCCCGCCAGGCCGAGCATCTTCGGGCCGAGGGCGGCGAGGATGACTGGAGGTGCGGTCGCCCCGGGGATCTCGAGCTTCCCGGGCGTCACTGCGGTGACCACCTCGCCGTGGAAGGCCACCGCCTCCCCGGCCAGCATCGGCAACAGGGCCGAAAGGTATTCCGCCATATAGCGGTACGGCTTGGCGTAGCTCATGCCCCAGAGGGTCTCCACCACGATCTGATGCGAGAGGCCGATGCCGAGCACGAGCCGGTTGCCGGTGGCGGCCTGCACGGTGAGGGCCTGCTGGGCCATCACCTGGGGGTGCCGGGAGTACACCGGCACGACCGCGGTGCACAGCTCGATGCCCGGCACCTTCGGGCCCACGAGGCCGAGGAGCGTGAGCGCGTCGTAGCCGAAGATCTGCTCCGCGCCGACGAGGGCCAAACCGGCCTCGGCCCGCTCGCGCAGCTCGTTGGCGACGTCGTCCAAGGACCCGCTGACGTCGAGGGTGGTCCCGATACGCACGCCACCGCCTCTCTCGGGTCGCGACGCCCGGGCTCACCGGGCCGGGGTCGTCGCGACCGGTAACCTGCCGGCTGTGCCCGGCCCCGGTGAGGCTAGCGGTGTGTTCGGCGCCCGTCCCGGGGCCACGCTCGCCGCGGCCGGCCCCGGGGTCGTCGGGGTCGTCGGCGCCGGCCAGCTGGCCCGCATGCTGCTCGAGTCGGCGAGCGCGCTGGGCCTCCGGGCCGTCGTCATGGCCGAGGACGCCGGCGAGGCGGCGGCCCTCGTGGCGGGCGACCTCTTCTTCGGCTCACCGCTCGTCGAGCCGGACCTGCGGGAGCTGGCCAGCCGTTGCGACGTGGTCACGTTCGACCACGAGCTCGTCGACCTGGAGCTCCTGTCGCAATTGGAGGACGAGGGCGTGACGGTGCGGCCGAGCGTGGCCACGCTGCAGCTCGCCGTCGACAAGCGGGTCATGCGGGCCGGGCTGCACGCAGCCGGCGTGCCCGTCCCCCGCTTCGCCACGCTCCCGGGCCACACCGAGGCCGACGCCCGGCCGGCCATCGAGGCCTTCGCCGCCGAGCACGGCTGGCCGCTCGTGCTCAAGGCCGGCCGCGGCGGCTACGACGGCCACGGGGTCTGGCCGGTCGAGGACGAGCGGGAGGCGGCGGCCGTCGTGCACAGCGCCGAGGAGCGGGGCATCCACCTCCTCGTCGAGGAGTACGTGCCGATCGAGGCCGAGCTCGCCGTGCTCGTGGCCCGTCGCCCCGGGGGCGAGGTGGTCAGCTGGCCGGCCGTCGAGACGGCCCAGGTCGGCGGGGTCTGCCGGGAGGTGCTCGTGCCCGGCCGCCTCGGACCGGACCTCCTCGAGGCAGCCGGTGCCCTGGCCCGCCGGGTGGCCGACGTCGTCGGCTCGGTGGGCGTGCTGGCGGTCGAGCTCTTCTCGTGCCGGGGGCGCCTCCTCGTGAACGAGGTGGCGGCGCGACCCCACAACACCGGCCACTGGACGATCGAGGGTGCAGTCACCTCGCAGTTCGAGAACCATCTCCGGGCCGTGCTCGACCTGCCGCTCGGCGACACGACGCCCGGCGCCCCCAACGTGGCGAGCGTGAACGTGTTCGGCGACGAGCGAGGCGAGGACCCCGCCACCCGGCTGGCCGAGGCCTTCGCCGTCGACGGCGCCCACGTCCACCTCTACGGCAAGGCTCCCCGGCCTGGGCGCAAGCTGGGCCACGTGACGGTCTGCGGCGACGACCCGGCGGACGTGCGCTCCCGGGCCTGGCGGGCGGCCCGGGCCCTCGGCACCCCGGTGCCCGCCGGGATCGACCTCCCCGTCGGGGTCTCCCGGTGAGCGCCGCCGCGGCATCTGGCCCGCTCGTGGCCGTGGTGATGGGCAGCGCGTCGGACCTGAAGGTCATGCAGGCGGCCGCCGACACCCTGGAGCGCTTCGGTGTCGGTCACGAGGTCCGGGTGGTCTCGGCCCACCGGACGCCCGAGGACATGCTCGAGTTCGGTCACGCGGCGGCCGGGCGGGGGCTGCGGGTGATCGTCGCCGGGGCCGGGGGCGCGGCCCACCTGCCGGGCATGCTGGCCGCGGCGACCACGCTCCCCGTGATCGGGGTGCCCGTGGCCCTCGCCACGCTGGACGGTCTCGACTCGCTCCTCTCGATCGTCCAGATGCCCCGGGGCGTGCCCGTGGCCACGGTCGCCGTCAACGGTGCAGCCAACGCCGGGCTGCTCGCGGTCAAGATCCTCGCCTTGAGCGACCCGACCCTCGCCGCCGCCCTGACCGAGCACCGGGCCGGCCTGGCCGACGAGGCGCGGGCCCAGGACGCCGAGGTGACGGGCGACCGCCCGAATGCCGGCTGAGGACCGACGGCCCCCTCAGGAGCCGTTGCTGCTCGGGTGGGGGCTCGTCGGGCGGAAGCCCGCGAGGAGCTCCACGGGGATCGGGAAGATGAGCGTCGAGTTGTGCTCGGTGGCGATCTCGGCCAGCGTCTGGAGCGACCGCAGCTGGAGGGCGCCGGGGCTCTCGTAGAGCTTGGCCGCCGCTTCGGCCAGCTCCTTGCTGGCCTCGAGCTCCCCGGTGGCCGCGATGATCTTGGCCCGGCGCTCCCGCTCCGCCTCCGCCTGCCTCGCCATCGCCCGCAGCAGCTCGGGGCTGAGGACGATGTCGCGGATCTCCACCTGGCGCACCTCCACCCCCCAGTGGTGGGTGGACTCGGCGATGCTCGACCGCAGCTCGGCGTTCACCTCGTCGCGGTGGGCCAGGATGGCGTCGAGCTCGTGGCGCCCGACGATGGCCCGGAGGGCGGTCATGGCCACTCGCTGGCTGGCGAAGCGGAAGTTGTCGACGTTCGTGATCGCCTTCACCGGCTCGACCACCTGGAAGTACACGACCGCGTCGACCTGGACGGTCACGTTGTCGGCAGTGATGACCGCCTGGGGCGGGATGTCGACCACCTCGACCCGGAGGGTCACCTTGACCAGCCGGTCCATGACCGGGATCCGGACGATCACCCCCGGGCCCTTGGCCTCGTCCCGGATGCGGCCCAACCGGAAGACGACGGCCCGCTCGTACTCGGTCACGACCCGGAGCACCGAGGAGACCACGATGATGCCGAGGAAGACCACCACCACGACGATGCCGATCGCCACACCGGCCACCTCGCCACCCGTCGCCGCCAGGCCGGGATCCCAGGTCATGCCCCACATCATCGCGCCGCTTCTCCTCGAGTGCGGGGCAGGCGCCCTCGGCCCTCCCGTCACGGTCGGCGCCGCGCCGGGACTACCGTCTTGCCGTGACCACGGTGGGCGAACGGCTCGGGTACCGCGCCGAGGAGCGCCTCCTCATCGTGAACGCCGACGATCTCGGCTTCTGCCACGCCGCCAACGTCGGGGTCTTCGAGTGCCTGCACACGGGGCTCGTCACGAGCGCCACGCTCATGGTCCCGTGCCCCTGGGCCCGCGAGGCGGCCGCCCGCTACCGGGGCGAAGACATCGGCGTGCACCTCACGGTCAACGCCGAACACGAGCTCTACCGCTGGGGCCCGATCACCCAGGCGCCGTCGCTCCTCGGGGGCGACGGGGGCTTCCCCCGCACGATGGAGGACGTCTGGGACCACGCCGACCTCGACGAGGTCCGGCGGGAGTGCCGGGCCCAGATCGAGCGGGCCATCCTGTGGGGCTTCGACGTGAGCCACATCGACGCCCACATGGCCACGCTCCAGCTGCGGCCGGAGTTCTTCGACATCTACCTCGACCTCGCCCTCGAGTTCTCCCTCCCCCTCCGCATGTTCAGCCGCCCCTTCGAGGAGTTCGTCGGCTTCCCGGCCCGCCGCCTGGCCGAGGAGGCCGGCGCGGTGTTCACCGACGACCTCCTCTTCGTGCCCGGGGTGGGCAGCCGCTCGCTCTTCGCCGAGCGGCTCGGCCGGCTGAAGCCGGGCGTCACCGAGATGCACCTCCACCCGGCCGTCGACAGCCCCGAGCTCCGCTCCCTCGCCGCCGACTGGCCGGCCCGGGTGGACGACCACGCCATGGTCTGCACGGACGACTTCCTGCGCAAGGCCGTGGCCGAGGCCGGCGTCACCCTCATCGGCTACCGCGAGCTCCGGGAACTGGCCCGGCAGGGCGCCTGACCGGCGCCGGCGGCGGGGGCGTCGTGGTCGGACGGCACGCCGACGGCCGGCGGACCAGCGGTGATCCGCCGCCCCGTCCGGCCGAGCTGCGGCTGCACGGCGTGCGCTGGCCGCTCCCGGCGCCCGCCGACGCCGGGCCCGCCGTCGGGGCCCCGGCCCACCTGGTGGTGGACCACCGCGGCGTGGTGGTCGGTCAGCCGGCCGCGGCCACCGGTGTCGTCGTGCCCTGGGCCGAGCTGTCGTCCTGGAGCGTCGAGCGGGCGGACGACGAGTCGGTCGTGAGCCTGGCCACCAAGACGGCGCACCACCGGGTCGGCGTGCCGGCCACCGACGCCGTCCTTCTCGCCTGCCTCTTCGACGACCTCGCCGCCGGCTACGGCTGGCGGCCGACCCCGGGCGAGGCACCCACGCTCAGCGAGCCGGACGCGGACGAACCGGTTGAGCGCACCGGGTGGCGGCGGGCCCAACCGGTCCTCGTGGTCGTGCTCGTTGTCGTGCTCGCCACCGCGGTCGGGCTGGTGCTCGCCCAGAGCGCCGGGCTCGTACACCTGCCGCTCATCGGCGGCAACGGGGGCGGTCCCGTCCTCCCCCCGCCGGGCCCGGGTTGAGCGGTCGGGTCAGGAACGGGCGGCGGCCACGGCCACCCCGCTGAAGAGGTCGTCCTCCTCCACATCGAGCGGACTCACCCTGCTCCGGGCCAGCCAGTAGTCGTCGTAGGGGTGGATGGACCGCTCCACCTCGGGGGGCAGCCCGAACCACCAGCGCGAGGTGGGGTCGACCTGGGTGGCGTGGGCCTTCAGGGCGTTGGCCCGCACGTCGCCGAAGCCGGTGATGTCGATGGAGGTGGTGAAGGGGTCTTGGGCCCGGTTGAGCCGGGCCAGCCACTCCTCGCTGAACGGCGACTCCAGGCCGAGCTCGAGGAACTTCTCGTGCACGGCGAGCATGCGCTTCCTCGGCCACACCGTGTAATAGAGCTTGTCGGGGGCGAAGGCCGGGCCGGTCTCGGGGTAACGGTCGGGGTCGCCGGCCGCCTCGAAGGCGGCCATGCTGATCTCGTGGACCCGCAGGTGGTCCGGGTGCGGGTACTCGTGCTGCTCGTCGGGGTAGGTCACCATGACCTGGGGGCGCACCCGGCGCACCACCCCCACCAGCCGGCCCACGGCCTCCTCCAGGGGGGCCTGGGCGAAGGACTCCGGGCGCTCGTTGGCCGGCGTGCCCGGCATCCCCGAGTCCCGGTAGCCGAGGAGCACCACCTCGTCGTAGCCGATGATCTCGGCCGAGCGCTCGAGCTCGCCCATCCGGACCTCGTGGAGCCGCTCCCGCACCTCGGGCGTGTCCATGGCCGGGTTCAAGATGTCGCCCTCCTCCCCGCCGGTGCAGCAGACGAGGACGGTGTGCACGCCTTCGGCGTGGTAGCGGGCCACGGTGCCGGCCCCCTTCGACGCCTCGTCGTCGGGGTGGGCGTGGACGGTGAGCAGGCGGCGGGCGTCGGGCACCAGCCCGAGGCTACCGGGCCGGCCGGCCGTGCCCCGCGGCCCCCCGCCGGGCCTTATGCTCGAAAAGAAGCTCCAGAGGAAGGCGGGAGGTCCCGCCGCAAGGAGGGCAGAGCAGTGGCCGGCACGTTCAAGCGGATCGCCGCCATCTTCCAGGCCAAGACGAACAAGGTGCTGGACCGGGCGGAGGATCCGCGCGAGACGCTGGACCTCTCGTACGAGAAGCAGCTCGACAGCCTCCAGAAGGTCCGGCGGAGCGTGGCCGACGTGGCCACCGCCCGGAAGCGCATCGAGCTCCAGGCGGCCCAGCTCCAGAAGCAGGCCGACAAGCTCCAGCAGCAGGCCAAGGCGGCCCTGGCCCAGGGCAACGAGGATCTGGCCCGTGAGGCCCTCTCCCGCCGGGCCGCCCTCGGCGAGCAGCTGACCGACTTGAAGACCCAGCACGACCAGGTGGTCGAGCAGGAGCAGCGCCTCGTCGAGACCTCCCAGCGCCTCCAGACCCAGATCGAGCAGTTCCGGACGAGGAAAGAGACGCTCAAGGCCAGCTACACGGCGGCCGAGGCCCAGACCAAGGTGGGCGAAGCGGTCTCGGGCATCTCGAACTCGACCCGCGACGCCGGCGCCGCCATGCAGCGGGCCCAGGACAAGATCGCCAGCATGCAGGCCCGGGCCGGGGCCATCGACGAGCTCCTGGCCTCCGGGGCCCTCACCGACCTCAACCAGCCGGTCGACGACATCCAGGCCCAGCTGGACAAGCTCTCTGCCGGTTCGGAGGTCGAGAACGAACTGGAGGCCATGAAGGCCGAGCTGGCCACCAGCGCACCGGCCGGCGCCCTGCCAGCAGCCGACGAGGACGGCGCAGTCGAGGCCCAGGTGGTCGAGCCGACGGCGGCGGCCGAGGCCCCGGCGGCCCCGCCGACCGTTCCGGACGGGGCCGCGGCGCCGGCACCCGCGCCGACCGCTGCACCATCTGCATCCACGCCGGCCGACGCCGCGCCCGCCCAGGGCCTGGCCGCCGCCGGCAGCGAGGGGGCCGAAGGAGGGAGCACCACCTAGATGCCCATCGCCAAGAACCTGCCGAAGGACGGGGGCCTCACGAGGAGGATCTTCTTCACCGGCCTGTTGCTGGTCCTCCTATACGGGGCGGTGATCGCGCTCCTGATCGCCGTGGGCGTGAAGTTCTACTTCGTGCTCGTGATCGCCGGCGGGCTGATGTTCGCCCAGTACTGGTTCTCCGACAAGCTCGCCCTGTGGGGCATGCACGGCCAGATCGTCACGCCCGAGCAGGCCCCCGAGCTGCACGGGGCCATCGACCGGCTCTGCGCCTTGGCCGACATGCCCAAGCCCAGGGTGGCCATCGCCGACACCGACATCCCGAACGCCTTCGCCACCGGGCGCAGCCCGAAGGCCGCCGTCGTCTGCGCCACGAGCGGCCTCCTTCGCCGGCTCGACGAGCCCGAGATCGAGGCGGTCCTCGCCCACGAGCTCTCCCACGTCGCCCACCGCGACGTGGCGATCATGACGATCGCCTCGACGCTCGGCGTGGCCGCCGGGATCGCCACCCGGGCCATGTTCTACGCCGGGCTCTTCGGGGGCGGCGGCCGGGGCAACAACCAGAGCGGCCAGCAGCTGTTCATCATCGAGATGTTCATCCTGCTCGTGTCGGTCGTGGTCTACGTCATCAGCTTCCTCCTGACCCGGGCGCTCTCCCGCTACCGGGAGCTGGCGGCGGACCGCTCCGGAGCCATCCTGATCGGGCGGCCGTCGCTGCTCGCCTCGGCCCTCGTGAAGATCACCGGTGAGATCAGCCGGATACCGACGCGGGACCTGCGCCAGGCCGAGGCCTTCAACGCCTTCTTCTTCACGCCGGCCATCTCCCAGGCGCCGGGCCCCGACGGCCGCCAGCCGTTCTCACTGGCCGCCCTGTTCTCCACCCACCCGAGCCTGGAGCGCCGCTTGGCCCAGCTCTCGGAGCTCGAGGCGCAGCTCGGCCAGCCGAGCATCTGACCAGCGTCCGGGCGACGTCGGCGGTGGGCCTCCTCGATTCGCTGCTCGGCCGGACCAAGCCCGTCCGGGCCAACCTCGACGCCCTCTTCGCCCTGCCCTCGGCGGCGGTGACCCTGCAGACCGCGGCCGGCCTCGTGAGCTCGGGTCACGCCGGGGTCTGCTGGAAGCCCCCCGCCGGCCAGGGCGTGGCCGACCTCCAGCGCGAGATCTCCCAGCTGCTCGAGATCGACGACACCGGCCACGAGTTCGACGCGGCCGGTGACGCCACGTCGACGGTCGGGAGCGCGACGGCGGACCCGGCGACCGAGAGCACGCCCTCGCCCGCGCCCTCAACCCCCACCTCGGTCGGCGAGCTCACCCAGGCCGAGGACGAGTACGGCTACCGTTGGCTCCTCCTCGAGGACGACCAGATCGACGATCTCGTCACCCGGGTCCACCTCGTGAACACGACGCTCACCGAGGCCGGCTGGGGGCCCCAGCTCCTCTGCTCGGTCTTCGGCTTCAACCCCGCCGCCGACGCCGGCAGCGACGTCCGCCCCATTTACCTCGTCTACCTCTACAAGCGGGGCACCTTCTACCCCTTCGCCCCGAGCGGCAAGCAGCAGCGCGACACCGAGTACGAGCTGCGGGTGCGCGGCATCCTCGGCGTGGACCTCCCGGTCGAGACCGATCTCACCCGCTGGTTCCCGCTGTGGGACCTCCCCGTCCGCTAACCGTCGTCCGCCGGCCAACCGTCACCGACCGTTCACCTCCATGTCGAACGACCCCCTCGGTACAGTGACCGAGAGATGGCAGCCGAGCCGGTGACCACGACGAGCGGTCCCGAGGACGTGGTGCGTCACCCCGACCGCCACGTCGGGCTGGAGGGCGCAGTCAACTTCCGCGACCTCGGCGGCTACCCGGCGGCCGACGGCCGCCACGTGCGCTGGCGGACGCTCTTCCGGGCCGACGGGCTCTCGTCGCTCACCGAGCGCGACCGCGGCATCATCCGCGAGCTCGGGGTGGCCACGGTCATCGACCTGCGGACGACCGTCGAGTACGAGGCCGGGCGCTTCCCGGTCGACGAGATCCCCGTCGGCTACCACCATCTGCCGTTCCTCGACGAGCTCCCGGACCCCGAGACGTTCAAGATGACCCCCGGGATCCTCGCCACCCAGTACCAGGAGATCGCTCGGGACGCGGCGCCGCAGATCGGCCGGGTCCTCTCCATCGTGGCCTCGAGGGAGACCCACCCGGTCATCGTCCACTGCACGGCGGGCAAGGACCGCACGGGCGTTCTCGTGGCGGTCCTGCTCGCCCTCCTCGGTGTCCACGACGAGGTCATCGTGGCCGACTACATGCTCAGCGCCGAGGCCATGTCACAGCTGCGGACCAAGCTGATCGCCCGTTATCCCGAGGGGCGCGAGATGATCGAGCAGGCCGACGAGATGTTCTCGCTCGCGCCGGCCAACATCGAGCAGCTGCTCGCCGTGCTGCGCGACCGGCACGGCTCGATCGAGGCCTACGCGGCGGCAGCCGGCGCCGGCCCCGACGTGGTGGCCGGCCTCCGCCGGCACCTCCTCGACTGAACGAGGCCCTCAGCCGTCGAGGTTCTGGCAGCCGGACTGCTTGACGGTGACGGCGACCACCCCGTGGCCGCCCGTCACGAGCAGGTGGGTGGCGTTCGGCGCCGACACGATCGTCGCCCCGGCCGCCGTCGCGCAGTAGCCGCGCGGGTAGTGGACGCCCACCGGGACGTAGACCACCGTCGGGCTGCTGATGGCCGGGTCGGCCTCGTAGACCAGGTGGAACGTGGCGGTCGTCGGGCTGTAGTCGAAGGAGAGCGGGATGCCCGCCACGGCCTGCGGGTAGGCCCGGGAGAGGACGAGCGCCGTCGCCTCGAGGGCCCCGGTGGGGCCGACCAGTGCCTCGTGGGCGCTGCCCGTCGGGTCGTCGTAGTACTGCCAGGCCCAGTAGGTCCAGCCCAGCTGCATCTCGTCGCCGAGGTCGGTCAGCCGCAGGAGCAGCGGCACGCTCTGGGTGGCGCCGAACTCGCTCATGAACCACGGCGGGCCGGCCGGCTGGGCCGGGGTGGCGAGGCCCGGGCGCTCGGCCCGCCGCCGCTGCATCGTACGCAGTTCCTGGTCGACGCAGGCCGTGAGGTTCGTCGGGTCGCCGGTCACCGGGCTGCGGTAGCCGCAGTAGACGTGGAAGTTGAAGACGAGGCCGTGGTAGTTCATCGGCCCGAGATCGTTCGGCAGGTTGTGGGAGCTGAAGATGTCGGGCTCGAAGAAGATGAGGTGGCGAGGGTCGACCGAGCGGATCGTGGGGATGACCCCTTCGAGCGGGTCGCGGTGCGGGCAGCGGAGGAGGCTCCCGTCGAGGGCATCGCGACCGGGTCGGGCCCGACCGGTGTAGAAGCACTCGAGCCGCCGGGCGACCTCGCGCTCGTTCACCTTGATGACGCTGCGGGAGAACGGCTCGTTGATGAGGTCATAACCGACCACCCACGAGTCGTCCTTGAACTTCTCGGCCACGAGCTTCCAGACCCGGTCGAGCTGGCCCTGGAGGTCGCCACGGACATCGTTCGTCCAGAAGTTCACGGTCGCGGCGTCGAGCGCCGGGTCGGCATAGGTGTTCGACCAGCGCCCCGGCAGGTGGCGGATCGGAAGTCCGTTCGTACAGACGGCCCAGGGCGGTGCCCCCTCGCCGCCGAACACGCTGCTGTAGATGTCCTCGTGCATGTCGAGCAGCGTGTAGATGTGGTAGCGGGCGAGCACCGCCACCGTCTTGGCCACCCGGTCGAGGTAGGCGTCGGCGATCGCCGCGTTGAACTGCCGGGGGTCGACCGCCGGCCCTCGGTCACAGATGGCCGGGTCGTTCGGGCCGGCGGTACCCGGCTCGAGCCCCTGCCAGATGATGCCGAGCCGCACGACGTTGAAGCCGAGCCGTGACATCTCCGCCGCGTCCTTGGCGCTGAGGTTGTACGGCTGGCCGGATGCCGGGTAGAGCTCGAAGGGCGCGTACTTGTAGACGGCGTTCACCCCGCGGAGGAAGACCACCCGTCCGTGCTCGTCGGTCAGGTAGGGGCCGGTCGGCCCGCTGAGCCAGCCGGTCAGCTCCGACGCCGAGGTGGCGGAGGGCCCGGGGGCGGCGGCGGTGACGAGGGCGGCGATCAGCCCTCCGGCGAGGAGCCCACCGAGCAGCAGACCGGCGACGACGATCCGGCCTGCCCGCACCCGGCGGAACGTAGCGGCCCCTCGGGCCGCCCGTCAGGTCGACTCGACCCAGGCCTGGCCGTCCCAGTGGCGGAAAGCCGTCCAGCCGGTGCCGTCGAAGTAGCCCAGGCGGTCGGGTTGCCCGTTGACCGGGTACCACCCCGCGGGCGTCGGGGCCGCGGTGGCCGCCGGGACGGACATCGCTGGCCCGACCGGTCCGCCGGCCGGCATGGGGGTGCCGGCCCAGGCGGTGACGGCGCCCGGTTCGGTGTACCCGCCCCAGCCCGGAGGAGCGGCCGCTGGCGTGGCCGACCAGGCCCCGGCCTGCTGGGGCACGGGCGACCCGTAGGTGGCGCCCATCGCGCCCTGCCCACCGTAGGGGGCGCCCGTCGCGACCGGCGCCCCGTTGGGACCGGGCGCGACCGGCGCCCCGTAGAAGGCCGGCGCGGCCCCGTAGCTGCCGTCCGGCGGCGCCGAACCGTAGGCGCCACCCGGCCAGCCGTAGGCGCCGGGCCAGGTGGGGGCCGGCGTCTGCCGACGGCGGCGCGCCCTCACGACGAAGAAGACCACCAGCCCAGCGAGGACCACCGCCCCAACGCCGATGCCGATCCACAGTCCGGCGTTCGAGCTGCTCGAGCTGCCGGCCTCGTGCACCCCGCCGGCGGGGATCGCCGCGGCCTGGGCCGAGGTGGCCGAGACGACCTGGGCCGACGTGAGGTTGATGCCCACCACCGCCCCGAAGACGTTGCCGTTCGTCCAGTCGGCCACGACGGCCTGTCCCCCGAGTGGTGCGGGGAGTGATCCGAAGCAGGTGCCCATCGCCGAGGGACTGACGCCGGGAACGGGTTGGGTGGAGGAGGGCGCCGCCAACTTGGCGCCGGAGCAGATGATGCCGACGGTGCCGCTGATGTCCGTGCCCAGGATGTCGCCAGCCGGTATGCCGCCCTGGAACGAGACGAGCACGATTTCGAGGACCTTGTTCGGCAGCGCGTACCAGGTGCCGATGGCCGCCTTGGCACCGGTCTGGTCGGCCCCGGTGCTGTTGACCAGGTTCTGCAGGTCGGACCGGAGATTCGGCGGGGTGATCTCCTGGAGACCGGGCAGCGGGTTCTTCAGGATGAGGTGGCTCAGGGTGGGATCGCCGACCGCCGCCCCGGCCTGGGTGAAGGCGGGCGCCGCGAGGGTCAGCCCCGCCCCGGCCACACAGGCCACGGCCATGACCAGCAGGGCGCGCCTCATGAGGCGCCCGTGCTGGTGACCCCACACCATGCAGCCACCCTAACCCGCCCCGACCGAGCGGCGCGGCGCTACGAGGAGCCCGTCCCGAGCCCGTCGATGGCCGAGGCGAGGTCGAGGTCCTTCGCCGTCAGGCCGCCGGCCGAGTGGGTGCTGAGACGGAGCGTCACCGTGTTCCAGCGGATGTCGACGTCGGGGTGGTGGTCGGCCGCGTCGGCGAGGTCCCCCACCTGGTTGACGAAGGCCAGGGCCCCCCGGAAGTCCCGCCGCCGCACGACCTTCACGAGGACGTCGTCCTCACGCTCCCAACCGAGCTTGCGGTCGACCAGCGCCGCGTCGACATCCGCGCCACTCAATACCTCGGCCACGACTGCCTCCTCCCGGTCGGACGCGCCGACGGGACACGTCCGTACGACTCGTCGTCGAGCGTACCCGCGGCGTCGGCTGTGTCCCCCGGGCCGGAGCGCCTACGGGTGGGTCATCTCCTCGGGCCGCACGGCCTGGTCGAACTGCTCGCCCGTCACGTAGCCGAGGGCGAGGGCCGCCTCCCGCAGCGTCGAGCGGTCCTCGTGGGCCTTCTTGGCCACCTCGGCCGCCTTGTCGTAGCCGATGAGCGGCTGGAGCGCCGTGACGAGCATGAGCGAGTTCTCGAGGTGGCGGGCGATCTGCTCCCGGTCGGGCTCCAGGCCCTCCACCATGAACTCCCGGAACGTCGTGCAGCTGTCGGCGAGGAGCGTCACCGAGTGCAAGAAGTTGAAGATCATGACCGGCTTGTTGACGTTGAGCTCGAAGTTGCCCCGGGCCCCAGCGAGCGCGACCGTGGCGTCCGCCCCGAGCACCTGCAGGCAGACCATGATCATCGCCTCGGCCTGCGTCGGGTTGACCTTGCCCGGCATGATCGACGAGCCCGGTTCGTTGGCCGGCAGGATGAGCTCGCCGAGGCCGCTCCGGGGTCCCGACCCCAGCCAACGGAGGTCGTCGGCGATCTTCATCAGCGAGACGGCGAGCGTCCGTACCGCGCCGCTGGCGGCCACGAGGGCGTCGTGGGCGGCGAGCGCCGCGAACTTGTTTGGCGCGGTCACGAACGGCAGCCCGGTGAGCTCGGCGATGGCCGCGGCCACCCGCGGCCCGAACTCGGGGGGGGCGTTGAGGCCCGTGCCGACGGCGGTCCCCCCGGCGGCCAGCTCGTAGAGGCCGCCCAACGAGAACTCGATGCGTTCGATGCCTGCGTCGAGCTGGGCCACGTAGCCCGAGAACTCCTGCCCGAGCGTGAGGGGCACCGCGTCCATCAGGTGGGTACGCCCGATCTTGGTGATGCCAGCGAAGGCCTCCGCTTTCTCGGCGAAGGCATGCCGGAGCGCCCGCACCGCCGGGAGGAGGTGATGGACGACCTCTTCCACCGCGGCGATGTGCATGGCCGTCGGGAACGTGTCGTTCGACGACTGGGACATGTTGACGTCGTCGTTCGGGTGCACCGGCTTCTTGGACCCCATCACGCCGCCGTCGAGTTCGATGGCCCGGTTGCTGATCACCTCGTTGGCGTTCATGTTGGTCTGGGTGCCGCTGCCCGTCTGCCAGACCGAGAGCGGGAAGTGGTCGTCGAGCTGGCCTTCCGCCACTTCGTGCGCCGCCGTCTTGATCAGCGCGGCCTTGTGCGGGTCGAGCTTGCCCAGGTCCAGGTTGACCTCCGCCGAGGCCTCCTTCAGCAGGCCGAAGGCCCGGATCACCGAGTTGGGCATGGTGTCCGAGCCGATCGGGAAGTGGTGGAGGGAGCGGGCAGTCTGGGCCCCCCAGTAGCGGTCGGCCGGGACCTCGATCTCCCCCATGCTGTCGGACTCGATGCGGTGGTCGGCCAACGGTGGCTCCTTTACGTGCTGCTGGTACTGGCTGTTTGCATCACTGCTGCGGCTCAACTCGGCGCCGGAGCCAGCATGGAACCCCCCGGACGGCCGTGCAAGACGGCCTCGACCCGTCAGCCGGGCGGATGGTCGGGCGGGCAAGCGTCCTGTCCGCCTGTGCTCCAGAAGCGCTGGTCGTTGATCCAACCTTGCTCGTTCCACCCGGACGTTGCTGCCGACAGCTTGAACAGGTGCTGGAGATCGACCAGCAACGCGTCGGCGTAGCGGACCACCCCAGCCGGGCAGAGGTGCATGTTGTCGACCATGCGCACCCGAACCCAGTCGGCCTGCGGCGCGTGCGGAGCGCCGGCTGGCGGCAGCCATGGAGAGAAACGTCCACCGAGGAGGATCGACGACGCCACGGGGAGGTACATCACCTTCCCCGGGAAGACCTTGGTCATGGACTTGGCGATCGCCGCCCAGGCCACCTGGCCGGCCACCCGCGACTTGGTCGCCTCGACCGGGTTGGCCGCTGTCGGGTCGGGCCCACTCTTCGGGAACTGGACGAAGGCCAACCCGTCCACCCCGTCGCCCGGGGCGAGCATGACCCCGAGGGCCGCCTCGAGCGTCTTCTTGTACCCGGACGGGTCCGTGACCGCCCAACCGTCGTCCCAGCTCCAGGTGGCCAGGATGATCTCGGGGTGGTACTGCCTGATGAGCGCGGCCAGCCCGGTGCGCCAGCTGTGGTCGGTCGACAGCCCCCAGCCGGGATAGGCGCAGCACGGGTTCTGAGGCGACCCCGCCACGGTCACGTCGTGGGTGGCCTCGAGCGACGCCCGGATGCCTGGCTCGGCGACGTACATCACCGAGTCGCCGATGAACATCACCCGCAACGGGTCTGCCCGACTCGGCACCCGCCCGGGCGGGAGCGAAATGGCGGTCTGGCCGGCGTAGCCGCCGGCACCGGACACCGCTCCGGTCTGCTTCGCCAGGGCCACCGCGGCGGCGCTCGTCGGCTGGCTGGGGGCGGCCACCGCCGGCAGCGTGCCGATCACGACGGCGACGGCCACGCCGAGGGCCGCCACCGGGGCTACGACGAAGCGGGGCCAGCCCGAGATGCGGGATCGGCGGATGGGTCGTTCGACGAGGTAGAAGCTGGCCACCGCAAGGACGAGGGTGAGCGCCACCCGGGCCAGGTTGAGCACCGCCCCGTTCAGGCCGGTGCGCTGCGGGTTGAGGTAGACGATCACCGGCCAGTGGAAGAGGTAGAAGCCATAGGTGATCGTCCCGAACCACCGCAACGGGCCGATGGCGAGCAACCGTCCGACCGGACCCGGCTCGAGCTGACGGACGTCGGCGATGACCAAGGCGGTGAAGACCACAGCGAGGAGGAAGCCGCCGCGGAACATCCAGCCCGACGGAAACTGCTCGACGGTGCCGGCGGTGGCCCACAGAACGCCGAGGGCCACGGTGGCGATGATGCCGATCACATGGAGCAGGTGCCGGCGGCGGAGCACGGGCTGGGGCCGCGCCGCGGCCACCATGGCCACGGCGATCCCGGCGAGGAGATCGAAGGCCCGGGTGTCGGTGCCGAAGTAGACCCGGGTGACACCGTGGCCCGAGTGGTAGAGCACGGCCATGAGCACGGCCGAACCGACGGCCCCCACCACCGCGAAGCCGAGACCGAGGCGGCGCCAGTGGCGCCGACCGAAGTAGAGGAGGCCGAGGAGGATCGGCGGCCACACGAGGTAGAACTGCTCCTCGATGGCGAGCGTCCAGGTATGGAGGAGCGGGGACTGCGTCGCGAAGTGGGCGCCGAAGTACGACTGGCCCGAAAAGATGAAGTGCCAGTTGGCGAAATAGAAGAGCGTGGCGAGGCCATCCCCGCGCAGCCCCGGCAGATCGATGAGGGCGCTCGAGCCCGACGGTCCGTAGCGCCCGTCGAGGACGATGAAGAGGATGAGGAGCAGGAGAGCCAGGAAGAGGGCCGGCAGGAGGCGCCGGGCCCGGCGGGCCCAGAAGAGGCTGAGCTTCATCCGCCCCTTCCTTGCCCACTCCTCGAGGAGAAGGCTCGTGATGAGAAAGCCCGAGAGCACGAAGAACAGGTCGACAGCGAGGTAACCGCCGGGGAGCCAGGCCGGGTTCAGGTGGTAGACGAGGATGCCGAGCATGGCCACCGCCCGGAGACCGTCGAGGGACGGGAGGTAGTGGCCGGTGACGGCGGTCGGCACGTCGGGGTCGCCGACCGGGTCGGGTCCCGGCCTGGCGTGGCGGGCCGGCCGGGCCTGCTTCGGGACCGGACCCTCCTCTTGGGTCTCGACGGCCGGCCCCGCGTCGACCTGGTCGTGGGCGGGCGGCGCCTCCACGACGTCGGTGGCCAGCCCGCCGGGCGTCGTCTCGACCTCGGTGGTGGGGTGCTTGTCCTCGCTCACGCCCCCCACCCCGCCACAGCCGAGACGAGGGCCGCCCCGGCCGCCGCCACGTCCTCGACCCCGCGCTCGGGATCGTCTGGCCCGCTCCACAGGAAGCCGTCGACACCCGCCTCGCCGAGCGTCGACACCAGCTCGTCGAGCGGCGCCCCGGTCCCGTCCGGTCCCGTGCGCCAGAGGAGCGCCACCCGATGGTCGCTCCCACCCGGCTCGGCCTCGTCGAGCCACCGCCGCAGGTGTCGCGCCTCGGTGGGGTCGCCCGAGGCGGCGACGGCGTCGACGAGACAGCGGGTGGGCACGGCGTCGGTGCGTGGCAACCCGACGACGACCGGTGGACCGCCCGCCCGCAGCGGTGGCGGGAGGTTGACCGCGTCGTGGACCCGGTACTGGCGCCCCTCGAACGTGGGCGACGCCTCGGTGAGCACGGCCCGACAGACGTGACCCGCCTCGCACAGGGCGTCCGCCGTCTCGAGGGGGTCCTCGGGCCCGGCCAACGGCGCCTCGAAGAGTACGGCCGAGCGCCCGTGGCTGACCCGGTCGAGACCGGTGACCTCGCGGGCCATCACCGAGGGCAGGCGGCCGCCGGGGAGGACCGCCACCACCCCGAGCGTGATCGTCGACGTGGCCGAGGCGAGCGCCCCGGCGAGCGTGCAGGCGTCGGCCGTCGGCTGCACCGTGCCTGCCCCACCGTGCAGCCAGACCGCCCCGAAGCCGGCCTGCTCGGCCGCCTCGACCTCGGCCACCAGCCGCTCGAGCGAGCCCGTGGTCGCGCCGGTCCCCTCGGCCCCGGGGGCCGGCAGCACGAGCGGGCGGAGCTCCAGACCGAGGCGAAGTGAAGGGTCCACGGCGACCCACCAGGGTACCGGTCGGGGGGCCGCCTCCCCGGAGCGGGCGGGCCCCCCGACGGTGCCCCGGAGCCGACCCGTCCCCGGGGTAGGCTGCATGGCCGCCGGGCGGTCGGAGGGGACCGGAGGGGACGGCAATGGCCAACATGGACAGGCGCGGCGAGGAGGGGCAGATCGGGCTGGTCGCCCTGGTCGTGACGCTGCTCCTCGTCGGGGTGCTCTCGGCCATCCTCCTTGGCACCGACCTCGCCGGCAGCGGCACGGGCCTCGGTGACTCGGTCGGCGTGGGCTCGGCCAACGACATCGAGGCCAAGACCACCCTCTCGGACGCCGTGACGGCCGTCCAGGGCGCCGCGGCCGCCGGGGGCTACGCCGTCGTGAGCGTGGCCACGATCACCGCCTCGGACCCGACCCTCCACTTCACGACGGGCGCCACGACCTCGCCGTTCCTCATCAGCATCGCCACGTCGGCCAGCAGCTCCACGCCGGCCGCCCCGACGCCCGGTGCACCGTCCCCCGGCTCGCCCATCACGACCGCCCCGAGCCCGACCACGTTGCCCGGCGGGGTCACCCTGCCCGGCGGGAAGGGCATCCCGGGGTTCGCCAGCGGATCGGCCGACGCCCGGGAGGTCGACGACGTCTCCGGCGGCAGCGTCTCGATGGCCGTCTACGCCGACAGCGGGACGTGCTGGTACGCCTGGTTGGCCCCGGGCGAGGCCTGGTACGGGGCGGAGACCGACCAGAAGAGCTGCGCCGCGCCGCAGCTCGCCCTCCCCCCGTCGCCGGGCGCGGTCGGCCCAACCGCCATCGGCTGGCAGCAGAACACCTTCCCCGTCGCCTGACCGTCAGCGGCCCTCGCCCGGCGAGAGGCGCGACTCGAAGGACCCCCCGCTGAGCACCGCCACTCCTGCGGCCTGCACGAGCGCGGCCAGCGCCCGGTCGGAGGTGACGACGGTGGTCGAGGCGGGATCGCTCAGCGCCGCCGCCCGGGCCGCGATCACCCGGTCGGCGGCATCGGGGCCGCCGGGCGCGAAGGCCACCTCAACGTCGCACCGGGCACCCGCCGCCACTTCGTCCGGCCGTTCCTGGCCGTCGAAGACCACCGTGACGCCGTCACCGCTCGTGGCCCGGAACCGGGCGAGTCGCGCGACGAGTCGCCGCCTCGCCCCGGCCCGGTCGCGCCACCAGCCGTCGGGGCGCGACCCGAACACATTGTTCCCGTCGATGAGCCAGTGCAGCGTGGTTCCCTTCGCTCGGTCGCGGCCAGACTACGACCGGTCTTGTGCGCGAGGAGGTCCCATGGTCACGGCCATCGCCCACCGGGGCGACCCGGAGGGCCAACGCGAGAACACGCTCGCCGCGTTCGACGCAGCCGTGCGGCAGGGGGCCGACATGGTCGAGCTCGACCTGCGCCGTACGGCCGACGGGTCGATCGTCGTCCTCCACGACGAGACGCTCGAACGGCTCTGGGGTGTGCCGGCTCGCGTCGACGAGCTGACCGTGACCGAGGTCCGGGCGGTCACCGACGGCGACGACCGGATCCCGACCCTGGCCGAGGCCCTCCGCCACGTCGAGCTCCCCGTCATGGTCGACTTCACCGGGCCCGAGGTGGTGGAGGGCGCCCTCCTCGAGGTGCGGCAGGCCGATGCCGTGGAGCGCTGCCTCTTCGTCACCGACCACGTCGACGCCCTCCGGCAGCTGCGGTCCGCCGCCCCCGAGGTCCGGATCGGGCTCACCTGGCTGGGCCACCAACCGCCACCACCTGCGCTCACCGACGAGCTCGATGCCTCCTACTGGAACCCGTGGTTCCCGCTGCTCGACCCGGCGTCCGTCGATGAGCTGCACGAACGGGGCCTCGCCGTCTCGACGTGGACGGTGGACGAGGTCGCCGACATCGAGGCGGTGCTCGCCCTCGGGGTCGACGCCGTCGTCACGAACCGCATCGGGCGCTTGCGGAGCATGCTCGATTCGACCCGACCTGACGAGTGACCCGTGTGCCGGGCCCGTCGGTGACAAGAATCCTCCCGTGACTGAAGATGGCCAGGCGGCGGGCGATCTCGGCGTCGCCGGCTTCGCCGAGTACACCGATCCCCGCCTCGTGGCCCTCTACGACACGGTCTGCCCGTTCACCGAGGACCGCCAGTACTACGTGGACCTGGCGGCCGAGCTCGCAGCGACGTCCGTCGTCGACCTCGGCTGCGGGACCGGCCTCGTGGCGTGTGAGCTCGTCCGCCCAGGCCGCCGGGTCGTGGGCGTCGACCCCTCGTCGGCGATGCTCGCCGTCGCCCGGCTCCGGCGCGGCGGGGACCGGGTCGAGTGGATCGAAGGGGACGCCCGGGCCGCGGAGGGCAAGAGCGCCGACCTCGTGATCATGACCGGCCACGTCGCGCAGCTCATCGTGGACGACAACGCCTGGGAGGCGACGCTCGGCGCGCTCTGGCGGGCCCTCCGGCCGGGCGGTCACCTCGCTTTCGAGAGCCGTGATCCGCGGCTGCTCCAGTACGCGGCGGGCCAGGACTTCATGCACCGACGGCACTTCTCGGACGCCGCCGCGGGGCAGTTCGACATGTGGCAGGAGGTCGTCGGCATCGAAGGCGACGTCGTGCGCTCCGAGCTCCACTACGTGTTGGCCGATGGCGAGGAGCTCGCGTCGGAGAACGAGCTGCGGTTCCGCACGGA
This sequence comes from Acidimicrobiales bacterium, assembly GCA_035297265.1. Taxonomy (GTDB): domain Bacteria; phylum Actinomycetota; class Acidimicrobiia; order Acidimicrobiales; family RAAP-2; genus DATGZH01. The sequence continues at coordinate 58,086 of DATGZH010000051.1, read as the reverse complement.
GGTCGAGCTCCGGGCCGCGGTCGAGGGCGCGGGCTTCCGGGTCGAGCGGGTCCTTGGCGACTGGCACGGTCGACCGGTCGGCCCGACCACCACCGAGCTCGTCTTCCTCGCCCAGCGGCCCTGACGAACGGAGCCGTCCGGTCCCGTCAAGCGGCGGGCCGGCCCGAAGGCGCCGGCCGCTGGCCCGCCGAACTTCCCAGCTCAGAGCTCCTTTTCCGGCAGTCGCTCGATGTTCACGTCCTTGAACGTGACCACCCGGACCGAGGGAACGAAACGGGCCGGCCGGTACATGTCCCAGACCCAGGCGTCGGTCATCTCGATCTCGACGCAGGCGGGCGTGGTGTCCGCCCGCACCTGCACGGCGACCTCGTTGGCCAGGTAGAAGCGGCGCTCGGTCTCGACCACGTAGGTGAACATCGGGAGCACGGCCCGGTACTCCTGGACGAGGGCGAGCTCGATCTCGGCCTCGTAGCGCTCGAGCTCGTCCTCGCTCATGGCGCGCCGCTCCCCGTCGCTGGCTTCACGGGTCGAACCGGGGCACCGCGGGTGGGGCCTCGCCCGTCAGGGGCGTGCGGTCCTCCGCTCCTTGATCTTGGCCGCCTTCCCGGAGCGCTCCCGCAGGTAGTAGAGCTTGGCCCGCCGCACGTCGCCGTGGGTGGCCACCTCGATGCGGGCGATCGTCGGCGAGTGGACGGGGAACGTTCGCTCCACCCCCACCCCGAAGCTGACCTTGCGCACGGTGAAGGTCTCGCGGGCCCCCACCCCCTGGCGGCGGATGACCACGCCCTGGAAGACCTGGACCCGCTCCCGGCTGCCCTCCACCACCCGGACGTGCACCTTGACCGTGTCGCCGGGCCGGAAGTCCGGCACGTCCTCCCGCAGGCTGTCGCGGTCGATGATCTCGGTGGGGTGCATGGGCGCGTGCTTTCTCGGGGGAGGTGTGGCGAGTCAGTCATCGTAGCCGTACCGGGCGAGGAGCTGCACTTCGCCCAGCTCGACGAGCAGCTCGATCTCGTCGTCCCGGAGGCCACCCCGGGCCTCGACCAGGTCGGGCCGGGCAAGGAGCGTGCGCCGCAGGGCCTGGGCCCGGCGCCAGCGGTCCACCTTCCCGTGGTCGCCCGAGACGAGCACGTCGGGGACGCTCCAGCCCCGGAACGTGGCCGGCCTCGTGTACTGCGGGTACTCGAGCAGCCCGTCGGCGAAGCTCTCCTCCTCGGTCGACTGCTCGTTGCCGAGGACCCCCGGGAGGAGGCGGGCCACCGCCTCGACGACCACGAGGGCGGCCACCTCCCCGCCGGCCAGTACGTAATCCCCGACCGAGAGCTCCCCGTCGACCAGGTGGTCGGCCACCCGCTGGTCCACGCCCTCGTAGCGGCCGCACAGGAGCGAGAACCCTCCCGACCCGGCGAGCTCGCCGGCCACCGCCTGGTCGAAGCGGCGCCCCCCGGGTCCGAGGAGGAGGAGCGGCCGGGGCAGTTCCTCGACCGCCTCGACGGCGGCGAAGAGCGGCTCGGGCATGAGCACCATCCCCGCCCCGCCCCCGAACGGCGCATCGTCGACCGAGCGCCGAGGGTCTGCCGTGGCCGCCCGCAGGTCGTGGACCCGGAGGTCGAGGAGGCCCATTTCCCGGGCTCGGCCGAGGAGCGACGCGGCGCAGAAGGACTCGATCAGGTCGGGGAAGATCGAGAAGACGTCGACCCGGAGGCTCGTCGTCACGGCATCACCGTCACTCGAGCAACCCTTCGGGGATGTCCACCGTGACCCGGCGACCCGGCTGGTGGTCCACGACGAAGCGCAGCGGGACGAGACCACCGCCCTCGAGGACGAGGAGGTCGCTCGCCGGGTTGGCCTCCACCGCCTGGACCGTCCCGAGGTGGTGGCCCTCGGTGTCGACGACCTCGACCCCGACGAGGTCGGCCACCCAGAGCGCGCCCTCCTGCTCGGCGGGCTCGGCCCGCAGCACGAGACCCCGGAGCCGCTCGGCCCCCTCACGGTCGACGACACCCTCCAACCGCACGAGCACCCGGCCCTGGTGGGGCCGGCTCTCCTCGACCACGAGCGTCCCGAGGTCGCTCACGAGCGCCGACCCCGGGGCCAGACGTTCGTCGAGATCGCTCCAGCGCTCCACGACCAGCTCGCCCCGAAGGCCGTGGGGCTTCACGATCCGGGCCACGTCGACGAGCCGCCCGCCCGGCGACGGGCCGGGAGCCGCGGCCTCCCCGGCGCCCGGTGTGTCGTGCTCGGTCGTGGGTCGTCAGTCGTCGACGATGTCGACGCTCGTCTGCACGCCGTCGCGGGCTCCGGCCACCCCCACGAGGGTCCGGATGGCCTGGGCCGTCCGGCCACGTCGGCCGATGATGCGGCCCATGTCGTCGGGGGCCACGTGCAGGCGCAGTCGGACGGAAGCCTGGCGCCTCTCGGTCTGGACGACGACGGCGTCGGGCTCCTCGGCCAGAGCTCGGGCGAGGAAGGTGAGAAGGGAGGTGGGCATCGAGGCCTCGGCCCGGTTGCCGACCATGTCGTCGACACCGTCGTCCTCGTCGGCACCGACGACGTTCACGTCGTCGTCGGAGAAGTCGTCCTCCTCCTCGTCGTCCTCCTCGTCGAACTCCTCGTCGTCGAGCTCCTCGTCATCGAGCTCCTCGTCGAAGTCGTCGGACTCCTGGAGGTCGGTGGGCGCCGGGCCGGACACCGTGTTGATGTCGCCGGCGACGTAGTCGCTCTCCTGCTCGGTCATCTCGACTTGGCCGCGGTGAACTCGTCCCAGGCCCCCGACGCCCGGAGCAGCTTCTCCACCCGTTCAGTCGGTTGGGCGCCCTGGGTCAGCCACTTGACGGCCTTGGCGTTGTCGATGTTGATGGCGGCGTCGGGCTCGGCGGTGGAACGCCCGCGGGGGGCGTAGGTCCCGACGATCTCGAGGAAGCGGCCGTCGCGGGGCGACCGGCTGTCGGCCGCCACCACCCGGTAGGTCGGCTGCTTCTTCTTGCCCATCCGCACCAGGCGGAGCTTCACTGCCACGTGCCTGACTCCTGTTCAGTTCGTCTCATCGAGGGTCCATTGTCGCAGGTCTCGACGGTGCCCGGCTCACGAGGGCCGGGCGAGCGCCGATCCGGCCCGGCGGACCGGCTCACCTGCGCTTCGGCGGGGTGACCCGACCGCCCTTCTTCTTCTTCTTGCCGCCGCTCCGGGAGGTCTTGGCCCCGCCCGCCGTCGGGCGTCCCGCCCCCACCCCGACGCCGAGGGCCTCGAGGCCGCCGGAGGAGCCGCCGATCTCGCCCATGAGCGCGGCCAGGTCGCCGTCGCTGCCCGCCCCCCCGAGGGACGAGAGGTCGGGGAGGGACCGGCGCCCGCCCAGCAGGCCGCCCAGGCGACCACCGCCCATGGCCGGCATCCCCGGGAGGGCGCCGCCGGCCCCCAGGCCCTTCATCATCTTCTGCATCTCCCGGAACTGCTTCAGCAGCTGGTTCACGTCCTGGGTGGTCGTGCCGCTCCCCCGGGCGATGCGGGTGCGCCGCGAGCCGTCGATCACGGTCGGGTTGAGTCGCTCCTCGGCGGTCATGGAGCGGATCATGGCCTCGACCCGGCCGATCTCACGGTCGTCGATCTGGTCGGCCGCCTGACGGAGGTCCTTCGACATGCCGGGGAGCAGCTTCATGATGCCGCCGAGCGATCCCAGCTTCTTCACCTGCTGGAGCTGCTCCAGGAAGTCCTCGAGGGTGAAGCGGCCCTCCATCATGCGACCAGCCGAGCGCTCGACCACGTCGCGGTCCATCGTCCGCTCGGCCTGCTCGATGAGGGTGAGGACGTCGCCCATCCCGAGGATGCGGTCGGCCATCCGGTCGGGATGGAAGAGGTCGAAGTCGCCGAGCTTCTCCCCGGTGGACGCGAACACGATGGGCCGGCCGACCACGCCCTTCACCGAGAGCGCTGCGCCACCGCGGGCGTCGCCGTCGAGCTTGGTGACGATGACCCCGTCGAGGGCGAGGGTCTCGTGGAAGGCGGTGGCGGTGGCCACGGCGTCCTGGCCGGTCATGGCGTCGACGACGAGGAACGTGTAATGGGGCGACGTGACCTGGGAGATGCGTCGCACCTCGTCCATGAGCTCGGCGTCGATCGCCAGGCGGCCCGCGGTGTCGATCACGCACAGGTCACGGCCGATCCGGCGGGCCTCTTCGACGCCGGCGGCGGCCACGCTCACCGGGTCGCCGGCCTGGCTGAACACGGTCACCCCAGCCTGCTCGCCGAGCACCTTCAGCTGCTCGACGGCGGCGGGGCGCTGCAAGTCGGCCGCCACGAGCAGCGGGTGGCGGCCCTGCTGCTTCCACCAGAGGGCCAGCTTGGCCGAGGTCGTCGTCTTGCCCGAACCCTGTAGGCCAGCAAGGAGGACGACCGTCGGGGGCTTCGAGGCGTACGTGATCTTCAGCGGCTCCCCGCCGAGCACCTCGACCAGCTCCTCGTGGACCGCCTTCACCACCTGCTGGCCCGGCGTGAGGCTCTTCGAGAGGACCTCGTCCGAGCAGCGGGCCCGCACCGACTCGGTGAAGCTGCGCACCACACCGAGCTCGACGTCGGCCTCGAGCAGCGCCGTGCGGATCTCGCGCAGTGCCTCGTCGAGGTCGGCGTCGTTCAGGCGGCCACGGCTGCGCAGGCGGCCGGCGATGCGCTCAAGACGGTCGGAGAGGGTGTCGAACATGCGGGAGTCCAGGCTACCGGGCCTTCACCCGATCAGCGCGTCGACGAACTCCTCCGGGTCGAAGGGGACCAGGTCGTCGGGGCCCTCGCCGAGGCCGACGAGCTTGACCGGGAGGCCGAGCTCCCGCTGGATGGCCACCACCACGCCGCCCTTGGCGGTGCCGTCGAGCTTCGTGAGGACGACCCCGGTCACCCCGACCGCCTCGGTGAACTGCTGGGCCTGGACCAGCCCGTTCTGGCCGGTCACCGCGTCGAGGACCAGGAGGACCTCGGTCACCCGACCCGGGGGACGCTCGGCCACCCGACGGATCTTCTTCAGCTCCTCGATGAGGTTGACCTTCGTGTGGAGGCGGCCGGCGGTGTCGGCGAGCACGAGGTCGTTGCCCCGGGCCGAGGCCCGCTGGACCGCGTCGAACACGATGGCGCTCGGGTCGCCACCCTCGGCCCCTCGCACGATCTCGGCCCCCACCCGGTCGCCCCAACGGGCCAGCTGCTCGCCAGCGGCGGCCCGGAAGGTGTCGCCGGCCGCCAGGAGCACGGAGCGACCGTCGGCCACCTGCTGTCGGGCGACCTTGCCGATCGTGGTGGTCTTCCCGACGCCGTTCACGCCGACGAAGAGCCACACGTTCGTCACCCCCGGCTCGTCGTCGAAGCGCAACTCCCGTCCGGTCGTCTCGCCGTGGTGGAGGTGGTGGTGGACCTCGCCCTCCCCTTCGTCGAGGGCGGCCTCCTCCGCCAGGTCGGCCGGCACGGCCAGGTGCTCGTGGTGCCGCTCGCCCGGCTCCGACAGGAGGGCCACGAGGTCGCCCCGGAGGGCGAGGAGCACCTCGTCGGGCCCGCTCAGCTCGCGGCTCACCACCCGGCTGCGCAGGTCCTCGAGCAGCGCCTGGGTCGTGGCCACCCCGACGTCGGCCCGGAGCAGCGCCTCTTCGAGATCGTCCCACGTCGCCGCGTCGACCGAGCCCCGGGAGCGGACCTTCCCCAGGTAGCCGGCGATGAGGCCACGCGTCTTCCCGAGCCGCTCGGCCAGGCGTGGTGGACCGGTCGGCGGGGCGGCCTCCTCGACCGCCGGTGCGGCCTCGGGCGGGGCCTCCTCGGGCGCGGCGACCGGCGGCGGGGCCTCTTTGACGGCCGTTCTGGCACCGCCCCTTCCGGCGGCTGCGGTCTCCTCCGCCTCCTCCTCGAAGGTCCGGCGGCGGGCCCGAGTGACCGTGGCGTAGGCCGCCCCGACGACAAGGACGAGGAGCAGCACGGACACGATGATCAAGACGGCGGTCATGGTCGGCCGAGCCTATCGGGGACACCTGGACACCGGCCCCGGGCCAATCCGGTGGCCGGCCAGGTGCGTAGTACAGGCGTGGCGCTTCCCTTGTATCCCCGCCGCGCCACGATGCTCGTCGCTCTCGTCGTAGCCAGTGCCGCCGCGCTGGCCGGCGGGGCGGCGGGTGCGAGCACCGGCTCTCGTTCCCCCGTGTACTCCACCGCCGTCGTGCGCCACTACCTGGCCGACGCGGGCAGGGAGGACACGGCGGTGGAGAACTTCGAGGTGGAGCTGCGCTCCTGGAACGGCCACACGCCGCCCTCGCAGGTGACGGCGGATGCCCGGCCCTCGCTTCGGCGATGACCCAGCTGCGCGGTGAGTTCCTCCGACAGCGCTGGCCAACCTCGCTCCGCGCCGAGATCAACCGGCTGGCCAACCTGCTCTCTCCCGTGGCCGGCGACCTCGAGCGCGGGCCGGCGACCAGCGCGGACATCGCGTCCTGGTTGGCCCACTTCCACCACGACGCGGCGCAGATCGAGCCGCCAGCCAACGTCATCCGTCGCCAGCTCGGCCTGGCCTCCAGGGACTGAGCGCGGCTGAGCTACGAGGCCGCGGCCTCGGGCTCCCGGGCCACCTTCTGGCTCACGACCTGGGACGACCCGCCGGGCTTCATGGTCACCCCGTAGAGGGCGTCGCCCGTCTCCATCGTGCGCTTCTGGTGGCTCACGATGATCAGCTGGGCCTCCTCGCGGAACTCGTGCACGAGGTCGAGGAACCGGTGGAGGTTGACGTCGTCGAGAGCCGCCTCCACCTCGTCCATGAGGTAGAAGGGCGACGGGCGGCTGCGGAAGACGGCGAACAGGAAGGCGAGAGCGGCGAGGGACCGCTCACCGCCCGACAGGAGCGACACGCGTCGGACGTTGCGACCCATGGGCCGCACCTCGATCTCGACCCCGGTGTTCAGAAGGTCGGCGGGATCGGTCAGCACCATGCGACCCGTGCCACCGGGGAAGAGCATCGTGACGAGCGACGAGAAGTGCTCGTTCACGTCGGCCGCGGCTGAGGCGAACGACGTCATGATCTCCTCGTCGAGCGTCCGCACGACCTCCTGCAGGTCCCGCCGGGCGCTGCGAACGTCGCCCACCTGAAGATCCAGCTCGCGGTGGCGCTCCTCCAGCACCGAGAGCTCCTCCAGGGCCAGCGGGTTCACGGGGCCGAGTTTGGCCAGCTGCTCGTCGAGCCGGGCGGCCTGCTCGGCCGGCGTCGACCCCTCTGGGAGCTCGGGACAGGACATCGAGGCCAGCTCGACCGGCTCGGCGTCGAGGTCACGCCGGATCGTCTCGACCAGGGTGTCGGTGCGGAGCACGACCTCGGCCGCCTCGAGGTCGAGGCCCCTGCTCCGCTCTCGCGCCTCGTCCAGCCGACGCTCGACGCCCGACCGCTCGTTGCGCAGCTCCTCCAGTCGCTCCGCCCCGGCCCGCACCGCGTCCACCTGCTCCCGGTAGTCGCGCTCCAGCCAGGCGGCGACGCCTTCCAGCCGCTCCCGCTCACGTACGACCAGATCCTCCAGCCGGCCGAGGGCCCGACCGTCGGCCTCGAGGCGCTCACGGCGGGCCGCGGCCTCTGCCCGCTCCTCGGCGTGGCCGACCAGTCGTCGCTCGACCTCGGCCTGGCGCTCGGTCAGCACCCGACGCCGCTCCGCCAGCGCCGCGGCGCGCACCTCGATGTCACGGGTCTGGCCCGCCAGCTCCGCCCGACGCTCCTCGAGGGCCGACGCCGCCTCGGTCTCGCCGGTGGCCCGCTCCGCCGCGGCGTCGCGGGTGGCGGCCAGCGTCGGTAGGTCGTCCTCCAGGGCGGCGAGGGCCTGCAGGTCGTCGGCTGAGGCCCGGTCGGCCTCGGCGAGCGCCGCTCGGGCCGAGGTCAGTTCGGCGGCCACCCGCTCTCGGTCCCCTGCCGCCCGGGCGGCTTCGGTGTCGATCGCACTCATCGCCACGGCGTGGCGGTCCACGGCCCGGTTGGCCTCGGCGGCGAGCCGCCGAGCCTCGTCCAGCTCGGCTCGGGCCGCTGCATGGGCGGCGCTCTCCCTGTCGGCCGCCGCCTGCTTGGTCGAGGCGTCGCGGGTGGCCTCCTCGAGCGCGCTCGCCGTGACGACCGGGCGCGCCGACCGCAGGCGCCAGCCGCTGGCGGCGAAGCGGTCGCCGTGGGGGGTCACGACGACGAGGTCCGGTCGGTCGAGCGAGAGGTCGACGGCGGCCTCCCAGCCACCGACGCGCACGGCGTTGCCGACGAGGGCGTCCAACGCCGCGTCGACGGCGGCCGAGCCGCGCCGGGCCCGGACGTGCGTGCGCACGGGCTCGCCCGTCGGCAGCGCCGAGAGGTCGGTGTGATCGACGGACCGCCGGCCGGCGGCCAGCACGGCTCCGGTCGCCCCCTCGCGCTCCCAGCGGCCGAGAATGCGTCGGGCGGGCTCCGGTCCCTCGACGACCATCGCGGCGACGAGCGCGCCGGCCGCGGCCTCGAAGGCCGCCTCCCATCCCTCATCGATCTCGACGAGGTCGACGAGGGCACCGACGACACCGTCCACCCCGGCGGCTGCCTCGCGCCCCGCGGCACCCTCCAGCTCCCGGAGGGTCCGCGCCAGGGTCTCCTGCCGGGCGGCACTGCGGTGCCTGGCCGCCTCGGCCTCCCGGGCCGCCCGCTCGGCGGCGCCGGCTCGGCGCTCGGCCTCTCGCATCGCGACGTCCCGGCTGCCCGCGGCCTCCTCGAGGCGGTGGCCCTCCCCTTCCAGCTCCGCGGCCCGGCGCTCGAGCCCCTCGAGCTCGACGGCCAGCTCCCCTCCCCGCTGCTCGAGCGACTCGATCCGCTGGTGGAGGGACGTGAGCGCCTGGCGGTCCCGTTCGACCGAGCGTCGCAGGACCTCGGCCCGGCCGCGCACCGCGACCAACGACTCCTCGGCCTGGCGGAGCTCCGCCGCGCTGCCGAAGCGCTCGGCGTGGGACCGTTCGTCGCCGAGCAGGCGGGCCTCGGCGCTGGTGAGGGCCGAACGCTCGGGGTCGAGGCCGGCGGTTTCCTCGTCGGCCGCGGCCAGTTCGGCGGCCAGCCGGGCCCCCTCGGACTCGAGCGTGGAGACGACATCGACGTCGGCCGCCGCGTCCATGGCCGCGGCAAGGGCCCGCTGGCGCTCCCGCACCACGCCGGCCGTACCGCGGGTCCGCTCGACGAGGGAGCGCACCCTCCCGAGCGCCGCCGCCAGGTCCTCCTCCCGACGCGACGAGAGCTCGGCCGTGGTGGCCGTCGCCGCCTCGTCGAGCTCGCGCAGCCGCGCCTGCAGCTGACCTTCGTCCCCGCGGATGGCCGTGAGGGCCTCGGTCGCCACCCGGTGCCGCTCGGCCAGGCTGGCGAGCTCCTCACCCGCCAGGTAGCGCCGGAGCGAGAGCAGCTCCTCGGCGAGGGCGGCGTGGGACCGGGCCGCCTTGGCCTGGCGCTCGAGCGGCCGGATCTGCCGGCGCACCTCGCGCACGAGGTCACCGAGTCGTTCGAGGTTCTCCTGGGTGGCGGCGAGCCGGCGCTCGGCCCGCTCCCGCCGGCGGCGGTGCTTCAGCACCCCGGCCGCCTCCTCGATGATCGCCCGACGGTCCTCGGGCCGGGCGTTCAGGATCGTGTCCAGCTGGCCCTGCCCCACGATCATGTGCTGCTGGCGGCCCACCCCGGTGTCGGACAGCAGGTCCTGGATGTCGAGGAGCCGGCAGGGCACCCCGTTGATGGCGTACTCGGAGTCGCCTGAGCGGAAGAGGGTCCGGCTGATCGTCACCTCGGCCATGTCGATCGGCAACTTGGCCGAGGAGTTGTCGATCGTGAGCGAGACCTCAGCCCGGCCGAGCGCGGGCCGGGTGGAGGTGCCGGCGAAGATGACGTCCTCCATCTTCTGGGAGCGCAGCGCCCTCGGCCCCTGGGCCCCGAGGACCCAGGTCACGGCGTCGACAACGTTGGACTTGCCGCTCCCGTTCGGGCCGACCACCACGGTGATGCCCGGCTCGAACTCCAGCACGGTGGGGTCGGCGAAGGACTTGAACCCCTTCATGCTGAGGGACTTCAGGAACATCGGGGCGACGATACCAACCGCCCAGGGGGCCCCTGGGGACCGCCCCGACCCGCCCAGCACCCCCACCAGGTCCTCCGCCCGAGGGCCCCCGGGGCGCTTCCCGACCACGCCGACGGCGGAGGGTCCTTGACATGGGAGGACCCCTGGCGCACGCTACCTATAGGTAGCAGGCCCCTGGTGGCCGCCCTGCTGGGCGTCGGCACAACTGGTCTGCCTCATGTCCCTCCGACAAGGAGCTCGTATGAGGCACCAACGACCAGTTGCGGCCGGCGTGGCATGTGCACTGATGCTCGCCGTCTCGATCAGCGGCACCACTCCGGCCGCCGCCAAGAAGGCCCCGACCGACTTCCCCCTGGGCTCGACCCAGGTCGTCGCCCCGTCGGCCTCGACCGTGGCCAAGTGCACGGCCAGCCTGCAGCGACAGGTGGACGCCATCGCCAAGCGTCACCACGACCAGACCGACGCCCACAGCGCGACGACCGAGCAGGACATCGCCCAGAGCTGCAACGTGTCGATCACCGCATCGGCCAGCATCCCGGCACCGGTCACGACCGACCCCGCGCCGGTGCCCGGCCGGTCCGGCGCCCACCCCGACGGCGGCTTCCCGAGCGAGGTCCAGATCGAGGCGGAGGCCTGCGCCGCCGCCTGCTGGGTCTGGTACCAGTGGCTGGGGCCGACGAACTACTTCATCTACGGCTCGACCGTCTGGCACGGCCTCGGTTGGGGCGGGGACTACCTGGACAACTGCGCACACGACGGCGGGTTCGGCTGGACGGTGACCGTCAACGTCTGCGAATGGCAGGGCAACAACCCGGCCAACAACGCCATCGGCCAGACCGTCCAGGCGTTCGTGGGCTTCCACACCTCGTTCCTGTTCAGCTGGCTCAGCGTCTCCTACTACCACTGGATCCGGATCACCTGCGGGGACCTCGGTTGGACCGTCACCGGCGCCTAGGCGAGGTCGTCACCTGGGCCGTGACCGCGGTCCTGGCCACCGCGGTCACGGCCCTGTTCGTGCTCACCCTGCTGCTTGGGCGCCACGACACCACGATCCGCGAGAAGCCGCCCGTGCCACCCCATCAGGTCACGATCCCGCCCGGCAAGTGCATACCGACCACGGATCTCTGCGCGCCGAAGAAGTCGTGATGCGTCGGACCGTCAAGAGGGGCGACGTGGGGGCGAGGCTGGTCAGTGACGTCGTTGTCGAAGTGCTCGGCAGAGCTCCGAGAGGCGGAGGAGCCAGTGAGGCAGCAGGGATCTCTTGTCGCGACGTACGACGCCGACTTCGGGCAGCCGCCGAGGGCCTTCGCCGAGCCGACCTGTGGGTCTGACTCCCCGGAATTCAGGTGACGAGCTGACGATCTGAGCGACGAAGGCAGACGGGGCCACCCGTTGTGCTCAGGCGACGGATCATCCGGCGGAGGCCAACGTCACGGACGGTGCGGAGCCGAAGTCACTGAACGACATTCGGAGCGTGCCACTGGCGGAACGTGACTGATCGAGCCCGCAACTCGTAGGTGATGGAACTGATGTAGCCGTTCTTGACGACGACGTAAGCGGGCGCATCGACCGTCACGAAGGAGGGGTAGGAGGTGCGGCCGCTCGGTGCTGACGAAAGGGGGCCGTAGGCCACCCAGCCCGTGGCGGGCTCCGGCGCGGCGGTCGTCGAGAACACATCGCCCGTCTGGAACCAGCTGCCCGTGCGCCCGAGCGCCGCCAACGCTGCTGTATACACCCTGCTCATGACGGCGAAGCTCAGCGCGCCAGGGCCAATCCGGCATGCCGGTCGCACTCCGACCACGGCCTCGCAACTGCTCTGTCCGACGATGGCGAAGACCGTCAAGAGGTGTCGGTCGACGTAGAGCCGGCCAGTCAGACGGTCCGGTGCCTGGTACACGAAGTGATTCTTGTTCGCCAGGCTCCCACCCGACGTCTGCGTGTCGAGGACGAAGCTCGCTGCGCCGAGCGTCTGCTCTGCCGCCTGTTCGACCTGATAGGCAGGACTCCTGCCGGTCTGCAGGCTGGCGACGACCGCCCGGAGGACGCCGGCGACGACGGCGAGCCCCACGAGGACGAATGGCAGCGCGGCACGCCGGGCCATGGTTCCAAGCTTCGGCAGAGAGTTGGCGCCTCCTTTGTGGCCACGCGTGCGTTGTCCTCACCATGTTCGGCGTCCAGCACTGCGACGCCCACTCGTGGACGGATACGCTGCCTTTTCTGGAGGAGGGACGGTGAGCGACGCGCCTGGACCGGGCTGGTGGTTCGCGTCAGACGGGCGCTGGTACTCGCCCGAGCTCCACCCCGCGGCCCAGGCGGCGGCCGTGACGGGGAACGTTTCGGACCGGCAGGCGTCTCGGCCGCCGGCTCAGCCCGATGCCTCGCCGCCAGATGCAGCTCCGGCGTTCTCACTACAGGATCCTTGGCAGCCAGCGGGCACCACCGGGCCCGCTGGCTCGAGTGGCCCCGTCAGTGCGCCGCAGGGCACGACGCTTGGCGGCCCGGGAACCCCGGCACCGAAGCAGCGCCGGTTCGAGCACCTCCTGATGATCGTCTTGATCGGGCTGGTCGTCGTGCTGGCGGCGGCCGGGGTGGCCGTGTTCATCCATGCACGTCACCTCTCTCCGGTCCGTGTGCCGCCGAGGAGCTCGGGCCCGACGACGAGTGCCGTCGTGCCCGGCGGGACGGTGGTCTGTGGCTCGGTGAGCCATTGCGTCACCTTCCAGTCGGACGGAACGACGTTCGCCACGTTGGACGGAGGAGCCACTTGGTCCAAGACAGTGCCGATGACGATCGCCCCGGTCGCCATGTCCTGCCCGTCTGCCACGACCTGTCTGGCCATCGGCGATACCCGGCCGAGCCCCGAGAGCCAGCCCACGCCTTACACCGCAATGGCAGCAGTGACGACCGACGGTGGCACGACGTGGACGAACGGTAACCCGATCGCACCGGTGAGCGAGCGGTACGAGTGGTCCGCGGTCTCATGCGCCTCGCCCAGTGACTGCGTGGCTTTTGGGTCGAGGTACCTGACACCCGCCTCCCCCTCCCCGGTCGGGGCCTACGCCAAGACGACCGACGGTGGCGCCTCCTGGACCATTGGGCTGTTGCCCTCCGACCTTCCGATCGCCGTGTCCTGCCCGACGACCACGCAGTGTGTCGGTATCGCCATCCGGTCCACCGCCGTGGACGCCCTCTCGACGAGTAACAGCGCCGCGAGCTGGGTCGTGCCCGGATCACTGGGCCCGGCGAGTCAGGGGCAGTGGCAAGCGACGTCGTTGACGTGTGCATCGGCGATGCACTGCGTGGCCCTCAGCGTCGCGATGCCCGCGGAGGCCTTCGTGACTTCCGATGGCGGCACGACCTGGTCGCCCTCCCCGCTGCCGCTGCCCGCGGCCTCGCGCACGGCCGAGGCGCTCGTGGAGGGGTTGTCCTGCCCGACGGCCAGCGTCTGCTTCGTCGTCGGGCGAGTCGACGCGGCGACAGGGCCGACCCCGGTCGCCTTCCAGTCGATCAACGGCGGATCGACGTGGACGAGGACGACCCCGCCCGGGTTCGTGGTGAGGAGCATCTCGTGCCCGACGGCCACGACGTGTGTCGCCGTCGGCCACGATGGTGCCGCCTCCACGACCGACGGCGGCCGGACGTGGCACGTCGTGAGTTGATCGGCCGGGTGGTCACGGTCCTCACCGACCATTGAGCCGTCCCCGTCTCGGTGTTACCGTCGCAGGGGTACTCGGATCGCCGGGAGGCCGTCATGGTTTGGCGGATGCGCACCGTCGGGTTGGCAGTCCTGTCCCTCCTGCTCGTGGCCAGCTCCTCTTCCAACGCACAGGCGTCTCGTTGGAGCGCCGGCTCGAACACCGGACGGTCGGTGCCCAACGCCGAGCTGAGCGGCTACACCGTGATCACCGCCGGCCCCTTCGACGACCCCGCCGGCACCCAGAGCGGGCAGTCGGCCACCTGCCCTCCCGGCACGGTCGTGCTCGGTGGGGGCAGCCAGAGCAGCTCGACCAGCCTCGCGGTCAACCTCAACTCCTCGTGGCCCAGCAGCACCATGTCGTGGTCGGTAAAGGAGAACAACGGCAGCGCCGGCGACGCTTCTTTCACCGTCTATGCCATCTGCGCCCGGAAGCCCAAGTTCTACGCCATCGTGGCCACTTCGGTCACCGCTCTCCCGGGGCAACTCCAGCCCGTCTCGTGTCCGACGAAGACCCAACCGAGCGACGGCGGAGTGCAGTGGCAGTCGACCGATCTCCTGGACAATCTCGACTCGACGTTCCCGCAGCGGCCGCGCCCTCACTCCGCCAAGGAGTGGGTGGTGATCCTCGATGCGGGTAGCGGCTCGATGCAGCCAGCCACCGCTTACGCGGTCTGTGGGCGGATCCCTGGCTGGGAGCTGCAGAACGGCCCCGCCCGGGGCAGTTCCGCTGGCACGCAGACCGACGGCACCGCCGTCTGCCCGTCGGCCACGGTCCCCGTCGGCGGCGGGTCGAATTCGGATTTCGTCCACGTGGCGGGCGTCGACGACCAGTCGGAGTACCCGCAGAGCGGCAGCTGGCAGGCCGTCCAGAACAACTCCTCGGCGACGATGAACGTGCTCGCCCCTACCGCCGTCTGCGCCAAATAGCGACCTCGCCCGGGCTCGTCGTGCGAAGTCGTGCTCCGGCTAGTGAGCCGCCGGGCACGGCGTTCAGCCGCCCCAAGGCCCCGGCACCGACCGGTCGAGGTGCCTGAGGCGGCCGGCGCCTCCCCCTCGGGCCGTCGGCCAGGCGAACGACGGCGCCTCCAGGACCGCCGCGACGGCCGACAGGGTGCCGACGGCAGCGCCGGCGAACCACGGAGGCGGCGCGAGGCGCGAGACCCGGCATAAATCTGTACGCCAGGAGATCTTCACTAAGGTCGCGCAACTTGCTAAAGTGTACGGTACCGTTCATTTGACTGATACACGACACTTTTGAGGACAATGCCCCGGACCAGCAGGAAAGAGCTCTACCGGCGCCTGGACCATGCGATTCAGGACCTGAGGGACCGCCTCGGCGGCCTTCCCGGCCCAGATCGGGCGGAGGACATCTGGCGAGACCTCTGGTTCGCCGAAGCCCACCACTCCACGGCTCTCGAAGGCAACACCCTCGTGCTCAAGCAAGTCGCCGCTCTCCTCGGGGAAGGTCGAGCCGTCGGCAACAAGGAGCTGGCTGAATATCTCGACGTCCAGGGTTACGCGGAGGCGGCCCGATGGGTGTACGCCCATGCCCTCGACCCTGGGGCTTGGGGCACAGACGAGCTCGTGACCCTCACTGAGGTAAGGCACATCCACGAGACGGCGATCGGACCCGTCTGGCACGTCGCCCCTCATCCCCACGCGTTGGCGACAGAGTCC
Organism: Acidimicrobiales bacterium; assembly: GCA_035297265.1. GTDB lineage: Bacteria > Actinomycetota > Acidimicrobiia > Acidimicrobiales > RAAP-2 > DATGZH01. The sequence goes on along the minus strand of DATGZH010000051.1, from coordinate 42,657 downwards.
CCGGGCAGCTTCAGGCAGCACGACATCGCGCCTTTCCCGAGTGGCACCGTCCCCCCGGTATGGGTCGAAGTTCCGGCGGCTATGACCGATTGGCTGCGGGATGTCCGCCGCGTGGCTACTACCGGGCGCCCGATAGAGGAAATCGCCCGTGCACACGCGGCGTTTGAACGCCTCCATCCCTTTCTCGACGGCAATGGCCGGACCGGCCGGCTGGTCGTCAACCTGATGCTCGTTCGTTTGGGGTATCCCCCAGCCATCGTCTACCGGCGGGATCGAGCGCGGTACCTACGAGCACTCCAGCGAGCTGACGCTGGGGATGCCGGCTCGCTCGCCGAGCTGCTGGCCCGCTCGGTCCTGGACAACCTGTACCGATTTGTCGTGCCGGCTGTCGCCGGACCAGCTGAACTCGTCCCTCTCGTTTCCTTGGCGGGTGACGGCCTCAGCGGGGGGGCCCTTCGGGTCGCCGCCAATCGCGGCCGGCTACGCGCCCAACGGGGAACCGACGGACAGTGGCACAGTACGAAAGCTTGGGTGGAGGAGTACCGCAGTACGCGTTATCAGCGCGAGTGACGCTCACACGTGGTGCAGCAGGAGGCGCCCGACGGACGGTCCTACCGGGACCGCACCGTGACCCCGCGGACCAGGCGACCCCCGATCGAGATGCCCACGAGGAAGATGGCGAAGCCGAGCGGTGAGCCGGACTGGCCGGGGGCGTGCTCGGAGCCGTTCATGACCCAGAGGATGCTCCAGGCGAGGTAGAGCACCGCCGCGGTCGGGATCCCGTAGAAGAGGACCTCGAAGACGGAGATCCGCCAGACGACCTGCGGGACGGTCGTGGCCTTGTTGTTGAAGGCTTGCTGCCAGGAGCTGAGATCGAAGAGGGAGTGCCGCACGCCGCGCGGGAGACGCGTGTACCAGCGGACGCTGAGCGCCACGAGGACGGCCACGAGGGCGCACGACACGACCAAGAAGGCGAGCAGGCCGCTGCGGTCGAGGCCGTGGGCCGGCGCCACGTACCAGACCGCCAGGAAGGCCGTGACCACGATGAGGCTCAGCACCCAGCCGCTGAGGCGCATGATGGCGGCGTTGGCATTGCCCTGGCTGATGCGTGACGTGGGGTTGGCCCGGATGGCGTGACCCAGGGCGGTCACCCCGGCGAAGGGGCGACGCCGTCGCCCGAGGGCGACGCCCAGGTTGTTCATCGCCGCGGCCGAACTGGGGTCGAGGGCCAGGGCCTGGCGCGAGGCGGCCTCCGACTCCTTCCATCTCCCCGCCCGCAGCGTGACCGCGCTCAGGGCGATGAAGGCTTGCGGGGCCTGGGGCGCGAGCTCGACGGCTTTGTGGGCGTGCTCGAGCGCTTCGTTGTGCAGACCCAGACGGCTGAGGACCTGGGAGAGCACGATGTGGGCGTCGGGGTTGACCGGGGCGAGCTTGACCGCGGCGGTGGCGTCCATCAGCGCGTCGCTGTCGTCCCGCATGGCCTGGAAGATCTGCGCCCGCTCGATGTGGGGCGGGGCCGCGTCCGGGGCGAAGGCCACCGCCTGGTCGGCCGCGCTGAGGGCCTCACCGTTGCGACCGAGCCGGTGGAGGCAGCGGGCCGCCAGGAGGTGGGCCTCCGCCGAGGTCGGCTCGATGGCCCTCGCCGCGGCCAGGGCCTCGAGGGCCTCGGCCGGGCGGTTGGCGTCCATGTAGAACCGGGCGCGCTCCATGCTGGTGGCGTAGTCAGCCATCAGAACTTCTTGCGGCGACGGAGATAGCTCAGCATCTCGTCGTACTCGCCCCCCTCATTGGCGTAAAGGGCATAGTTGCGGGCGGCCTCGAACCAGGGGCCGGTGCTCGGGCGCACGCTCTGGAGGGCCTGCGCCAGGTCGGCCTGCCGGATCGGCCTCGCCACCCCCGTCTGGATCGAGTCGGCGAGGGCGGCCTCGGTCGCCGTCTCGCAGAGCAACCGCAGATCGGCACCCGAGTAGTTCTCGGTGGCGTCGCCGATGGCCCGGGTGTCCAGCGCCTCGACCGGTCGGTCCTTCAGGTGGAAGTCGAGGATGGCCACCCGGGCGTCTCGGTCGGGCGGGAGGACGAGCACCGTGCGGTCGAAGCGACCAGGGCGGCGGAGGGCCGGGTCGAGGTCCCAGGGCTGGTTGGTGGCGCCGAGGACGAAGACCCCTTCGTTCTCGCCCCGGGTGGCGTCCATCTCCGTCAGCAGCTGTACGACGACGCCCCGGCCGGCCTGACGGGAGAGGTTGGACCGCTTCATGCCGAGAGCGTCGATCTCGTCCAAGAAGACCACGCAGGGGGCATGGCGGCGGGCCGTGACGAAGGTCTCGTGGACGGCCTTCTCGCTCTGGCCGAGCCACATGTCGAGGATGTCGTGCAGCCCGACGGCGAAGAACCGGGCGCCGAGCTCCCCGGCCAGGGCACGGGCGATGAACGTCTTCCCGCAGCCGGGCGGGCCGTAGAGGAGGAGGCCGCCCTGGAGCGACTTGCCGTAGAGCTTGCGCAGCTGGGGGTTCTTGGCCGGACCGAGGAAGGAGGTCTCGAGGCGTTGCTTCACCGACTCGAGGCCGCCGACATCGGCGAGGGTCACGGCCGGTCGCTCGAGTGTCGATTCGGCCTCGAGCATCAGCTCCTCGAGGAAGCGGTCGAAGTCGTCCGCGGTCGGCATCTCCTCGGCCCCGATGGGTTCCCTCGCCGGGTCGGCCGGCACCGACGGTGGCTCAGCGGGGACGAAGGGGGTGGCGGGCTGGCCGGGGGAAGAGGCGGTCTCGGCGGGCGGCTCGCCCAAGATGCGCCCGTAGGCCTCGGCCCGCTCGTGGTAGCCCAGGGCCTCGCAGGCCCGGCGGGCACCGTCGATGGCGCCTCGGTCGTCGGGGACCAGTATGAGGACCCGCTGGAACTGACCGAGCGCCTCCTCGGCCCGGCCGGCACCGAGCAGGACGTCGCCCAGGTGGCACCGGAGGACGGCGTTGTCCGGCGAAGCCTCGACCGCCTCGGTCAGTGCGGCGATGAGCTGGTCGGACTCGGCCATACCCCCCTCCGGGCTCGTCGTTCGCTCTGGCGAGTGTAATGAGCTACGGAGCGGGCGAACGCGGGCGGCCCGGCGTCGCGGCGCGTGACGCTCAGATCTGACAGTGCTCGCAGAAGAACGTCGAGCGGCCGCCCACCCGGACCCGGACGATCGGGTTGCGGCAGCGCCGGCAGGGCTGGCCTTCCCGGTCGTAGACCTGGTGCTGGCCCTGGTAGTCGCCCACCTCGCCGAAGAGGTCGCGGTACTGCTCGTCGGCGAGCGTCGAGCCCCGGTGCTTGATGGCCTCGGCCAGTGTCTCGACCATGGCCCGGTAGAGCCGTCGTACCTCGGTGGCCGAGAGGCTGTCGGACTGGCGGTCGTAGCGGAGCCCGGCGGCGAACAAGATCTCGTCGGAGTAGAGGTTGCCGATGCCCGCCGTGAACTGCTGGTCCATGAGGAGGGCCTTCAGGCCGGCCTTGTGCGAACGCAGCTTCACCGCGAAGCGCTCCCAGCTCATCATGTCCTCGATCGGGTCGAAGCCGAGGTGGGAGAGCTCGGGGATGCCCCGGCGGGAGCCGTTGGTCGACGAGGACGACGTCGTCGTGGCGGCGGCGCCGTCGGCCTTGGCCGGTGGGACCGAGACGAACATCTCGCCGAAGGTCCTCGGGTCCACGTAGCGCAGCTCGCCGCCCTGGGTGAACGTGATCACCACGTGGGTGTGCTTCGGCTTGGGCTCCTTCAGGCTCTTCACCCGGAGCAGCTGACCGCTCATGCCGAGGTGGACGACGAGCGTGTTGCCGTTGTCGAGCGCGAGGAGGAGGTACTTGCCGAGTCGACCGACGGCTTTGATCGACCGGCCCTCGAGGAGGGAGCGGAACTGCTTGGCGCTCGGGTGACGGCGCACCGAGCGGCCGTTGCCGACCGACACGGCCTTGATCCGCCGTCCGGTGACCTCCTTCGCCAGGTCCTGGCGGAGGGTCTCGACCTCGGGGAGCTCAGGCATCAGGAAGCTCCTGGAGGGCCTGCCGGGCCGCCTCCTGCTCGGCGTCCTTCTTCGAGGGACCCTCGCCGGTGCCCCGGCTGACGCCGCCCACGAAGACCTGGGCCACGTAGCGACGGTCGTGGTCGGGGCCCGAGCCCACGAGGACGTAGCGGGGTACCCCCTCGCCGAGGCGCACGGTCAGCTCCTGCAGGCGGCTCTTGTGGTCGAAGTCGTCGGGCTCGGTGGCCGCCCGGTCGATGCGGTCACCGAGCAGCCGGAGCACGAGGGCCCGGGCCACCGACCAGCCGGCGTCGACGTAGACCGCGCCGATCACCGCCTCGAGGGCGTCGGCCAGGAGCGAGGCCTTGGTGCGGCCGCCCGAGGCCTCCTCGCCCTTACCGAGGAGCAGCTCGTCGCCCAGCTGGAGCTCCTCGGCCACCTCGGCCAGCACCCGGGCGTTCACCACGGCCGCCCGCACTTTGGCCAGCTTGCCCTCGGGGAACGCCGGGTACGCGTGGTAGGCCTCCTCGGCCACCACGAGGCCGAGCACCGCGTCCCCCAGGAACTCGAGGCGCTCGTTGGACGGGGCCCCGCCCTCCTGCTCGCCGCACCAGCTCCGGTGCGAGAGCGCCTGGTGTAGGAGCGCCGACTGGGTGAAGTCGTGCTGCAGCCGCCGGGCGAGGCCCTCCGCTCCGACGTCGAAGCTCTCTACGGACTCCGTCTCAACCCACCCCGAGCTTGGCTACGACGTAGTCCACGGCGTCGCGCACGGTGCGCAGGTCCTCCAGGTCCTCGTCGTCGATACGGAAGCCGACGCTGCGCTCGCCGAGCTCCTCTTCCAGGGCCTCCACCAGCTCGATCAAGGCGAGCGAGTCGGCGTCGAGGTCCTCGGTGAACGAGGCGTTCTCGGTGATCGTGGCGGGGTCGATCTCCAAGATGTCAGCGAGCTGGTCCCGGATCAGCTCGAAGACGCCCTGGCGGTCGAGGGGTCCTCGGTCGATATGGGTCTCTGCGGGCACCGTCGCTCCCGGTCAGGCGGTTCTCTTGGTGCACCGATGATATCGGGCCGTTTCCCCGGCGCGGCGATGGGCCGTCTGCACGACGGGATCCGCAGTTCCGGGCCTTTTCAGCGACGGGATCGGCTGTCCCGGGGGAGGTGAGGGCGTCTTTCCGTCGGGCCCCGAGCCCGCTCTCAGGCCGGCTGGACGGCCCCGGCCAGGCGCCCGACGATCTCGTGTCGGGCCAGGTCGTGGGCCACCCGAATGGCGTTCACCACCGCCACCTGGGACGACGACCCGTGGCTGATGATGCACACCCCCTCCACGCCGAGGAGCATCGCCCCGCCGACGTGCTCGGGGTCGAGTTGGGCCGCCACCGGGCCCAGGTAGGGCATGAGCACGTCGGCCGCCGCCTTCGTCTCGTCGTTGGTGGCGAAGACCCCGAGGAGGGTGGCGAGCAGGAACCGGAGCGAGCCCTCGAGGGCCTTCAATGCCACGTTGCCGGTGAAGCCGTCGGTCACCACGACATCGGCCGGCGACTCGAGGAGGTCCCGGCCCTCGATGTTGCCGATGAAGCGCACCCCGGTCCCGCCGCCCTCGAGCAGCTCGTGGGTCTCCTTCACGACCGGCGTCCCCTTGGAGGGCTCCTCGCCGATCGAGAGAAGCGCCACCGCCGGGTCGGCCACGCCGTAGCGCTCGGCGGCGTAGGCCGCCCCCATCTGGGCGAACTGGACCAGCATGGCCGGGGTGCACTCGGTGTTGGCCCCGCTGTCGACGAGGACCGCCGGGGCCCGGCCGAGCCGTGGGAGCGGCGTGGCGATGGCCGGTCGGCTCACCCCCGAGATGCGGCCCATCCGGAGCAGCGCCGAGGCCATCGTGGCTCCGGTGTTGCCGGCGCTCACCATGGCCGAGGCCCTCCCGTCCCGGACGAGCTCGGCCGCCCGTACGAGGGAGGAGTCCTTCTTGCGGCGGACGGACCCGGCCGGGTCCTCGTCCATGGCGATGACCTCGGTGCAGGCCACGAGCTCGAGCGGGGCGGTGTCGCCCACGAGCTCGGGCGGCCCCACGAGGACGACAGCGATCCCGTCCTCCTCGGCCGCCCGGCGGGCCCCGGCCACGATCTCTTCGGGTGCCCGGTCGCCACCCATGGCGTCGACGGCGACGGGCAGCTTGGCCAGCGCCTCCCCGCTCAGGCGCTCGCCCCGCCGGCTCAAGTCAGTCGACCTCGACGGCCTCGCGCCCCTTGTACCACCCGCAGTTCGGGCAGACGAGGTGGGGCATCTTGGCCTGGTGGCAGTGGGGGCACACGCTCCGGGCCGGGAGGCCGAGGCGCCAGTTGGCGGCCCGTCGGCTGCGGCCCTTGGCCTTCGAGGTCTTCTTCTTGGGGACGGCCATTGTCGTGTGCTCCAGCTGCTCCGCGCCTCACCGCGGAGGCGACCCGCGGCCGTGTCCGGCGTCGGGAATGGGTGTGGTCCCGGTCGAACTCCCTACGGGGACGACCGGAGCACGTCGAGGTTAGCCCACCTGGGGTCCCTCGGGGCCACGCAGCCGCAGTCCTCCTCGTTGCGGTCGGCCCCGCAGGTGGGGCAGAGGCCCTTGCACGACGTCCGGCAGAGGGGGGTGAGGGGGAGCTCGAGCACGAGGGCGTCGCGGGCGAGCGGCCGCAGGTCGAGCTCAGCGTCGACCAGGGGGTAGGCCTCGTCGTCGGGCGGCTCGCCGTCCCGCACCGGGTCGGCGTAGCGCTCCCGCACCGCCACGACGAGCTCGCCACCGACCGGGGCGGCGCAGCGCCGGCAGACGCCGACCCAGGGTGCGCTCACCGTGCCGGTGACCATCACGCCGCCCATGAAGGACTCGAGCTCGACGTCGCAGACGATCTCGGCCCCGGCCGGGACCGTGCTGTCGGCCTCGCTCTTCGGTCCGGCGTCACCGAGCAGCTCGGCCGGGGCGCCACGGACCTCGTACCAGATGGTGCCGGGGCGACGGCGCAGACGGGCGACGTGGACGACGAGCGGGTCAACAGGCATTACAGAGCTCCTCCATGCAGATTACGCGAGGTCCTGGTCGAAGAATCCGTCGTCGGCCGTCACCACCTCCCCTCTCGGCGTCTCGGCCACCTCGCGGGGCGGGGCGGTGGCCTGCAGCTTCTCCCGGCCGGCCCGCACCGTCTTGGCCAAGCGGTCGAGCACGATCTCCATCCCCGCGAGCTTCTGGTCGCAGTAGTCCTCGGCCTCGTGGCGCATCCGGCGGGACTCCTCGTTGGCGTCGTCGAGGATCCGCTGGGCGACGTGATTGGCCTGGCGGACGATCTCGGTGCGCGACACCATCCGCTCGGCCTGGACCCGGACGTCCTCCATCAGCCGGTCGGCCTCCCGGGACCGCTCGGCCAGGAACTCCTCGCGCTCGCGGAGGAGCCAGCGGGCCTGTCGGAGGTCGTCGGGGAGCCGCTCGAGGGCCGCCGAGAGCAGACCGCCCATCTCCTCCCTCGAGACGAGGACCGAGGCGGAGAGCGGCATGGCCTTGGCCGCGTTCACCGTCTCGAGCGCCCGGCGGATGAGACCCTCGGCGTCGAGGTCGGCCGGCAGGCCCTCGTCGGGCGGGTCCTCGAAGACGTCGTCGCTCACCCGTTCCCCGATCGGCCCTCGGCGCTCCCCTTCCCGAACCTCTCCGTCAGGCGCACGTTCACCGACTTCGGCACGAACGCCGAGACGTCACCGCCGTAGCGGGCCACCTCGCGGAGGAGCTTGCCGGCCACGTAGGCGTGCGAGGAGCTGGTCGGGAGGAAGAGCGTCTCGATCCCCGACAGCTGGCGGTTCATCTGGGCCATCTGCAGCTCGTTCTCGAAGTCCGAGACGGCCCGCAGGCCCTTCACGATCACCGAGGCCCCGACGTCGCGGGCCACCCAGACGACCAGGGTGGACACCGACACGATCCGCACGTTCTCGATGTGGCTCAGGGCCTCGTCGAGCATCTCCTGGCGCTCCTCCAGCGTGAAGAGGGGCTCGCTCTTCTGCGGGTTGCGCAACGCGGCCACGACCACCTGGTCGAACAGGCGGGAGGCCCGCTCCACCACCTCGAGGTGGCCGTTGTGGAACGGGTCGAAGGAACCGGGGATGAGCGCCGTGGTCACGACGCGCCGCCCAGAGGGGTGCGCTCAGCCACAGTCACGAGCGTACCGCCGTAGCGACGCTCCCTCGCGACCAACCAGCCCGCCGGCAGCTCCACCGGGTCGGCCGACTCGAGCACGGCCACGTCGGCCGACAGCAGCTCCAAGAGGAGCGGCCATTCGGCGAAGGCGTAGGGCGGGTCACAGAGCGCCAGGTCGACCGGCGGGCGCCCGGTCAGCCATCCGGGCAGCTCGCCCCGGACGACGTGCACCGCTTTCTCCGGAAGGCCCACCGCCTCCCGGTTGGCCTCCACCGCGGCCAGGGCCGCCGGGTCCCGGTCGACGAAGGTGACGGCGGCCGCCCCCCGCGAGAGGGCCTCCAGGCCCAGGGCCCCGCTCCCGCAGAAGAGGTCCACCACCCTGAGGCCCTCGACCCCGCCGCGCGACCCGAGGACGTCGAAGATCGCTTCGCGCACCCGGTCGGAGGTGGGTCGCACGCTCGGCGGCAGCCGGGCCTTCAGGCGCCGGCCGCGGCTCAGGCCGCCGATGACCCGCATCCAGCCCACCGTAGTGGTGGGCGGAGACGGGCAGGGACCGTCAGCTCCTGAACAGGAAGGCCGCCTCCTCCTCGTCCAAGAAGAGCTGGAGCTCGTCGGTGAGGAGCGGGTGCCCCGAGAGCGTCGGGTCGGCCTCGGTGATGGCCTCGGCCGCCTTGCGGGCCTCGTCGAGGAGGTCGCGGTCGCGCTGGAGCGAGGCCAGCTTGAGATCGCTCCGACCCTTCTGGCGGGCGCCGAGGATCGTGCCCTGGCCCCGGATGGCCAGGTCCACCTCGGCCAGCTCGAACCCGTCGGTCGTGCGCGCCATGGCGGCCAGCCGCTCCGAGGCGTCGGCCGTCGGGTCCTCGCCGAGGAGATAGCACCAGCTCTCGTCGCGCCCCCGGCCCACCCGGCCCCGCAGCTGGTGCAGCTGGGCCAGGCCGAAGCGCCCGGCGTCCTCGACCACCATCACTGTGGCCTCGGGGACGTCCACACCCACCTCGATCACGGTCGTCGCCACGAGCACCGGTTGCTCACCCGAGCGGAAGGCGGCCATCGCCGCCTCCTTCTCGGCCGGCGCCATCTGGCCGTGGAGGAGCCCGAGGGAGAGGCCGGCGAGGACCCCCTCGGCCAGGCGTTCGCGCTCGTGGACGGCCGAGCGGGCGACGACCCGGTCGGACCCTTCGACGAGCGGGCAGACGACGTAGGCCCGCCGGCCGGCCGCCACCTCCTCGCGGACCCGGTGCCAGGCCGCCTCCTCCTCGAGCGGCGTGCGGGCCCAGACCGTCGTCACCGGGACCCGGCCGGGCGGCAGCTCGTCGAGCACGGTCATGTCGAGGTCGCCGAAGACGACCATCGCCGCCGTGCGGGGGATGGGGGTCGCCGTCATGACGAGGAGGTCGGGGTCGGCCCCCTCGGTCGAGCCGTCGGCGCCCCGACCCTTCTCCCGCAGGACCGCCCGCTGCTCGACCCCGAAGCGGTGCTGCTCGTCGATGACCACGACGCCGAGCGAGTGGAACCGGACCTCGTCGGTCAGGAGGGCGTGTGTACCGACGAGGATGTCGACGTCCCCCTCCCGCAGCCCCTGGTGCAGCCGGGTCCGTTCGCTCGCCGTCGTGCGGTTCGTGAGGAGGGCCACCGTCACCGGCCGCTCGCCGCCGAGCCGGGCGGGGTCGGGCACGACGAGGCCGTCGGTGAGGGACCGCACGACGAGGTAGTGCTGCTCGGCGAGCACCTCGGTCGGCACCATGAGCGCCCCCTGGTGGCCACCCTGCACCGCGGCGAGGAGGGCGCCGAGCGCCACCACGGTCTTGCCCGAGCCCACGTCGCCCTGGAGCAACCGGTGCATGGGCAGCGGCCCGGCCAGGTCGGCGAGGATCACGGCCAGGGCCCGGCGTTGGGCCGTCGTGAGCTCGAAGGGCAGCGAGGCCAAGAAGCGCTGGACGAGCGTGGGCGGCCCCCGCTGGGCCGACGTCACCTCGGTCGGCGAGACGGCGTGGCGTAGCGCCCGGGCCTCGCGCTCGACCACCCGCCGTCGGAGCACGAGCGCGAGCTGCAAGCGGAAGAGCTCGTCGAAGGCAAGGCGCCGTCGGGCCGGACCCGCCTCGGCCATCGACTCGGGCTCGTGGATGTCGTGGAGCGCCTCGTTCCGCCCGGCGAGCGAGAGCGCCGAGCGCCACTCGGCCGGCAGCGGGTCGGCGAACCGGCCGGCCCGCTCCAGCGCCTCGGCCACCCAGTTGCCGATCTCCCAGCTGCTGAGGCCGGCCTTGGCCGACGCCGGGTAGACGGGCACCACCCGGCCGGTGCGCTCGCGGGCTCGGGGTGAACCGTCCACCCCGACGAGCAGGTCGACCACCGGGTTCACCATCTGGCGGGTGCCGCGGTAGGTGTCGAGCTTGCCGAAGAAGAGGGCCTGGGAGCCGGCGGGCAGCTGCTTGGCCCGCCAGACCTGGTTGAAGAAGACCACGGCCATCGTCCCGGTCCCGTCGACCACCGAGAGCTCGACGATGGCCTTCCCGTTCTTGGTGCGGCGGCCCCGGGAGGTCTTCACCTCGCCGAGGACGACGGCCTCCTCCCCCACCCGGAGGTCGGCCAGGTCGACCTGGCGGCTGCGGTCGATGTAGCGCCGCGGGTAGGTGGTGAGGAGGTCGAAGACGGTTTCGACGCCCCACTCGGCGAGGGCCTGCACCCGCCGCTCGCCCACGCCCTTGAGCACGCCGACGGGGAGCTCGGCCAGTTTGCGGAGCGTGCGCCCGGTCGTGTCGGTGGCGACCTCGGTCACTCGATGCCGAGCAGGTAGGGGTAGAGGGGCTGGCCGCCGTGGTGGACCTCGACGGCCACGTCGGGGTGCTCGTCGGCCAACCAGCCGGTGATGCGGCGGGTGTCGGCCGCCGTGGCCCCCTCCCCCTCGATCAGCGTGACCAGCTCGTGCTCGTCGAGAAGGTGCTCGATCACGCCGCACGTGGCACCGACCACCGTGTCGGCCACGGCCACCACGCCGCTCCTCGACAGTCCGATCCAGTCGCCCTCACGCACGTCGCCCGCATCGGTCTCGGCGTCACGCACGGCCCTCGTCACCTCGGCCGGGACCACCCGGCAGGCCGACGCGGTCATCTCCTTCTCGTTCTCCTCGACCCCGGCCGCCGGGTCGTAAGCGAGGAGGGCGGCGAAGCCCTCGACGATGCTGCCCGTGCGCACCACCCGCACCGACTTCTCGCACAACGCGTCGACCTGCTCGGCGACGGGGCAGATGTTCGGGTTGTTCGGCAGGATGATCACCTGGTCGCCGTCGACGTCTTCGACCGCCTCCACGAGATCGGCCGTCGACGGGTTCATCGACTGCCCGCCGCGCACCTGCCGGTGCACCCCGAGCGAACGGAAGATGCGCCCGATGCCGTCGCCGCTCACGACCGCCACCACCTCGGTGGTCGGCACCGGGCCCGGTGGCCGGATGGGTGACTGCCCGCTCTCGCGCACCCAGCGCTCCTCTTCGACCTGCTCGGCCAGGTCGGTCACCCGGATGTCGCGGGGCCGGCCGGCGTCGAGCCCGGCCTCGATGGCCGCGCCGATGTCGTTCGTGTGGATGTGGCAGTTCCAGAGGCCCTCGCCACCGACCACCACGATGGAGTCCCCGATGCCCGCCCACACCTCCTTCAGGTCCGGGATCGTGTCGTCCGGTGCCTCGAGGAAGTACATGACCTCGAACCGGAGGTCGCCCGCCAGTGCCTGGGCGGTCCCCACCGCCACCAGCGGCGAAGGGAGCGACGAGTCCACGGCGGGTGGCTCGGGCATGGGCCGCCCGTCGACGACCGTGAGGATGGCGTCGAGGAGGAGCACGAAGCCGGCCCCGCCGGCGTCGACCACGCCGGCCCGGGCCAGCACCTCGAGCAGGCGGGGGGTCTCGTCGAGGGCGCTGTAGGCGGCCTCCCTCGCCCGCTCGGCCACCGCCACGAGGCTGTCGACCCCTTGGCAGCCGAGGCGGGCACCCTCGCCGGCGGCGGAGGCCACGGTGAGGATCGTGCCCTCGACCGGGCGCACCACGGCCTGGCGGGCCATGGTCGCCGCGTCGCCGAGGGCCTCGGCCAGCTCGGTCGGGCCGACCTCGGTCACAGGGGCGATCCGGTCGGCCAGGCCCCGGAGGAGCTGGGAGAGGATCACCCCCGAGTTACCGCGCGCCCCCATCAGCGACCCGTGGGAGAGGGCCTTGCACACCTCGGGCATGGCCACCACGTCGCCCAGGCGGTCGAGCTCGTCGGTCACCGAGTCGAGGGTGAGGGCCATGTTGGTGCCCGTGTCCCCGTCGGGGACCGGGTAGACGTTGAGGCGGTTGATGACCTGCTGGTGCGACCGGAGCCCGTCTCGGTAGGCCACCATCACGGCCCGCACGTCTGTCGCCGCCAGCGTCGACCGGGCCTCCATTGGAAAGGATGCTAACCTTTGCGCCGTTCTCGACGGCCGTACGCCCTGGTGACGGCGCGTGCCGCACCGGCAGCGGAGCCTCCGTCACCCGGATCCCCCGGGGCCGCACCGAGCCCCAACATCGACGCCGAAAGAGGAACCGATCCCATGGCAGCAGTCTGCGAGATCTGCGGCAAGCGACCGTCGTTCGGCATGAGCCTCAGCCACTCCCACCGCCGCACGAAGCGGCGCTGGGACCCGAACGTCCAGCGGGTGCGGGCCATCGTGAACGGCGCCCCCAAGCGCATCAACGTGTGCACCTCGTGCCTGCGGGCCGGCAAGGTGGCCAAGCCGCCCCGCCGTCGCGTGCCGACCGCTGGCTGACCCGCGGTCCTCGAGGGTCCCGATGAGTGACCGCTCCGCCGGCAGCGACGGGCGGCGTCCCTCGCCCCCCGGCCCCCCCGGTCTCGGCGCCCTCTACGGGCTGGGACTCGTCGGAGCGCTCATCTGGTACTGGCGGCAGGCCGACGGCGCGGGCGAGCACCTCGTCGGGGTCTTGAAGGCGTTCGTCTGGCCGGCGTTCCTCGTGTACGGCGCCCTGCGGGTCCTCCAGGGCGCCCGTCCCGAACCCGAGACGCCGACCACCGAGGGCTAACGGGCCTCTTTCGAGGAACCGCCGATCGGGTGCTCCCACCCGAGTCGTTCGAGAGGCCTGCCGCGGAGCAGCCGTTCCCCCGGCCGGGCCGTGCAGCGCCCGAGGACGTACGGCGGCCTCAGCCCCGCATCCTTCAACGCCGTCACGAGCTCGTCTGGCCGGGCGGTGGCCACCACGAGCTCGTAGTCCTCACCGCCCCCGAGCGCCTCGTCGAGGGTGGCCCCGTCGGCCACCGGCACGTCGTCGAGGTCGAGGCCGACCCCCGAGGCCGTGGCCAACCGGTCGAGGTCGATGGCGAGGCCGTCGGAGACGTCGATCATGGCGCTCGCCCCGGCCCGCCGGGCCACCTGGCCCTCGGACAGCCGCGGCCGGGGGCGGCGGTGCGCCTCGGCCAGCCGTTCCTCGTCGGGCGAGAGCTCCCGGCGCTCCCGCAGGACCCGTAGGCCGGCGGCCGAGGCGCCGAGCGGCCCGGTCACGAACAGGTGGTCGCCCGGACGGGCGCCTGACCTCGAGACCGGCGGGCCGTCGCCCTCCACCGTGCCGGTGACCGCGACGGCGACGACGATCTCGTCGGCGACGGAGAGGTCGCCGCCCACCACCGCCACGCCGAACGCCGCCGCCGCCTCGCCCACGCCGTCGTCGATCCGGTCGACGTCGGCGTCGGGCGGCAGGCAGCACGTGACGAGGAGGTGCCGGGGACGCCCACCCATGGCGCCGATGTCGCTCACCGCGGCGGCCACCGCCTTCCAGCCGAGGTCCTCCGGCGTGACGAGCGAGAGGTCGGCGTGGACGCCACCCACCACGACGTCGGTCGAGAGGAGCACCGCTGACGGGCCGAAACGCACCAGCGCCGCGTCGTCACCGATCCAGAGCTCGCCGTCGGGTGGCGGGCCCTCCCGGGCGAGGTGGGCCGCCGCGAGGCGGGCCAGCGCGGCGTCCTCGCCGCCGGTCGTTCGACCCCTGCGGCCTGGTGGTTTGGGCTGGCCCACGGCCCTTGCCTATACCATGGACTGTCCTCGGGGCGGCCCGCCGGCCCGCCCCGATCGTCCAGGCCGAAGGAGGAACCCGACCGCCGTGCCCCCGACGAACAACCCCAAGCTGGTCGCCTGGGTGGAGGAGGTGGCGGCGCTCACCACGCCCGACGAGGTGGTGTGGTGCGACGGGTCGGCCGAGGAGTACGACCGCCTCTGCCAGCAGCTGGTCGACCAGGGGACCTTCACGGCCCTGTCCGAGGCGAAGCGGCCGAACAGCTACTGGGCCCACTCCGACCCCGGCGACGTCGCCCGGGTCGAGGACCGCACCTTCATCTGCTCGGCCGACGAAGCCGACGCCGGGCCGACCAACAACTGGCAGGACCCCACCGAGATGCGAGCCACGCTGACCGGGCTCTTCTCGGGCTCGATGCGGGGCCGGACGATGTACGTCGTCCCCTTCTCCATGGGCCCCCTCGGCTCGGAGATCGCCAACATCGGGGTGGAGATCACCGACTCGGCCTACGTGGCCGTGTCGATGCGCATCATGACCCGCATGGGCCAGGCGGTCCTCGAGGTGCTGGGCGACGGCGACTTCGTGCCCTGCCTGCACTCGGTGGGTGCCCCCCTCGAGCCCGGCCAGACCGACGTGCCCTGGCCCTGCAACCCTGACAACAAGTACATCGTGCACTTCCCCGAGACGAGGGAGATCTGGTCCTACGGCTCGGGCTACGGCGGGAACGCCCTCCTCGGCAAGAAGTGCTTCGCCCTGCGCATCGCCTCGGTCATGGCCCGCGACGACGGCTGGATGGCCGAGCACATGCTCATCTTGAAGCTGACTTCGCCCGACGGCGAGACCCGCTACGTCTCGGGCGCCTTCCCGTCGGCTTGCGGCAAGACCAACCTGGCCATGCTCATCCCCACCCTCCCCGGCTGGAAGGTCGAAACGGTGGGCGACGACATCTGCTGGATGAAGTTCGGCGCCGACGGCCGCCTCCACGCCATCAACCCCGAGGCCGGGTTCTTCGGCGTGGCCCCGGGTACGAACATGCACACCAACCCGAACGCCATGGTGACGGTGTCGGCCAACTCGATCTTCACGAACACCGCGCTCACCGACGACGGTGACGTCTGGTGGGAGGGCATGTCGGACCCCCCGGCCGGCTGCACCGACTGGCGGGGCGAGAAGTGGACGCCGGCCGAGGGCACCGCGGCCGCCCACCCGAACGCCCGGTTCACCGCGCCGGCCTCCCAGGACCCGGCCATCGCCCCGGAGTGGGAGGACCCGACGGGCGTGCCGATCTCGGCGATCCTCTTCGGCGGGCGGCGGGCCACGACCGTGCCCCTCGTGTTCCAGTCCCGCAGCTGGGAGCACGGGGTGTTCCTCGGCTCGATCATGTCGTCGGAGACCACCGCCGCGGCCACCGGGGCCGTCGGCCGGGTCCGCCGGGACCCCTTCGCCATGCTCCCGTTCTGCGGCTACAACATGGCCGACTACTTCGCGCACTGGCTCGAGATCGGGGCCAAAGCCGACCCCGAGAAGCTGCCGAAGATCTTCTACGTCAACTGGTTCAGGAAGGACGCGGAGGGCCGGTGGCTCTGGCCCGGCTACGGGGACAACTCCCGGGTGCTCGAGTGGGTCTTCGAACGGGCCAGCGGTCGGGGCGGGGCCGTCGAGACGCCGATCGGGCTCGTCCCCGCCGAGGACAGCATCGACCTCGAGGGCCTGGCCGTGTCGAAGGAGGACATGGCGGCCCTCCTCCACGTCGACGCCGAGGAGTGGCGGGCCGAGGTGCCCGAGATCCGGGCGCACTACGCGCAGTTCGGCGACCGCCTGCCCGACGCCTTGCGGCGGGCGGTCGACGACCTTGAGCGTGGCCTGGTAGCTCGGCGCCCGAGCTGACCGCTACGTCGCCCGGCCGCGGCGTCGTTCAGCCGGCCACCCAGGAGAGCCGCCAGGAGCCGGGGAGGCCCTTGAGCTCGTATTGCCCGCGGTCGTAGAACCCCGAGGGCGGACCCCGCGATGAGGCTCCGCACCGTGTCGCTTACCAGCACCTCGCCGGGGCCGGCAAGGTCGGTCGCGGCACTAGCTCGTGTCCGTCGCCGGGCCCCGGAAGTGACGGGGCAGGGCCCGTTGGCGGAGGGCCCGACGGCTGGAGAGATAGAAGAACCCCCCTGCTGCTGCGGCCAAGGCCATGACAACGTTGCCCGCGGCGAGCGGAAAGGCGATCACCACAGGCACGAGGGCCCCGGCCACCCAGACGAGCTGCTGGCGGAGGGCGAAGCGGGCGAAGGCCCGACCCTGGGCGGCCAGCGGCACGTAGCGCTGGGCCAAGGCGTCGAAGGAGGGCTGGCCGAGCGAGCCGGCCACCCCCACCACCATGGCCAGCCCCACCTCACCGAGCAGGCTGTTCGACCAGGCGGCAGCGGCCGCGCCCACCGCGACGAGCCAGAGCGCGCAGAGCAGGATGAGCTGCTCGGAGAGGCGTCGGCGCAGGCGCGGCACGAGGAGAAGCCCGCCGATCGACCCGATGCCGCTCCCGCCGAGGGCGAGCCCGTACCAGTAGAGGGCGGCGTGCTGGCGCCGGAGGCCGAAGGCGAGCAGGAAGATGAGGAACCCGGCGAGGCCCCGCAGGAGGCAGTTGGCCGAGAGGCCGAGCACCACCTCGGGATGGGCCACCCCCTGGAGACGGGCCTCGTCCTGGTCGGCCGGGGCCGCCCAGGCGTCGACCGTCGCCGCGCCGGCCGTCGCCGGCGGCGGCCCGGTCGCCGGTGCGCCGCGCCGTTCGGGTGCTCGACCCCAACCGCGGCGGCGGACCGGCAGCCGGGACCCGGCCATGCCCGCGGCGACGAACACGATCGTGGCCAGGATGAGCACGCCCGATGCCGAGGCCAGCTTCAGGATGAGGACGCCCGGCACCGACACGATGAAGCCCGCGGCGGTGCCGAGGAGCGTGAGCCGGGCGTTGAGGGCGGCGTAACTCGTGGCCGCTGGCGGGCCCGCCGCCCCGGGAGGCCCGGGCACGGGCACCGTCATGGCGGGGTCCCCCGTCGCCGCGGCGCCGGGCATCGGTGGTGGGTCCTCCCCGGTGGGGCCGATCGGGCGCTCGTCGGCCGGCGTGATCGCCACCATCTCGGGCACGAGAGCCCCGCGCGTCACGAGGTAGAGCTTCGAGAGCACGAGGACCAAGAAGGCCTCGGGGAAGAGGAGCAGGCTGTGGATGTCCCGGGCCATGAACGGGCAGAGGACCGCCCGGCCGAGGGCGGAGACCACCACCATCAGCCGGCGGGCATTGCGACTTCGGTCGATGAGCGGCCCGAGGAGCGGCGAGACGATGGCGAACGGGAGGAGCGTGAGGAGGAGATAGAGGAGGACCTTCTTCTTGGCCTCGCCTGGCGAGATCGAAAAGAACAGGGATCCGGCGAGCGAGATCGTGACGAGCGTGTCGCCGGCCAGCATGAGGACCTGGACGAGGGCCAGCCGGCCGAAGGGCTTGCGCTGGTCGAAGAGGTCGGTGATCGCCTGGCTGGTGAGGGCGCGGAACTGGTCCACCCGGTCGCCTACAGCCACCTGTCCCATGGTAGGGCGCGGCTCCGACAGGGCTGACCCACCTGGACTTCTCCGGGTCGAGATCGCCCGACGACGGTAACGTTGGGCCACCAGGCCTTTCGAGGAGGACCGCATGTCCGTCAGTGCGTACGTGCTCATCCAGACCGATGTCGGGAAGGCGGCTGAGGTGACCCGTCAGGTCCGCACGATCAGCGGGGTGATCGCGGCAGAGGACGTGACCGGCCCCTACGACGTGATCGCCCAGATCGAGTCGGCCTCGATGGACGAGCTCGGCCGCATGGTGGTGAGCCAGATCCAGCGCATCGACGGCATCACCCGCACCGTCACCTGCCCGGTGGTCAACCTCTGACCTGACCGCCGTTCGCTCGGGCCGGCCAGTCCTCTCGGAGCATGACGAAGCGTCGGTGGTCCCGCCAGTCACCGGCGATGTAGAGGAGTCGCCGGGCCAGGCCCTCGTCCCGGAAGCCCAGCCGCTCGGCGAGGCGGATGGAGCGCACGTTGTCGGGCTGGATGTCGGCCTCCACCCGGTGCAGTCCGAGCGGGCCGAAGGCCTGCCCGACGAGCAGCGCCACCCCCTCGGTGAGAAGGCCGCGGCCCTCGCTGCCGACGAACGCGTAATAGCCCGTGTAGGCGGATTGGAAGGATCCCCGAACGATGTTGTTCAGGTTGACGACACCGGCCAGCCGGCCGTCCTCCCGGGCCCGGACGAAGTAGCCGTCGTGGTCCGCCGCGGCCAGCCGCAGGAGATAGGAGGCGAAGGCCGGACCGTCGGCGGGCGGGGACACCCAGTCACCATGGAGCTCCCGGCTCGCCCGCACCGCCGCCAGGAACTCGGCCTCGTCGGCCCCGCTCGGTCGGGTGAGGTCGGCCCGGGTGCCGTGGGCCACCACCTCGACCGGGGCCGACCGGCGCCGCCCCGGGGCCGGGCGGGTGACCCCCCGCCAGCGCGTCCGTCCGGCCACCGTGCCCCCCGGGTCAGCCCACGACGCCCGACTGGCGGAGCGCCTTGATCCTCGCCTCGTCGACGCCCCAGGCCGAAAGGCCCTCGTCGGTATCGGCCCCCGGCGGCGACGGCGGGCGGTTCACCGTGGCCGGCGTGCGACCGAACCTCGGGACCGGCGCCGGTTGGACGATGCCTTCGACCTCGACGTAGGTCCCGTGCGCCTGGTTGTGGGGATGGCGATGCGCCTCGAAGGGCGGGAGGACCGGCGCGGCGCAGGCGTCGGTGCCCTCGAAGACCGCCTCCCACTCGGCCCGGGTCTTCGTGGCGAAGATGGCGGCGAACCGCTGCTTGGTCTCGGGCCAGTGCGCCCGCTCGTTCTGCGGCGGTAGGTCCTCAGGGGCCAGCCCGAGCCCCTCGACGAGCTCGGCGTAGAACTTGGCCTCGAGGCCGCCGACCGCCATGTACTGCCCGTCGGCCGTCTCGTAGACCTCGTAGAAGGGGGCACCCGTGTCGAGGAGGTTGACGCCGCGCTCCTCCTTCCAGATGCCGAGGCGGTGGAACGAGAACATGTGCGTGAGGAGCGACGCCGCGCCGTCGACCATGGCCACGTCGACCACCTGGCCCTGGCCGGAGCGGGCCGCCTCGAGCAGGGCGGCCGTCACGCCGAAGGCGAGCAGCATGCCGCCGCCCCCGAAGTCGCCCACCAGGTTGAGCGGAGGGACCGGACGGTCCTCCGCCCGCCCCATCGGCCACAGTGCGCCGGCGATGGCGATGTAGTCGATGTCATGGCCGGCCCGGTCGGCGAGCGGACCGTCCTGTCCCCAGCCGGTCATACGGGCGTAGACGAGGCGGGGGTTCCGGCCGAGGCACTCGTCAGGCCCCACCCCCAGTCGCTCGGCCACGCCGGGACGGAAGCCCTCGACGAGGGCGTCGGCCCCGGCCACCAGGTCGAGCACGAGCTCCACACCCTCGGGCCGCTTGAGGTCGACGGCCACCGACCGGCGGCTCCGGGCCGTGATGTCCCAGTAGGGTCCGCCGTTCTCGGAGGGCGCGGCCGCCCGCTCGAGCCGCAGGATGTCGGCACCGGCGTCGGCCATGAGCATGCAGCCGTACGGAGCCGGGCCGATGCCCGCCAGCTCGACGATCTTCACCCCGCTGAGCGGCCCGCTCACGTGGACCCGTCCCGCCTGGAGGACCATGCCCGCCTGCCGTGCTTGCGGGGTAGCGATGTGCACATGTCCGGGATGCTGTCGCCTGGCATGGTGCGGGTCAAGCTGTCGAGCGGTGGAAGCGCGGGAAGGGGTGTGGGACGATCCTTCGTCGGCTGACGGACAGCCGGCGGGGGGATTGGCCGGGATGCCCCGCTGCGCGACCCCTCCTTTGGGAGAATCGACGCCGGACCAGACGGACGTGGCAATGGAGCACCGCACCCACATCGCGCATGCCCCGGGACGGGTGAACCTCATCGGTGACCACACCGACTACAACGAGGGCCTGGCCTTCCCGATGGCCATCGACCTGGCGACCGACGTCACGTTCACCGAGAACGACTCCGGGCGGCTCCTCTTCCTCTCCCCCATCGACCCCCAGCCGGCCTCGGTCCCGGTCGACGTCAGCCTGGACCCGGACGAGATCGAAGAGCTGCAACCCCCGTGGGCCCGGTTCGTGGCGGCCACGGCCGCCCTCGGCCGCCCGCCGCTCGGTGGGGTGGGGCGGGTGCAGACCACGCTCCCGGTCGGGGCGGGGCTCTCCTCGAGCGCCGCCCTGTGCGTGGCCCTCGCCCTCGTCTTCGGGGTCGAGAGCGACCCCGAGACGGTGGCCCGGCTGTGTCAGCGGGCCGAGGAGGCGGCGGGGTCCGACGTCGGGCTCATGGACCCGCTCACGAGCATGGCCGGCCGGGCCGGCCACGGGCTCCTCATCGACTTCTCCACGATCACGTGGCGCTACGTCGCCATCCCGCACGAGGCCGAGGTGCTCGTCGTGCACTCGGGACAACCCCGTGAGCTCGCCGCCACCCCCTACCGGGCCCGCCGGGCCGAGTGCGAGGCGGCGGCGCTCGAGCTCGGCGTCCCCCTCGGCCAGGCCGAGGAGGCCGACCTCCCCGGTGTGCTCGACCCCATCATGCGCCGCCGCACCCGCCACGTCATCAGCGAGTGCCGCCGGGTGCGCGAGTTCGCCGAGTGCCTGGAGCAGATGGACCTGGCTGGCGCCGGACGGGTGATGGTCGAGAGCCACCAGAGCCTGGCCCTCGACTTCGAAGCCTCGACGCCCAAGATGGACTCGCTCGTCCAGTCGCTCCTCGCCACGCCCGGCATCTACGGCGCCCGCCTGACCGGTGGCGGCTTCGGCGGGTGCGTGGTGGCGCTGGCCCGCAAGGGCGCCGTCGACCCTTCCCGTTGGTCGGGCCGGGGGTGGCGGGTCGCCGCGGCGCCCGGCGCCACCGTGCGCGTCGGCACCTCCGCCGTCCCCGCCTGATCCGCAACGACGTCAGGCTGCGGGCGTCGCCGTCCTCCCCGTCCCCCCGGGCGGCCGTCCGCTCAGTGCTCCCGTTGGCGCACCCGTTCGTAGGCCGCAGCGAAGCGCTCGCCGTAGTGCATGATCGCCAAGGCGTACGCCCTCGGGTCCAGGTCCCACGTCTGCCCGGTGTCGTCGTACTCGACCTCGTCGCGGAGCACGCTCTTGGTCCAGCGCATCCGCTCCAGTGGCTCCCGATGCGGTGAGCGGGACCGGAGGGAAGCACCAGCACCCGTGAGGCGGAACCGACCGTCCTCGATGGCGATCAGCTCCGCCGAGGTCAGCCGGCGGACGGCCTCGACGATCTCCTCCCTCGTGAAGATGGCCTTGCTGAGGTGGTCGCCGACGAAGATGACCGCGGCGAGGTCCCCGTCGTCCTCGGCGAGCGGGTCGCCGACCGCTTCGAGGAAGCACACGTCGCTCGTCGTCCAGTCCCTGGGCACGCGGCCAGCTTCGCACCCGGGGCGGGAACCCCGAGGGTCAAGCCTCGCGGCCCGGCGAAGCCACGCTCGTCGAGGTGGCCACCAGACCCTCGAGAGCGGCCGCCGCCGCCCCGCCGTCGACGGCGTCGGTGGCCCGGGCCACGCCGTCGGCCAGGTCCTGGGCCACACCGGCCACGACCAGACCGGCCGCCGCGTTGAGCACGCCGATGTCCCGGTGCGGGCCCCGTGCACCGTCGAGCACCCGATGGATGGCCGCGGCGTTGAAGGCGGCGTCGCCGCCGCGCAGGTCGGCCATGCCGCAGAGCGGGAACCCGAGCGAGGTGGGGTCGAGACGCCATTCGCGGATCTCCGCCCGACCATTGCCGTCCGCCGTCAGCTCGATGACGGTGGAGGGTCCGGTGGTGCTCAGCTCGTCGAGCCCGTCGTCGGCGAAGACGACCATCGCCCGGCGGCTCCCGTTCGCCGCGAGGACGCCGGCCATCTTCGGCGCCATCACCGGGTCGCTCACCCCCACCACCTGCCGCACGGGTCGTCCCGGGTGCGCGAGGGGGCCCAGGAAGTTGAAGACGGTCGCCACGCCGAGCTCCCGCCGGACCGGCGCAGCGTGGCGGAAGCCGGCGTGGAAGCGCGGGGCGAAGCAGAAGCCGAACCCCGCCTCCTCGACGCAGCGCAGCACGCCCTCGGGACCGAGGTCGACGACGGCCCCGAGGGCCTCGAGGACGTCCGCCGTCCCGACCGACGACGAGGCGGCCCGGTTGCCGTGCTTGCACACCTTCGCCCCGGCGCCCGCCACGATGCAGGCCGCGAGGGTGGTGACGTTGATGCTGTGCAGGCGGTCGCCGCCCGTGCCGACGAGGTCGACCGGGTCACCGACGAGCTCGAGGGGCACCGCGTGGTCCACCATCGCCCGCACGAGCCCGGTCATCTCCTCGACCGACTCCCCTTTCACCCGGAGAGCCACGAGGAGCCCGCCGATCTGGGCCGGCGTCGCCTGCCCGTTCAGGATCTCCCCCATCACCGTGGCCGCCTCGGTCGAGCTGAGCGACTCGCCGTCCATCAGCCGGGCGAGCACGCCGGCCCACGAGCCGAGCCGGTCGAAGGGACCGAGGTCCTCGACGTCGTCGATCGGACCGGGTACCGGCCCGGGCTCGTTCAGTCCCACCACAGGTCGCGGTCGAGGACGCCGCGGGCGATGAGGCCGAGTTGGACCTGCGAGGTCCCCTCGACGATCGTGAGCTGCTTGGCGTCGCGGTACCACTGCTCGGCCGGGTGGTCCTCCATGTAACCGGCCGCCCCGAGCAGCTGCACGGCGAGGCCCGACGCCCGGACGGCGAGCTCGGTGGCGTAGTACTTGGCCATCGAGAGGAAGGGTACGTACTCCTTCGTGAACTTGCCCTGGTCGGCGAGCGAGGCCGCCCGGTAGGTGAGCAGGCGGGCGGCTTCGAGATCGACCGCGCACTTGGCGATCTCCCACTGGATGCCCTGAAAGTCGGCCACCGTGCGACCGAAGGCCTCGCGCTGTTGGACGTACTCCGTGGCGTACATGAGGGCGCCCTCGGCGAGGCCGATGCCCCGGGCGGCCACGACCGGCCGCATGGCGTTCAGCCCGAGCATGGCCAGGCGGAACCCGCCCACCTGCCCGATGACGTTCTCCGGCGGGACCCTCACGGACGAGAGCAGGAGCTCACCGGTGTCGACGCCGCGAACGCCCATCTTGTGGTCGATGCGGCCGACCTCGACCCCCCGGTAACTGCGCTCCACGATGAAGGCGGTCACCGAGTCGTGGGTCCGGCTGGCCGGGTCCCCCGTCTTGGCGAAGACCGTGTACCAGTCGGCCTCCCGTACGCCCGACATCCAGCACTTCGTGCCGTCGAGCACCCAGCCCCCGGGCCGGTCGGGGTCGGGTACGGCCCGCGTGCGCATGCCCATGACGTCGCTCCCGGCCTGGGGCTCGGAGAGCCCGAAGGCCGCCCGGGCGGTGCCGGCGGCGATCGCTGGCAGGTAGCGCTGCTGCTGCTCCTCCGAACCGGCGATCAGGACGGGCCCGGTCGGGAGCCGGGTGAGCAGCAGCATGAGCGCGGCGGTGTTCGAGTACTTGGCCACCTCCTCGATGGCCACGGTGAGCCCGAGGATGCCCGCCCCCGACCCCCCGAGGTGCTCAGGCAGGCACAGGCCCAGGAGCCCGGTGTCAGCGAACAGACGGAAGAGATCCGACGGGTACTCGCCGGTCCGGTCGATCTCCCGGGCCCTTGGCCTCACCTTGTCCTGGGCCAGGCGTCGAACCGTGTGCTGGAGCTCGAGAAGCTCTTCGGGCAGCTCGAAATCCACGAACGGCGAGGCTAACGCACAGGCGTCTGCCCCCTGGCAGCCAGGCCTGACGTGTCAAGATGGAAGCGGCGGAGGGGAGTCAACATGGCCAGCAGCAGCACCGGCGGCCTCTTGGTGGCCTTGGTGCTCTACGTGCTGTTCACCCTGCCGTTGGCCGCGGTGTTCAACAAGGCCGGACGCTCCGCGCTCTGGGCCTTCGTCCCGATCTTCGGCACGCTCGTCCTGCTGTCGATCGTCCGCCGCCCCGGCTATTGGTTCTTCTTCCTCATCATCCCCTTGGTCAACATCATCTTCTTCGCCATCGTCTGCTACGACCTGGCCCGCGCCTTCGGCCACGGCATCGGCGTGACGCTGGCCGTCTTCTTCCTGGGCCCGCTCGGGCTCCTCTACATCTGGCTCAGCCCGAGTCCCTACATGTACGGCACCGGCCCGTCCTTCAAGCCCGCAAAGGCCAGCGGTGGCGGGCCGGCACCAGCATGGGGCGGGTCACCTCCCGGCTGGGACGGCTACCCGCCGTCCGACAGCTTCGGCTCGGCGGCGGCCTACGGTCAGCCCCCCGCCCCGAAGCTCGCCGAGGACCAACCGCTCCCGTCGTTCCGGTCCGGTCAGGGTGCGCCCGGCTCGTCGGTGACGTCGGGCGCCGTGCCCTACCCCTACGTGCCGCCGCTCCCGCCGCCGGTCACCGCCTACGCCCAGGCGGCTTCGGGCAGTGCTCCGCCGGCGTACGGCCAGCCGCCTGCGGGCTACCCGCCGGCACCGGCACCGCCCCCGCCCCCGGGCTACGGACAGCCGCCCGCGGGCTACCCGGCTCCCGCACCTCCCCCGGGCTACGGCCAGCCGCCCGCGGGCTACCCAACGGCACCGCCCCCGCCCCCCGGCTACGGCCAACCGACCGCCAGCTACCCGGCTCCGGCACCTCCCCCGGGCTATGACCAGCAGGGTCCGGCCACCCCGGCCCCGCCCCCGGGCTACGGGCCTCCGCCCGCAGGCTGACCTGGGACGACCACCGGACGCCCACGGGCGACGACCCGCCAACGGGCGCGCCGGAGCAGCCGGGGGTCGATGATCAGCTGAGGCCGGTCCGCCAGGAGGCGGCCGGGACGAACGAGAAGGTCAGGCCGTCTTCCGCCGCTGGCGGACGATGCGGCGACGCTCCCGCTCGGTCGTGCCTCCCCAGACGCCCTCACGCTCGCGGTGGGCCAGTGCGTGCTCCAGGCACGCCTGACGGACCGGGCATTCAGCGCAGATGGCCTTGGCCTCGGCCGCATCGGCCTCGTCCTCTGTGACGGGGTAGAAGATCTCGACGTCGACACCCCGACAGGCGGCTCGCTTGCGCCACGTGGTGGCCTTCATGGGAAGCACTTCCTCGGAATAGCGGGTATGGTTCTCATCCGCCGAACCGGGTCCGGACCCCCAGATGAGGGTCGGCCCGGAATTTCGGCAGAACAGCGATTATGCCGTATGGCCAGCGGCCCTGTAAAGATGGGGCCCTGTTTTCGCGTCTTTCGTGCGGCAGGAGCTCGCTTAGCCGAAGGACAGCCGCTCCGTCCGGCCCTCGAGGTCGCCCAGGAGCTCGACCCGGGTGGCCTCGGCGAGCTCGGTCCGATGCCGGTACGCAGGGTGGACGGCCGCCAGGCTGACCGGCCCGGCGGCGAAGCCCGCCACCTCGTCGGGTGAGAACGGGAACCGCACATAGTGGACGGCCGACGTCTCGGTGGCCCTTGTGAGCTGTTCGGCGTGGGTGGCCTCCGGGACGCTCCGCACGAGCCGCACCCCGTCCTCGCCTGCGGGCACCTCGAAGGCCACCGCGGTCTCGATGCCCACCAGGCGAGGCAGCCAGTGGTGGAGCTCCTCGTCCGTCGTGAGCTCGATGAAGAGCGTGGCCGAGAGCTCGCCCGGCTCGGGGAGGAGGCGGTTGTAGACGTTGAGCTCGGCCTGGATCCCGGCATCGGTGGCGATCCGCTCGACCCGGGCCATCTCCTGGACCTGGAACCGGACCGTGTCGAAGGACTCGAACACGAGCGTCATGATCGAGCCGAGCGCCACCCGGCGAGGCCGCTTCAGCTCGATCACCTGGCGCCGGTAGTCCTCCCGTACCCGCTCGTAGGCGCGCTGGTCCAGGATGTCCACGACGGTCAGGCCATGGCGCGCTCGACCGACGGACGGGCCCATGGGCGCGGCCTCCTCGCTCTGCTGGTGGTGCTCGACGTGCGCCGGAACGGGTCCGGCCGCCCGTCGGTCAGGAGACGGACTCGAGACCGGCGGTGAAGCGGCCGGCGTGGGACTTCTCTGCCCGGGCCAGCGTCTCCAGCCACTCGGCGATCTCCTCGAAGCCCTCGCCACGGGCCGTCTTGGCGAAGCCCGGGTACATCTCGGTGTACTCGTAGGTCTCGCCCTCGATGGCCGACTTCAGGTTGTCGGTCGTCGAGCCCACCGGGACGCCGGTGACCGGGTCGCCGACCTCGCGGAGGAAGTCGAAGTGGCCGAAGGCGTGCCCCGTCTCCCCCTCGGCGACCGAGCGGAACAGGGCGGCCACGTCGGGGTAGCCCTCCACGTCGGCCTTCTGCGCGAAATAGAGGTAACGGCGGTTCGCCTGGCTCTCACCAGCGAAGGCCGTCTTCAGGTTGTCCTCGGTCTTGGAACCCTTCAGTGCGGGCATGGGGGTGGTCTTCCTTTCTCCTGTGCTTCGGTGATGCTTGCGAATCGGGGCCGGACGTGCAACCCGGGGTAGTGGCTCAGTTCGTGATGTCGCACCCCCAGAGTACGGTTCGAGGTGCGAAAGCCGTCGGTTCCTCGGTAGGAGGAGGCGTGAAACTGCCCATTTGGGCTTCCGACGTTAAGCCGAATGTACGTGGAGGCTTGCAATTGAGCCACTACCCAACCCCGGTCTCAGCGTCCAGCCGGACGACGGGTCGGGGTGGCCGGCAGTCCTGGCAGTAGTCCCGGAACACCACCTCGCAAGACGTCCGCAAGACGGGATTTGTTATATTATAACAGATCCCGGTCAACCCCTACACCCCCGGCGCGGCGAAACGACCGAGCGCGTTCGTCGGACGGCACCGCCAGTTCGCCATGCTGGACTCGTTGGTGGACCAGCTGGAGGCGGGGTACCCGGCCGAGGACTTCATCTTCACCGGCCTTCGCGGGATGGGGAAGACGGTCTTCTTGAAGGAAGCACAGGACCGCTTCGTGGATCGAGGGTGGCTCTGCGGCTACTACGAAGTGCGCCGTGGCGACGAGCCCGGCGTCGCCCTGGCGCAGATCATCGCCGACACCTACGAGCAGGTGGGCAAGGACAACTGGTTCAAGAAGATCTGGTCCAGGTCGCCGGTGCGCCTGGGCAGTGTCACGCTCGCCGCTCCGGCGGGCTCGGTTTCGGTCTCGATGGAGCTCGCCGAGGCCAGGCGCAAGGCAGTCGAACCCTACCGGGACCTCTACCGGCTCCTGGTACAACTCGCAGCACGCGCCCAGGCCGAAGGGTCCGGGGTCGTGTTCCTGGTTGACGAGATGCAGCAGTTCGGCCACCACGATCTCCAGGTGCTGCTCCAGGTGAGCCGACAACTCGAAGGGTTCCCGGCGGCCATCGTTGGTGCCGGGCTTCCCACCCTCCCGGAACTGACGTCCAAAGCAGGCACCTACGCCGAGCGCTTCTCGTTCGAGCAGATCGACCGTCTGTCGAAGCATGAGGCCATGGCGGCGGTGACCCTGCCGGCGGCGGCATTCGACGTGACCTTCAGGGCCGACGCCCTGGCGGAGATCCTCCGCCGGGCCGAGGGCCACCCGTACTTCCTGCAGCTCTACGCCTCGGAGACGTGGCGAGCCGCCGGGTCCCCATCGGACGTGCCCGGCTTCTCGATCACCCGGGTCCAGGTCGACCGGGCGGTGCCCGAGGTGCAGCGCAGGGTCGATGCCGGCCTCTACATGGCGCGGTATCGGCGAGCATCGTCCGGAGAACGGGAGTACCTCAAGGCGATGGCGAGCCTGGGGGACGATGGTGTGCGATCCGGTGCCGTGGCACAGGTCCTCGGGAAGAAATTGAGCCAACTCTCCGTGATCCGCGAGCGGCTCATCACGAAGGGGATCATCCATTCCCCCGAGGTCGGCAAGTTGGACTTCTCGGTGCCGGGCTTCGGCGACTACGTGCGCCGCCAGGCGGCTACCGAGGACTGAGCGTGGGCGATCCTGCCGTCGGCGACATCGCTTGCTTCGAGGTCCTCACCTCATCGGGTCTAGGCGAGCCTGCAACCGCCAGACTTCCTCTCGCTCCAGGTCCGAGAGCTCCCCACGGGCTCGCCCCGGATAGAGCGCCGTTCTGGCGGCGACGGCGCGGGCAACTCGAGCTTCGAAGTCGGAAAAAACCTGTACCTCGCCGTTCTTGCTCGGGTAGTCGAGTTCCACCCAGTTCTGGCCCTCTTGGAGGTTGGACCCGAAGTCGCCCAGCTCGACCGCCCACACCCGAAGCACCGGCGGTGGCGCGGCGACGACGACCAGGCCATGGCTGCGGTCGATCCATCGACGTTGCTGATGGGGATTCCAACGATGTTCGGCGGTGCGCTCACGGTCGTTGAAACCTCTCGGATCTGCGAGCATGTCGTCGAGGCGGCCCGTCTGCAGTGTCACGGTTCCCTCGGATGGCGACCGCCAGGGCATGGCGGCCTGGAGATCCTTCTCCTCGGCTCGATCGAGGCCCGCCACGTCGCTGTTCACGATCACGATCGGGAAGGAATCATCGGCGTCAAACGGGTTCGGCACCATGAATCGCTCGTCGACGACGAAGAGGGCATCCCTGCGCTGATAGGCCATGGCCCACATCCAGCGGGACAGAGCCTCGGCCCCCTCGGGGTCGCTGATCACGTGCCAGGTCTCGTGGAACCGGTTGGTGGCGAACCGGTAGGGACACGACGGGCGCGGCGACAGGACCGTCCGGGGAGTGCCGTCCAACCGGACCGTACGACGGTGAACTTTGTGCCAGCTCGGCTTCGGGACCACCTGCCAAGTCTGGCCCGTCGTCCGCGGATCACCTGACTTCGGTCACCGTCAGGGATCCGGTGCACCGGGGTTCGCCCCACCTGCCTGCCCGGGCCGGCCCTTCCGGCATGCCTGCGTGGGCCCGCAAGCTCTATCGGCGGTCCTCGTCGCCGGGCGGGGCTCCCCCAGCGCTGTGGCAGGCTGGCATGGTGACCGAGCCGGACCTTCGCGTCCGCACCGAGCGGGCCGGAGCGTTCGACCGTGAGGAAGCCCTGGCTCGCCTCGGCCGGGAGCACTTCGACGTCCTGGTGATCGGCGGCGGCATCACGGGGGCCGGCGTGGCGCTCGACGCGGCCAGCCGCGGGCTCCGGGTGGCCCTCGTCGACAAGGGGGATTTCGCCTCCGGGACGTCGTCGAAGTCCTCGAAGATGGTCCACGGAGGCATCCGCTACCTCACGCAGCGGGAGCTCCGGCTCGTCTACGAGAACCTGGCCGAGCGCCAGCGACTCCTCGACAACGCCCCGCACCTCGTCTCCCCGCTCCCCTTCCTCATCCCGCTCTTCGGCCACGACGGCGTCGTGGCCAAGACCGTGGCCCGCTCCTACAGCTCGGCCCTCTTGCTCTACGACGCCACCGGGGGTTTGCGCATCGGCAACCACCACCGCCGGGTCGACCGGGAGGTGGCCCTCGAGCACCTGCCGCTCCTGCGCACCGACCGCCTGGTGGCCGGGTTCTTGTACTTCGACGCCCGGGCCGACGACGCCCGCCTCGCCCTCACCGTCGTGCGCACGGCCGTGCTCGACTTCGGCGCGGTGGCCGCCAACTATGCGCCGGTCACCGGCTTCCTCACCGACGTCGGCGGCCGGGTCGTCGGGGCCCGGGTCGAGCCCGTCGGCGCCACCGAGGCGCTCGAGGTGCGGGCCAGCGTGGTCGTGAACGCCGGTGGCGTGTGGGCCGACGAGGTTCGGGCCCTCGACGAGGGCCACGACCCGCGATCGCTCCGGCCGGCCAAGGGTGTCCATGTCACGGTCCCTCTCGACCGACTCCCGTGCGACATCGCGGCGGTCCTGCCGGTGCCGAAGGACCGGCGGTCGATCTTCGTCGTCCCGTGGCCCGAAGCCGGGTTCGTCTACCTCGGCACGACCGACACGTCCTACGCCGGCCCGCTCGACGACCCGCTCTGCACCGGCGACGACGTCGACTACCTCCTCGGCACGGCCAACGCCGCCACCACCGCCGGGTTGACGCGGGCCGACGTGACCGGCGTATGGGCCGGCCTGCGGCCGCTCCTTGCCCCTCAGGATCCGGCCGAGCAGCTCTCCGAGCGCACGGCCGACCTGTCACGACGTCACGCGGTCTTCAGCGCGCCGAGCGGGCTCGTCACGGTCACCGGCGGCAAGCTCACGACCTACCGCAAGATGGCCGAAGACACGGTCGACGAGGTGGCCCGCCAGCTCCGGGGCCGGGCGATCGGACGGTGCGTCACGAAGCGGTTGGCCTTGCGGGGCGCGCCGAAGACCGGTGGTCAACCATGGACGGCCGACCACCGCGGTCTCGCACCGGCCGCCCTCGCCCATCTCCGGGCCCGCTACGGCACGGAGGCCGGCGAGGTGCTGCGCTCGGCCGAGGGTCGACCCGAGCTGCTGACACCATTGGTCGACGGCCTCCCGTACCTGGGCGTCGAGTTCGTCCACGCCGTCCGGCGGGAGATGGCTCGCTCCCTCGACGACCTCCTGGCCCGGCGGACCCGGGCGGTCCTCCTCGACGCCCGGGCCAGCGCGGCGGCCGCCGGGGCCGTGGCCCGGCTCGTCACCCCCGAGCTCGGATGGGACGAGGCGACGGCGGCGGCCGAGGTGGCCCGTTTCACGGCGTTCACCCGCCACACCCTCGAAGCGGCCGGCCTCGACGACCTCGATGCCCTCCGCGCCAGCGCGTGATCTCCCCTACCCCGCCCACCCCCATCGAGGCCGACCCCGCGGCGACCAGCGACCGGCTCGACGGGCCGCGGGTAGCGGTGCCGGCCGACGTCCTCGCCCGACTCGCCGACTCGGGGGCCGAGGTGTCGACCGACGACGGGCACCGGGCCGAGGCCGGACGTGACTGGTGGCCGCTCGCCATCGGCTGGGCGGCGGCCGGGCAGGTCCCCGCCCGCCCCGCCGCCGTCGTACGGCCCTCGAGCACGGCCCAGGTGGCCGAGGTCCTCTCGATCTGCTCCCGGGCGGGCGTGCCGGTGACCGCGGCGGCCGGCCGCAGCGGGGTGTGCGGCGGCGCGGTGCCGGTCTTCGGCGGCATCTCCCTCGACCTCACGGGGCTCAAGGGTGGTCTCTTCGACCTCGACGAGACCTCGCTCCTGGCCGACGTGGCCGCCGGCACGTTCGGCCCCGACCTCGAGGCCCAGCTCCGGGCCTCCGGGTCGGGCTACACGCTCGGGCACTGGCCCCAGTCGATGGACCTCTCCACGGTGGGCGGCTGGCTGGCCTGTCGCAGCGCCGGCCAGTACTCCACCCGCTACGGCAAGGTCGAGGACATGGTGATCGGCCTGGAGGTGGTGCTGGCCGACGGCCGGGTGGTGCGGACCGAGGGCGCGGGTCCGCGGGCGGCGACCGGGCCCAACCTGACCCAGCTCTTCGTGGGGAGCGAGGGGACCCTCGGCGTAATCACGGCCGCCCGGCTCGTCGTCCACCCGGTGCCGCCGGCCGAGGGCCGTCGGGCGTACGGCTTGGCCAGCTTCGCCGCCGGCCTGGAGGTCTGTCGCCGCATCCTCCGTCGCGGCGCCACGCCCGCCGTGCTGCGCCTCTACGACGAGGTCGAGTCGCAGCGCAACTTCGAGCTCACGGGGACGTGCGCGCTCGTCGTCCTCGACGAGGCGGACGAGGGACTGCTGGCCGCCACGCTGGCCGTGGTGGACGAGGAGGCCGCGGCCGGCGGGGCGGCGGCCCTGGACGCCGCCCTCGTGGGCCGGTGGCTGGAGCATCGCAACGACGTGAGCGCCCTCGCCCCGCTCTGGCGGGCCGGCATCGTCGTGGACACCGCCGAGGTGGCCGGCCGCTGGTCGGTGCTCGACGGCCTCGCCACCACGGTGACCGGTGAGCTCGCCCGCCTGCCCGGCACCCTCGTGGCCTCGGTCCACCAGAGCCACGCCTACCCCGACGGGGCCTGCCTCTACTTCACGTTCGCCGGTCGGGCCCCCGAGGGGGACGAGTCGGCCGGTTGGGCCGAGGACTACTACCGGTCGGCCTGGGACGCGCTGACCGCGGTCGTGCTCGGCCGCGGCGCGGCGATCAGCCACCACCACGGCATCGGGCTCAACCGGTCGCGCTTCTTGCCCGAGGCCCTCGGGGCGGGGTTCTCGGTTCTCACGGCGTTGAAGGCGGCGCTCGACCCGGCGGGCATCCTCAACCCGGGCAAGCTCGGGCTCCCGTCGACGCACGGAGCGGTCCCGTGGCCGTGAAGGGCGGCGGCTCGTCGCTCCTCGTGATCGACGTCGGGACCTCCGGCGTCCGGGCGGCCGTCGTGCGGCCGGACACGAGCGTCGAGCACGTCGTCCACCGGTCGGTCCTCCCGGCCACGCCGGCACCGGGCCTCGTCGAGTTCGACGCCCGAAGGGTGGCCGAGGTGGCCGTCGAGGTGGCCACCGAGGTCCTCGCCGGGAGCGGGCCGGTGGCCGGCCTCGGGATCGCCAACCAGCGGGGCACCACCGTGGTCTGGGACCGGCGGACCGGCGAGCCGGTGGGCCCGGGCCTCGGCTGGCAGGACCTGCGCACCGTCGGGACCTGCCTCGCCCTCCAGGCCGAGGGCTTCCGCTTCCCGCCCTACGCCGCGGCGACCAAGGTCGCCGCCCTCCTCGACGAGGCCGACCCCGGGCGGGCCCGGGCGGCCGAGGAGCTCGTCTTCGGCACCGTCGACACCTGGCTCGTCTGGGTCCTCTGCGGCGGGGCGGCGGCCGGCGCCCCCCACGTGACCGACGCCACCAACGCCGAGGTGACCTGGCTGGCCCGCCTCGACACGCTCGACTGGGACGACCGGGCCCTCGAGGTGCTCCGCATCCCCCGGGCCATGCTGCCGAGGGTGGTCGACTCGTCGGGGCCGGTGGGCGAGGCGGTCCTCCTCCCGGGGGCTCCGGCGATCTGCGGCCTGGCCGGGGACCAGCAGGCCTCGCTCGTCGGCCAGGGCTGCACTCTCCCCGGCCTGGCCAAAGTGACCTTCGGCACCGGCGGGATGCTGGACCTCTGTGTGGGCGCCGAGCGCCCCGATGCCCTCGAACCCAGCGCAACCGGTACCTTCCCTATCGTGGCGTGGCAGCGCGAGGGCGCCCCGACCTGGGGGGTCGAGGCCATGATGGTGACCGCCGGGACGTGCGTGGAGTGGCTCCGCGACGACCTCGGCGTGCTCGACGACGCCGCCCAGTCGGCCGAGGTCGCTGCGGCCTGCCCGGACACCGGCGGGGTGGCCTTCGTGCCCTCCCTCCTCGGAATGGGCACCCCGGTGTGGGACTTCGGCGCCCGGGGCACCCTCCTCGGGCTCACCCGGGGCACGGGCCGCCCCGAGCTCGTGCGGGCCGTCCTGGAGGGCGTGGCCGACCGGGGGGCCGACCTCCTCGAGGCGGCCGAGGCGGCGAGCACGCTCCGGGTCGAGGCCCTGCGGGCCGACGGCGGGATGACCGCCAACGAGGTGTTCGTCCAGGCCCTGGCCGACGCCACCGGTCGACCGGTCGAGGTGGCCCCGGTGACCGAGGCCACGACACTCGGGGCCGGGTTCCTGGCCGGGTTGGCCGTCGGCACCTGGCGGGACGAGGAGGAGGTGGCCGCCGCCTACCGGCCGTCGGCCACGGTCGAGCCGTCGATCGACGACGGCACGAGAGCGGCGCGTCGGGCCCGGTGGCTCGAGGCCCGGAGCCGGGCGGAGCACACGATCCCGGAGCTGTCGGGGATTCGGTTCTAGGACGCGCCACACTGGTGCCAGGCTCATCGAGCGGAGGGGCGAGATGACGACCACGACCGGCAGCACGACGACGAACGGGTCGGGCGGGACCCAAGGAGGCGAACAGGGGTTGACCGCGTTCGTCGAGCTGGCGAGGGCGCTGCACGCCAACCTGCAGCGGGTGCTCCTGGGCGCGCCCGAGGCGGTCACCGTGGCCGTCGTCGCCGCCCTCTCCGGCGGTCACCTCCTCATCGAGGACGTGCCGGGCGTCGGCAAGACCGTCCTCGCCCGGACGCTCGCCGTCTCCCTCGGGGCCAACCTCTCCCGGGTCCAGGGCCACCCCGACCTGCTGCCGACCGACGTGACCGGCGTCTCGGTGTACTCGCAGGACACCTCCGCCTGGGAGTTCCGGCCCGGACCGGTCTTCGCCCACATCGTGCTCGTCGACGAGCTCAACCGGACGCCACCGCGCACGCAGTCGGCCCTCCTCGAGGCGATGGAGGAGCAGCAGGTCTCGGTGGACGGCGAGTCCTGGGGGCTGCCGCGGCCCCACATGGTGCTCGCCACCCAGAACCCGGTCGGCCAGCTCGGGACCTTCCCGCTCGTCGAGAGCCAGCTCGACCGCTTCGCCCTGTGCACGCCGCTCGGCTACCCCGACGCCGAGACCGAGATGCAGCTGGCGCTGCGCCACGGCGGCCGGGAGGCCCTCGCCACCCTGGCCCCCGTGTGCAAGGTGGAGGACTGGGCCCGGGTCATCGCGGCCACCCGGCAGGTCCACGTGGCCCCGGCCGTGGCCGAGTACGCGGTGGCCATCTCCCGGGCCACCCGCCAGGCCGGTCCCGTGCGCCTCGGCGCCAGCCCGCGGGCCTCGATCACCCTCGTGCGCTCGGCCCAGGCCCACGCCCTCCTCTACGGTCGCGACTACGTGTCGCCGGTCGACGTCCAGGCGCTCGCGGTGCCCAGCCTGGCCCACCGCCTCCTCACCGACGGCGACGACAAGATGGGCGCGACCGTCGTCGCCGACGTCCTGGGTTCCATCCCGGCCCCGAGGCCGTGAGCCCCACAGCCCGCGGCGAGCCCCAGGGCCTCGCCGACGAGCTCGCTGGGCCGTGGGGCAAACGCCACGAAAGCCGACCTCGGCCGCGCCACGCCGCCGGGCCGGTGCTCGGCAGCATCCTCACCCTCGGCGCCTGGGGGGCCATCGCCCACAACAGCGGCGCCGGCTGGGTCCAGGCCCTCGGGGCCATCCTGGCCGGCTTCCTGGCCGTCGGCCTCGTCGTCCCGGCCTTCGCCGTCCGCCTCGCCCGTTGCCACGTCGTGAACTCCCCCACCGACGGCACGGTCGGCGAGCCGGTCGCCGTCGAACTGGCCGTCTCCCGGCCGCTGCGGGTCCGTCTCCTCGTGCCGCCCGGTCCCGAGACGGTGACCGGCAACCGGTCCGTCTGCCTGATCGAAGGCCGATCCGAGCACCGCGGCGTCATGACCCACTGCGTGGTGGTCGTGGCCTCGGCCGCACCGTTCGGTCTCCTCTGGTGGTCGAAGAAGGTCCTCCTCCCGCTCTCGCACCCGTTGCACGTGGCCCCTCGCCGGGGCGAACCCGATGATGTGAACCTCGTCCAGGGCCGATCGGCCGGTGAGGACCGCCGGCGGGTGAGTGCCCGGGTCGGTGAGCCGCGGGGCGTCCGCCAGTACCGGCCGGGCGACCTCCGCCACTGGGTCCACTGGCCGGCCACGGCCCACACCGGCTCGCTCATGGTGCGCGAAATGGAGCAGCCCACCTCGCGCCCCGTGACCGTGCGGGTGCCGCTCAGCGGCGGGCACGAGGCGGCCGAGCGGCAGGCCGAGCGGGCGCTCGGCACGGTGAGCGAGCTCCTGGCCGCCGGCCAGGGCGTCATCCTCCTCACGGGTGAGCCCGGCGGCGTCGTGAGTGAGCGGGTGGACAGCGCCCAGCAGGCGGGCCGCCGGCTGGCCCGGGCCGTCCCCATCCCGGCCGACGCGGGGCTCAGATGAGCCTCGTCGGCGCGGTCAAGGCGGCCAACCGGCCAGGGCCGGCCGAGCACTCGATCCTGTTCCGGGTGGCGGCCACCCTCTGCGTGGTCGTGGCCATCGCCGCCTGCTGGTCCGAGGGCGAGCTCAACACGACGTTCACCGTGGCGTCGATCATCCTCGTGATCGCGGGCAACGTCTTCTCCTATTGGCGACGCGAGCAGCCGCTCCCCTGGCTCAAGCTCCTCCTGGCCTTGGCCGTCGTGGTGTCCTTCTTCTGGTTCTTCGTCTCGATCACGAAGCGCTCGACGTTCGGCAACCTCTCCACTGTGGAAGGGCCGCTCGCCGTGCTCTTCACCCTGATCCAGGTCACCCACGCCTTCGACGTGCCGTCGCGACGGGACCTCGGCTTCTCGATGGCCGGCTCGGCCACGCTCATGGCCGCCGCGGCGGCGCAGGCCGTCGATAGCACGCTCGGCCTCTACGTCATCGTCTGGGCGGCCATCGGCCTCGTCGGCATGATGGCCATGTGGTCCTCCATGGTCGGCGGGGCTCGCCTACGGGGCCGGACCGTCGGGCTGACCGCCGTCGCCGTCCTCGTCCTCGGGGGGCTCATCGTCGCCCTGCTCCCGGCCCCCCGGGCGTCGAGCACGATCGTCTTCCCCACCTCGCTCGCCGGCGACGTGGAGCTCCCGAGCCAGGGGTCCCTCGCCGGAGGGTCGTCGGGCACGCAGCCGCTCGCGCCGGGCTCGTCGGCGGGACCCACGCGGGTGGGCGGCTTCCTCGGCTTCGCCGGGCCGCTCGACACCGCCATCCGAGGCTCGCTCGGCAACCAGGTGGTGTTCCGGGTGCGCGCCGACCGGCCCACCTTCTGGCTGGCCGAGACCTTCAATGCGTGGGACGGTCAGTCGTGGTCCCAGACACCGCTGCGCAAGAACGGCCCCCTCTTCCAGTCCGTGGGCCAAGGGCCACCGTTCCAGATCCCCTTGGCGCAGGGGGTCGACCCGCGCGCGACCGTCCCCGACATCCAGACCTTCTACGTCGCGGTCACCGGAGCCAATCTCATCCTCCATGCCGCCGAGCCCACGGAGGTCTGGTTCCCCGCCAGCAGTCTCTACCTGGCGCCCGACGACACGATGCGGGCGGGGACGTCGCTCGGGTCGGGTTCGGTGTACACGGTCCAGTCCAACGTGGCGACGCCTTCGCCGGCGGAGCTGCGGAGCACCACCTCCGGCGGCTTGTTCAACGCGGAGTACAGCGCGTACACCCAGATCCCGCTGCACCGCTACGCCCGGGTCGCCGCCCTCGCCCGTCGGATCACGGCCAACCAGCCCAACGACTACGACAAGGTGGTCGCCCTTGAGGCCTGGATCGGCGAGCACACCAAGTACACGACGAACATCCCGGCGCTGAAGCGTGGCCAGGACACCGTCAACGATTTCCTCTTCGGCACCCGCCGCGGCTACTGCGAGCAGATCAGCACGTCGCTCGCCGTCATGCTGCGCTCCCTCGGCATCCCGGCCCGGGAGGCGGTCGGCTACGTGCCCGGCCCCTACAACCCGCTCACCGACCTCTACGACGTCCAGGCCCGGGACGCCCACGCCTGGGTGCAGGTCTGGTTCGCCAAGTACGGCTGGCAGAGCTTCGACCCGACGGCCTTCGTGCCGACCGCCAACCCCACGCCGGCCTCGGCGCTGGCCCACGACGCCTGGGACGCCCTCCGCAAGCTCCCGCTCGTGCCCATCGCCGTGATCCTCGGCCTCCTCCTCGCCGCTTCCGTCCTCGTTCACGCCTGGCGCCGGCAGCCGAAGACCTGGGCCGCCGCCATGACGAGGCAGCTCGAGCGGGCCAGCCGCTCGGCCGGTCTGGCGCTCGACCCGACCGAGCCGCTGTCGGCCCTCGCCTTCCGCCTCGACACCCACCTGGCGGGCCGCGGGCCACCCGGCCCGAGCGCCCTCGACCTCGCCCTGGCGGCGGAGCGGGCCGCCTACGGCGTGGCCGAGCCCGACGCCACCACGAAGCGCTACTTGTCGAAGCAGGCGAGGGGGCTGCGGCGCCGGGCCCGACAGTCCCGGGCCGGGCGCAGCGTCAGGTCGGCTGGAGGGCGAGCGCCGCCGCGAAGCTCGCCCGCTCAGCCATAAGGGGCCGGTAGGCCATGAGGAGCCGCGGCCGACCGAGGGCGAGCGCCCCGGTCAGCCGGCCCGCCCGCCCGTAGACGACGACGAACTTCTCGGCCTCGAGGTGGCCGTCGACCACCTCGACGTCGTCGTCGGGCCCCGGGTGCCCGAGCATCTGGAGGCGCGTCCCGTACTGGTCCGACCAGAAGTAGGGCACGGGGTCGAAGGCGGGAGCCTCGGCCCGTCCGACGACGAGGCTCCGGGCGGCCGCCGCGCCCTCTTCCGCCGCCACCTGCCAGTGCTCGATCCGGACGAGCCGCCCCTCGGTCGGGAAGGGCCAGCGGGCCAGGTCGCCCGCGGCCACGACGCCCTCGGCGCAGAAGAGGGCCTCGTCGCAGACCACGCCGTCGTCGAGCTCGAGTCCCGAGTCGGCGAGCCAGTCGGTGGTGGGCACGACCCCGATGCCCACGACCACCACGTCGGCCGGCAGCGACTGGCCGTCGGTGAGCTCGACCCGGCCGGCCTCCCCCTCGGCCGGGGCGGGCGCCCCCGGCACGGCGGCCGACGGTGCGCCCCTCGGGTGGACGGTGGCCACGCCGACCCCGGTGCGCAGCGTCGTCCCGTGGCGGAGGTGCAGGGCCGAGCACGCCGCCCCGACCCGGACGCCGAGCGCCGGCGAGAGCGGGGTGGGCAGGGCCTCGAGCACGGTCACCTCGGCCTCGAGCTGGCGACAGGTGGCGGCGACCTCCGAGCCGATGAACCCGGCGCCGACGACCACGACCTTGGCCCCCGGGCCGAGCGTGACCAGCCGCTCGCGCAGCCCTACCGAGTCGTCGAGCGTCCGCAGCGTCCGCACCTCGGGTTGGTCCTCGGTGCCGGGCAGCCGCCGCGGGTGGGCGCCGGTCGCCACGACCACGCCGTCGGCGGCGAGCGTGGTGCCGTCGTCGAGCTCGACGGTGCGGGCGAGGGCGTCCAGTCGGAGCGCCCGGTGCCCGGCGAGGTGCTCGATGCGCAGCTGGTCGAGCTTCGTCCGGTCGGCCAGCACCGCCCGCTCGGGGGGCCAGCTGCCGGCCAGCACCTGCTTGGACAGGGGCGGCCGGTCATAGGGCAGGTGCAGCTCCTCGCCGACGAGCATGATCCGCCCGTCGAAGCCCTCCGTGCGCAGCGCCTCGGCCGCCCGCAGGCCGGCGAGCGAGGCGCCGACGACGACCACGGTGCCGTCCGTCGGCAGCGGCGCCCCTTTGTCCCGGGGCGCGGCCACGTCGTCGCTCACTCGCCGAACATGGCGAGCCACTGCTCCACCGAGTGCGGCCGGAAGACGTAGTTCGTCCGGCGCGTCTCACCCATGGTGGCCGACGGCTCGATCGAGTACAGGTGGCCGGGGTAGACGACGGTGTCGTCGGGCACTCGGGCGAGGCGCGTGGTGAGCGACTCGTACATGGCGACGGGGTCGGCGCCGGGCAGGTCGGTGCGTCCGCACCCCTCGAGGAACAGCGTGTCACCGGAGACGAGCCGCCCGTCGACGAGGAAGCACTGGCTGCCCGGGGTGTGACCCGGGGTGTGCACGAGCTCGACCTCGATCCCCCCAACCGTGACGAGGTCCCCGCTCTCGTGGGCCACGAGCTGGTCGTGCCCGAGTCCGGTCACCCGGGCCACCCAGGGCACCTCGGCCCGCTGCACGTGGACCGGCACGTCGACCCGCTCGAGGAGCTCGGTCACCCCTTCGACCGACCAGCCGCCCATCGAGCCACCGACGTGGTCCGGGTGGTAGTGGGTGGCGAGGACGCCGACGCAGCGCATGTCATCGGCGGCGAGCAGGTCGAGGAGGTCACCGACGGCGTACGCCGGGTCGACGAGCACCGCCTCGCCGCTCGCCCGGTCACCGAGCGCGTAGACGAAGTTGACCATCTGCCGAGCGACGATGTCGCCCGCCGCGAAGTCCCGTCCCGACAGGAGCTGGCGAAAGTAGAGGGATCCGTCGTCGACCATCAGAAGAGCCCCTTCGGATCGCTACCGTCATCGGCTTCGCCCATCTCGTCCTCCTCGTCGATCATCTCGTCGCCCATGTCCTCCCCGGCCGGGCCGTCGCTCGCGGCCGCCTCGAGCCGGGGCACGAGCTCTTCGACCTGGGCCCGCGTCCGGCGCAGCCGACGGTCGAGCTCGTCGACGATGGCGGTGGCCCGCTCGAGCCGGCCGACGAGCTGGTCCACGTCGACCTCCCGCTGCTCGAAGAAGGCCACGATCTCGTCGAGCTCCCGGCTGGCCTCGGTGTAAGAGAGCTCGCCCACCGGTCGCTCCGACCGCCCCTCGGCCGTCACGACGCTCCCCCGCCGTCGGTCGCAGACACCTCGGCCACCACCGACCGAGCGCGTCCGTCGGCCAAGCGGGTGACGATCTCGGTCCCCGGCGACAGGTCGGCGACGGTCCGCACGGTCCGCCCGTCGGCGTCGGTGGTGATCGTGTACCCCCGCTCGAGCTGCCGCTCGACGTCGTAGGCGGCCAGCAGCCGGCGGAAGCCGTCGAGCCGCTCGACCGCCCCGTGGACGTGGCGGTCGGCGATGACCGGCAGGCGACCGGCCCGGCCGGCCAGGGACTCCCGGGACGACGACACGGCCGCCGGGGCCAGCGCGGCCACGGCCCCCAGGCGGACACCCAGCCGCTCGCCGTGCCCGTCGAGCTGACGGCGGGCGGCGCCGACGAGCCTCGTACGGGCGGCGGCATCGCCCGTCTCGGCCTCCCCCAGCACCTCGACCGCCCGGCGCACCACGAGCTCGGCCTGCCGCACGACCTCGTCGTCCCACCAGCCGGCCAACCGGGCCACGAGCTCTCGCCCGCACTCGGTCGGCGTGACGAACGAGCGGTTGGCGACCATGTCGGCGACCGACTCGTCACCGGTGTGGCCGATCCCAGTCCACACCGGGACGGGCGAGCCGGCGATCGCTCGGGCCACCGGCTCGGCGTCGAAGGCGACGAGGTCGGCCTTCGAACCGCCACCCCGGACGATCACGACGAGGTCACAGGCCGAGCGGGCGGCCCGGGCGATGCCACGGGCGAGCGCCACCGGCGCGCTGTCGCCCTGGACCCGGGTCCGTACGAGCGACACGTCGAAGGCGAAGCCCGAGCGTTCGAGCTGGCCAAGGAAGTCGTGGTAGCCCTCCGTGCCCGGGCTGGCCACGAGGGCGAGCCGCTGGGTCACCGCCGGGACGGCCAGCCGACGGTTGGCCTCGAGCAGCCCCTCGGCGGCGAGCGCCCGCAAGAGGGCCGCCCGCTCTGCGGCCAGCCGGCCGAGGAGGGCCGTGACGTCGATCTGGTCCAGGACGAACGAGATCGACGAGCGGGGCCGGTAGAACTCGAGCTTCCCGCGCAGGACCACCACCATCCCCGGTTCGAGGGCCAGCCCCTCGCGTCGCAGGAGGGCCTGCATCGGACCCCAGGTCGTGCGCCAGGCCACCACCTTCAACATCGGCGGCTGCCGGTCGTGGCGGGCCTCGGGATCCACCAGGTCGATGTAACAGTGGCCGGTGCGGTCGTTGAGGGTCTGGATCTCCCCCCGGACCCAGATGTGTCGCGAGCGGGGGAAGGCCCGGGCGATCGTGCCCTCGACCTCGTTCAGGAGCTGGGTGATCGAGAGGGCGTCGGGGTGTCCGTCCTCCTGCAGCTCACCGGTGTCCTTCGCCACGGGGAACACCCTATCCAGACGCCGTCGACGCCCCGGAACCCGGCGGGCCGTGACGACCCCTCCCACCTGGCACAATGGTGGGGACGGTGAGTCGGCCGGGTGGTCGCGGCCCGGGTCGTCCCTCTCGGGACGGGACCGGGTCGAGGAAGGTCGGGGCTCCGCAGGGCAAGGTGCTGGCTAACGGCCAGTCGGGGTGACCCGCAGGAAAGTGCCACAGAGAACAGACCGCCGATGGTGGGCTTCGGTCCACACAGGCAAGGGTGAAACGGTGCGGTAAGAGCGCACCAGCGGCCGGGGTGACCCGGTCGGCTCGGTAAACCCCACCCGGAGCAAGGCCAAGCGTGGGACATGGGCGGCCCGTCCGGCTCTCCCTCCGGGGAGGGCAGTCCCCAGGTAGGCCGCTGAGATGGATGGCCACCCATCCCTCGAGAGAGGGTGGACAGAACCCCGCCTACAGGCCGACTCACCGTCACTCCTGCAACTACGTGCTTCATCACGGATCCGGTCAATGCCGCTATTCCGAGAAATCTCCCCTGTCGGGGATCTGGGAGATTCGGTCAAGAAACTCCCGAGGATGGAGCACCCTGACACCGACCGTCTCGCGGACATGTAGATGTGGATCACCCGACACAATGAATGATGCTCCGGCTTGCCGGGCAAGGGCGACGAGATAGTCGTCGTCCGGATCATCCGTCACTCCAGACTCAACAAGGGGGTCCTCGACGTAGTCACTCTCTGTTCGCAGCCGATCCAAGAGAAGGTGCACCACCGAAGGCTCAAGTGCTTGGAATTTGGGCCGAGACAACACCTCCTCGAGCTCTTCCAGCAGCATCGGACAGACGACCGGTTGATACACCCGTTCATCGAGCCAGAAGTCCAAGACGGCGGCAGTCGTTCCTGGGTGGCGTCCCGCTGACGGTGTAAAAAGCGACGAACGCAGGCTCCTGGTTGGTGATGTTACGCGACGGCTGTGACGGTCTCGATGGCCACCTCCTCGTTCGGTTTGGGCGCGATCGACACCGGCGGTTCCAAGAGCTGG
>DATGZH010000050.1:0-3129 GCA_035297265.1 Acidimicrobiales bacterium | reverse complement strand
AACCCGACCGGGCGCCCTTTGCGCCGGCCGGCCTTGGACGCTCGCCAGTTGTGCAGAGCCCGGGCGAGGTCGGTGATGCCCGAGGCGTAGGACTCCTTGGAGTTGGCCGCCCACCACGGGGCGGCCGTGTCCTTTTCGGCGTTCCAGACCTTGCGCAGAGCCGCCGAGGTCCACGCGGTGCTCTCGTGGCCGGGATCGGCCGATTTCTCGTCCAGGTCGGCCTTCACCCGGGAAAGCGCCCAGTTGTAGGCGAAGCGCCTCGCCCCGAAGTGCGACCGGATGAGCGAGGCCCGGGCGGGGTCCTCTGGCCACTCGACTTCGAAGCGGGCGCCACTCAACCGCCAGCCCGAGGGCACCTCGACCAACTCGGCTCCCCGGCGCTCGAAGCACCGGAACAGGACCGAGACCGATTCGACCGCCTGGCGGTGGGACTCCAGATCGTCGATCTCGACCCGCCGGGAGAACTTCGTCGGGTCGGTCGGCGACCGGAGCTGGCGCCCGCCCGTCGAAGCCGCCACCCGGGCGGCCTCGGCCTTCGTGCGCAGCTCGAGGATCACGCCTCGGCCGAAAGGGCCGCAGGCCCCACGTCGCGCTCGCCACAGCGCAGGGCCTTCTCGGCCCGGTTGCGGGCCCCCCGGCGGCCGTAGAGGCGGGCACACAACGAAGTGAGCACCTCGGTCATGTCGCGCACCAGGTCGTCATCGACGTCGTCCTCCTCGACGGCGACCACCCGTCGGCCCTGGGCGGAGAGCGCGGCCACGAGGTGCTCGACACCGAAACGAGCCAAGCGGTCCCGATGCTCGACCACGATGGTCCTCGCGGTTCCGTCGGCGAGGATGCGCTCGAGCTTCGGTCGCTTGGCGTTCAGCGAGCCGACTTCCGAGACGACCTCGTCGATTGAGAGGCCACCGGCGCTCGCCCACGCCGTCATGCGGGCCACCTGGCGATCGAGGTCGCTCCGCTGGCCGTGGGAGGACACCCGGGCGTAGAGGACCGTCCGTTCTGCGCCCGAGAGCGACGACGCACCGTCGACGTCGACGAGGATCAGTCGCCCGACGCGCTTGGCGGGGACCGGGAGCTTTCCCTCACGGAACCAGCGGTAGGCCGTGAACTTCGACACGCCCACGCGATCCGCCCATTCGGAGAGGTTCACCCCCCCACTATAGAACGTATGTTCGCCAACTACCAGCTACTTATTGGTCCAGCCGTTGAAAGCCCCTACTGGGCCATGCCCACGACGGGCGCGCTCAGCTGCTTGCCGGCCTTCGAGCCGAGGTAGACGGCCCCGCCGAAGGCGAAGAGCCCCCCGTCGGTGGCCACCTCGTAGTAGCCGCCGGCCGGCTCGACGGCCATGTCCACCACAGGCCTGTTGAGCGGTTTGCCGCCCATCGAGCCCAGGAAGGGGGCGCCGCCGAAGGCGAAGAGGCCCCCGTCGGAGGCCACCTCGTAGTAGCCGCCGGCCGGCGTGACCGCCATGCCCACCACCGGCTTGTTGAGGTGCTGACCGCCCATGGACCCGGCGAACGGGGCCTGCCCGAAGGCGAAGAGCCCGCCGTCGGCGGCCACCTCGTAGTAACCGAGCCCGTCGGGGGCCAGCGCGATCCCCACGATGGGACGGTTGAGGTGCTGGCCGCCCATCGAGCCGTCGTAGACGGCGTCACCGAAGGCGAAGATCCCGCCGTCGGTGGCCACCTCGTAGTAGCCGAGCCCGTCGAG
Organism: Acidimicrobiales bacterium; assembly: GCA_035297265.1. GTDB lineage: Bacteria > Actinomycetota > Acidimicrobiia > Acidimicrobiales > RAAP-2 > DATGZH01. Next base: position 1,413 of record DATGZH010000050.1, on the reverse strand, counting down.
GGTCGGCGCGATGCCGATGATCGGCGCGTTGAGGGGTTGTCCGCCCATCGAGCCGTAGTACCCGGCGTCGCCGAAGGCGAAGACGCCGCCGTCGGAGGAGACCTCCCAGTAGCCCCCACCGTCGGGCGTCATGGCCATGCCCTGGACCGGCCCGTGGAGCGGCTTGCCGCCCATCGACCCGAAGAACGGAGTGCCGAAGGTGAACAGGCTCCCGTCGGAGGCCACCTCGGCGTAGCCCGGTCGGACGATGCTGGCCGAGAACGCCTCGGGCAGCCAGGAGGTGGGCGGGCCGCTCGCACCGACGGCGACGCACGCGTCGTTCGGGATGCAGTCGATCGCGCTGAGCACATCGAACGTGTTGGCCGGAGCGAGGGTCAGGCCCTGGGGCGTCCAGTTTGTGCCGTTGAAGGCGTAGACCCGGTTGCTCGTGACCGTCCCCGACGAGGAGGTCAGGTACCCGACCGCCACACACGACGTCGGTCCGAAGCAGTTAACGCCGTTCAACGCCCCGCCCTTGGTCCCACCCAAATCGGCGGCGCTCCAGGCCTTCCCGTTCCACTGCTCCACGAACTCGTCGTTCTTCACGTTCGTGTTCTGAACCCCGACCGCCACGCAGAAGGCGCTGGAGGCGCACGACACCGAGTTCAGCTGGCTGTTGAACGCCCCCGCCGGTGTCGTCTCGAAGGTCCAGGTGGGACCGTTGCTGCCGAGGGCCAGGGGCGAAGGGGTCAACGGCGTGGCCTCCCCGACGGCCTGGCAGTTGAGGCCCTGGCAGGAGACACCGGACAACGTGCCGCTGCCCAACGCCGGCAGGACGGCCGGGGACCAGTAGGAGCCGTTCCAGACCACGACGAGCGGCGTCGAGCCACTCGCCCCGGTGGCCTGGCCGACGGCCACGCAGTAGTTGGTGCTGGAGCAGGACACGCCGGCGAGCGAGTTGGTCATCGAGCCGGGGTTGGGGCTCGGGACGGCGGACCACGTCGCCCCGTTCCACTGTTCGACGAGCGTCAGCGGGGTCGCCGGGCCGCTGCCCACCTGGCCCACGGCCATGCACCAGCTCTCCGAGACGCAGGAGACGGCGTTGAGGGCGGAGGCCGTGCCCGGCGGCACCGACGGGAGATTGGTGATCCCGGTCCAGGTCGTGCCGTTCCAGAATGCGCCGACCGCTGTCTGGTTCGTCCAATTGGGCGCTGGCGGCGGGGGGAAGATCTCAGTGTCTTGTGAATACCCGACGGCGACGCAGAACGACGGTCCGACGCACGACACGCCGCCGTAGGTGGTGAAGGCGTACGGGAAGGTCGTCGGGGTGGCCAGCGGGTTCCACGTGCCCGGCGTGACGAGCGAGGGCAATGGTGACGCCGCGCCGGCCGGGCCGAGGGCGGCGACGACCGAGGTGGCCACCAGGGCGGCGGC
>DATGZH010000049.1:0-65443 GCA_035297265.1 Acidimicrobiales bacterium | reverse complement strand
GATGGGGGCGTTCAGGGGCTGGCCGCCCATCGAGCCGAAGAAGCCGGCGTCGCCGTAGTTGAAGATGCCCCCGTCGGAGGCCACGAACCAATACCCACGGCCGTCGGCCGTCGCCGCCATCCCGACGATGGGGGCGTTCAGCGACTGGCCCCCCTGGGAGCCGAAGAACGGCGCGTGGAAGGAGAACACCCCACCGTCGGAGGCCACGAGGTCGTAGCCGGGCACCGGGGGTGGGGGCGGGGGCGGCGAGGTGACGGTGATGGCGCCGGTGACCGCGGGGTTCAGCCCCGGGCTCGTGGCGGTGAGGGTGTAGCCCGTCCCCACCTGGGCGATCGAGCAGCTGAACGAGGCCACCCCGGCCGAGGCGTTCACCGGGTCCGTCGTGCAGCCGAGGGTGGCCCCCGCCGCGCCCGTCCCCGGCGTGATGGCGAGGGTGACGGGTGCACCCGACGACGAGAGCACGTCGCCGGCCACGTCCTCGACCGACACCGAGACGGCGAACGACGTGCCGGTGGCCACGCTGGACGGCGGGGCTGACGTGACGGCCAGCTGGGTGGGCGGGCCGGTCACGACCATGGCGTTCGAGACCCCGCCGGTCAGGCCGGCGCTGGCGGCCGAGAGGGTGTAGCCGTGGCCCGGCTTGTCGATCGAGCAGCTGAAGGCGGCCACCCCGGCCGAGGCGTCGACCGGGTTCGTCGTGCAGGCGAGGGTGGCCCCGACCGTGCCCGTCCCCGACGTGATGGAGAGCGCCACGGGGGCGCTCGAGCCGGTGGCCACGTTGCCGCCCGAGTCCTCGATCGAGGCGGTGACGGCGAACGAGGTGCCCATCGCCACCTGGGCCGGTGGCTGGCCGGTCACGGCCACCTTGGAGGGCGTCGGCGAGGACCCGTTGTCGAAGTTGGCGTGCTGGGTGCCGGTGCCGAGGGCCCCCGTCGCCGAGACCACGAGGTTGCCCGAACCGGACGGCACCTTCACCGAGGCCGAGGTGGCGGTGGACGAGAGCACGGTGGCCGCCGTGCCGCCGAACTTGATCGTGGCGCCCTCCAGGCCGAGGCCGTTGACCGTGACGGTGGCCCCGGTGACCTGAAGGCTGGGCACGACCGAGGTGACCTCGGGGCAGGACAGCCCCTGGGCCAGGGGCGAGCCGATGCCGATGGCCACGTTGTAGCTCGTGCCCGAGGTGGCGTAGCTGCCGCCGTTCTGCTGCGTGAGGTCGTTGTTGCCGCTCGAGATGCCGGTGAAGGCCGTGCCGTAGCCGTGGTTGATGCCCGAGGTGTTGTAGAGCGCGTACAGCGACGCCGCGAAGTCACCGGTCGTGGCGGTGCAGCCGGTGTTGCGGTCGGCCGCCAGGCCGGCGAGGAGGGGGGCCGACGTGCTCGTCCCGCCGACGCCCTCCCATTGCGAGCCGGACCCGCCGAGCGAGTAGATGACCTCGCCGTTGCCGGCGTTGCTCGAGAGGTCGGGCACCTGCCGGCAGCTGGTCGAGCAGGGGGTGGTCACCGCGGACGGCGCGTAGTACGGGTCGTTCCCGCTGTAGCCGGCGTGGGCCTCGGGCTGGATGGGCAGGTCGCTCAGCGGCTCGTAGCGGGAGACCCCGCCGCCACCGCCGCCGCCGCCGGCCTGGGCGCACGTCGCCGTCCCGGTGCCGAGGCAGTCGTTCCAGACCGACTCGACCGGGCTCGACCCGGCCGTGAGGAAGGTCCCGCCGACGCCCGTGACGTACGGGCTCTGCGCCGGGGTGTCGACCTCGAGGGTGTCCTCCTCGGCCGCCGACTCGCTGTCCGGGACGTGCCAGCAGTCCTCGGAGCCCGAGTCCCCCGAGGCGGCGAAGACCGACTGGCCCTGCATGGCCGCCTGCAGGAAGAGCGCGTCGAAGGCGTCGATGGCCGAGGCGTTGGCGCTCTCCCCGCCGACGCTGATCTCGTCTTCGCAGATCCCCCAGCTGGTGGAGATGACCTGGGGAATGGTCGGCTGGCCACCCGACGGGTTGATCATGGCGTTGTAGGTGTCGTAGACGCCGGCGCCGCCGTTCGGGCCCTCGTAGGAGCGCACGGTGGCCGCAGGCGCTTGGCTCATCACCTGCTCGATGTCGAGGTCGGCCTCGACCGTGCCGCCGTTCTCGCCACCCGCTCCCCCGTCGACGCTCACCGTGCCGAGCGGGTTCGTGAGCCCGAAGCAGCTCTCGTAGGTGGCGATGTCCGTGGCGTCGTGCGGGGCGAGCTCGTAGACCGCAACGACCTCACCCGAGCCGTTGAGGCCGTCCGCCGTCAGGTTGGGGATGCCGTAGTGGGCCCCGAGCCCGGGCAGCGTGTACCAGCCGTCGTCGGTGGCGAGCGTCTGGGCCGGCGCGCACGTCGTGCGGGGCGCCACGGCGCCGGTGGGCGCCGCACCGGACGGGTCGGCGGTCAGACGGTGGACGGCCGGCGCCGGCTTGAAGAGGGTCTCGAGACCCACGATGGTCGTGATCGCCCCGTGGGCGAGGTCGGCGGGCACGAGCGGGCTGCCGACCGCCACGTAGCCCTGGTTCGGTCCGGCCCGGTAGTCGTCGAAGTGGACGCCGAGGACCCGCGACAGCCGGCTCACCGAGCCGCTGACGGGCACGGCGAAGCCGTCGAGCGGTCCGGGCTGGAGCCCCGTGGCCCGCAACCAGGCGTCGACGGCGGCCACCGTGGCGGGGGCCGGCCCGAAGCGCTCGTCGAACTGGGTGGGCGTCAGCCAGGCGTGGAACTCCGGGGAGGTGGGGTCGTAGAGCTCGTGCTCGAGGAGGTCCATCCCGACCCGGTCGCCCGAGGACAGCACCACGTCGAGGCGCACGCGCTGGCTCCCCGGCACGGCTCCGAGGTCCTTGGCGTGCGCCGGCCCGCTCGCCGCCCCGAGGGCCGGCACCCGGACGAGCGGCGCGCTCAGGGCGCCGCCCGTGGCCGGGAGCGCCGCGAGGACGGCGGCCGACAGGACAACTGCGGCCACCAGGCCGATGATGTGTCGCGTCCCCACCCCGGTCGAGGTCGTCGTGGCTCCCCTCCGCGCCCGGTCCCCTTCGGCCGGAAGGGTAACGGCCCCGGAGGCCAAAGGGTCTTCGGCCCCTCCGGCCAGGGGCCATCCGTCCGGAGGCCCACGGAGGCCCGGGGAGGCCCAATAGTGTCGTCGGGGTGACCGCCCCCTTCGACGTGGCCGGGGCCGTGGCCAGCGTCTACGACGAGATGGTCGACACCCGCCGGGAACTCCACCGCCGGCCCGAGCTCGGCTTCGAGGAACGTGCCACCACCGCGCTCGTGCGGAAACGTCTGGCCGGGTTGGGCCTGGCCGAGACGGCGCTCCCCCTCCCGACCGGGGCCGTCTTCACCCTCGAGGGTGGCCGGCCCGGGGGCACCGTGGTGCTCCGGGCCGACATGGACGCCCTCCCGGTCGCCGAGCGGGTGGAGGTCCCTTATGCCTCCGCCGTCGACGGGGTGATGCACGCCTGCGGCCACGACGCTCACACGGCCGCCCTCCTCGGCGTGGCCCGTCTCCTCGCGGCGCGGGCCGGCGACGTCCCCGGCCGGTACGTCTTCGTCTTCCAGCCGGCCGAGGAGCAGCTGGGCGGGGCCCAGGCCATGCTCGACGCCGGCCTCTTCGACGACCTGCCCGCCGGCGCCCGCCTCATCGGCTGCCACGTGGCCTCGCCGCTGCCCGTCGGCTGGGTCGGCGTACGGGCCGGCGTGGCCATGTCCGAGGTCCACGCCGTCCGGGTGACGCTCCGGGGCCCGGGCGGCCACGGCGCGATGGCCGGCGACGAGGGCAACGTGGTGCTCGCCCTCACCCGCCTCTCGGCCGAGCTCGGCGACGTGGTCCGGGGCCTCGTCTTCGAGGAGGTCCACTGCGTCTGCTCGGCCGGCGTGCTCCGGGTGGGCACCGCGCCGAACGTCGTGCCCGAGCACGCCGTCCTCGAGGGGACGCTCCGGACCTTCACCGACGACCAGCGGGAGGAGGCCCTCGGGCGGCTGGGCGATCTCTGCCGGCGGGTCGGCGAGGCCTACGCCGTCGACGTCGACCTCCAGCTCCCCGGCCACAGCTCGGCCGTCGTCAACGACCCGGCGACGGCCACGGTGGTCGAGGCGACCGCCGTCGGGCTCCTCCCCGAGGGCCAGGTGGTCCAGATGCCCCCCGTGGCCCCGAGCGACGACGTGAGCGAGTTCTTGCTCCGGGTGCCGGGCTGTTACTTCCTCGTCGGGGCCGGGCGACCCGACGGGTCGAGCGGCCCGCACCACGCCCCGACGTTCGCCATCGACGAGGCGTGCCTCCGCGTCGCCGCCGAGGTGCTCACCGGCGCGGCGCTCGCCCTCGCCGTGACGCCGGCCGCCGTGCCCTGAACGGCCGCTTGACAGGCGCCTCTCCGGAGGGGTCGGTACAGTGCAGGGCGTGAGCGCCCCACCCCCCGGGGGTCGCGACGGCGGGGCACACGATTCTGCGGACGAACGGGCGCGCGGCGCGCCCTTCGACCTCGGGGGTCCGACGCTCGTCGAGGTGATGGAGCACCTGCCCGACGCGGTGACCCTCTGGGAGGCGGTGCGGGACCAGCACGGCCACCCCGTCGACCTCCGGCTCAAGTACATGAACGAGTTGGCCCGCTCCCGCGAGCCCCACCACGAGCGGCTCGAGGGCCGGCGGGCGAGCGAGCTCTGGCCGGTGATGCTCACGAACGGTTCGCTCCGGGCCTGTCTCTCCACACTCACCACCGGCCGGCCCGTCTCGGGCTCCTTCGGCCGGCTCCCGGGGGCCGAGGACTCGCCGGCCAGCTACGACTACCGAGCCGTGCGGCTGGATCGGGACCTCATCGTGCTCGTCGTGCACGACAACGCCGAGGCCGTGGCGGCCAGCCTCGAGCTCGCCGAGAGCGAGGCCCGCCTCCGGACGGTCCTCTCTGCCCTCGAGGAGGGGATCATCGTCCAGCGGGCCGACCGGACCGTGCTCCTCGCCAACGCGGCGGCCGAGCAGATGTTCGAGATCACCGCGGGCCTCGACCCGCAGGCCGGCCGGGAGTGGGTGGTGGTCGACGAGGACGGCCTCCCGCTCGCCCCGGAGGACAGCCCGGCCGCCCAGGCCCTCACCACCGGGCTGGCCCAGATCGGCCGGGTGATCGGCGTGCCGCTCAGCGGCGACGAGCCGCGCTGGCTCCTCGTGAACGCCTACCCGCTGTTCCGCGCCGGCGAGCGCCGTCCCTACGCCGCCGTGAGCTCGCTCACCGACGTGACCGAGCGCAAGGCGCTCGAGGCGGAGCTCAAGTACCTCGCCCTCCACGACGCCCTGACCGGCCTGCCCAACCGGGCCCTCCTGTTCGACCGCATGCAGCAGGCCCTCCGGCGCCGGCGCCGGCGCCACGACGACGGGACCGTCGTCGCCCTCCTCTTCGTCGACCTCGACGGCTTCAAGTCGATCAACGACCGCTACGGGCACGAGGCGGGCGACCGGGTCCTCGAGACGGTGGCCAAGCGCTTCGTGAAGTCCGTGCGCGACCAGGACACCGTGTGCCGGCTCGGCGGGGACGAGTTCGTCGTCCTGCTGGAGGAGGTGGCCCCGCAGAAGCTGAGCGAGATCGCCCAGCGCATCGACCGCTCGCTCTCCGCCCCGATCAGCTTCCGGGCCCGCAACGCCCGGGCCATCGAGCTCACCGTGGGGGCCAGCATCGGGACCGCGGTGGCCCGCAGCCGCGACACGAGCCGGGACCTCCTCAACCGGGCCGACCACGCCATGTACGAGGCGAAGCAGGCGAAGGCCACCCGGGTCAGCCAACCGCGTTAGGCGGGCCGCTCCACGCCGAGGTGGTCGCCCTCCCAGAGGAGGACGCCGCCCAGGATCCCCGCCGTGTTCTCCACGAACGTGGTCCGTTCGGCCACGTCGCCCAGCCGGTCCTTCGACAGTCGGCGGGCGTTGCCGCCGCCGATGTAGAGGCGGTCGTAGAAAAGCAGCGCGTCGAGCTGCTCGGCCGCCTTGCGCACCCGCCGCGACCACCGCTCGTCGCCGATCTCCTTCCTCGTGCGCTCGCCCAGCTGTTCGTTGTAGGTCTCGCCCTTGCGGAACGGCTGGTGGGCGATCTCCAGGTGCGGGAGGAGCTTGCCGTCGAGGAAGACCGCCGTCCCGAACCCGGTCCCGAGGGTGAGCACGAGCTCGAAGCCGTGGCCGGCGATGACGGCCAGGCCCTGCACGTCGGCGTCGTTGGCCACCCGGGCCGGGGCGCCGAAGGCCTCGCTGAGCGCGGCGGCCATGTCGAAGCCCCGCCAGGCCGCCACGAGGTCGGGGTCGACCGGCGAGCCGAGGCCGGCCTTGGTGGAGAAGGCCGGGGCGCTCCAGACGCGCCCCTGGCGCACCATGCCGGGGAACCCCGCCGACACCCGGTCGTAGCGGGGGAGCGACGAGGCCAGCTGCACGAGGGCCGGCACCATGCCCCCTTCGCCGGTGGGGGGCATCGGGTAGCGGGTGACGGTGCGCACTCGGTCGGCCACCATCTGGCCCCACGGGTCGACCACCGAGGCCTTGAGGCCCGTGCCCCCGATGTCGAAGGCGAGGGTGAGCGGACCCGGCGGTCCCCCGGTCGGCCCGTCGGCGCTCAGCGCCCGGCCCCCGCGACGTCGGCCGGGGCCTGGCCGCCCCAGCGCTCCCGGTGGACGACCTCTTCGAGCGGGCGGCGCTGCCGCCAGCCGTGGCGCTCGAGGTCGGGCACGGTCTCGCGGTGGGTCACCGGCCCGAGGCAGAGCCAGGCCACCGGGCGCACGGGGGAGGGGATGCCCAGCAGCTCGGCCACGAACGGCTCGCGGTAGAAGGAGACCCAGCCCATGCCGAGCCCCTCGGCGGTGGCCGCCAGCCACAGGTTCTCGATGGCGAGACAGACCGAGTAGAGGCCGGTCTCGGCGATGGCGTGACGGCCGAGGACGTGCGGCGCCCCGCGGTCGGGGTCGTAGGTGACGACGACGGAGAGCCTGGCCTCGAGGACGCCGTCGATCTTGATGCCGGCGAAGCGATCGGCCCACTCGGGGGGCAGCCGGTCGGCGAAGTCGGCCCGCTCCCGCTGCACGTGGTCGTAGAAGGCCCGGCGCGCCACCTCGTCGGTCACGAGGACGAAGTCCCACGGCTGGGTGAGGCCGACACTCGGCGCGGCGTGGGCCGCCTCGAGGAGGCGGCGGAGCACCTCGTCGTCGACGGGCTCGCCGGTAAACTGGGCCCGGACGTCGCGTCGGGCGAAGATCGTCTCGTAGAGGCCGGCCACCGCGGTGTCCCCGCCCGCCATGTTCCCGTTGGCCACGCCGTGCACGAGTCCGCACTGTATTGCCTCTCGTCCCGGGACCCCCGACGGGCGGTCAGCCGCCGACCCGGCCGCGGGCGGCGAGCCCGGGGTCCTCCCACCACGGGAGGAGGCGGACCCGCACCGGGGGCACGGCGCCGTAGACGAGGACGCCGGTCCCGGGCGCCAGTCGCCGGAGGGCGTCGGGCGGGAGGAGGCGCCGCTGCAGCGGCGCCGTCGTCGTCGAGCGGGTCCCCGAGGCGTCGCGGGTGACCGAGGGGGCGAGCACCTCCTCGTCGCCGACGAGGTGGCTGGCGTGGTCGAGGGTCCCCGGGTCGGCGATGGCCGAGAGGAAGAGCCGGGCCCGGTGGTTGTTGAGCACGGTGGCCGCCCGGGGCCCGTAGCGGGCGGCCACCTGGGCCAGGTCCTGCCAGACCGTGACCAGCTGCACCCCGTGGCCGGCGCAGGTGGCGGCCAGGCCGTCGAGCTCGGCCAGGGGCGCGAGATGGGCCGCCTCGTCGAGTACGACGAGGAGGGGCGGGTCGAGCGGCCGCCCGGCCCGACCGGCCGTGCCGAAGGCCCGGTCGAGCACCTCTTTCACGAGGGCGGCGAAGAGGCCCCGCCACCGCCGTTGGTCGTGGGCAGGGGCACAGAGATAGAGGGTGTTGGCCCCGTCGAGGAGGGCCGCCGGGTCGATCACGCCCCCGTCCCCCGACCCGGCCGTCCCGGCGAACGGCTCGAGCACGGTCTCGGCCGTCGTGTACACCGAGCTGCGCTGGCGCTCCTCGCGCTGCCAGGAGGCCCGGGCCGCCTGGAGGGCCTCGGGCTCCCCCGCCTCCTCCAAGATGGCCGCCACCTCGGCCACCTCCTGGGTGTCGACCCACCGGAGGACGTCGGCCATCGGCCGGGCCGTCCGGGCCGCGGCGTAGAGGAGCGGGGCGAGGAGCTTGGCCGCCGTGGCGTACCAGAACTCCCCATCGGGGGTGGTGGCCGACGAGGCCGCCACCTCGGTGAGGTCGGCCGCCACCCGACGGGCCCCGGCGTAGGTGGCCGCGGCGGGGAGCGGCGACCAGGTGGCGGCGGGGAGGCCGGTGGCCCGGCCGGGGTCGAAGCAGGCCACCCGGCCCAGGCGCTGCCGCCAGGCCAGGGTGTCGCCGACGAGGTCGGTCTTCACGCTGGCCGCCACGACCGGGCCCTCCCACCCGAGGATGGCCGGCACGGCGAGGGCGGTGGTCTTCCCGCTCTGGGTGGGGCCCACCACCGCCACTGACATCAGCGGCTCGGCCGCCAGGAGGTGGCGGCGGGACCGCCAGCCCACGAGGGGCCGGCCGAGCACCAGTCGCCCGGGCTCGGCCCGACGCACGCGCAGAGCCCGGAGGTCCGCCGCGGCCGCCCACCGGGCCCCCCGGGCGGTGGGGGCGAGCACGCTCGGACCGCCCCCGCCGGTTCCCGGACCGGTCGGCCGGGTCGTCGGAGGCCGGTGAGGTTCCAGGCGCCGCCCGGCCGTGGCGACGAGCGCGGCCCCGACGACGAGCGCCCCGGGGAGGGCCGGCAGCGCCACGTCAGGCCACGGCCATCGCCGCGTCGGTGTCGACGAGCGACCGCTCGGCCGGGGCGAGGAGGTGCTGGACGAGAAAGGCCCGCCGGCCGACCTTCCAGAGCGCCACACCCTTGCGCAGCTGCGGCAGGAGCTCGCACTCGGTCGGCGAGAGCGACAGCAGGTCGGTCGCCCGGGCCACCTCCCCCGGGGGCTGGGCGTAGACCACCTGGGTCTCGGAGTCCGACAGGAGGCCCTGGGCCAACCCGACCTGCTCGGAGCCGGCCGCCCCGACGGCGTGGAGGTCCGAGACCCGGTGGAGGACGGCCACGTTGGCCACGCCCCAGGCCCGGGAGAGCTTCCAGGAGGCCTGGAGCCACCGGGCCACCCCGAGGTGGGCGAGGATGGCCCAGGCCTCGTCGACCACGACGAGCACCCGGCCGCCCGGCGACCCGACCCGGGCTTCACGGGCGAGGGCGGCTTGGAGCCAGGCGGTGGCGCAGGCCATCAGCACCCCGAGGGCGGGCGAGTTGTAGAGGGCGGCGAGGTCGAGGACCACGAGCGGGCCCGAGAGGTCGATGCCCGGCGTCGTCGGCCCGTCGAACATGCCCCGGAGGTCCCCGTGGACCAGCCGTCGGAGCTCCAGGGCCACGTCTCGCCCGTCCTCCAGGAGGGCCGCCTGGGTCGTTCGGACCCGGGCGGCCGCCTCCTCGGTCGGTAGGAGCAGCGCCTCGACCGCCCCGGGCAGGGTGGGTACCTCGGGGCCGCCGGCCACGTGCTCCATGGCCAGGTCGATGGCCACCCGTTCCCGGGGGCTCAGCTCGCGGCGCAGGCAGGCGGTGGCGAGCGAGGCGAGCAGCTCGGTCGACCGTCGGCTGGCGTCGGCCGCGCCCGAGCCCCCCGCCCGCGGGCCGGGATCGAGGGGGTTGAGCCGCACGTCACCGCCGGGCGCGAGGGCCACGGGTCGCACGCCCCACGCCTCGGCCAGCCGGCCGTACTCGCCCTTCGGGTCGACGACCCACGCCCGGCGCCCGAAGACGGCCTGGCGCCAGAGGTAGGTCTTCACGAACGCGCTCTTGCCCCGACCGATCTGGCCGAAGACGACCATGTTCGGGTTGGAGACCACGCCGGCCGCGTACAGCTCGAACGGGTCGTAGACGAAGGAGCCGCCCAGCAGGTCGTGGCCGATGAGCACACCGCGGTGGCCGAGTCCGGCCTCGGCCACGAGCGGGTAGGCCGCGCCGAGGTGGCGCGTCGTCACCTGGTGGGCGGGGATCACGCCACGGAACGGTCGGCCCGCGCCGCCGGGCAGGCCCTGATCGGCACGGCCTCGGCCACCCGCTGGTGTGCCGGCCGTCACCCGACCGAGGGGTCGCCGCCGACGGCTGTCGTCAACCCGCCGCCGGCCCGGCTCGCGGGCGTCGGTGGCTGACCCGGTCCGATGGCAACCCGGCGGCGACGACGGCATCAGTGAGCGAGCCCGCCGCCGACTCGTCGGCGCACCGGAGGTGACACACGTGCACGGGAGCCTCCGCGATGTCCCAGCCGGCCAGGCTGCCGGGGACGAAGGTGGTCATGAGGAGGCCCGCGGTGAACGCCACCCGGTCACCCTTGACCTCCCAGCCCCGGACGCCGGCCACCGGGTACCTGCGGTGCTCGCGGGTCGGGACGACGATGCCCGAGAGGCCGCGGGGCCGCACCCGCAGGTGCAGGCATCCGTCTTCGAGCTGCAGGTCGCCGTGGCCCAACAGATCGCCGCCGAAGCTCTCCTCGACTCTCACCTCGGTGACCCGCCACTGACCGGTGGGCACCGGGCCAACCTAGTGCTGCCGATGCGAACGTCGAGGGGGGTCAGCGGCGCCGACCGGTGAGGCCGCGGCAGAGCGGCAGCGTGTAGGTGAACGCCCGGTCCTGGTCGCCGTAGAGACGCCGCAGCACGAGACGCGACTGGCTCGCCGCCTGCTCCGTCACCTCGCACGCATCGACGAGCGCCTCGGCCGACAGTGCGGTCACCGTGACGTAACCGGAGAAGCGGAACGACGTGTGGCCCTCGGCCAGCTCGGCCTCGCGTGCCGCGGCGTGCTCGGCCTCCTTGGCCCGGCGGGCGGTGGCGAGGAAGCCGCCCCGGCGGCGCAGCTCGGCGTCGGCGATGTCGGCCGTCCGCGCCTGTTCGACCTGACGGGCCGCCCGCTCGGCCTCGACCGGGGCCATCACCACGCTGACCACCCGGCGGGCGGTCCCGAGGAGGAGCGGGCCGAGGAAGTCCGGGCCCACCTCGACCCGCGGCCACTCGGCCACCCAGTAGGTGGCGTGCCAGGTGGCGTCGGTGCGCACGCCGTCCCACCGGGCCTCGAGGGCCATCGGCCAGGGCCAGCGGTCAGCCGCCGCCGGGCGGTGACCCGGCGCCGTGCCGTCCCGGTCCGGCTGCGCCTCGAAGGCCCCGGCCTCACCGGCCCGGCGGCAGACCGCGGCGAGGGACCTCGGGTCGAGGACCCGGTCGACGGCCACGTCGACCTCGGCGCACAGACGGCGCACGTTGGCCACCTCGCGGAGGAGGAGCGGCACCGCGCCGCGGCCGGCCCGACCTCTCGTCGTCCGGACCTGCACGGCGAGGAGCACCTCGTGACGGCAGGTGCGGTCGTCCGCCGCAGCGAGGAGACCGTCGTAGGAGCGACGGGCCGGCGCGTCCTCGGCCAGCACCGCCCGCTCCTCCAGGTGGGACCGGACGGCCCGGCCGTCGTCGGGCAGGGCCGAGGCGATCCACTGCAGCCGGTGCACCGCCGAGCCCGGACCGGCGATCGAGGCGAGCAGCGCCGACCACCCGGCCACCCGGCGGTCCTTCTCGTCGGGGCCGAGGAGGGCGAAGGTGTGACCCCGCAGCCCGAGGACCGCCGTCGCGGTGCCCTCGCGGCCGTCGCGCAGCACCCCCACGCCGTCACCGTGTTCGGCCCCCGTACCGGCGACCTCGAGCAGTTCGAGGCCGGCGAACGGACCACGTGGTTTGGCCGGGCGGGCCGGCAGCCCCGCCGTCGGCCGGTCCGTCACGTGGCGGCGACCCGACAACCCGGTGGCCAGCCAGCGGGTGACGATCGGCAGCCACTCCTCGCCGGTGCGCCCGGCCACCGGCCAGCAGGCGAGGGCCACGCCGAGGAGCACCGCCGTGAGCGCGACCGCCGCGCCGGGCCCGCCGGGACGGGACCGCAACGTGAGCACGGCCACCACGAGACCTCCGGCCACCGACGCGATCTGGCCGCCCCGCCAACCGGCCACGAGACCGCGTCGCTCCAGCGGGCCGAAGCGGTAGCGGATGGGTTCAGTCGCCACGGTCGTCCCCGCCGGACCGGCGACGCCGGGCCGGTGGGTCGAAGTGGAGCACCGGGCCGAGCTCGTCGTTGTCCAGACGGAAGCCGACACCGTGGCGCTGCGGCAGGGCGGGGGGCGGTCCGGTCGGCGCCCTCGGGGCGCCCGGCGTCGCCTCGGGCGAGGGCGGCCGTGGCGCGGGGTCGACGAGGGGAGGCGGTGGCCGGTCGGGCCGGGCCGGGGCGCCCGCCTCGCCGCCGGGCCCGGTGACGTCGTCGGGGCCGGGCACCCCCCGCCAGAGCGGGATGGACCCTCGGTCGCCGTCGGCGGCCGCACCCGGCGGGCCGCTCCCCCGACCGACCGCCGCCCCGACCAGCTCGGAGGCCGGCGGGTCCGGGGCGGCGTGGGACGGCGGCTCGTAGTCCTCCCCGAGTCCGGTGCCGAGCGGCCCGGTCGGGAGCTCGGCCGACCGGGCCTGGCGCAGGGCGAAGGCGGCGGCGCTCTTCGGGGCGTGGCCGACCGCCTGCTCCACCCGCTGGCGGGCCCCCTCGAGGTGATGGACCGCGCCGGCCTCGACGGCCGGGATGAGGCGCAGCAGCGTGAACGGGGTGAAGGTGGCGAGGAGCAGCAACGCCCCGCCGGCGAGCACCGGCGCGAACCCCGACCCGTTCACCCCCGAACCCACCGCGGCGACGGCCAGGCTCAGCACCGCGACGATCACGAACTTGGCCAGGATCAAGGCGGCCAGCGTCTCGAAGAGCCGGCGGCACCAGTGGGAGACCGCCGGCCAGATCAAGCTGGCCAGCGCCAGCGGCAGGAAGAGCACCGCCACGTAGACCGCGGCCGCCCGGACGAGCAGCTCGACCCAGATAGAGAAGGCACCGAAGGCCACGACCAGCGCCCCCACCAGGACGACGAAGGCCGGTGCCCCCGACCCGCCGCCGGCCTGGGCCGAGAGCACCGTGGCCACCTGGGAGAGGGCCTGGCCCAGGTCGACCCCCGACCCGGCGGCCACCGTGCGGCTCATGGCGTCGGTGACCCCGAGGGCCATCTGGACGAGCTCGAGCATCGCCCCGCCGAGGAGCAGCGCGAGCGGGAGGTGGACGAGGGCCGAGCGGAGGAGCAGCCCGGCCTGCTGGCGGTAGACGGCCTGGATCGTCGCCAGGAGCAGCATCGGGAGCGCCACGAGGGCCGCCAGCCCGAACATGACCGTGTAGTGGTGGTCGAACCACGAGGCCCCGAGGTCGATGGAGGTGCTCGCCGTGAGCACCCCGCCGAGCTGGCCGAGCAACCAGGCCGCCCCGGAGACCACCCACCCCGAGAGACCCGAGAGGACCGCGGCGGTTGCCCCGCTGGCGAGCGTCGACCCGACGCCGCCGGCCAGGCAGATCGGGTCGAGACCGAGAGGCCCCGTGCAGCCGGGCGTCGGGATGATCGGGAGCCCCGGGGAGAGCGTCACGCCGAGCAGTTCCTGCATGTCGATCAGTGGAGGCTCGAGCCGGCCTTGAAGAAGAAATTGATGATCGGCGGCGCCGCCCCGATGATGAGCGCCGCCAGCCCCGAGACGAGGACGGCCCGCCGGCCGGCCATCGACTGGTGGTAGTTCTGCGAGTGGGAGCCGAGGGCCCAGACGGCCGCGCCGACC
This sequence comes from Acidimicrobiales bacterium, assembly GCA_035297265.1. Lineage (GTDB taxonomy): Bacteria > Actinomycetota > Acidimicrobiia > Acidimicrobiales > RAAP-2 > DATGZH01. The sequence goes on along the minus strand of DATGZH010000049.1, from coordinate 51,706 downwards.
ACCATCCCCACGAGCGCGGCGATGAGGGCCCACGACCCGATGCCGTCCGCCAGGTTCTGGAGCGTCCCGCCCCCGGGGAGCTGGTTCGGGTCGGGGTTGAGCGAGACCCCGCCGCCGGCGGCGAGCAGCACGAGCGGGACGATCGAGCCGAGGAGCTGGGGCATCGGCGGTCCTCCAGGGACAGGAGATGGCGGTGGCCGCCGGCCCGGCGGGCCGGTGGGACGGCGCCGGACCGCCGACGCCGACAAGGCCGGAACGGTCGGCCGAGGTCGGGCGACGCGCCCGGCGAGTGTTCGCCGCGTCCGGCCGGTCCTGTCATGCTGTCGGTGTCATGGGAGCGTCCCTCAGCGCTGACGTCGCCGGACTGCCCCCGGCCGCCGCGGCGGGTCTCGCGGCCGCCATCCTCGTCGTGGTCGCGGTGGTGGCCGCCGTGCTCGGCCGGCGGTCGGGACGGCGGGCTCTCGCGCAGCGCCTCTCCGCGCTGGGCTCGCGCCTCGGGCTCGACCCGCCGGCCGAGGAGAACAACATCGAAGTGGCGCTCTCCTACCTCGAACAGGTCACGGGGTCGGCAGCCGAGGCCGTGGCCTCCTCGAGCTCCGACGCCATCCGCCTCCGCCGTTCGCTCGACACGCTGTCCCAGGGCGTCGTCCTCTGTGACGAGAACGGCGCGGTCGTCTACCGCAACGCCCGGGCCAACGCCCTCATGACGAGCCGCCACGGCGACGCCCTGGCCGCCCAGGCGGTGACCGAGCTCCTGGAGGACGCCTGGCACGAGGGGTCGGCCGAGCGGACGCTCGACCTCTACGGGCCACCCCGGCGGACGCTGTCGGTCCGGGCGCTGCTGATCGACGACGGACGGCGACCGCTCGGCGTCATCGCCATGATCGAAGACGTCTCCGAGCGGCGGCGGCTGGAGGAGATCCGCCGGGACTTCGTGGCCAACGTGAGTCACGAGCTGAAGACGCCGATGGGCGCGCTCGGGCTCCTCGCCGAGACGCTCGTGTCCGAGCCCGACGTCGAGGTGGCCCAACGCCTGGCCAGCCGGATCCACAACGAGGCGTTCCGGGTGAGCCGGATCATCGACGACCTGCTCGACCTGACCCGCATCGAGTCCGAGGAGGCACCGCCGCGCGAGCCGGTGCTCGTGAACCTCGTCATGGCCGAAGCCGTGCAGCGGATGAGGGCGGCGGCCGACCAGCGCGGCATCACGATCCACCTCGCCGAGACGGCGACGCAGGTGGCCGTGCTCGGCGACCGCCGCCAACTCGTCTCGGCCATGCAAGCGCTGTTGGAGAACGCCGTCACCTACTCCTACGACGGGAGCGAGGTGAACGTCTCGGCGACGGTCTCCGAGGATCAGGGCCTGCCGCTCGGCACGGCCGCCGCGGCCGACGGCGCCCGGGGCACGCTCTCCCAGGGCCAGCCCACCGGCTCGGTCGCCGTGGCGGTGGACGAGGCCACCGGCACCCACCAGACCGACGCCTTCCGGGCGAGCGACCGTCCGACCGTGCGCATCTCGGTGGCCGACCACGGGATCGGCATCCCCGCCCGGGACCTCGACCGCATCTTCGAGCGCTTCTACCGGGTGGACCACGGCCGCAGCCGCGAGACCGGGGGGACCGGCCTCGGCCTCTCGATCGTCCGGCACGTGGCCAGCAACCACCAGGGCCGGGTCGACGTCGAGTCGCGCGAGGGCGAGGGCTCGACCTTCACCCTCGTGCTCCCGCTCGACCTCGACCGGGCGGCCATCCTGGAGCGGACATGATGGCGATGGACCGCCGACCCGGCACCGACACCCGGCCCGTCTCGGTGCTCCTCGCCGAGGACGAGGAGTCGTTCATCGAGGCCCTCGTCGTGGGGCTGGGCCACGAGGGCTTCCGGGTCACCGTGGCCCGCGACGGCAACGAGGCGCTCCGGATGTTCAACGAGGCCGAGCCGGACCTCGTGCTCCTCGACCTCATGCTGCCCCGGATATCGGGGCTCGACGTCTGCCGTTCGATCCGGACCAAGTCCTCGGTCCCGATCATCATGGTGACGGCCAAGGGCACCGAGATCGACACGGTCGTGGCCCTCGAGGTCGGGGCCGACGACTACGTGACCAAGCCCTACCGCCTGCGCGAGCTCGTGGCCCGCATGCGGGCGGTGCTGCGGCGGGCTCCCGTGCCCTTCGACGGGTCCCGGGGAAGCGAGTGGGCCCGGCCGGTCGGCGACGACGGCGCCTGGGAGGCGGGCGAGGTCCGGGTCGACATCGACCAGCGCCGGGTCTTCGTGCGCGGCGGCGAGGTGCACCTGCGCCGCAAGGAGTTCGAGCTCCTCCGCCTCCTCGTGGAGAACGCCGGGCGGGTCCTCACCCGTGACGTGCTGATCGACCGGGTGTGGGGCACCGACTACATCGGGGACACGAAGACCCTCGACGTCCACGTGAAACGCCTCCGCTCCCGCATCGAGGAGGACCCCTCGAACCCCGTGCTCATCACCACGGTGCGCGGCGTCGGTTACCGCTTCGACGTCCCGGCCGGCTGATCGGGTTCAGCCCTTCACCACGAGCTCGCCGCCGAGGTTGGGCGAGAGGCACTCGGGCAGGCGCAGCGACCCGTCGGGCTGGCGGCTGGTCTCGACGATCGCCGCCCAGATGCGGGCCCAGGCGAGGGCCGAGCCGTTGAGCGTGTGGACGAAGACCGGCGAGCCGCCGCCGGTCGGTCGGTAGCGGACCCCGGCCCGCCTCGCCTGGTAGTCGCGGAACCAGCTGACCGAGGAGACCTCGAGCCACTGGGCCGAGCCCGGGGCGTAGACCTCGAGGTCGAACGTGCGGGCCGACGACCCGCTGAGGTCGCCGGCGCAGAGGTCGAGCACGCGGTAGCCGAGGCCGAGCTCTTGGAGGAGCGACTCGGCCCGCTCCAAGATGTCGGCGTGCACGTCCGGCGCCTGCTCGGGCGTGGCGTAGGCGAAGAGCTCGACCTTGTCGAACTCGTGCACCCGCAGGAGGCCCCGGGTCTCCCGGCCGGCCGCCCCGGCCTCGCGCCGGTAACAGGCGGTGGCCGCGGTGTAGCGCAGCGGCAGGACCGCCTCGTCCAGGATCTCGCCCCGGTGGAGGGACGTGAGGGGCACCTCGGCCGTGGGGATGGCCCAGAGGTCGTCGCGCTCCATGTGGTAGGCCTCGTCGGCGAACTTCGGCAGGTGGCCGGTCGAGACCATGGTCTCGGTGAGCACGAGCGTGGGTGGGCGGATCTCCTCGTAGGCGTCGGCGTGGCGGTCGAGGGCGAACGCCGAGAGGGCCCGCAGGAGGCGGGCCCCGGCCCGGCGGTAGAGGGGGAACATGGACCCCGACAGGCGGGCCCCGCGCTCCATGTCGAGCAGGCCCAGCTGCTCGCCGACCTCCCAGTGCGGCACCTGCTGGTGCGGCCCGAACTCGGGCTCCGGACGACCGTCGTCCTTCCCCGGCCACCAGCGGCCGACCTCGACGTTGTCCTCGGGGCCCTCCCCGTCGGGAGCCTCGTCGGCCGGCAGGTTCGGGAGGTAGAGGAGCATCTCGCGCACCTGGTCCCCCGCCTGCCCGGCGGTGGCCGCGGCGGCCCGCTCCGCCTCGCCGACGGCCCGGCTCTCCTCGGTGAGGCGGGCCGCCTCGCCGTCATCCTGGGCCCGCTTGGCCTCGGCCACCTGACGGGAGAGGCTCTTCACGTCGGCCCGGAGTGACTCCTGGTGCCGGAGGGCCGCCCGGTGGGCCTCGTCCGCCTCGGCCAGGCGGTCCACCTCCGCCGGGTCGACGCCGCGCCGGGCGAGCGCCGTCTTCACCGCGTCGCGGTCGTCGCGCACGAGCCGGATGTCGATCATGACGGCCCAACGGTAGCGTTCGGGCACTATGCCGGCCGACGCCGCTCCCCTCCCGATCGGCGCGCCGTCGCAGCCGATGGGCGACGACCAACCGCTCGTGGAGTGCCACGACCTCGTCGTGCGCTACGGCGACCTCACCGCGGTCGACGGGCTCTCGCTCAGCGCGCGGGCGGGCGAGGTGGTGGCGCTCCTCGGCCCGAACGGCGCCGGCAAGACCTCGACCGTCGAGTGCCTGGAGGGCTACCGCCGGCCGAGCAGCGGGCGGCTGGCCGTGCTCGGGCTGGACCCGGTGGCCGACCACCGGCGGCTCGTGGCCCGGTTGGGCGTCATGCTCCAGCGCGGCGGCGTCTACCCGATGCTCGACCCCCGCCAGGCCCTCCGGCTCTTCGCCAGCTACTACGACGACCCCGCCGACCCCGAGGAGCTGCTCGAGCTCGTCGGGCTGCGCCGGGCGGCCCGCACCCCCTGGCGAAGGCTCTCGGGCGGCGAGCAGCAACGGCTCTCGCTCGCCCTCGCCCTCGTGGGCCGGCCGAGCGTCGTGTTCCTCGACGAGCCGACGGCCGGCGTCGACCCCGAGGGGCGCCTCCAGGTGCGCGCCGTGGTGGCCGACCTCGCCCGCCGGGGGACCTGCGTGCTCCTCACCACCCACGAGCTGGCCGAGGCCGAGCACCTGGCCGACCGGGTGCTGATCGTCCACCGGGGGCGCCTCGTGGCCGAGGGCACACCGGCCGAGCTCGGGGCCCGCTCGGGCGAGCGCCCGGCCGTCCGCTTCGGCGCCCCGGCCGGCCTCGACACCGGGGGCCTCTCCCGGGCCCTCGGGGTGCCCGTGGCCGAGGAGTCGCCCGGCCGCTACCGGGTGGACGCCGAGGCCTCGCCCGAGCTCACGGCGGCCCTGGCCGGTTGGCTGGCCGAGCACCGAGCCACCCTCACCGACCTGCGCACCTCGCAGTCGCTCGAGGAGACCTACCTCGCCCTCGTCGGCGCGGCGGCCGACGAGGCCGACCCGGAGCCGGCGCCCACGGGCCGGCGGCGGCGGCGGTGAGCGCCCTCCTGGCCCAGGTCCGGGCCGAGACCTGGATGACGCTCCGTCGCGGCGAGACGCTCCTCCTCACGATCGGCATCCCGGTCGTCTTCCTCGTCTTCTTCTCCACCGTCCACGTCGTCGACACCCACACGTTGGACCGGGTGACGTTCGTCCTCCCGGGGATCCTGGCGTTGGCCGTGATGTCGACGGCCATGGTGTCGCTCGGGATCGCCACGGGCTTCGAGCGGGGCTACGGCGTGCTGAAGCGCCTGGGGTCGACGCCGCTCGGGCGGCCCCGGCTCCTCGGCGCCAAGGTGTCGACGGTCCTCCTCGTCGAGCTGGCCCAGGCGGCGGTGCTCATCCCCGTCGGCGTGGGGCTGGGCTGGCGCCCGCCCGGCGCGGCGGGCGGGGCGTCGGCCGCCGGGCAGGCGCTCGGCCTCGTGCTCCTCGCCACCGTGGCCTTCGGGGGCATCGGGCTCTTCCTGGCCGGCGTCCTGCGGGCCGAGGTGAACCTGGCGGCGGCGAACGCCCTCTACCTCGTGTTCCTCCTCGTCGGCGGCATGATCGTCCCGCTCGCCTCGCTGCCGGCCGGCCTGGCCGCGCTCGCCCGGCGCCTGCCGCCGGCCGCCCTGGCCGAGGGCCTCCACGCCGTCATGGGGCGGGGCCTCGACGCTCCGCTCTGGTGCTGGGTGGTGCTCGCCGTGTGGGCCGTCGCCGCCTCGGTGGCCGCCGGCCTCACGTTCCGCTGGGAGTGAGGCTCAGCCCGCCACGAGCCGGTGCTCCCAGTGCTGCAGCTGGGCCACGCTCACCGGGCCGTAGGTGATGTGGACGACCCTGCCGTCGCCCGAGATGAAGACGGCCTCGGGGTCCCCGGTGAAGTAGTAGAGGCCGCTCGTGACCGTGCCCTTGCGGTCCGCCCCCACCGGGAACTCGACGCCGCTCTTGTGCACGAAGGCGAGGGCGCTGCCGGTGGGGTCCACGCTGTCCACCCCGAGCAGCCGGACCCGGGCGAGCGGGCCGCCGGCCGCCTGCTGGTCCCGGTAGGCGACGGCGAGGGCGGGCATCTCGGCCTGGCAGGGACCGCACCAGCTGGCGAAGAAGACGACCACGGCCGGCCGGCCGGCGCCGCCGCCGTCGGCCGGCGTGCCGACCGTGCCCGCCGCGCCCAGCCGGGGCAGCGTGAACGACGGCGCGGCGCTTCCCACCGTGGGGCGTCCGGGGCCGACGGACGAGCCGAGGCTCGTGAAGAGGCCGATGGCGAGGACCGCGGCCACGATGAGGCCGATCGCGAGGAACATGACCCGGGGTTTGGCCGGCAGGGCGGACGCCGCCTCGGGCGCTTCGGCCGAGTCGTCCCCGGCGTCCGGTGTCCCGCTCACGTCAGTGCAGCCGTTGGACGAACACGTCACCCGCCATGGCGCAGAAGAGGAGCGTCAGGTAGGTGATCGAGTAGCCGAACAGCCGCATCGCCTCTTTCGTCGTCGCCAGGTCGTTCCGGGCGAGGCGCCACAGGCGGAAGGCCATGCCGACGAAGATCGCCCCGAGCGCGATGGCCGCCCCGAGGTAGAGCCAACCCATGTGGGCCACCGGGACGAGGACGAGCGTGGCCGCCACGAGGGCCACCGAGTAGAGGAGGATCTCCCGGGTCGTGCGCACGGGGGAGGCCACGACCGGGAGCATCGGCACGTTGGCCTTCTCGTAGTCGTCGCGGTAGCGCACGGCGAGGGACCAGAAGTGCGGCGGGGTCCAGATGAAGATGATGGCGAAGAGGACGACCGGGGTCCAGGCCAGGCTGTCGGTCACCGCGGCCCAGCCGACGAGGACCGGGACCGCCCCGGCTGCGCCGCCGATGACGATGTTCTGCACCGACCGGCGCTTCAGCCAGAGCGTGTACACGAAGACGTAGAAGGCGGTGGCGGCGAGGGCGAGGACCGCCGAGAGCAGGTTCACGAAGAGCCACAGCTCCACGAAGGCCGCCACCTCGAGGAGGAGGGCGAACGTGAGGGCGGCCCGGGGGGTGAGGGCGCCGGTCACGAGCGGCCGGTTCCTCGTCCGGTGCATCACCTGGTCGATGTCCCGGTCCACGACCATGTTGATGGCGTTGGCGCCGCCCGCGGCGAGGGCCCCGCCGGCCAGCGTGGCCACGATGAGGCCGACCGGGGGCAGCCCGCCCTGGGCCACGATCATCGTGGGCAGGGTCGTGACGAGTAGCAGCTCGACGATGCGGGGCTTGGTGAGCGCCACGTAGGCCCCCACCGTCGCCCCCGTCACCCGGACGCCGCGGAGGGCTGGGGCCTGGGACGCCATTGGCCCCAACCTTACGGTTCCCTGGGAGGGTCCGACCACCTGTACCGGGGAGGCCCGCTGGCGCCCCCCGCCGGTACGATGCCGCGGTGGACGGAGCCGCCGCCCCTGGTCGAGGGCGCCGCTGGCCGGTCGTCTCGCCGGCGCTCTTCCGTCGGCTCTGCGTGGCCTCCCTGGTCCTCGTGGTGCTCATCGTCCTGAGCGGCGCGGCGGTGCGCCTGACCGGCTCGGGCCTGGGCTGCCCCGACTGGCCCTCCTGCTACCACCACCGGCTCACGGCCCAGCTCTCCTACCACCCGGTCGTCGAGTTCGGGAACCGGCTGGTGAGCGTGGTCCTGACCGTGCTCATGGGCCTGACGTTCGTGGCCTCGCTCCTCCGCCGGCCCCGGCGCCGGGACCTCGTCTGGCTTTCGGCCGGCCTCGTGGGCGGCGTGCTGGCCCAGGCCGTGCTCGGTGGCCTCGTCGTCTACACGAAGCTCAACCCCTACCTGGTGATGGTGCACTTCGCCGCCTCGATGCTCCTCGTGGCCGACGCCGTGGTGCTCCTCCACCGCTGCGACCGGGACTACAGCCCCGGGAGCGGCCGGCTCCTCGTGCCCCGACCCCTGCTCCTCCTCGGCCGTGGGCTCGTCGGCCTCCTGGCCCTCGTGGTGCTGGCCGGGACGGCCACGACCGGGGCGGGGCCCCACGCCGGGGGCTCGGAGGGCCAGACGGTGGCCAAGCGGCTGCCGATCGCCCTCCGGGACATGGCCGAGCTTCACTCGAGCCTGGCCCTCCTCCTCATCGGGCTCACGCTGGCCACCGCGGTGGCCCTCCACGCGCTCGACGTCCCCGAACGGGTGCGCAAGGCCGCCCGGATCCTCGTCGTCGTCCTCGTGGCCCAGGCGGCCGTCGGCTACACCCAGTACTTCACCCACCTGCCGCCGCTCCTCGTCGAGGTCCACGTCCTCGGGGCGACCGTGCTCGTCGTCGGCATGGTCCAGTTCTTCCTCTCCCTCACCCACCACCCGGCCGAGCGGCCGGTCGAGCTCGAACAGCCCTCCACCGCCGAACCGGCCCTCGCCGCGCCGTCGGGGGGCCGCCGGGCCGCGGTGTAGCTTCGAACGTCGTCCCCACCGGCCCCCATCGTCCAGCGGCCCAGGACGCCGCCCTTTCAAGGCGGTAACACGGGTTCGAATCCCGTTGGGGGTGCTCGAACGGACACGCTTGTCCAGTTCAAGCCGCGCTTTGCGGCTGCTAAGTGGCGTGTCTGGTTGGTTGGCAATCCGATCGGCAATCCGGGCGCTCTCCGAATCGAAACACTGACGTCCGGCAAGGACCGGCAAGGTGGTCGTGTGCGAAGCGCGACAGTGGCGAGGTGGATCGACTCGCGCACGAACCCAATGGAAGCGACACTCACGCGATGTCGGCTGCACCAACCGGTGCACGATTGGCAACGCTCCGAACGGTGACGATACGGACAAGGTCTATCCGTGAGTTGACGTCCAGCTTCCGGAAGATGTGTCGGAGATGAGAGTCAACCGTACGGGGCGACAGGAACAGCCTTACTGCGACGCCGCGGTTCGTGAGACCCTCAGCCACCAGTTCAACCACGGAGTGTGTCGTCTCACGGGGGATTCCCATCAGCCAGCCCGGCGAGATCCGGATAGTGCCTCCTCGCCTCGTAATTGCAGTACATTGTACGTAAAAGGCGCCATCCTGCGCCGCAGCGTCAATGTGGAGGCGTCAGATGGCGAGGACGGCTGTCGATCCCCTGTTCGACCCCGAGGTGCTCGAGCGCCCGCACGCGTACTACGCGGAGCTGGCCAAGTCGGACCCCGTGCACCGCATCGAAGGCACGAACGCCTACCTCGTATCCCGGCTGGACCTCGTGCACGAAGTGGTCGCCAATCCCTCGATCTACTCGAGCCGGAGCACCGAGTTCCTGTACTTGAGTGAGACTGAGGCGCCGGGGCTCCGCCCCCCTGGGGGTATGCCCGCGGGTGACGCGGACATGCCCGGCGTCCTCGCCACCGCCGACCCACCCGACCACGGGCGCCAGAGGCGGGTCCTGAGCGGGGTTCTCTCGAGCGGGGCAATCAACGCCAGAGAGGTGGAGTTCCGCCAGCTCATCGATGGGGCTCTGGACCAGCCCCTGCAGTCGGGTCGCGTCGAGTGGATGGGCGAGATCGCCGAGCCCCTGCCGATGGTGATGGTGGCCCGCCTGCTCGGCCTGCCCGACGACACCGCTCCGGCCCTGAAGGCGCAGGGCTACGCGTCCGTGGAGCAGATCAGCGGCTTCGTGCCCGAGGAGCGTCGCCAGGTCCTCTTGGCCAAGATGATGGAACTCGGCCCGGTCGTGGAGGGCTACGCCGCGGCTCGATCGGGAGAGGGTCCCGACGAGTCCACGGTGATCGGCGTCTGCGCCCGGGCAGTGGCCGACGGCGAACTCGACGAGATGGAGATCTTCGGCATCCTCGGGATCCTCCTCGCCGCCGGTGGGGAGTCGACGACGAGCCTGCTCGGGAGCGGGGCTCGGATCCTTGCCGAGTGGCCCGATCTTCAGGATCGCCTGCGCGCGCGACCCGAACTGATTCCCGCCTTCGTGGAGGAGGCCTGTCGAGTCGAGCCCCCTTTCCGCGGGCACTACCGCCGCGTCACCACGGACACGCGCCTCGACGGCGTGGAGTTGGCGGCGGGTTCCCGGCTCGTCCTCGTGTGGCCGGCCGCCAACCGCGATGCGGAGGCCTATCCGCACCCCAATGAAGTCAGCCTTCATCGGCCAAACCCGCGACATCATGTCGGATTCGGCTGGGGGATCCACCTGTGCATCGGTGCTCCGTTGGCCCGGTTGGAAGCAAGAGTCACCTTCGAGCGCCTCCTGACCCGTACGGCGTCCTTCTCTTTGGAAGTACCTCCGGACACGCTGCATCATCACAAGAGCCTCATGATTCGACGGCTCGTCGAGCTACCACTGGTCCTCCGTCCGTGAAACCCGGTGCCCGCGGAAAGAGCGTCGACCAAGGGCGATCGTCAGCCACGAGTGATCAGGGTCTCCTCGATAGCCATGGCAGCCCGCCTCGGGGCCAGCGCGACGTGACGCCGCCCGCCGGGGCTGAGATCCGGTCGCACAGTGTCTCTGTAGCTACATCGGACCAAGAGACCGCTGACACGCCACGTTCGCGGGGAAGGCCGCCGTCACTCAGCGAAAGTGCGATTGTTGCCGCCGCCCTCCAGGTCATCCGCGAGGTTGGCCTCGACAACCTTTCGATGCGCGCTCTGGCAAGGGAGCTGGGTGTCCCTCCGATGACGATCTATAACTACGTGCCGAGCAAGGACGCGCTCCGGACGCTGCTGGTCAACCACATCCTCCGCGAGATCCGTATCCCAGGACCGCAGGAAGGTACCTGGGAGGAGCGTCTACGACGGTTGGAGCGTCAGGCCCGTAGGGTGTTTGCCGATCACCCGGGCGTGTCATCTCAGCTCGGAGACGCCGGGACTGCGGAGGGCGCCCGTCTGGCCGAGGGCGTCCTCGCCATCCTTCATGACGCCGGATTCGGCTCCGAGGCGGCCGTCCTCGCCTTTGCCACGCTCTACACGTTCATGACAGGTCAGATCGACCTCGACGCCCTGTCCGTTGCTGTTGCCGGCGGTTCTCAGACGACGCTCGAAGGCGTGACGAGTGCTACCAAATTGTCGCGTGACCAGCTCTTCGAGTTCGGATTCGATGCACTCATCGAAGGCCTCAAACTCAAGCTCTTGTGACGGGCGGACTTGCCCTCGACTTCCACCGGTCACAGCTGAAATAACCGAGCGTCGGTGTCAGCGGGCATCGGGTCGGACGAAGGGAGCACCGGAGAAGTCGTCGACCGTGGTGAACTCCTCAACCGGCTTCCGACGGAGTCTGGTGATCTGATGCGAAGGCTTACCCGGGGGGATGGTACACGCGAGCACGTGATCATTCGGGATGTGGAAGAGTTCGTTGACGGCCTGTTCCTGGCGGACCAGCACGCTCGTCACCACGCCGCCGAAATCGTCGTCGCGCGCAGCGAGCAGGATGTTGTGGGCGAAGGGGTAGACGGAACCCCCGGCTGAGATGCTGAGACGACCGAGGCCGCTGTCCATCGCAGTTACCCGGGTGAGGTCGAGCGTGATGAGCAGCACAACCGGGGCGTCGGCGATGGCCTGTGGTCCTGTGCCCGCTGGATGGTCGACCGGGGTCCGCCGCGCGTGCTCGAGGTTCACTGGTTGCTCGGAAGGCTCTCCCGGACGGTTTCGCCAATAGGCTTCCGAGGCGACGAAGGGAACAAGGCCGGCGGCATAGAACGCATAGTCCTCACGTTGTGCGACTTCCCACAGATCGGCGAGCCGGGCCTTGCGGGCCGGGTCGCGGACGACGATCACGTGCCAGGCCTGTCGGTTACCGCCGTTGGGTGCGAAGCGGGCGTGGTCCAAGATCTCGTAGAGGACCTGATCCGGCAGAGGGTCGCTGGCGAACTCGCGGGTCGCCGGGGTCGTGCGCATCACCTGTCGGAGCTCCATGGCAGCAGTTTGGCGCAAAGGCCGGCTCGTGCAAACGTCAGAGGTCGTCGGGCGATCCAAATGCCCGCAGCGGCGCTGTGGTGTTGAGCATCTGGCGGAAGGCTGAATCGTCTGGGACCAGCCGCCGTCCAGCGTCGCTCGTGGTGAAGCCGGGAGCGATGGCGTTGACTCGGATGTTCTTTGGTCCGAGTGCCGCTGTGGTCGGGTGGGCCGGTACCGACGCTGAGCTCGACGTCCCGCCCTTGGAAATGAAGGTAGGAGCCGATGTGCACGCGGTGAGGGTCGTCAACAGCACCGCACCGCTCAGAATTGCGATTCTCTTCCGCACTGGTCTCTTCCAGCCCCCTGCGCACATCGTCGCACAACTGGGCGATCGTCCGCCCGGGAGCGTCCGCGCAGCACTACAGGCGTGATCGGCGATGTACTAAGGCTTGACAAACCGCGAGACGAACTCGAGGGCGGTGTCGGCCACCTCGCGCCAGCCGTGGTCGATCGTGAGGGAATGCCCTCGGCCCGGGATCTTGACGATCTCGGTCACGCCGGGGTTGCGCTTCTGCCTCTTGTACGAGGCGTTGGCGATGGCCCATGGCACGGTGTGGTCTTTTTCGCCGTCGATGATGAGCAGCGGACCTCGGTCGGGGTTCTTCGTCTTCACCTTGTCTTCGGTCCACGGATTGAGATTGGCGCTCGCTGCCTGGAACAGCGGGACACCCGAGCCTGGCACGGCGAACGTATGGAAGAGCTCCTTCGCCTCGTCCTCACTGACGGCGTTGGCGAAAGCGAACCGGAATTGCTCGTAGGTCAGAGGAACGGCGCGTCCATGGTTGGCCGGGTTGCCGATCACGGGTGCCGCCGACTTCAAGGCGGAGAGCGGGAGCGGCAGCACGCCACGGAACGGCGCAGGATCAATGGCCACCGATACTGCTGACAGCCCGCGGCCGGCGAGGATCTGGGTGAGCAGCCCGCCGAACGAGTGACCGATCACGGCGGGCTTCTTCGTAAGCTCGACGATCACGTCGTTGAAGTGGTCGGCGATCTGACCGATCGACTTGTGGGCCATGACCTCGGGGTGCCGGTTGGCCTCGTCCACGGTGTTGGGATCGTCAGGCCATCCAGGTGCGAGGGTCGCGTAGCCTGCCTCTTCGAAGACCGACCTCCAGCGGTCCCAACTGCTTGGAAGCAGCCACAGTCCGTGAACGAATACCACGGGCGTGAGCTTGGAGTTGTTGGCTTTGTGGACCTGCTCGGCTTCGTAGTCGGTTATGTAGGACATGGATGTCCTCCGTGCGTGCTCGGGGTGCGTTCTCTTGCCCTGTCAGGGTACCTTCACCCTGCTGCTCAAGGCCTTGCCGGAATAGCAAATGTTCCTATCTCCGTGTGGCGCCGGCTCGCGTACAGAAAGAAGACGGGTGGGACTTGGGGACCGGGGGCTTGGCCGCCTGCGGTCAGGAGGTGAGGCGGGCCCGCAGCGCCAGCTTGTTGGGCTTGCCCGCTGCCAGCCAGGAAAATCTCGGACTCGTCGAGGACGATCTCGACGCGAGCCGGCTCACCGTGTAGCCGCGGAAGACCCACTCGCCCTCCACCTCGTCCGCCACTTCCCGACCGGTTTCGGCGTCGACGATCTTGGATGTGTGAAGCCCCGACTCGGCGCACTCGCGCCGACTGGTTCTCATCTCTCGCCCTGCTCCGCGGCCCAGGCGCGCCCGGCGGCTGAGGCTTCTTCGCGTGATGAGGCCTCGAGGCCCCGCCTGCGGACGTCAAGCTGGTTGGCTACCTCATCAGGCGTCGCGCCGCGCCCGGTGAACCACTCTGCGAACATCTCGAGGCTGCGATCGAAACACGCCTCGAGCCCGGGCGTGGCATCGGTCACCGGCTCGGTGCTGAGTTCCCCGAAGCCACTGAAAGCACGTTGGATGTAGGCGAACGCCTCATCCTCGCCTTCCCACAGCAGGGCCATCTCCCGCGGACCGGTGCCGACATAGAGCCAGCGCTCGAGACGTAGCGTGGCGGGCACGTCGCCCTGCCAGAGACACGCCAGGAACTCGGCGAAGCGGTTCGGGTCTGGACGGAACATGGAGAGGTAGAGCATGAGGCCTCCAGCGACGGCGTCGCGTCGCCATCTCGACGGATCCATACGTTTGCGAATGTCTTGTACTGAGCACGAATACAGGAGCAGGTGACGATGCCCGACGAGTTCACGGTGGTCGAGGACGTGACGGCGCCGGGCGAACTCGGGGACCGGCACCACCTTGTCGATTACGAGACGCAGCGCCTCTTGTCGACCATGTGGTCGAGTTACCTGCTTCGGGTGCGTGAAGGGCTCGAGCCGTCGGCCATCTCTCCGGCCCTCCGGCGCGTCACCTACACGCTGGACAACGAGGCGTTCGCCGGGCAGCCGCTACGCCGAGGCATAAGGGTTGCAGGGCGAACCCGCAGGTCGTGCACCTTCGCCGCGGCCCTCTGGCATCCGCAGGACGGCCGAGTGGTGCATGCGGCCGAGATGGTCACGGTCTTCGTCGAGCCCGGGACGGGCGCCGTCGAGGTGCCTGCTGACTTCTGGGCCGCTGTCGAGCGCACCGAGGGGCGTTCGATCCCGGTCACCGAGCGCTCCACATGACCTTGACGAACAGGAGTCGAAGATGACATTTGTCAGGATGGGCAACTCGGGGCTCAAGGTGTCGCGTCCCTGCCTCGGCGCCATGATGTTCGGCACCGCCGATGACGCGCCCTGTGGGGAGGCAGAGGCACGAAGGATCATTGACACCTTCCTCGATGCGGGCAACAACTTCATCGACACTGCCAACATCTACACCGGTGGTCAGTCCGAAGAGGTCGTCGGGCGGGCGGTCAAAGGACGTCGCGACGCGGTGGTCGTTGCCACCAAGGGCCGGGGGCCTATTGGCCCCGGCCCGAACGACCAAGGCCTATCGAGGGTCTATCTCACCAGGGCGCTGCACGACAGCCTGCGGCGCCTCGACACCGACTATGTCGACCTCTATCAGTGCCACTTTCCCGATCCCGGCACGCCGATCGAGGAGACCATGGCGGTTCTTGATAATTTTGTACGGGCAGGGAAGGTTCGTTACATAGGCTGTTCCAACTTCAGCGGCTCGCAGATCGTGGAGGCCCAGTGGGCGGCCACACGGCTCGCCGGGACACCCTTTGTGAGTCTGCAACCGCGGTACTCCCTCGTCGCCCGGGAGATCGAGGTCGACATCCTGCCCGCCTGTCAACGGCAGGGCGTGGGGACGCTCGTCTACAGCCCGCTCGGTGGCGGTGTGCTGACCGGAAAGTACCGTGCCGGGGAACCACCTCCCCCTGACAGCCGGGCCGGACGGGTGCGGCCCAACAACCGGATCAACTGGGCGTCCAGCATGTTGACGGATCGCAACCTCCTGATCGCTGGGGAAGTCGCCAAGGTCGCAGCGGAGCTCGGCACGACCCCGACGGCTGTGGCGATTGCCTGGGTCCTGGGCCGTAGAGGCGTGACCTCGGTGATCATCGGGCCGAGGACCTTCGCTCAGTACGAGGAGAACATGGCCGGCTTCGAACTGACTCTCGACCAGGAGGTGGTTCATCGGCTGAACGAGGTGTCCCGTCCCGTTGCGTGAGTCTGCCGGCCGACGGCGGGACCCGGTAGCCGGACACACGGACTCCAAACGGACGATCTCTTGCGCCGGGGGCCAGGCTCGCGTGACGGCCGCGCTTCGGAAGTTCCGTCGAGCGGCCGACTGAACCTTTCGCTCCGTCGATCACGGGCAGTCGCTCTTATGCAACGGCGGACGCTCGGAGCCCGCGGGCCGGAGGTTTTGTCATTGGATCTCGGCTGCATGGGGCTATCCGACCATTTCGGAGCGAGGACCGGACTGTGACCTGGACCGCGGACCAGCTCGCGCGCATCGGGGACGCCGAAGAATTGCGCCTCGCCACTCGTCGCGCCGACGGGACGCTCCGCTCGTTCACCACGATGTGGGTCGTTCGTGCCGACGGCGAACTGTACGTACGGTCAGCCGGTGGACCGGACCGTCCCTGGTACCGCCGCGCACTGGCCAGTCGCAACGGTCGAGTCCGCGCCGGCGGCACGGAAGCCAACGTCAGCCTCGTCGAGGCCACCCCTGACGTGCAGCCGGCCATCGATGCGGCCTATCACGCCAAGTACGACCGTTACGGCCACACCATCGTCGGTCACGTCACTGGCCCCGACGCCCACGCTGTCACCCTCCGGCTCCTGCCAGCCGGGGACGACTGAGCCGACGCGCTTCCAGCATCCCAACGAACAGGAGAGGAACTCGTCATGAGCGAAGTAGTCGTTGTCATCGGAGCCGGGCAGATAGGTCAGGCAATCGCCCGGCGGATCAGCGCAGGCAAGCACGTCGTGCTGGCCGACCTGCGCCGAGACAACGCCGATGTGGCCGCCGAAGTGTTCACCAACGCCGGATTCGACGCCAGCACTGCGGTGGTCGACGTCTCCTCCCGTGAGTCGGTTCGCGAGCTCGTCAAGACCGCCACTGCATTCGGTGACGTCACCGGCGTCATCCACGCCGCCGGCGTTTCGCCCAGCCAAGCCTCGGTGGAGACCATTCTTGCCGTCGACCTCTACGGCACCGCCCTGGTGCTCGAAGAGTTCGGCAACGTCATCGCCCGCGGCGGCGCCGGCGTCGTCATCTCCTCACAGTCGGGGCACCGCCTTCCTGCGCTCACCGCTGAGCAAGACGCCGCCCTCGCCACCACTCCCGCCGACGACCTGCGCGAACTTCCGATCCTCCGGCCCGACCAAGTCAGGGACACCCTCCACGCCTATCAGCTGGCCAAGCGTGGAAACTCGCTCCGGGTGATGGCCGAGGCCGTCCGGTGGGCCAAGCGCGGCGCTCGGGTCAACACCATCAGCCCTGGCATCATCATCACCCCCCTGGCCAAAGACGAGCTGACCGGCCCCCGCGGTGAGGGGTACCGGCGCATGATCGAACTGGCACCGGCAGGACGTGCCGGTACCCCAGACGAAATCGGCACCTTGGGCGCGCTGCTCATGGGACCCGACGGTGCGTTCATCACCGGCAGTGACTTTCTCATCGACGGCGGCGTGACCGCTTCTTACTTCTACGGCGAACTCGCCCCACGGTGATCGCAGTTCGAGGGCGACCGCCGCGGATGGTAGGGGGTGCGGTGCTCGTCGTGAGGTCTCCGGTCAGCCGATCGCATACAGGGCGATGGCGCTCTCCGACGTGATGGCCCTCTTCTGGCCGAAGCTGAGCCCTTCGAGAGCCTCGGCCAGCTCCTCGGTGACTCCGGGGAACTTGGCGTCGGGGTGGGGGTAGTCGCTGGCCCAGATGATCCGCTCCGCACCGACCAGCGGGGACTGTGCGGTCATCGCCATCATGGCCTCGTCGGGGTCGAAGCTGATCCAGCATTGGCGCCGGAAGTACTCCGACGGGAGAAGTTCGAGATCTGGCACCTCCCACTGGAACTTCTTGCAGTGATGGTCCAGGCGCTCGAGCCAGGGGACCAGCCAGCCACCATTGGCCTCGAGGAAGATCATCTTGAGGCCCGGGAAGCGCTGCAGCACTCCGCCGACGGTCAGGAACGCCAGCGAGCTCATGACGTCGAAGGGGTTGGCGATGGCCTGGGGCAGGAGCACGCCGGGGCCGAGCTGCATGCCGACCGCGGCGCCGGGCAGGTCGGCGGCGAAGAACGGGTGCAGGGCGATGGGCAGGCCGGTGTCGGCCGCCGCCTGCCAGATGGGGTCGTAGACCGAGTCGTTGAACTGCTTGAACTCGACGGACGGGTTCGGTCGCATGAACACCGAGACCATCCCAGGGAGCTCGGCCACCCGGCGGATCTCGGCCGCCACCGCAACGACATCGTCAGGGTGGTGCATGGGCGGCACGGCGCCGGCGCCGAACAGCCGCCCCTCACCCTCCAGAGTGTGGTCGGAGCACCAGTCGTTGTAGGCCCGGGCCTGCGCGGCGGCGAAGCCAACGTCGGTCTTGCTCTGCAGCCCGAGCAGCATGGTGGGGTACAGCACCGCGAGGTCGATGCCGTCCTGGTCCATGTCCTGGAGCCGCGCCTTGGCGTTCCACGCCGCCGGCCTGGTTTCGGTGTAGCGCAGCTCCCCCCGGAAGGCGGCGGCTCGCTCCTCGTCGGAGGCGCCGGCCATGCCTGCTGAGGCCAAGAAGTTGGCCGGTGTGCGGTCCCCGTCGTAGTGGAGCCACTCCTGGCCATCGGCCTCGGTCTCGATGTGCCAGATGCGGTCCCGGAACTCGGCCGGTGCGTAGTCGGGCATGGCCGTCGGGTGCTCGAGGATGTGCCCATCGGAGTCGATGTAGCGGAGGCCGTCTCGGGTGCTCATAGGGCCCTCCCTCGCAAGTTCCAGGCTCCCCTTCTACCGCCTGAACCTACCCTCCGCCAGGAGATCCGTCCGGTCTGCTGTCCCCACCCTTTCAGGTTGAGACGCATCGCGGGCAAGGTCGCAAGTGGATTGACCTAACTCAAAGCCATCAAGAGGACCGCAATCGGACTGCGGTTGAGAATTTCACGTGCCACTGCTCCTCGATTGGGATCGTCCGAGTGAGGCCAACCAACGGCGACCAAGTCGGCTCCCTCTGACTGGGCTGCAGAGAGCAGCTCCGTGGCCGGATCGCCCACCCGTAGCTCAAGGCGAATCCCAGACGCCGCTACTTTGTGTCTGGCAAGGAACTCCTTCGCGTAGGCCTCGGTTTCATGCTGCACTTGGTCTGAGAAGCTCGGTACGTGGTTCTCGTCTTGGACATGGATCACGGCGATCTGAAGCCCGGCGCTGAGCGAAACCTCGATAGTCCGTTGAAGGGCTCGGGCCTTGCCCGGCGTTCCTTCCATGGCCACGAGAACAGTACTGAGGTGATCGGGAGGTTGGAACTGAGGCGGAACGACCACGATCGGTTTGTCGCTCCGGGTGGCCAGGCTCATCACCAGATGGCCGGCCGGTCGGCGGCCGGCAGGTCTGCCGCGGGCTCCAATGACGAGAACTGAGACATCCTCTGCGTCCATTTCGGTTGAAAGCACCGCCATTGGGTCGCCGGTCAAGGTGCGCAGTGGTACGCCGCTTGCTTGAGCAGCAGCGCGCGCCGTTTCATCGCCGTCCTCGACGACATGCAGGACCTCGAGCGAAGCATCCAACGCCAACGCCACAGCACGGGCCATTGCCAAGACAGGCCGTGAAGCTGCTGAGTTATCGATGGCAGCGATGATCTTGCTCATGTGCTGGGTTCCCACTCCGATCCGCGACGACGAAGCTCGAGCCGGCCCGAGACCGAGTCGAAGCGCCTCGATCCCACCATGAGGTCGATGGGTTGGCTCGTATCAATGGTGAGCTGAGCCCGCTCCTTTCGAATACGGACCCTGCTGCCGTGGAACCGCACGGGCATTGCCAGGGCCGACCACGACGGGGGTAGGACCGGGTCGACATGGAGTACCCCGTGATGGGGGCGAAGCCCGGCGAACCCGAAGGCAAGGGCCTGCCAAAGGCCGCCCATGGTGGCCACATGTAGCCCGCTTGCGGTGGTGCCGGTCAGGTCATCCAGGTCGATCCGCGAAGCAAGATGCAGCGACTCGAGGGCACGATCAAAGTCTCGCGTCCGTCCTTGGACCAGGGCGTGCGTTGCCGGAGAGAGGGAGCTGCCGTGTGCCGTCCGGGGTTCGTAGAAACGGAGGTTAGGTTCAAGACTGCCGGGCACCATCTCGTCTGGGACCAGGTGGTAAAGGAGAAGGACATCAGCCTGCTTGACAACTTGTGCCCTGGCCACGCGATCTCCCCCCAGCAAGAGGTCGGCGGCGATAGGACGGCGAGGTGCCACTTCCTCGATGATGAGCGGTTCGAGCTGATTGAATCCGGCGAACTGCTCGTAGACGCCCGTGTCAGGGTCGTAGCCATCAACGAGAGCATCGGCAAGCTCAAGCCAGCGGCATCTTTCGCTCTCTTCCACAGCGTCGACAGGATCAGCCGCTGCTTGTCGTAGGTTCCACCGAGCCATGACATTCGTGAACGCGTTGTCATCGACCGGCTCGTGATACTCGTCCGGCCCGATGACGCCGAAGATGTGGGCGAGGCCATCCGGCTCCAGTCGGATCCTCGATGCCCAGTAACGGGCCGTCTCGGTCAGGATCCGCCGGCCCGGCCCCAGGGCGAACTCCGTGTCACCCGACCAATCCATATAGCAACGCGTCGCCCATGCCACCTCGCTGACGATATGTTCCTCGAGCTGGCCAGTTCGAACGGTGATAACCCGTCCTGAACGGTCCAGGATACGCCGGGGCGTTACGTCGTAGCCGGTACGCGCCGATTCCCAGGGGAACCGAGCGCCGGCATGGCCGCCGTCCTGCGCCGCCATCATCGCGGCTGACAGCCTCCGCCACCGATATTCGAGCATCGCCCGGGCCGAAGGCGGATGGGTGGCTGCAAAGAAGGGCAGGACGAAAGCATCGGCGTCCCAGAATACGTGGCCCCGATAGCCGGTCCCGCTCAGGCCCCTAGCACCGACGGCGGCTTCGTTGGTGTCTGCGACCGATCCCATCAGGTGGAACAGCGCGAACCTCACAGCAAGCTGCAACTCGTCGTCGCCTTCGATTATGACATCGGCGTCTTCCCATCGCTCGGCCCATGCCTGACGATGCTCGGAGAACAGTCGATCGAAGCCACTATGGCTGAGCCGTGCCAGGTCCTCGATGAGTGATGAACGTTCGGGAAGGTCGTCGGGATCACCTCGGTAAACGGCGAAGCGGTCGAGTGTGCTGCCCCGAGCTCCGGCGCGAGTCCGAGTCTGCGTGGCGGCGGCCACGATCCCACCCGTGGTCGCGGCGACTCGCATCCAGCAGGAACCCCCATCCCGGCCCTCGTCATGGACCGGATCTTCCGCGGGCGGCTGGAGACGTAGTCGCGCCCGGAATCCCTTCGGACATCGGACCCGCAGGATCGCCGTGCCTGGCTGGGCCAGCGATGCGAACCGCACACTTTCAACAGTTCCAGCTTCGACCGTGGCCCGCTCGTAGAGCACCCCCGATCGCAGATCGAGGCGTCGTTTGACCTGTGCTGACGAGCCGTCACGAGAGCGGGTTCCCGTCAGCTTGAAGACTCCCGGGCCGGTGAGGAGGCGCGTCTCGGCGCCCTCTCCGTCATAAACGCCAGCCACGAGCACCAGCGGTTCCTGGCTCGACACAGGTGATACGGGTGCGCCGGTCATGCCCAGATACCCATTGGCGACTGTGAGGAGACTCGCGTGAACCCGTTCGTGCTGGTGGTCCGAACCCTCGACGACTAGGGACCATCCGGGTGGACCGTCGAACTCCGGAAGGGAACCGCGCCGCCGGCGAACCAGTTGATCGGCCAGAACTTGGTGCAGGCGTGGATCACCTCCGGTGAGTGAGACGACACCTTCCGGAGGCGGTGGGTGACGGGGACCGGTCACGGCAGCGACCGCATCGCGAAGCACGCCGGTCAGTGGTAGCTGGGGCAGTTCCACGGCTCCGTCGATCAGTAGCAGCACTCCACCTGGAGTGACCCCGCGCTTCCAAAGCTCCCGTAAGACGAACGACAAGACGTCCTCGGTTTCGCCGAGGGCAAAGTCGTCGTCGTTCATATCCACTAGTGGGTCGTCGGCTCCACCGCGCTCTTCAGTCGCAAATCCGGCAACCGCACTCGTTGTTGACCAGGCCAGCCGGGACATCGGGGTCGCGAAACTGAACGGAGCGACTACCACGACGGGAACACCAATCCCTTCGAGGGCGATCAGCTCAGGAGGCACGGCCCTTGGCTTAGCGTTCCAGACGACGATTGCCTCGAAACGCCTATCGAGCTCTGCAGGCAGGCTGGGATCAGCGGAGTCTTTCGAGCCTCCGGCCTCGAGTGCGCTGGGATCAGAGCGCCGACCTGTCACGCGAGCGGTCACGTGCGAGTGCTGTCGCATTGATTCGATAGCCCGTGATGCGGATTGATCCAATGCCGCCCGTGACTCTCAGCCACCTCGTACATCCCCAAGGCGAGAAGGACGCCAGCGTCCAAGTCGGACAGACGACCCGAGACGAAGACGAAACGCTCCAGCGACCCCGTTGTCATAGCTAGACCTTGTCCAGCAACTCGGCAAGGTCGGAGACGACGAGGTCGGCACCCGAAGCGAGCAGCTCGCTGGGTGTTGCACCTCGGCTGACGCCGACGATCAGTCCAAAGTGCCCCGCCCGTCCGGCCGCGACGCCAGCTGGCGCATCCTCCACAACAGCAGCGAGGCAGGGTTCTGTACCCAGTTGCTGGGCGGCGTAGAGGTAGGTATCGGGCGCCGGCTTTCCAGCCAATCCGAGTCGGGACCTTACGCCTCCGTCCACATTCACGTCGAAGAGATCGACGATTCCAGCTGCTTGAAGGACGGCCGCGCAGTTCTCGCTGGCTGAAACCACCGCCAGTTTCCGTCCAGCGGTCTTTAGAGCCCGAACGAGCGCCACCGATCCAGGGAAGGCCACAATGCCGCCGTGTGCGAGCATCCGTAACACCAATCGGTTCTTCCAGGCTCCGACGCCGTTCACGGTCCGGAGATTAGGCCGATCAACGGGTTCGCCCTCGGGGAGATGAATGCCTCGGGAGAAGAGGAAGGAACGCACCCCATCCAGACGAGGCTTGCCGTCCACGAACTGCTCATAGTCGGTGATGGCGTCGAAGGGGCGAATGGGCATTCCGGCACCAGCTCTATCGGCGAGCAATGCATCGAAGGTCTCTTTCCACGAAGCTGCATGTGCTGACGCGGTATCGGTGAGCACGCCGTCGAGGTCGAAGAGCCATGCCTCCACGGCCCTAGCCGACCGCATCATCCGATTCACGTTGTTCATAAGCTTGGAGTTGCAAATTTCAGTTGGTGGAGTTCATCGGACTCGTCTGCCCTCACCTGGCTACGTCAGCGTGAGCTCGGGGCCGCCCTCTCATGGCAAGGGTTGCCGGATGCACCGGGAAGCAGGCGAGTGTCACTCTTCGGATTCTGCACCTTCGCCGCCGGTCGAGAGAGTCGCCTCGGGCCGAGACGCCGACGTCCTCAGCGGTCGAGCGCGCCACCTCGGTGAAGGGCTCGACGGTGGCCGGGCTGATGTCGGCGGTGTACTGGCCCTGCACGGGCGGCACCGAGTGGCCGCCGATGAAGTTGCCGTACCGGGGCTTCACCTCTCTGGGCTTCCGGGCTGGCGCGGGGCGGTCGATGGGACGCTCGGAGCGACAACGGTGCTCTCGGCGGCAGTGATCACAGTCGTGGCATTGCTCCAGAGGAATCGGTGCGGCACCGCTCATCTGTCACGTTACGGATCCGGCCCTCCGTCGAACAGAGGCGAACGGCCCATCGAAGCGTTGGGATATGCCTTTCGGCCCTGTCCATCACGACCGACCCGGCTCATGGCGGACAGGGGCCGTAGCCGCGGCACTGAGGAGGCATCATGCGAGCGCTCGTCTACCACGGTCGGGGCCAGAAGGCGTGGGAGGAAGTCCCCAAGCCCGCCATCCAGGCCGACACCGACGCCATCGTCCGGGTAGACGCCACAACGATCTGCGGGACGGACCTGCACATCTTGAAAGGCGGCGTTCCCGAGGTGACCGACGGCCGCATCCTCGCCCAAGAGGCCGTCGGCACGGTCGAGCAGGTCGGGGCCGTCGAGAGCCCTCAAATGGGCGGGACCTCGCTCACCTGGCAGGTGCCTCTTTGAGCAACACGCCGATGGGGCGGCCCGCACCCCGGGAGATTCCAGTAGGGGTGACACGGGCCCGTCCGCCAACGGTCACCTCATAGACCTACTTTGACCGGGCCGGGGAGTGGGCCTGAAATGGAAGGCGTGAGGACCGACGGTATGGCGCCTGAGAACCAGTCCCATGGGGATGACGGCCAGTCCGATGCGGGCGGCGGCAGCGATCGGCTCGGCGCGGACCGGCCGCGTCCCACGGAGCTCGTTCCAGAGGCCGCCGACAATCGCCCCCTGCTCGGCGAGGCGCAACTGGCCGCGCTCGCTCGCTATGGCACCGAATCCGACGTCGACCCCGGTGACGTTCTGTTCGCCGACGGGGACGCGGGCTACGACCTCATCGTGGTGTTGGCGGGCCGGATCGCCATCGTCGAGTTCCACGACACACCGAACGAGACCGTCGTTATCGACTACGGACCCCGGGAGTTCCTGGGGGAGATCGGCCTGCTGACCGGTCAGCGTGTGTTCCTCACGGCGAGGGCGACGGCCGCCGGGCGCATCCTGCGGGTCCCGGCCCAACAGGTGCGGACCGTCATGGCCCAGGAGCCTGATCTCAGCGAGCTCCTTCTGCGGACGTTCCTGGTCCGTCACGCCCGGTTGACCCAGCGGGGGTCCGGGCTCACCCTCGTCGGATCGCGATTCGACGGCGAGACCCGCAGGCTCCTTGGGGTCCTGGCCCGCAACCGCCTGTCCTTTCGGTGGCTCGAGCTGGAGGGCTCGCCGGCGGCCGAGGCCCTGCTGCGGGAGCTCGACGTGCCGCTCGCCGATCTACCACTGGTGGTCGTCCCAGGTGGTTCGCTGTTGCGCAACCCCGACAGCCGTGTCCTGCTCGCCGCGCTCGGACTGGTCGGCGTGTCCGAGGAGGACCGGTCGGTGGTCTGCGATCTCCTCGTCGTGGGTGCTGGACCGGCCGGTCTCTCCGCCGCCGTCTATGGCGCGTCGGAGGGGATGACGACCACGCTGGCCGAGGATGCCGCCCTGGGGGGCCAGGCGGGCACGTCGTCGCGCATCGAGAACTACCTGGGTTTCCCAGCCGGCTTGTCGGGCGACGAGCTGACGGCTCGCGGGACGCTCCAGGCGAAGAAGTTCGGGGTCCGCATCCAGCTGGGATCCAAGGCCATCGGCTTGTCGTCGGACGGCAACGCTCATCACGTGCGTTTCGAAGGGGACGAGGTGGTCACGGCGAAAGCCGTCATCATCGCCACCGGGGCGCAATACAACCGACTCGATCTGGACCGGCTCGCCGACTTCGAGGGTGTCGGCGTCTACTACGCGGCGACCCAAATGGAGGCCCTGGCCTGTGCCGCTGGACCGGCCGTCATCGTGGGCGGGGGAAACTCCGCCGGCCAGGCCGCTCTCTTCTTGGCCCGGACCTGCAGCCACGTCCGGCTGGTCATCCGAGGAGAGTCCCTCGCCCACTCGATGTCGTGGTACCTGATCGACCAGATCGAGCGCGAGCCCCGGATCACCTTGTCGGTCAACACCGAGGTCACCGCGCTCGTCGGCGAGGAGGTCCTCCGAGGCGTCGAGTTCCGGGACAACCGCTCGGGGCAGACCTCGGTCCAGCCGATCAGTGGGCTCTTCGTCTTCATCGGCGCCAAACCCTGCACCGGGTGGCTGGAGGGACAGCTCGCCGAGGACGAGGACGGCTTCTTGTTGACGGGAGCCGACATTCCGCTGTCGTCCCTCGAAAGGCCTGGTCAGGCGCCACTCCTCTTGGAGACCAGCCGACCGGGCGTCTTCTGCGTGGGCGACGCCCGAAGTAAGTCCATCAAGCGCGTGGCGACGGCGATCGGGGAGGGTTCGATGGCCGTCCGGCTCGTCTTCGATCGCCTCCAGGCGTCCGGGCTGGCCGTCGCCGACACGCCATCCGCCGATGCCCGAAGCGTCACCGTCCCAAGCGCGGCAGACCGAGAAAGGATCCCTTGATGCCCGAATCCCGAATCGACACGACGGCGCCGCCCAGCGGCACTGGCTGCGTTGAGTGCTTGGCCAGTGACGGCTGGTGGCTCCACCTCCGGCGCTGTGCGACCTGTGGTCACATCGGTTGTTGCGACACCTCACCGAGCCAGCACGCCACCAGCCACGCCCGGACGTCCGGTCACACGCTGATCCGGAGTTTTGAGCCTGATGAGAGCTGGTTCTGGGATTACGACACCGAGCGGTTCCTCGACGGGCCAACATTGGTCGCGCCCGAGCACCATCCGCTCGACCAGCCGGTCCCTGGTCCCGCCGGACGTGTGCCGGCGGACTGGCAAGACCACCTTCATTGAGAAAGATACCGTTCGGTCTCGTTGTGCGAACGCCTGCACAGGAGTACGCCGGACGCCGAATATCTGTCGGTCGTTATGGCGCGCCCTGAGCCAGGGTAGGCGACACACTGACTGGTGCCCAGTTGGGCACTATTGCCGGGTTCAGGGTAGGGGAGCATCACCAGGGTCAAGGGGTGGTATCACCCTGGCACGTGACACCTCCTCCTCTTAGCCTGCCGCTAGGCCACCGCGGTGCCACAAAGGTGGCGTGCGACATCGAATTCGGCGTCGGTGGACGTGGATGGATGTATCTGGTGAAGCGACGCTCGGGCCACACCGGCCACCGGTACTGGCCTAGGAAGACGACAGGCGCGTGGACGCGCTCAGGCTGATCTTCCGGGCCGAGCTGCGCCGCCGGTGGCGATCGTGGCTGGCGTTGGCAATCCTCATCGCCGTCGTCGGAGGCGTCGTCATGGCCGCCGCCGCCGCCGGCCGGCGGACGGCGAGCGCGTTCCCCACTTTCGTACGCACTCACGGCTACGACTTCGTCGTGTTCACCGGGGTATCGGCCCCAGAGCTCGCCCGGTATCCCGCCGTCTCTTCCATCACGACGGCACCGACCGCTTACAACGGCCAGCCCGCGTGCGCCTGCACGCACCCGATCGACAACAACAACTTCAACGTCATGTTCGTCCCGCCCAAGGAGATGTCCCGCACCGTCAACCTCGTCGCCGGCACGATGCCCGACCCGTCCTCGCCCGACGAGGTGCTGGCCTCCTTCAACCTGCAGCGAGACAACGGCGTCCACGTCGGGACCGTCCTGCGGATGAGGATGTATGCGGCCTCCCAATCGGCGGCCATCAACAACGCCATCGGTGCTGGTCCCCCACCGACAGGCCCCTTCGTCTCGTTCCACGTCGTCGGCATCGAAGCGGCCGTCTACGAGTTCCAGGCCGGGACCACAGCGTTGTACGACGTCTACACGACGCCCGCCTTCGCCCGTTCTGTGCTGCCGAAGACGACCACGGGATTCATCTACCTCGTGAAGCTCCGCCACGGGGCCGCCGACGTCGACGGCTTCAAGAACTACGTCAAGTCGTTGGGCAACGCCTCCTTCACCGACTTGAGCACGCCGGAAGTGCTGGTGGCCGGCTCCATCCATCCGCAGGCCGTCGGCTGGTGGCTGTTGGCCGCGCTGGCCGCGCTGGCCGGGGCGGCCGTCGTCGGGCAGGCGCTGAGCCGGACCCGCCGGGTGGAGAGCGAGGAGTTCCCCGTCCTCCAGGTGCTCGGGATCGAGCGGAGCGGCCTCGTGGGGCTGGGCATGGCATCGACCCTGCTGGTCGGTCTGGTCGGCGCCGCCGGAGCGCTGGCCCTCGCCTTCGTGCTCTCCCCTCTCGCCCCGGCTGGCGACGCTCGCCTCGCCGAGCCATCGTCGGGCCTGCGTTTCGACGGCCCGGTCCTTCTGCTGGGAGCGGTCGCCACGGTGGTGCTGGTGCTCGCCCTGGGGGTGTGGCCGTCGCTCCGCGCCGCGCGGGGTCGGGCGCCCGACGCCCGTCGTCCCCGCTCGTCGGCCGTCGTTGGCTTCGTGAGCACAGCCGGTGCGCCGCCAGCCATGGTGGTCGGTGTGCGCAACGCGCTCGAAGGCGGGCGCGGCGGCGCCTCCGCGCCGGTGGCCACCGCGCTCCTGGGCGCGGCGCTCGCCGTGGCCGCGCTGTGCGGCACCGCCGTGTTCGGGTCGAGCCTGGCGCACCTCGACGCCACGCCGGCACTCTTCGGCGACACCTACCAGGTGATCATCTACGGAACGCCGAGCACGTCGAGCACGGCGAGCCCCCAAGCCGACCAGCATCAGGTTATCCGGGGGCTCGAACGGCACGAGGGAATCGATCGCATCACCGTGGCCACGGGCACGCCCATCTCGATCGACGGCATCAGCGTGCAGGCCGCCGCATTCGCCGCCGTTCGCGGCCCGCCCCTCTTGGTCGCGATCAGTGGTCGGCTCCCTGCCCGCCCGGGCGAGATCGCGTTGGGGTCGTCCACCATGCGCCTGATCGGCACCCATGTGGGCGCCGTCGTGCCGGTGCGGTTCGCGTCGCCCACCGGCCATGCGCGCACCGTGCCGTTTCGGGTCGTGGGGACGGCGGCGCTCCCGACCGGCGTCGGCGACGGAGAGGTCGGGCTGGGAACGGGTGCCGCGCTGACCATCGGCGGGTACGAACAGGCGGCGTGTCCGCACGGCACCGCCAACGAGAAGTGCGTCCGCTCGATTCAGGGGAACACCGCCGTCCTGGCCAGTGCCACGCACGGCGGTCCGGGACACGTGGCGATCGAGCGGGCCATCTCCGCCGATCAGAACTACGACGGGACCCCGATCACGCCGACGACGCTCGTGAACTTCGGCGAGGCCGTCGACTTCCCGCTCATCCTCGGCCTCATCCTGGCCATTTTCGGCGCCGCTACCCTCGCCCACCTGCTCGTCGTCAGCGTGGGTCGGCGCCGCCGGGAGATGGGACTGCTCAAGACGCTCGGGTTCGTGAGCCGCCAGGTGGGAGCGACGGTGTACTGGCAGGCCACGACGGTCACCCTGGTGGGCCTAGTCGTCGGTGTCCCCATCGGCGTGGCGCTCGGTCGGGTGGTCTGGAGGGCCTTCGCCCTCGATGTCGGCGTCGTGCCGAAGCCGGTCGTCGATCCCTGGGTCATCGTGGGCCTGGGCGCGGCCGTCCTGGTGGGAGCCCTCGTGCTGGCCATCGCCCCGGCGTTGGCGGCGGCCCGGGCGCGGCCCGCCCGGTTGCTACGGGTGGAATGACGCCGGGCACCGCTGGAGCGGCGCACCCACTCGGCCAGCTCCACGACGACGCCGGGTCCTTCGGTCCGACGGCGTGGTGACCCCCCTTGACAGGACGGGGCCAGAGGAGGATCATGCTATTTATCTAGTTACCTAGATATCTCGGAGGGAGCGGCGTGATCGAATTCCACCTGGACACCCGGTCGGGAGTCTCGCCATACCTGCAGATCGTCCAGCAGGTCCGCCGGGCCCTCCGACTCGGCCTCCTCCACGAGGGCGATCAACTCCCCACCGTCAAGGAGGTGGTGGCCCGGCTGGCCATCAACCCGAACACCGTGCTGAAGGCCTACCGCGAGCTCGAGCACGAGGGTCTGGTGGGGGCCCGGCCGGGCGTCGGCACGTTCGTGACCAAGACGCTCAGCGACGGGTCCGTCGTCGCCGCGCACGGACCGCTCCGCCAGGACCTCAAGCGTTGGCTCGGCAAGGCCCGCCGGGCGGGACTCGACGACGAGAGCATCGAAGCCCTGTTCCGGGACACGTTTCGTTCCGCCGAGGAGCAGGGCGTAGCGTGACCGCCGCTCTCGAGACGACCGGCCTGGGCAAGCGCTACCGACGGCGGTGGGCCCTCACCGATTGCACCATCACCATCCCAGCGGGACGGGTCGTCGGGCTGGTCGGTCCCAACGGCGCCGGGAAGACCACGCTGCTCCAGCTGGCTGTCGGGCTCCTTCGGCCCACGGTCGGCCGCGTGACCGTCCTCGGCGGCCAACCCGCCGAGAGCCCCGAGCAGCTCGGACGAGTGGGCTTCGTGGCCCAGGACACCCCGACCTACGCCGGCCTCTCGGTCGCCGACCACCTTCATCTCGGCGCCTGGCTCAACCCCCGTTGGGACGAGGACATGGCGCAGGAACGCATCGGACGGCTCGGTCTCGATCCGAAGCAGCGTGCGGGCAAGCTCTCGGGCGGGCAGCGGGCGCAACTCGCCCTCACCCTGGCCATCGCCAAGCGGCCCGAGCTGCTGCTCCTCGACGAGCCCGTCGCCAGTCTCGACCCTCTTGCTCGGCGCGAGTTCCTCCAGCACCTGATGGAGGCGGTTGCGGACCAGGAGCTGAGCGTGGTGCTCTCCTCGCACCTCGTTGCCGACCTCGAGCGAGTGTGCGACTACCTCGTCGTCCTCGCCGGGTCCAAGGTACAGCTGGCGGGCGATGTCGAGGAACTGCTGGCGACGCACCACCGCCTCATAGGACCGCGGCGTGAGCCGTGCACGATGCCGTCGGACCAGGAGGTCGTCGGAATGAGCCAGACCGAACGTCAAAGCACGTTCATCGTCCGATGCGACGGCCCGATCCTCGATCCGGCCTGGACCGTCGAGTCACTCAGCCTGGAGGACCTGGTCCTCGCCTACATGGCGCGGGACAGTGAGCCGAAGCGACAGCGTCGGTCACATCTGGGGGTCGTCGGATGATCCGGCTCACGTGGCGGCAGTTCCGTTTCCAGGCACTGGCGGTCCTGGCCGTTCTCATGGTCGTCGCCGGCGTCCTGCTAGTCACCGGCATCCACCTTGTCCACCTCTACGACACCACCGTCACGTCGTGTCGGGCGACAGGGGACTGCGCCCGGGCCACCACCGCCTTCCTCAATGACGACCACCTCATCCAGGTCGGGCTCCCTCCGGTGCTGCTCGTCCTTCCGCCGCTCGTCGGCGTCTTCTGGGGCGCGCCCCTCATCGCTCGAGAGCTCGAAACCGGCACGTTCCGGCTCGCCTGGACCCAGAGCGTCACCCGGACTCGCTGGCTGGCGGTCAAGGTCGCGGTCGTCGGCTTCGCCTCGGTCGCCGCCGTCGGCCTGGTCACCCTCTTGGCGACGTGGTGGCTCAGTCCGTTCGACTCGATCAACTCGAACCGTTTCTCGCCGGGCACATTCGGCGAGCGCGGCCTCGTCCCGCTGGGTTATGCGGCCTTCGGCTTCGCCGTCGGTGTCACCGTCGGGCTGCTGTTACGCCGAGCCTTGCCCGCCATGGTGGTCACCATCGTGGCCTACATCGGCACACTCCTCACCATGGCGCTGGTGATCCGGCCGCACCTCATGACACCTCTGACGATCGTCAAGCCCTTCCCAGTACCGAACGCCAATGGTGGGGTCTCGGTTTTCAACTTCGGCACGAGTCCGAACGATTGGGTCCTTTCCCAGGAGACCGTCAACGGGGCAGGCAAGGTCATCGGCCAGCACGGCGGGATCGGCCCGAACGGCGGACTCGGCTTCGACATCACCCCCAGCGGCGCGGTCAAGGTCCCAGGCCTCGGCACGTGCCCCGGCGCCCACCTCACACCGCCGGTGCCCGGCAGCGACGTTCCTACTACGGGCCAGGACGGCAAGGCCTTCCAGGCGTGCGTGAACCACTTCCACATCCACCAGGTCCTCACGTACCAACCCGCCAGCCGGTACTGGGCCTTTCAGTGTTACGAGACCGCCATCTTCTTCGTACTGGCGGCCCTCCTCGTCGGGTTCTGCTTCTGGTGGGTGCGACGGCGACTTGCATGAGGGAAGGCGGCCGAGCCAGCTTTCAGGTCACCGTCGAGTCGCCCGCCTCAACCAGCGCTCCAAAGGGGCGAGGCGTCGGAATCGCTCACGATCCTCGTCAATGACACGGTCGGCTGGGTTCCGGGGAGGAGCCCGGAGACCAGCTCAGCGAAGATGATCATGACTTTCTCCTCGCCGGGACAGACGTACCCGCGACCACCAAGAACAGGTTGATGATCAGACAGCGGGCTCACCACTCTGCAGCACCGCTTCAACCTCGAGGCTGAGTGCGACTTTGTCGCTCAGCACCATCGCGTTGTCCGTGCCGGGGATAGGGCCGTTGTAGCTGACGCCGAAGTCCTCCCGATTGATCTCGGTGTTCGCACTGAAGCCCACACGGGTGCCACCGCGGAGATCGGGCGTGAATCCGTTCAGTTCCAAGTCGAGCGTCACCGGACGGGTCGCTCCACGGATGGTGAGCTCTCCGTCGACGAACAAGCGATCGCCTTGGCTGCGCACGGCCGTCGAGCGGAAGGTGATGTTGGGGAACTTCTCGACGTCGAGGAAGTCCGAGGAGCGGACATAGTTGTCACGGTTGGCTTCGTTCGTGTTGATCGAGGATGCGTCGATCGTCGCGGTTACCGACGAATGAGCAAGGTCCTCGTCGGTGACGATCGTCCCGCTGAACCGGTCGAAACGGCCCCGTACCTTGCTCACGACTAGGTGGCGTACCACGAAGGAGACCTCGGAGTGAGCTGGGTCGATCTCCCACGTCCCGGCGACGAAGCCGGGAAACTGGACGACGCTGCTGTCAGTCATCCGTACCTCCTCTTCTGCTTGATAGTTCGGTGGTTGATGGAAGGGATCCCCGCAGCGAGCGGGGCCAGCGCGACGGACCTTGGCGTCTTGCGTGCCGTTCCCCAACCATTGTTCGCGGGGACAGACCCAGTCGCATCCAGGAAACGCCCAGGCGCTGTGAACCATCGCGCCGGGGTTGCCTATGCCCCGCGCGGACCGGCGCGGGCCTAGGAATCGATCGCCGCCGACGGGACGCCTCTTCGGCGGTCGGCACACGGCGACGAGGTGTCCTCGCCCGCTCCGTCCCGACACCGGGCAGGCGCGGCCCGCTGCACCTCGGGAGCCGCTGAACCTCCCCGGTCGGGACGCCACCTCGTCGGACCGGGCCCCGCGGCCCTTCGGGCAGTGGGACGAAGGGACAGCCAGAACCTGAGCCCAAGCCGGACGTGTTGCTGGTGGGCCTCCGGAACGGGTCGCCGCCTCGGGCTTCTTTGCGTAGAGTGCCGGCGCGGGCCATCTGCGACGGGCCGCGGAAAAGGGGGGACATGCGCACGCGCATCGCCGCGGTCGCATCGGCCGCAGCCATGGTGCTCGGGGTGACGGTGGCCACGTCCGGCGGGCCGCCCGTCGGAGCGTCGCCGAGCAAGGCACCCATCAAGATCGCCCTCATCACGTCGGAGACCGGGGCGGCGGCCTCGCTGTTCCAGACGGCACCCCAGGGCTTCCTGGCCCGGATCGCCCTCCAGAACGCCGAGGGCGGCGTCAACGGGCACAAGCTCGTCCCGGTCGTGATCAACGACCAGACGAGCATCACCCTGGTCGGCACGGCGATCAAGGAGGCCCTCGCCGACGGGTCACTCGGGATCGTCTCCGACACCCCGGCCTTCTTCGCCGGCTACCGGCTGGCCCAGGAGGCCGGCGAGCCGGTGACCGGGGGCAGCTTCGACGGACCGGAGTGGGGTGAGCAGCCCAACACCAACATGTTCGCCGCCGACAGCGGCAGCGTGGATCCGACGTACCCGGCCAATACGGAGATCGGCTCGTTCCTGAAGAGCCACGGTGGGACGGTCATCGGCGTGTACGGCCTGTCCGCCCTGCCGTCGTCCCGACATGCCGCGGCGGCCGTGGCCGAGTCGTTCAAGAAGGTGGGCGGCAACGTCGGCGTGCTCGACACCTCCATCAACTACCTCGGGGCCGACTTCACCTCGACCGCCCTCCAGGCCAAGTCGGCCGGGGTCAACACGGTCTTCGCCGGCCTCTCGGACAGCGAGGACATCGCCCTGGCCACCGCCTTCAAACAGGCGGGTGTGAAGCTGAAGGCCGTCTTCCTGGCAACGGGCTACGAGCCCGGGATCATCGGCACCCCGGCCTGGAAGGAGGTGCAGGGAGACTGGTTCGGGGCCGCCTGCCGCCCGTTCTCGGTCCCCGACGCCGGAACGATCGCCATGGACGCGGCCATGAGGAAGTACGAGCACTGGTCGGCCAGCGAGTTCCCGACCTTGGGGATCTGCGAGAGCTGGCTCGGGGCCGCCCTCATGATCGAGGGCATCCAGCGGGCGGGGGCCAACCCCACCCAGGCCGGCGTGATCAAAGCCCTGCGAGGCATCACCTCGTGGAACGGGGGAGGTCTCCTGGCCGAGTCCATCGATTACGCCACGGTCTTCGGCCACGGCCCACCCGAGCAATGCGGGTGGTACGTGCGGGCCGAGCCCAAGGGCTTCGTCCCGGCCTCCACCCATCCGGTCTGTGGTCACAACATCCCCGGCACCGGCACCGCCTCACCGTCATCGTCGTGAAGCGAGTGGTCCGCTGAGCTGTGGGCTCGCGGGCGATCGTCGGTCCGGCAGCCATCGGCGAACCGTCACCTGACGACCGCCCTGCCTGGCGGGCTCGTCAATGCCCGCTTCGGGCTCCCCGTCGGGGTCGCCCGACCAGTTCACCGCCACAGTTCGGACAGGTCCCGTCCATCTCGTCGGCACACGTCGGGCAGAACGTGCACTCGAAGCTGCAGATCAGGGCAGGGCCGTCGGCGGGCAGAGCCGCGTCACACCGCTCGCAGACCTCGCGCATCTCAAGCATCAGGACGCCTCAGAGGACCCAGCTGTCCGGACGGAGCCTTGAGGCGTTCAGTTCGCCGCCCCGGCAGCGACGAAGAAGGAACGGATGAGCGGTTCGTAGTGGTCGAGCGACGGCGCGGTGTAGGCCGGGTCGAAAGCAGGCATGTCGTACTTCCGTACGAACTCCTCGGTGAGGTCGTAGTAGTCGTGACCGGAGAAGGCGTCGCGGGCGTTGCGGTCCTGCCCGACGTGGTGCCAGAAGTAGTAGCCCTGGAAGACCCCGTGCTGCTGGACCATCCAGTGGTAGGAGTCGGGCACCCAGGGCTTCAGGATGGCGGCCGCGATGTCGGCGT
This sequence comes from Acidimicrobiales bacterium, assembly GCA_035297265.1. GTDB lineage: Bacteria > Actinomycetota > Acidimicrobiia > Acidimicrobiales > RAAP-2 > DATGZH01. Next base: position 17,525 of record DATGZH010000049.1, on the reverse strand, counting down.
GGTTCAGCGGCCCGAGGAGGTCGCCGACGTCGTGCAACAGCGCACAGACGACGTAGGCGTCGTCGCGCCCGTCGAGTTCCGCCCGGTGTGCGGTCTGCAAGCTGTGGGTCAGGCGGTCGACGGCGAAACCGCCGTGACCCGGGCCGAGCATGCGGAGCTGGTCGAGGATCCGGTTCTGGAAGCCCTCCGCCCAATCCGGGTCGGCGCCCATGATCGTGGCCCAGTCCTCCGCCGTCGATTCGTCCATCCGGGTGAACGTCGCTCGCATCGGGGCCTCGGTCTCACTCATGACACCTCCTCGGCGCAGAGGAGCACTGGGATCCTCATGTGCTCCGCGGCCAAAGCCAGGCTATCCCGACGTAGACGGCTGGCCGCTCGGTGTCGGGTACGCGATGTTGGGCCGAGCCGGATTGCCGCGGTGGTCCGTTGCCCTTTTCCTCCTCTCTGACGCGGCCTTCTTGACGCCCGGTCCGACAGAGGCCTGTGGGAGAATGGCGTGACGAGGGGAACCGGGCCGGCGTCGTTGTGGCCCGGTGGAACGGAGGGACCGTGAGTGACGTGCCGGCTGGGCCCGGCTGGTGGCTCGCGTCAGACGGACGGTGGTACCCGCCGATGCAGGGTGTGCCGGCACCGCCGACCCCGCCACCCCAGCAGGCACCGCAGCTGCCCGTCCCGCAAGCGCAGGCGCCCCCCAACGCCCTCGTGCCGACCGTGCCGCCGGCCGCACCTCCGGCGGGACCGCTCGGCCAACCGGCACCGATGTTCGCCCCGCCGGCGGCCACGCCCGCGCCGCCAGGCGCGGTGCCGGGAGGTGCGCATCGCGCGGTCGTGCCGCCAGCCTCGCCGCCCCCGACGGGACCGGCGCCCGCCGCCGGGCCACCGCCGCCGGCCGCGGGTGCACCGGCCAGGGGCGAAACCGGTGGCACGCCGAAGTGGCTCATACCGGTGCTGGCGGTCCTCGTCGTCGTGGCCGTCGGCGGCGACGCCCTCGCCCTCGTCAACCGGTCGAGCTCGACGCCGAGCGCCTCGTCGAACGTCACGTCGACGACGGCACCGGAGACGACCACCGTGTACGGCCCGGGCTGGGCCCACTTCACCGCCAAGTTCCCCTCGTCGCCCACTCAGATCGCCGGGGCATCGCTCACCAGCGGCGTGCAGACCGGGACGCAGGCCGTGGCTTATGCCGTCAGTCCCGAAGCGGTCACGACCCTCGAGCAACAGAACGCCCCGGTGCCACCACCGCCGACGTACCTCGTTGCCCTGGTCCAGTTCAAGTCGCCCGCCGCGGCCGAGCTGACCTTCCAATTCCTGAACGCGCTCAAGCTGAACCTGACGACCGTCGACGGCATGCCGGCCTTCCGGACGGTGACGCTCGCCTCCACCTCGTACCTCGGCGAGGCCGGGGGCCGGAAGGTCAGCGACCCGAATTCGACGATCGGCGCCGTCTTCTTCGTGCGTGGCGACGTGCTGTACGCGGCCGAGGCGGTCACCCCGCACCCGATCCAGGCCACCGCCTTCATCAACTCCTTCCTGCCGGCTCCCTGAGCCGGGCCGGCGGGGTCGGGGCGGCAGTTTCCCCTTCCGACCTGCGCTTCCACCGTGGTGACGGCTGGCCGTGGCCCGGCCGACGGCGCCCATCACTGACCACAGGAGCTGACCACTTGTCACCTTGAGCTGCCCTGACGTAGCTTGCCGCAGCAGTTCCTGGCCCGGCACGAAGGGGGAGAAGTGGCGGCTACTCCTGGCTTTTTGAGCATCCCCCGCGGGCTGTCGGGCGGGCTGCGCCGACAGGGTCGCCGGGGTGCCAGCTTCGCCCTGGCGCTCGCCGCGGTCAGCGCGACGTTCTCCCTCGCCGCCTCCGTGCCCAAGGCTGCGGCGGCGCTGTCGCCGCTCCAGGTGGTGATCGGAGGGCCGAGCCAGACGGCCGTCTTCGACGCCCAGAGCCACAGCGCCAGCCCGCTCTCCGAGACGGGCACCGCCGGGGCCATCAGCCCCGACGGGAAGACCCTCTACATCACCTCCACCAGCCCCGACTCGCTCGAGGCGGTCAACCTCTCCTCGGGCACCGTCGTCAGCTCCGACGCCGTCACCGGTGTCCCGACGGCCGTGGCGGTGAGCCCGGACGGGAGCACGGCCTACGTCGTCACCACGAGCGGCCGGGTCACCGCGATCACGACCTCCCCCACGCTCACCACGGCCTGGACCGTCCATCTGACCACCTCGAACCTCCAGTCGGTCGTGGTCAGTCCGGACGGCCAGACCCTCTACGTGGCGGCCTACGGCTCGGGCGTCGACGCCGTCGCCACGACGGGTTCGCACACGGTCACAACGCTCCTGCACGAGAGCGAGGCCCTGCAGCTGGGGCTCAGCCCCGACGGCCAGCACCTGTGGGTGGGCGGGGACAGCTCGAACGACGCCGTCCCGGTCATCAACACGGCCACCCACGCCGTGACCGACGTGTCGGTGCCCGGCGACCCGGCGGGCGTGGTCGTCAGCCCCGACGGCTCCACGGCGGCCGTGCGGTTGCACGACAGCGACGACGACAACGACAACGGCGACCAGGCCGTCGTCGTCTTCGTCAACACGTCCACCGACCACATCACCAGCACGGTCGCGCTCGGCCCGGAGCAGGACGGCCTCGGCGGCGACGGGTTCGCCTATAACCCGGCCGGGACCGAGCTGTGGACGACGCTCGACAACGTCGCCCCGGCGCCCACCGCCGCCCTGCTCGAGCTGGCCGGCTCCACGGTGACCGACCTCTCCACGGTGACCGGGGCCGACTGGGTGGCCTACACCCCCGACCAGGCACCGACGGCGGCGCTCACCGTCACCCCCGCGGCCCCGGGCCAGCCCACGACGCTCGACGCCTCCGCCTCGACCGGGTCGACCAGCCCGATCGCCAGCTACAGCTGGAACTTCGGCGACACCTCGACCACCACGACCTCGACGCCGGTGGTCCAGCACACCTACGCGGCACCGGGGAGCTACACGGCCTCCGTGACCGTGACCGACGTCGAGGGGACCTCGACGGCCATCGTCTCCAACGGCGTCGACCTCGACCGCAAGGGCGGCCCGAGCGCCACGACGTCCCAGACGTTCAACGTGGCCTCGACCAACGTGACGGCCAGCCTCACGACGAGCTCGCCCACGGTGGCCTCGGTCCAGACCGTGCCCGAGGACTCCCTGCCTGCCGCGGCCGTCGAGTCCGGCGCCTCCTCGAACGGCCCCGGCAACTCGGCCTCCGCCCCCCTCCACTCGATCCCGCTCCACTCGATCCCGCTCGGGTCGATCCCCCTCCATTCCATCCCGCTCGGGTCGATCCCGCTCCACTCGATCCCGCTCGCCGCCCAGGCCCTCTCGACCGCCGCGCTCAGCGACATCGGCGTCACCTACCCGTCGGGCTGCACCGGGAGCGCCTGCACCGGGTGGCCCGGCATCCTCGCCGGCACCTCGCTCGCCATCGACCCGCTGCAGTCGACGACGCTCGCCCAGGTCCTCGCCGACCCGACGGCCTCGTCACGCTTCGACACGCTCCAGCTGAGCGATCTCGACCTCTCCAGCTCGCCGCTCGGGTCGATCCCGCTCGCCTCGATCGCTCTCGCCGGGGTCCCGCTCGCCTCGATCCCCCTGCCCGGATCGGGCAACACGCCGACCTCCGTGCTCACCGCCTGGTGCTCGACCCTCTCGGGGCTCGGGTACGACTGCTCGACCGACTTCGGCATCGACCCGTCGAACCCCTCGACGGCGACCGACGTCTCGCTGCTCGCCCTCAGCCTGGCCGGCGTCCCGCTCCACTCGATCCCGCTCGCCTCGATCCCCCTCCACTCGATCGACCTGAGTGCCTCGCCCCTCGCTTCGATCCCCCTCCACTCGATCGCCCTCGCCGGCACCCCGCTCGGGTCGATCCCGCTCGGCTCCATCCCGCTCCACTCGATCCCGCTCCACTCCATCCCCCTCGGGTCCATCCCGCTCGACGCGTTCCCGCTGCACTCGATCCCGCTCGGGTCCATCCCGCTGCACTCGATCCCGCTCCACTCGATCCCGCTCGGCTCCATCGCGTTGACCGACGTCCCCCCCGGGGTCGTCGACTGCTCGGGCGCCTCGAATGGCTTCACCTGCCCGGCCGGCTCCACCCTGGGTGACGCCCTCGACGCCGGGGCCATCCTGCCCGGCGCCACCCTGGCCGACCTCTCGACCTACGACGGGACGACGCTGGCCGACGTAGCCGGGTTCGACACGACCACCACGCTGGCCGAGCTCGGCGTCTTCGGCCTCGGGACCAGCGGCCTCTCGGCGCTCCCGCTCCACTCGATCCCGCTCGGGTCCATCCCGCTCGGCTCGATCCCGCTGGCCTCGATCCCGCTGCACTCGATCCCGCTCGGGTCGATCGCGCTGTCCTCGCTGCCCGACCTGGCGGCCGTGGTCGACTGCTCGGGCGCACAGAACGGCTTCACCTGCCCGGCCGGCTCCACCCTCGACGACGCGCTGAACGCCGGGGCCATCCTCCCGGGGGCCACGCTGGCCGACCTCGGGACCTACAACGGCACGACCCTCGCACAGCTCGGGTTCTACGGCTCCGTGCTCCTGTCGGACCTCGGGGCGACCCTCTCGGCCGAGGGCGTGAGCCAGCTCGCCCAGTTCGAGCAGGCCATCCTCAGCCAGCTCGGTGACCTGAGCTCCTACGGCGACACGACGACGATCGAGGAGCTGCTCGCCGACCTCGACCTCAGCGTGCCGAACGTGCCCAACCTCACGCTCTCGGACCTGCTCCTCTCGCTCATGCCGCCGTCGTCCTACGCCTGGAACGGGCTCAACCTGAGCGACGTGCCGCTCGCCCAGTACGAGAGCGCCGGCGGCAATGTGGAGTACCAGACGTCCCTCGAGGTCACCGGCTCGGCCGGCCCGGTGAGCGTGGCCCTGACCCTGCCCGCGGGCTTCGCCTACGTGGCGGGCAGCTCGACGCTCGACAGCTCGCCGACGGCCGACCCCATCGTGACCGGGTCCGACAGCACGGGCGCCACGCTCACCTGGAACGAGAACCTGGGTGTCGGCCCCCACAGCCTGGTGGCCACCGCCGACGCCGGGACCCCGCTCGGCTCGGCCGCCGCGTCGCTCACCGCCTCCACCACGACCTCGACGTCGTCGTCGGGCGCCTCGGTCCAGGTGGTCGACGGGACCGAGCCCGACAACACCCCGGCCACGGCCACGCCGCTCGCCACGGGGGACGAGGAGCTCGGCAACGGGTACCTGAACGTCGGCTACCTCACGTCCTCCACCGACATCAACCTCTGGTCGGTCTCGGTGGCCCAGGGCGACGAGCTCGCCCTCTCCCTCTCCAACCTGCCCGCCGACTACGACTTCGTCCTCTACGCGCCGACCGCCCAGCAGCTCCAGGGCCCGCCGGCACAGCAGGCGCCCGGCGTGTCCGACGCGCCCCCGTCGCTCACCCCGGTCGACGAGCCGAGCGTCGGCGGCAACGACGTCCCGCTGCAGGCCCCGCCCGGTTACCAGGTGTACTCGGAGTCGGCCACCCGGGGCACGGCCGACGAGTCGATCCAGACGCCGCCGCTCGACGCCGGCACCTACTACGTGCAGGTCTCGGGCTACAACGGCGCCGACGGCGCCCAGCCGTACATCCTGCGGGGCACGCTCCTCCCGACCGGGGCCAACTCGTGCCCGGGCGGCATCAGCTACCCGAACCCGATGCCCGCCCCGGCGGCCGCCCCGTCGAGCTACCCGGCCAACGTCAACACCCTCTTCCTCGTCGACACGCAGCGGCTGGCCGCGGCCTACGGCACGGCGGCCGAGGGGCAGGTGCTCTCGGCGCTCAACACGGTGGCGGCCGACAACGCCGACGGCGTGGTGGGGGCGGTGGTCCCCGTCGACAGCGACCAGGCCACGCAGAACGCCTTCAACACGTTCAACCAGGACCCGTGCAACGTGGCGTCGGCGAACGGCGTCGTCGCCGCGGTCTCGAGCCTCGTGGACTCGATCCGGGCCACGCACCCGACCGTCCGCAACCTCGTGATCGTGGGGGCCGACGACCAGATCCCGTTCGCCCGGATCGCCGACGGGACGACCCAGTCGAACGAGCGCGACTACGGCACCAGCACCTTCGCCGGTGAGAACAACGTCGAGGCCGACGCCCTCTCCGAGGGCTACTACTTCAGCGACGACCCGTACGCCGCGTCCACCCCCCTCAACGTCGGGACGACCACCCTCTACCTGCCCCAGCTGGCCGTGGGCCGGCTGGTCGAGACCCCGACCGAGATCGTGAGCGCCCTCAACCGCTTCGTGTCGAGCCACGGGGTCCTCGACGCCTCGGCCGCCCTCTCCACCGGGTACTCCTTCCTCTCCTCGGGGGCCCAGCTGGTGGCGACCAACCTGGCCAAGGTGTCGGGGCGCTCGGTGGCCACGCTCATCAACGAGACGTGGACCCACCAGCAGCTCGACCAGGCGCTCACCGCCTCGCCGACCCCGGGCCTCGACTCGGTCAACGCCCACTTCGACTACTCGAGGGCCCTCCCGGCCGCAGGCAACACCGACGGCAACCAGACCGACCTGTTCACGACCCAGGACATCAGGAGCGCGCCCACCAACGCCTACGCCGGGCGCCTGCTCTTCTCCATGGGGTGCCACTCGGGTCTCGACGTGAACGACTTCGAGGTGGCGGCGAGCGGGGTCACCACGCCGGTCGACGACTGGGCCAAGACCTTCGCCGACAGCGGGGCCCTTTGGGTGGGCAACACCGGCTTCGGCTACGGGGACACCGCCACCGTGGCCTACTCGGCCAAGCTCATGGCGGGCTTCGCCGACCACCTCGACGGCTCGGAGAGCGTTGGGACAGCCTTGAGCGACGCCAAACAGGCGTATGCCGCCGGCGGAGCCGTCCTCAGCCCCTACGACATGAAGGCCCTCATGGAGTCCACCCTCTACGGGCTCCCGATGTACCGGCTGAACAGCACGCCGCCCTCGCCGACCCCGCCGCCGACGCCGCCGGCCCTCGGGACCGACCCGGTGACCGGGCTGACCTCGGCCTCCCTTTCGGTCGACCTCACCCAGGGCAGCGGGCCGGGGCAGCTGTCGGAGGAGACCGACAGCCTGGGCCACCACTACTTCCAGGTCAACGGGGACAACGCCAACGACCCCGGCCTCCAGGCCACCGAGAACCGGCCGTTCGAGCCCGAGGTCTCCCTCAACGTCGGCGAGCCGGCCTCCGGGAACCCCGACACCCTCGGGGTGGTGGCCCACGGGGCCCTCGTCACGAGCCTCACCTCGAACGACGTCACCGGGTTCACCCCGGCCCTGTCCGAGCCGGGCGTCGACACGTCGGCCGGCACCTTCGTCCAACCCCTCGGCGACAGCCCCTTCCCGAGCCAGCTGCAGCGGGTGGCCTCCTCCGAGCAGCTCGACCTCGGCACCGGCGTCGAGGCGCAGGGCCAGCAGGTCGACTTCGTGGCCGGCCAGTTCCTCCCGAACCCGAACCAGCCGGGTCAGGGCACCCAGCGGCTGTTCGGCTCGGCCCAGCTCGAGGTGCTCTACACCCAGCCGAGCGATCAGAACGACACGCCGCCCACCATCCAGTCGACCCAGGGGTACGAGATCGGCGGCGTCACGGACTTCGTCGTGAACGTCCTGCCCTCGGCGTCGCCGGTCAAGCGGGTCCTCGTCCTCTACACCGACGCGGCGAACCCCGGGACCTGGACGCCCGAGGACCTCGTCACGCAGAACGGCACCACGTGGACCGGCGCCGGCCCGGGCACGGCGAGCGGGACCGTCGACTACCTGGTGCAGGCGGTGGACGGCGACGGCAACGTCGGGGTCTCCACCAACAAGGGTGCCTACTTCCCGGCGGTCAGCCCCCCGGCCTCCTCGCCGGCCATCACGATCACGGTCTCGGGGGCCACGCTGGTCGACGGCTATTACAACGGCGCCGTGAGCGCCACGGTGACCGGCCCGGCCGGCCTGACCTACTCGCTCGACGGCTCGGCCAGCACCCCGGTGACCGGGCCCATCGGCGTCGCCGGCGACGGGACCCACCTGCTCACGGCGACCGACGCGGCGGGCGACGCCGCCAACCAGGTGGTGCGGATCGACACCCAGCCACCGGTCATCCACACCTCGGTGTCGCCGCCCCCCGGGCCGTCGGGGTGGATCCAGGGCGGGACGGTGGTCTCGATCGTGGCCGCCGACGCCGGCTCAGGCGTGGCCTCCCTCAGCTACAGCGAGAGCGGCGCCCAGCAACAGGGCCCGACCAACGTCAACGGCACGTCGGCCACCGTGCCCGTGACGACGTCGGGCGTCACGGTCGTGACCGTGAACGCCACCGACAACGTCGGCAACGCCTCGTCGACGCAGGTCACGGTGAAGATCGACAACACGCCGCCCACGGTGAGCTGCGGCGCGGCCGACGGGAACTGGCACGCCGCCGACGTCCCGATCCTCTGCACGGCGAGCGACGGAGGGAGCGGGCTGGCCAACCCGGCCCAGGCCTCGTTCTCGCTCACGACGAGCGTGCCCTCGGGCACCGAGACGGCGAACGCCTCGACGAACAGCGTCCAGGTGTGCGACGCCGTCGGCAACTGCACGACCGCCGGCCCGGTCACCGGCAACATGGTGGACAAGAAGCCCCCGACGCTCACCGTCGGCACCTCGCCGTCGCCCGTCGGCGGCTGGCTGCCAGGTGGCGCCACGCTCAACGCCTCCGCCACCGACGGCGGCTCCGGGCTGGCCACGATCACCTACTCGGCCACGGGGGCCCAGGCCACCGGGCCGACGACCGTGCATGGCTCCACGATCAGCGTGCCGCTCACCGTCTCGGGCGTCTCCACGTTCACCGTCACCGCGACGGACAACGTGGGCAACGCCACCACGACGGAGGTCCCGGTGCAGGTCGACGCCACGCCGCCGGCGATCAGCTGTGGCTCGCCCGACGGGAACTGGCACGCCACCGACGTCTCGATCCCCTGCACGGCGAGCGACGGAGGGAGCGGGCTGGCCAACCCGGCCCAGGCCTCGTTCTCGCTCACGACGAGCGTGCCCTCGGGCACCGAGACGGCGAACGCCTCGACGAACAGCGTGGTGGTCTGCGACGTCGTCGGGAACTGCGCCACCGCCGGCCCGATCAGCGGGATCAAGGTGGACAAGAAGGCGCCCACGATCACGATCAGCCAGCCCACCTCGGGTGGGGCGTTCACCGTGGGCCAGGTCGTCACCGTCGCCTACCAGTGCAGCGACGGGGGGTCCGGCGTGGCCACCTGCACCGGCACCCAGCCCAACGGCGCCGCCCTGGCCACGTCGACGCCGGGCACCTACTCCTTCACGGTGAACGCCACGGACCAGGTGGGCAACGCCTCGACCATGACGGTGACGTACACCGTCGCCGACGGCATCTGCCAGCCGGTCCAGCCGATCCAGGTGCTGTGGACGGTAACGTTCACGGTCGAGCTGTGCAACGCCCAGGGGAAGAACATCACGACCGCCGGGGCGACGGTGACCGCCGTCACCGTGGACGGGAAGACCAAGCCGGTGTCCTTCTTCCCGGACCCGACGAACCGGTTCCTGTTCGTCCCCATCGTGAAGATCGACCTGTACACGCTGGACGCCTCGCATCTCAGCGTGGGGACCCACACCCTCCAGATCTCCGTCGCCGGCGACCCCGTGGTGCACTCCATCACCTTCACGCTGCACAAGTGACCACGGCGGCCGTCGGCGGGGCCCCGGACGGCGGCCCCCGCCGACCGCCGGCCGTCGAGCGGTGAACACCGACGCCGACGAGGCCCGGCGGCTCGCGCCGTACGTGCCGCGGTTGTCCATCGACTGGCTCCGCACGCCCGAGCTCGGCGACCACCAGAGCATCGACGGCACCGTGGCCTTCGTCGACGTCTCGGGGTTCACCGCCCTCACGGAGCGGCTGGCCTCCCGGGGCAAGGAGGGGGCCGAGGAGGTCAGCGACCTCATCGGCGACGTCTTCACCGAGCTCCTCGACACGGGTTACGAGTACGGCTGTGAGCTGCTCAAGTGGGGCGGCGACGCCGCCCTGGTGCTGTTCCGGGAGCCGGCGTCGGCCGCCCGGGCCGCCCGGGCCGCCTGGCTGATGTCCCGGGCCATGTCCCGGCTCGGGCAGGTGAGGACCTCGGCCGGCCGGGTCCGCCTCTCGGTCTCGATCGGGCTCCACCGCGGCCGCTTCGACCTCTACCTCCTGGGCGAGGAGCACAAAGAGCTCGTCGTCACCGGCCCGGCCGCCTCGGCCACGGCCCGCATGGAGGCGGTGGCCGAGTCGGGCGAGGTGGTCGTGAGCCGGGCTACGGCGGCCGAGCTCGACGGCGCCACCCTCGGGGCCGAGAAGGGGGACGGGATCCTCCTCCGGCGGGCCCCGGAGGCCGAGCCCCGCCCGTCGCGCACCCCGGTGGACGTGGGCGACGTGGACGTGGCCCGGCTCCTGCCGCCGCCCACCCGGGTCCAGCTCCTCGGCGGCGGTGAGGCGGCCGAGCACCGCCACGCCGCGGTGGCCTTCGTGGAGTTCACAGGCGTCGACGCCCTCCGGGCGGCAGAGGGACCTGGGGCGGTGGCCGAGGCCCTCGGCCCGGTGATCGTCGGTACGCAGGAGGCGGCGGCCCGCCACGGGGTGACGTTCCACGGCACCGACATCTCCCCCGACGGCGGGAAGATCCTCGTGCTGGGGGGCGTGCCCGTGGTGCGGGGCAACGACGGAGAGCGGGTGCTGCGGGCCGTCCGCGACGTGGTCACGGCAACTTCCGTCCTCGGCCTGCGGGCCGGGGTCAACGCCGGCCGGGTCTTCATGCACGAGACCGGCCCCCCCTACCGCCGCATCCACTCCTTCTCGGGCGACGCGGTGAACCTGGCCGCCCGGGTCATGGGCCGGGCCGAGGCGGGCCAGGTCCTCGCCACAAGGGCGGTGCTCGAGCGCAGCCGCAGCCGGTTCGCCACGACCGCCCTCGAGCCGTTCAGCGTGAAGGGCAAGTCCGAGCCCGTCGAGGCCTTCGAGGTGGGCCCGTTGGTGACCAGCCGGGCGGAGGAGGACCCGGGGGCCCTCGGCTTCGTCGGACGGGGGGCCGAGCTCGCCGCCCTGCTCGAGGCGGCCGGGCGGGCGACGTCGGGCACCGGGGCGGTGGTCGACATCGTGGCCGAGCCCGGCATGGGCAAGTCCCGCCTCGTCGCCGAGGCCATCGGCCGGGCCGGGCTGCAGACGTTCGTCGTCGCCTGCGAGGGCCTGGGTGAGGAAGTGCCCTACTCCGCCATGCGCCAGTTGCTGCTCGACGTGCTCGGCCTCCCCGACGACGCCGGGCCCGAGATGATCGGCGTCTGGCTCAGCCACACCGTGGCCGACCGGGTGCCCGAGCTCGCCCCGTGGCTGCCCCTCCTGGCCGACGTGCTCGACGTGCCGGCCGAGCCGACCGCCGAGGTCCGCCAGCTCGCCCCGCGGTTCCGGCAGCGCCGGCTGGCCGAGTCCGTGCTCGCCCTCCTGACCTGTCTCGTCGACCGGCCGAGCGCCCTCGTGTTCGAGGACCTCCACGACATCGACGAGGCGTCCTGGACGGTCATCGGGCAACTGGCCACGGGGTGCGCCGGTCGGCCGTGGCTCCTGCTCCTCACCCGGCGGCCCATGGAGTGGGACCCGGTCCCCGCCGGCGCCGTTGGGGTCGTCCGCCTCGTCCTCGGGGCCCTCGGGACGGAGGCCGCCGACGAGCTCCTCGGCCTCGCGGCGGCCGAACGCCCGCTCCGGCCGGCCGAACGCGACCAGCTGGTGGCCCGGGCCGCCGGCAACCCGCTCTTCCTCCGCGAGCTCGTGCGGGCCTTCCGAGAGGTCGGGTCGGTCGACGAGCTCCCGGACACGATCGAACCCCTGTTGGCCGCGCAGGTGGACCGGCTGGCCCCGGCCGACCGCCAGGTCCTCCGGGCCGCCGCGGTGCTCGGCGTGCACTTCGACACCGACCTGCTCGCCCACCTCCTCGACGAGGGCGACGCCCTCGACGCGGCCCGCTGGCGGCGCCTCGACGAGTTCGTGGTGGCCGACACCGCCGGCGCGAGGCGCTTCGCCCACGCCCTCATGCGCGACGCCGCCTACGAAGGTCTCTCGTTCCGGCGGCGCCGCGACCTGCACGGGCGTGCGGCCGAGGCCATCGAGCACCAGGCGGAGCGACCGGAGGACCAGGCCGAGCTGCTGTCGCTGCACTACGCGGCGGCGGAGCGCCACGAACCGGCCTGGCGGTTCTCCCGCCTTGCCGGCGAGCGGTCGACAGCCCGCTACGCCAACACCGACGCCGCCCGCTTCTTCGCCCGGGCCCTCGAGGCCGGCCGCCGGCTCAAGGACGTGGCGCCCTCCGAGACGGCGGCCGTCGCCGAGGCCCTCGGCGACGCCAGCGAGCTCGACGGTGACTACGACGTGGCCGGGCGGGCCTACGCCGAGGCCCGGCGCCTGCACCCCGCCCCGGTCGACCGGGCCCGGCTCCTCCGCAAGACCGGGGTCATCCACGAGCGACACGGCCACTACAAGGAGGCCCTCCGCTGCTACACCCGGGGCCGGGCCCTCGTCGACGGCGGGCGGGGGGCGGCCGGCCGGGAGCGGGCCGAGCTGGCCGTGGCCTACGCCGGCGTCCGCTACCGGCAGGGCCGCTACCGGGACTGCCTCGCCTGGGCCGAGCGGGCGGCCAAGGAGGCCGGTCGGGCCCGGCACCGCTCGGGGCTGGCCCACGCCCTCTACATCCAAGACATCGCCCTCTCGGACATGGCCCTCTCGGCCGACATGGAGGCCGGGGCCAGCGAAGCCGCCCTGCGGGCCCTCGCCATCTTCGAGGAGCTGGACGACCTCGTCGGTCAGGGCAACGTCCTCAACAACCTGGGCATCGGCGCCTACTACCTCGGCCGCTGGTCCGACGCCCTCGCCTACTACCGACGGAGCGGGGAGGCCCGGGAGCGGGCGGGCGACGTCATCGGGGCGGCGACCGAGGACAACAACATCGCCGAGGTCCTCTCGGATCAGGGCCACTTCGACGAGGCCCGGGCCCTCTTCGAGTCGGCGCTGGCCACGTGGCAGTCCACCAACTACCCCGTGGGCGCGGCACTCGCCCTGGCCAACCTGGGGCGGCTGGCGGCGCGCTCGGGCCAGCCGGAGGAAGCGACACGGCGCCTGGCCGAGGCCCACGAACGCTTCAGCTCAATCGGCGCGGCGGCCTACGTGCTCGAGACCGAGATCCGCCAGGCCGAGCAGCTCCTCCTCGCCGGGGACGGAGCTGCCGCCCTCGTGGCGGCCGAGGCCGTCGGGGCCAAGCTGTCCTCGCTGGAGGGGGCCGAGCTCCTCAACCTCCCGGTCCGGCGGATCCTCGGCCTGGCCCATCACGCCACCGGCGGCGACGCCGGGGCCCTCGAGGTCCTGGACGAAGCGGTGACCAGGGCCCAGTCGGTCCAGGCCCTCTTCGAGCTGGCGCAGAGCCTGGCCGCCCACGCCGTCGTCGGGGCGGCCGCCCGCGGGCCCGACGGAGACACGGGATCCCGGGCCGACGCCCGCACGGCCTGCGACCTGTTCGAGCGCCTCGGCGTCGAGCGGGCCGTCATCAGCTCCTGTGACGACGCCTGGCCGCAGGGACCGCTGGCCCGGGCCCTCTCCGGTCGGGGCCGCTGAGCGGCCGAGCGCACCGGCGCCGAACTGCGGCCCAGCGACCCCTCGACCTCAGAGCACCCCGGTCGCTACGAGGAGGCCGACCACGACGAGCACGGCGCCCCCCACGACCTCACCGGCACCGCCGAGCCGCGGGCCGACGCGGGCACCGAGCTCGAGACCGAGGAGCGTGAGGCCCACGCTCACCACGGCGATGACGAGGACGGCGACGAGCACGTTCACGCGGTAGGCGCCGAGGGCGAACCCCACGACCAGGTTGTCGAGACCGAGTGCTGCGCCGAGAACGACGAGCCGCCGCGTGCTCAGCGCCGCCGACGGAGGCGTCTTGTCGCCGCGGACGATCTCGCTCACGACGATGTAGACCCCCGTCAGGGCGAGCAGGAGCCCGGCCACGAGCGAGGCATGGTGGCCGAGCTCCTTGGCGAGCGAGCGCCCCAGGGCGAGGCCGAGCAGGGGCATGAGCCCCTCGAACACGCCGAAGACGAGGGCCACCCGCCAGCGGACGTGGCGCTCTGGGCCGGCCAGCCCGATGGCCGTCGCCGCCCCGAAGTTGTCGAGACCGAGCGCCACAGCCACGAAGAACAGCGCGGCCACGCCCGGAGGGTAGACCGCCGGCCGGCCGGACCGGGCCGTCCCCGGAGGAGCCGCGGCTCACCTGGCGTATATTGGGTGGTCCCTCCCACCGGGCACGGGGGGTGGGGCACCGTTCAAGGACCTGTGGTGCAGTCTGGAGTGCACGCCGGCCTGTCAAGCCGGAGGTCGCGGGTTCAAATCCCGTCAGGTCCGCCGATGCGGTTGGGCGTTCTCACCCGATGACCGGGGGGTACGCTGGCCGCCACGGTCGGGTAGCTCAGTTGGCAGAGCGCGCGCCTGAAAAGCGCGAGGTCACCGGATCGACGCCGGTCCCGACCACCGGATCAGTCCTGTTCACGGCGCTGGATCAGCAGCCCCACACGGCGATGCACCGATATTCTCTCAGGGTTATCGTGCTAGTTGATCCTTTGTCGACCGAAGGTGAGGCACCATGAATCGCCGCAATCGCTGCCTTGTCGGTTCGCTGGTCCTAGGGATATCCACCTTTGCCGGCGCGGGTACAGCGTGGGCCGCTTCTCCCAACGGTCACTCATGGGGAGAGAACGGCAGCGGCCAGCTAGGCAATGGGGCCACCATGGACAGCGACGTGCCGGTAGGGGTAAGTGGGCTGACCCATATCAAGGCGGTGGCCGCTGGGGGAGATTTCTCACTGGCACTGCTCAGCAACGGCACCGTTTGGGCGTGGGGTGCGAATGAGTCGGGTCAACTTGGCGACGGCACGACAACTGACAGTGTCGTGCCTGTACAGGTGAGCGGCCTCACGGGCGTCAAAGCGATCTCGTCCGCCGGGTCGGCCGGCTTCGCCAGCCTGGCGTTGCTCAATGACGGAACCGTCTGGGCCTGGGGTTACAACGGCTACGGCCAGCTGGGCGACGGGAACAACGTGAATAGCGACATTCCGGTGCAGGTGACTGGGCTGACCGGAGTGGTCGCCATCGCGGTGGGCGGCGCCCACGACCTGGCATTGCTGTCGAACGGGACCGTCATGTCCTGGGGACGGAACGGCGATGGCGAGCTGGGCTACGGCACCTTCACTAATCCGACCAACGTCCCGGCCGAGGTCAGCTCGCTCACCGGCGTCAAAGCGATCGCCGCCGGCCTGTACCACAACCTTGCCGTTGTGGGAAACGGAACAGTCGTTTCATGGGGCGACAACAACTCCGGACAACTGGGGAACAACAATGCCCCCAATGACAGCGCTTCGCCGGTTCCTGTCACAGGTCTTACCAAGGTGAAGTCCGTCGCCGCCGGAGCCTACGACAGCTATGCAGTCTTGAAGAACGGGACCGGAATGTCGTGGGGCGAGAACGCATACGGCGAATTGGGAAACGGCGACTCGAGCGGTACCGGCAGCCCAGTTCCTGTCGCCATCAGTGGACTTACCAACATCAAGGTGATCTCTGCTGGAGCCTTCCACGTCCTCGCCCTCCTCAAGACGAAGACTCTGGCGGCCTGGGGAATCGACTCGGATGGTGAGCTCGGTACCGGTGTCGTCGGACCGTCGAGTGCTACCCCGCTCGCCATCAGTGGATTGACTGGTGTTAAGTCGGTTTCGGCGGGGTATCTGTTCAGCCTTGCCTCCACCTAGACGGACCGGGGTTGACCTGACCCGAGAACGTGACCAGCAGGGTGCTGCCCAGCCGTCGTTCGAAGTGAGCCTGAGGGGTAGCGGTTCGTGCCCCAAGCGTGCCCCATCGAACGGTAAACAGCGGTCAACGACGGTAACCAGCGGTCAAGTGGAGAGGCACGTCGATCGCGCCCCACCAGGACGTTCGTGCTGCCCCTTAACGGGTAATCTTTGAACGTGCGGTCCGCCAAGGGGGCGGGCGGGTAACCGGAGCGAGTGAGGAGAGGGAGCCATGGCCCGTCACACGTTTGTGGTGTTTACCAACCCGACCGGGGACCGGGAGGACGAATTCAACGACTGGTACGACAACACCCACCTGAGTGATGTGCTGAAGGTGGAGGGGTTCGTCGCCGCGCAGCGGTTCAAGCTGGCCGAGACGGACCCTCCCCAAGAGTTCCCGCATCGCTACCTGGCGCTCTACGAAGTCGAGAGCGACGACCTAGGCAAGGTGGCCCAGGCGCTGTCCGAGGCCGGCGACTCGGGTGCCATGTTCATCTCCGAATCGTTGGACCGCCCCGACGCCATCGCCAAGTACTTCACGCCCATCACTGACCTGCGGATGGCCGACTGACCGTCCACGGAGCGGGAGGGTGCTGGCCTGCCCCTTGATGCGCACCACCTCGTCGACAGGGTTGCGTACAAGCTGGACTCTTGAGCTGCGAAATTGCGGCCGAGCAGTCGGCAGCCCTGCCGAGATCACACCGCATACGTCTTCCGGATGTTCGGGACCAAGAAGGCCCCGTTCCTGAAAGTGATGGTCGGGGCGTTCGATCGTCTGGCCGAGCGCCACCACGAGGCGCACGGCTGAGCAGCGGCCGGGTGGGGTCAAGCCGCCGTGTTCGTGCCCCGTTCGCGCCACGGCCGAGTGAGCACTTAGGAGGCCGTCTCTCCGCGCAAGCCCTCCGGAGGGGGGTCGGTGCCAGGTACGCCATCGTCGGTGACCTGATCGGTCCACTCGCTCCCCGACCAGTACCGCTGCTGGTGTCGACCCGAAGGGTCGGTGAGCCAACCGGGAGCGATCCCGACGAAGTGGGGGCTCCGGGGGTACCCGTCGGGGCGATCCCCCGTGAGGCCCGAGGACGGGGCGCCGGTGAAGGAGCTCATAGGAGCCGAGGCCGGCCCGGGCGCTCGGCGCCGGCGCGTTCGGGAGAACATTCGGAGGGCGAAGAACGCGAAGAAGACCACCAGGGCGATCCAGGAGCCGTGCCCGTAGTACAACATCACTACAGCTTAGCGAGGCTTCGCCCCAGCCCCACCAGTCGATCTTCGCCCGAGAATCTCGTCGACGGTGACTGGGCTGGGGACGGGGCGAAGTCCCT
The DNA here is from genome assembly GCA_035297265.1 of Acidimicrobiales bacterium. Taxonomy (GTDB): domain Bacteria; phylum Actinomycetota; class Acidimicrobiia; order Acidimicrobiales; family RAAP-2; genus DATGZH01. Next base: position 346 of record DATGZH010000049.1, on the reverse strand, counting down.
CCGGGGAGGACCTCGCTCATCTCACTCGACGAATTTGGGGCTCCGACTGAGCTTAGGTGCGGGACCGTGCCGAAACAGTTGGCGTATGCGCCCGCCCCTTACAGCAAGTAGCGGGCGGTCCCCGGATGCTCGTCAAGGCGGGCAGCAACCGGGGTTGGGGACGTTCTCAGCTTCGGCACATTCTTCGTGGCGTAACCTGAATTTATTGTCTCTTCTGATGGATCCGTGGGTCCTCTGACGCCCTGATCCGCGGTGCACGCCGCCCCGGTCCTTACGGTTCCGGCTGTTCACGGCTGGAACGACAAGGAGGGACGGCGTGCGGAACGGGAGCCTATGGCGTCGGCTG
>DATGZH010000048.1:0-44306 GCA_035297265.1 Acidimicrobiales bacterium | reverse complement strand
ATCTCGTAAGTGCCCTTCTTGGTCTGGCTTCTGGTTGGCTTCGCAACCGTCAGAATCCCAGGTCGGAAGGGCACGTACGCGGATACGCGCTGGTCAGGTCATGAGTCCGCGTGAATGATCGGAGCTAGGGGCTTTTGGATCAAGTCGATCCGTCGAATAGCGTCCCGAGCTGACCCGACGCCCTAAAGGCGCGCGCTCACCCGGGGTCAGGTGGGAGCGGGGAGGACGGGGCGCGAGTTCCCATTCCCGGAGCTGCGTCGGCGCTAGGACGACGACAGCATTAGGCGATGAGCGCTCGCAGCACGGTGGACTTGGTCCTCAGCGGCCCGGGGAGGAACGGAGCAACTAATGGCATATCACTACTCACCGTCCGGTCGAGGGCGCACGGTGATCAGCCTTGCACCGGCGGTGCTCGCCGTCGCACTCGCCGGGGCGCTCGGTGCTCCTACGGCCGGGGCGTCCACGAAGCAGAGCGCCAAGTCCGTCTTCGCCGCGGCGCGGGCTCTCCTGGTCAAGAAGTCCCAACTCGCAGGCCAATGGACCGCCTCTTCCTACGGGGCTGGAAGCTCTGGGGGTGGTTCGGGCTCGAGCGGGGGGTCGGGAAATTCGATCAACGTCTCTCAGTGCAACGTCAGCGAGCCAGGCGTCGACCAGAACCCATACTTCGTCGAGGGCGACTACTTCGATCGGAAGGGGACCAACGCAGAGATCCAGGAGGAGATCGACGTCTACCCCAACGCCAAGCAGGCCACCAAGGACGTCATGTTCACCTCCAGCTCGGCAGTCCAATCCTGTTATCTGACCGTCTTCTCACAGCACAAGAGTTCTCTCGCCGCTGGCGTCGGCAAGGGTGCCACGGTGGGGACGATCAAGATTGAGCCGGTACCGATCGCCAAATACGGCCAACAGAGTGCGGAATTCCGACTCGTCATCCCCATTGTCTACGAGGGTGTCACCGTTGACCTCGACTACGACTACGTCGCCATCGCCGTGGGCAAATACGAGGCCGTACTCGATGAGAGCGACTCACCGACCCCACTGCCGGCCAAGGTCGCTACCAACTTCGAACAAGCTGTCGTGCATAATCTCAAGGACGGCTGATCGCGGGAACTTTCTCTCAGCTAGAGGGAGGGCTCACGCCCGTCGAGTTCAAACGTCGGTGGACTCACCAACACCAACCCGCAGGCTCATAGTGATAGTGGGTAGCTCATCTCCCGGGGTCCCGTCACCCCTGACGAGGCAGCGTCAAGGAGCAAGCCGCCGAGTTGACCAGGTGGCCTGCGGTATCTTGGACACCACGCTCCAGGGTGGTGTCCAAGATGCCAGGTGGAACGGCCTACAGGAGATTGTCGGCTCGAGCTCTGATGCCCCCGAGCCCGTACGTATCAGCGATGTCGAGAGCACTCCCGACCATTTGTCTCGCCCTAACTTCGTCACCGAATGCCTTGCGCCGGAAGAGCATGTTCGACCATTCGATCTGAGTGCGAGCGACCCAGAACGGTGAGCGCAAGTTCCGGCTCAAATCGAGTGCCTCGTGATAGTGCTCCTCGGCGTCGTCATATCGACGGCACAATGTTGAGATGTTGCCCAGGGCGAGAGCCACCGGCCCAAGAGCGGTTGTCTGATTGAGTGCAATCTGGGACGGCCATGGGAGCAACCGATCGTAGAGAACCTCCGCTCCGTCTGTGCGTTCGAGCCGCACGCAAATCTCTGACATGACGACCATAGAGGACAACCAAGTCATGTCGTAAGGGAAACTTGCAAACTGGTCGGCAATATCGGCCTCGATGAGTTCCAGGGCCTCATCGTCTCTGCCGAGTTCGCAATACACCAACGCGAGACCGGAGCGCAGAATGGGTAGTCCGGAGAACTCACTGGCAGCGTTCGCAATGAGGTCGGCAACTCCAGCGACTTCATCGTGCCGGCCCTGGGCCAGCCGCGTAATCAAGAACTGGCTGCCGTAGACGGCCGTGGCCTCGGGGACGGTACCGGAAGCCAGGGCGAGAGCCATGTTGAAGTGTTGCTCAGCTGCTTCCGTATCTCCTGCGAGCAAGGCGCCCATGGATCTGAGGGTCGCGACATTCCATTGCTCCAGGGGGTTGCCAAGCCGCTCGGCCGCGATAGACGCAGCGTCGAGATGGGCGTCAAATCCGGCGCGATCGGCTGCTTGTAGGCAGGCGAGTGCTCTATTTGCGTGAGCGACACAAAGGGCCAGAGGATCATCCATCTCTTCTGCAAACGAGAGCGCCTGAGCTAGATCAGTGAGTCGGTCGCCGAGGTTGTCGGGAAGCGACATCGAATAGATAGTGCCTGTCACACGCAGGAATACGGCGGCATCTCCGAGACGGCGAGCCATCTCCAAAGCCGCGCCGGACGTCTTCGACCAGCGCTCGAAATCAGTGCTGAACATCAACTCCGAGGACAATGCGGCGAGGAGAAGTGCTCTGCTATTGCTGTCTCGTGGGCCAACTACTTCGAGGGCTTCTTCGATGACGGCCACGCGCTCATGGTCGACCTCTCCGGCAACACCGCCACCAAGTAGTCCTCTTCCGTTCATCAGTACCGAAGCCACGAGGCGTTCGCCATCTCCGAGATTCTTCGCTATAGCGGCAGCTTCCAGCAGCGTCGCACGGTAGGCAGCATCGCCGGTATGGCGTAGAGCTGTACCGAAACCGATGAGAAGGTCGCAGTAGAGAACAGGGTCGGGCGTGACCTGTTCATAGAGGTCGAGAGCCTGCGTATACCAACCGATCGCATCACCGGGTGCCAGCTGAAGCAGAGCTTGCTCGCCCGCCATCTTTGAATACAAGAGAGCCTTCAGTGGGTTGTCGGTCTTGATGGCAGCGGCGTAGTGGTGGGCCAGCTCGCCGGCGCGAGACTCAGGGTGGTTCGCGCACATGAGTTCTAGGGCCTCAGCAACTCTTCGGTGAATACGAGCGCACCGGGGGCCGCCCAGGTCCTCGTAGAGGGTGTGTTGTATGAGGGCGTGGGCGAAAGTGAGACGATCGATGCTCCCCTCGACCTCGGTTACCAGTCCCGCTCCCGTTGCATGATCAAGAAGGTCCAAGAGGCGATCCTCGTCGATCTCGACCACCTGGGCCAAAAGCGCGACCTCGAAGTCTCGCCCGATGACAGATGCCTGCGATAGCACTCGTCGGACGTCTGGTCCGAGCCGATCGACTCGTTGACCAACCACCTCACGGACACTCTGCGGTAGGCCTCTCTCGTAGAGATTCTCGCTCACCCCCCAGCGACCGGTCTCATCTTGGCTGACGAGGCCCGATTCACCCAAGTGTCGAAGAAGCTCCGTGGTGAAGAAGGGGTTCCCATCGGTCTCGCGGCGTACGGCGTGGGCCAGGTCCACGCCCTCGTCATCCATGACCTGTCCAGCGACCTGCTCCATCATCTCGACAATCTCCAATTCCTCCAAGCCGAGAAGGTCGATCCGCTCTGTCGGTACGTCGCGTCGGAGACTCGCGAGCATGTCAGACAGGGGATGACCCGCGGAGAGCTCTGAATCGCGGTAGGTCCCCAAGACTGTCACCTTCGGCAGCTGGGTCGACGAGGCGATATGACGAAGGAGCTGGAGACTGGCCTTGTCGGCCCAATGCAGGTCGTCGAGGATGAGAAGTAGTCCCCTCTCCTTCGAAGCGAGGGACAGAAACCCCACCACGGCGCCGAAGAGCCGAAGACGCTCCGAGTCTGGGTCAACACTCTGGACCTCAGAAAGATCGGGTATTCGCTTGGCGAGTGCCGGTGCGAGGTTCGACAATGCGCCACCATGGTCTGCGACGTGTTGTGCGAGGACCGAATCATCGGTGTGAACAACGAGGTGGGCAAGAGCCTCGGCGAAGGGCTGGTAGCTCACCCTCAAGTCCTCGTCGCAACTCCCATAGAGGACGTAGACGCCCAGCTCGTGCGCGGACTTGGCCACTTGTCGGCAGAGCGATGTCTTCCCAATGCCAGGCTCGCCCGACACGAACGCCACCTCACGGGAACCCTGGGTGGTCCTCTTCACCGCCTCGATGAGGAGAGCCTTCTCCTGCCCGCGCCCGGAGAACCCGAAGAACTCGTGGCTACGGATCTCAAGGCGCTCGGGGAGGGGAACCCCTAGTGGGATCGCGGCAGGCTCCCAGCCGACCTCGCACACGACAACAGGCTCCGGCATGCCCTTGAGCTCTCGCTCTCCGATGGGGTTGAACGGATGAGGGCTGCGACGACCAACCATGACACGGACCGCGTCCGAAGCCAGGATCTGCCCTCCGTCGCATTGTGCGCACAGCCTCGCGGCTTCGACGACTGGGTCCCCGAAGTAGTCGCCGTCCTCGGTGGTCGTCTCCCCGCCGCTGAGTGCGATACGAAGGCCAAGAGGTAAGGCCGAGCCGTGGTTCTCGGCTTCGACGCCCTGTTGCATGGCCACCGCACACGCCAGGGCTCGTGATGGGCTCATGAAAACCGCCATGATCCCGTCGCCGAGGTTCTTCACCTCCCTTCCATCGTGGGCAGCAAGTGCCTGGCGAAGGAGGGCGAAATGCCCTTGTCGCAGAGCGTCGGCCTCGGCCGGCTGAAGGCGCTGAGACAGCGCCGTCGAGCCCACGATGTCGGTGAAGAGGATCGTGATCGTCTCCGTACTCGACGCCACTTGGCCTTCACCCCCGGTTTGGCTCGCCTCGGGACGCCCCGCCAGCGTAGAAGGGTCCGACTCGGCCTGCCCGGCAGCCCGAAGGCACTCGGAAAGGAAATGCCGGGAGGAGTCAATCCTCCGAGACCGGCTGACTGTGGCCTTCTAGGGACAGCCACACCCCTTCGGGAGGCCCCCCAGGTCTCGGGGTGGTGCCGGGTGATGCGTCGTGGTCAGCCAGGTGTCGCCAGCGGCCAGCGACTCTGTGGTTGCTTCGATCCCGACCGGAGGTTGCTAATTGTCGAACAGATCGTTCGCGGCAGCACTGTCAGCGCACGGTGGAGAAGCGGGCCGGGACCAAGAATCGGTCGTCCCAGTCGGTTCGGATCTCCCGTCCGAGCGTCTGCCACAGCGCGAGGTCGGTGTCGTTCGCCCAGGACTCGTCCTTTCCGAAGGGCTGGACGTCGTCCCAGGTGGCGCCCTGGCCCCAGATGCAGACGGCCCGGGTGTTCTTCCAAGGTGACCAGTAGAGGCCGATGATCGAGCGGCCGGCCGGCTCGGCCACCCGGCGCCACCAGAACTCCTCGCACCACCGCAGGTACTCGGCCTGGCGGGCCGGCTGGACGTGGATCATCTCGTGGGTGCAGAGCTTGGCCTGGAGCCCCCGTTCCCGGAGCTCGGCGACCGTGGGCGACAGGTCCGAGGAAAAGCAGGCCAGACCGTCGGTGTGGTCGACCCACTCGCCGAGCCCCTCGTGCCACTCGGCGAGCTCGGGGTCGAGCTCGCCCTCGGCGAACTGGCGACGGGTGACGGCGATGTAGTGGGCGAAGTCGTCGAGCTCCCAGACCGCCACCGTCTCGGGCCACGTGCCCTGGCCCGGCGCCACCTGCCAGTAGCCCACCATACGGATCCCGTGGCGCTCGGCGAGGGGGAGGTAGTCGTGCTCGACCGCCTCGAGCAGCCCGGCCATCTTGCCCGGCCGTACCCGGTGGATCTCGTGGAGGTAGAGCACGTGGTCGCTCCTTTCCCTGATTTCAGCGAGGTAGTTCGATGCCTGCCGCCTCGCGGTCCCAGGTGTGCTCGTTGAGCGACCGGGCCCGCAGGGCGTACTTCTGGGTGCGCTGCGTCGAGGCCGTCTTTTCGAGGTCGTCGACGAACTCCACGTAGCGGGGGACCATGAAGCGGGGCATGCGGGGGATGAGGAACGTGATGAGCTCCTCGGCTGAGAGCTCGGTACCCGGTTCCTTCACCACGAAGATCTTGACCTCGTCCTCGGACAGCTCGGAGGGTACGCCGATGGCCGCCGACTCGGCCACCGCCGGGTGCTCGTTCACGATCCGCTCGACCTCGAACGAGGAGATGTTCTCCCCCCGCCGCCGGATGGCGTCTTTGATGCGGTCGACGAAGTAGTAGTTGCCCCGGGCGTCGCGGGTGAACCCGTCGCCGGTGTGGAACCAGCCGTTGCGCCAGGCGGCCGCGGTCTTGTCCGGCATGTTGAAGTAACCGGCGTTGATGATCCAGGGCTCCGAGGTGCGCACGACGAGCTCGCCGAACTTGCCCTCCTCCACCTCCTGGTCGTCCTCGTCGACGAGGCGGACCTCGAAACCGGGCGGACCCGTACGCACCCGACCCACGGTCGTGTGGTCCTCGAGGCCCCACCCGCTGGCGAAGGGGTAGCCGATCTCGGTCATGCCGTAGCCGGTGCAGATCCGCACGTCGAAGCGCCGCTTGAACTCCTTGAACGCCGGGATGACCGGCGCCATGACGACACCCCGGAGGGGGTTGTCGGTGTCGCGGTCGCTGGGCGGTTGGGCGAGGAGCATGAAGACCATGGGGCCGACCAGGCCACCGAAGACGCAGTCGAAGCGGCGGAGGTCGTCCCAGTAGTGCGAGACGCTGAAGGTCTCGCGGAAGACGAGCCGGGCCTCGTGCACGAAGGCCGCGTAGAGGGCGGCCTTCCCGGCCACGTGGTGGGCCGGGTAGACGGAGTAGTAGCCCTCGTCGGGTCGACCGATGATGTCGGCCGGCAACATTCCGTTCAGGTCGTGGAGGCTGGCCCAGGGGACGAGGACACCCTTCGACGGCCCGGTCGTGCCCGACGTGTAGATGACCGAGGAGATGTCCCGGTAGGTGGGGCCCTCGAGGTCGTCGGCTGGCTCCGCCGACTCCAGGAACTCATCGCCGCTCAGCACCCGGTAGGGGAGTGCTGGCGGGTGCTCCTCGGGTCTGAGGAGCACCACCGTCTCGAGCCGGTCGAGCGTCCCGGCCACTTCGGCCAGCCGGTCGACGTAGGCCGCGGAGAGGACGACGACCTTGGCCCCGCTGTTGTCGACGAGGTAGCGCAGCATCTCGCCCCGGTAGCCGGTGTTGATCGGGACCTCGATGGCCCCGAGCCACGAGAGCCCGAGCCAAGCCAGGTAGGACTCGAAGGAGTGGGTGACCATCGTGGCCACGTGGTCGCCCGGGACCACCCCGAGCCGGCGGTAGGCGTCGGCCCAACGGAGGGACTCGCGGTGGAGCTCGCCGTAGGTCATCGATCCGCCCTCCACCGACTGGATGGCGAGGCGCCCGGGTGTGGCTGCCGCCCGTCGGGCGACGAGGTTCGGGAGGACGTCTTCGCGGGCCAGCACCGCTCAGCCCACCGCCGACCGGCCGTCCCGGGCGGCGAAGGCCCGCGCGAGCTCGTCCACGTTCGCCGCCGTCATCTCGCGGTAGGCGAGGTCGCGACCGGCTCGCCAGTAGACCGGGTCGGGCGTCTGCCAGCCCGTCTGAATCAGTGTGCGCTTGAGGACCTTGTTCGTCGCGGTGTGGGGGAGCTCGGCCGTGAGTCGCACGTAGCGCGGCGCCCACTTCGTGCCGAGGTCGGACTGGCCGGCCAGGAAGTCGGCGAAGCCGACCGGGTCGAAGGTTGCTCCCGGCTCGAGCACGAGCGCCGCCATGACCTCGTCACCCACGTCGACGTTGGGGACGGCGTAGACCGCGGCCTGGGCGACGTCGGAATGCCGGAGGAGGAGGCGCTCGATCGGCGCGGCGGCCAGGTTCTCACCGTCCACCCGCAGCCACTCGCTCGTGCGGCCGGCGAAGTAGGCGAAGCCGGCGACGTCGACGTAGGCGAGGTCGCCGCTGCGGTACATGCCGCCCCGCATGCGCTCCTCCACGGCGTCTTCGTCCCGGTAGTAGCCCTGGAAGAGGCCGGGACCGTCGGTGTTGACCATCTCGCCGATGGCCTCCTCGCCGTTGACGAGCTTCCCCTCGGCGTCGAAGCGGGCGACGGGGCAGGGCTCGCCGGTCTCGGTGTCGATGACGGCGACGCCCTCGGGGAGTGGGCCCATGGCTCCGTCCGGCGTGTCGGGGGTCCGGAGGATGTTGAGGCCTGACTCGGTGGCCCCGTAGCCCTCGAGGATCACCACGTCGAAGCGCTCGGCGAAGCGCACGGCGTCAGCGTGGGTGGTCTCGTTGCCCATGGCGATCCTGAGCGGGTTGTCGGCGTCGTCGGGGCGTTCCGGTGTGGCCAGCACGTAGGCGAGGGGCTTGCCGATGTAGTTGAACCACGTGCAGCCGAAGCGCCGGACGTCGTCGAGGAAGGCCGAGGCCGAGAAGCGCCGCCGCATCCCCATGGTGCAGCCGGCCACGACCGACGGGCTCCACCCGGCGAAGACTGAGGCCGAGTGGAAGAGCGGCATCGACAGGTAGCTCGTGTCCCCGTCGGTCAGGCCGAGGTGGCCGACCACGGCCCGTCCCGGGATGAGCACCTTCTGCTGGGAGCACTTGACGGCCTTCGGCCGACCGCTCGTGCCGGACGTGAAGACGAGGAGGAAGAGGTCGTCGGGCCCGGCGGTGACGGGTGGCGGGGCGGCGCCGGCATGGGCGGCCACCTCGGCCTGGTAGCTCGCGTCGTCGACGTCGAGGATCCGGTCGGCCCCGAGCGGCAGGTCGAGGCCGTCGAGGAGGGCCCGGTGGCGAGGCTCGGTGACGAGCAGCTGGCAGTCCGTGTGGACGATGTCGTCGGCCAGCTCGCTGCCCCGGCGCGTCGGGTTGAGACCGACCACCGTCGCCCCGCCGATGGCCGCGGCCCCGAGCAGCATGACGAAGTCCGGCACGTTGTCGAGGAGCACCCCGACGTGGAACGGCCCCTCCCGGCGGCGGTCGGCGAGGAGCGACGCCCGGTCGAGACAGCCCTGGACGTACTGGTCCCAGGTGAGCTCCCCGTCCTCGAACTTGAGCCCGGGCCGTTCCTCGCCGAGCCGGGCGAGGAGGAGGTCGCCGAGCGAGGCGCCGGCCCGGGACACGTCAGGCCTGGCGGACGACGCCACGCGCTTGGAGATCGGCCACGGCGTCGGGCGGGCAGCCCCAGGCTTCGAGCGCCACGACGGTGCCCTGACCGGGGTGGCTGCCGCTGCGGGCGATGCCGCCCGGCGTACGTGACAGCCGGGGGGTCGGCGCCACCTGACGGAGTCCGCCGACCTCGGTGAAGGTCCCTCGGGCCCGCAGGTGGGCGTCCTCCATGGCCTCGAAGGGGCCGAGCACCGGGGCGAAGCAGGCGTCCAGTTCCGCGAACCGGGCCACCCACTCGTTCCGGGTGGCGGTGGCCACGATCTCGGCCACCCGCTTCTTCATCGCCGGCCAGGCGGTCGTGTCGGTCTGCTCGGGCAGGTCCTCACCCGCCAGGCCGAGCCCCTCGAGCATCGCCGCGTAGAACTGCGGTTCGATGGCTCCGAACGTGATGTAGCGCCCGTCGGCCGTCTCGTAGACGTTGTAGTAGTGAGCGCCGCCGTCGAGGAGGTTGGTGCCGCGCTCCTGGGTCCACCACCCCATCTGCATCGGACCGAGGTTGCACGTCATGAGGAGGGCCGCGCCATCGGTCATCGCCGCGTCGATCACCTGGCCGAGGCCCGAGGCCTGGCGCTCGAGCAGGGCGGCAGTGATGGCGAACGCCAGGAGGGCGCCGCCACCGCCGAAGTCGCCGACGAGGTTGAGCGGTGGGAGCGGCGGCCCGTCCGACGGCCCGAGGGCCCCGAGCACCCCGGCAGTGGCCAGGTAGTTGATGTCGTGGCCGGCCACCTGGGCCATCGGCCCGTCCTGGCCGTAGCCCGACATGCGGGCGTACACGAGTCGAGGGTTGCGGGAGGTGCAGACCTCGGGGCCGAGGCCGAGGCGTTCGAGGACGCCCGGTCGGAAGCCCTCGAGGAGCACGTCGGCCCGCTCGACGAGTTCGAGGACGAGCGTGGCGGCGTCGGGGTGCTTCAGATCGACGGCCACCGAGGGCCGGCCCCGGGTGATGATGTCGGTGTCCCGCGGGTGCGTGGCGTTGCCGTCGACCTCAGCCACCCGGTCGATCCGCAGGACGTCGGCCCCCATGTCGGAGAGGAGCAGCGCCGCGAAGGGCGCCGGTCCTTGCCCACCGAACTCGATGACCCGGACGCCGGCGAGGGGACCCGGCCCCGGGGCCTCACCCGGCGTCATGAGTCGGTGTGCAGGTGGACCTCCGCCGTGGCCGTGGCCATCTTCTCGCCCGATTGCGTGGTCATCTCGATCTTCACCGTGGCCTGTGCCTCGCCGGAGTGGCTCACGCCGAGCTCGGTGACCTCGCCGTTCAGGATCGTGGCGTCGCCCACGAACGCCGGGAAGCGGTACTGGGAGTCCATGTGGATCGTCCAGCCCCACTCGCTCGCCCAGTTCTCCAGGTAGTCGAGAATCCACCCGCCCATCGACGACCCGTAGCCGTAGGCCCGGGGCATCCCGATCAGCTGGGCGAACTCCGGCTGGACGTGGCCCCTCGACGGGCCCATGTAGAGGCCGTCGGCCGCGGCCGGGTCATAGGCCACCCGGTCGAAGTCCCGGCCCATCTCGTTCAGCCACCCGGCGCTCCACAGGCTGGTCGGTCCCTTGGTCTGGTAAGCCGCGCCCCAGACGGTGACCGGCCGGGCCCGGTGCTCGGTCGTGAACGAGGCCACCGTGTGGGGTCCGAGCACCCGCTCGGGCAGCGTCTCGCCGACCTTCACCGAGGCGTACTCCCGGGCCTGGTGGCCCTGTGCTCGCAGCGTCTGGTAGTAGTCCCGCTTCTGCGCCTCCAGCCGCTCGAGGTCCGGCTGGTCCCAGAGCGGCTCCTTGTCCTGGCCGGCGAAGGCGCCGCGGCGGAGGGCCTCGGCCACGACGTAGCGGATGGCCGTCGAGCGCTGCTTGGCCACGGGTTCGCCGCGCTGGTTGATGTAGGTGGTGTCCCCCCGACTGAAGAGCGTCGGACCGGCGAAGCGGGTGTTCGTGACCCGGTAGTCGTACAGCATCGTGTCGCGCTGGCAGAGGTCGCCCGGCCGGATCCGCGGGCCGTAGAACCACCACTCGTCGCCGCCGAAGAGCATGTGGCTGCCGGGCACGCTCCCCTGGATGGCCGGGGTGGCCCCGTGCCCGTCACCGGCGGCCACGGTGAAGGACTGCGGCGCCACGATGCCGCCGAAGCGGCTGTCGGCGGCGAAGTCGGGGTCGTAGTAGACGGGGTTGGGGTTGTGCATGGCCTGGGCCCACCGCCCGATGTCCGACTCGCTCACCGGGTAGCGGGGCTGCTGACGGCCGAGCGGCACGCCGCGCCAACGCTCCACGTCGGAGGTGTCGATCTCCACCGCTTCGGACTGCTGCCGGTCGCTCATGGCCCCCCGCGTTCGTCAGGTCGCAATTCCTATAATCCTATGACCTAAAGGAATCGGGGGCCTCTTGACGCAGCACAGTCCCTTGGACGGCCTCGTGGTGGCGGATCTCACCGGCACCCTCGCCGGGAGCTACTGCACGAAGCTGTGGGCCGACGCCGGGGCCGAGGTGGTGAAGCTCGAGCCCGAGGGGGGCGACCCGGTCCGTCGCTACAGCGCGCTCGGCGTCGTCGACGACGAGGGCGGCTCGCCCATGTTCCGGTTCCTCTGCGCCGGCAAGGACAGCGTGGTGGCCGACCTCTCCCGGCCCGAGGGTCGACGCCTCGTGGCCGAGGTGGCGGCCTCGGCCGACCTGGTGGTCGAGGCCGGCCCGCCGGGGGCGCTCTCGGAGCTCGGCCTCGGGGTCGAGGCCCTCCAGGCCCGCCGACCCTCGCTCACGATGGTCTCGATCACCCCGTTCGGCCAGCACGGACCCTGGGCCCTCCGGCCGGCCACGGAGTTCACGATGCAGGCCGCCGTCGGTTCCCTGCAGCTCCGGGGCCTGCCCGACCGCTCCCCGTTGGCTGCCGGCGGACGCCTCGGCGACTGGGCCGCCGGGACGTGGGCCGCCGTCGCCGGCCTGGCTGCCTGGCGACGGGCGCGGGCGAGCGGGCTCGGGGACCACGTCGACGTCTCGGAGTTCGAGTGCATGGCGGTCACCCTCAACCCCTACGAGTGGCTGCACGCCGACCTCACCGGTGACCCCGAGCGCTTCCTGACCCAGGTGTTCAGCCGGTCGGTGGAGATCCCGTCCATCGAGCCGGCCAAGGACGGCTTCGTGGGCTTCGCGCTGCTCTCGGCCCAGCAGTGGAAGGACTTCACGGTCATGATCGAGCGACCCGGGATGGGCGAGGACCCCGCGCTGGCCCAGCAGCTCGACCGGTGGCCCCGCCGGGTCGAGGTCGAGGCGGCCGTCCAGGCGTGGACCCGGGAGCGCACGGTCGACGAGATCGTCGACCTGGCGGGGGCCTACCGCATCCCGGTCGCCCCGATCGGCAACGGCGCCAACATCGCCGGGATGGGCCACTTCGTCGCCAACGGCACGTTCGTCGCCGTGCCCGGCACGCAGCTGATCGGCCCCCGCGTCCCGTACCGGATGTCGGGCTCGACGCTGCCGGGGCTCGGCCCGGCGCCGGCCCTCGGGGCCGGCCGGGGCGAGCGGCCCGAGGGCGAGCCGGGCACCGTGCCCGAGGCCGAGCCGCTCCCCCTCTCCGATGTGAAGGTGGCGGATTTCAGCGCGCTGTGGGCCGGCCCGATGGCCACGGTCATCCTCGGCTGCCTCGGTGCCGACGTGGTGAAGATCGAGTCGGTCCAGCGGCCCGACGCCATCCGTTACACGAGCTCGCGTCCCCCTGACGTCGAGCAGTGGTGGGAGTACAGCTGGATCTTCCATGCGGCCAACCCGAACAAGCGGGGCGTGACCGTCGACCTCTCGCGGCCGGCCGGGCTCGACCTGGCCAGACGGCTGATCGAACGTTCCGACGTGGTGATCGAGAACTTCTCGCCCCGGGTCTTCGAGTCCTTCGGCCTCGACGGGGCCGGGGTGGCCGCGATCAACCCCCAGGCGGTCTTCGTGCGCATGCCGGCCTTCGGGCTCAGCGGGCCCTGGCGCGACCGGGTGGGCCTGGCCATGACGATGGAGCAGCTGTCGGGCCTGGCCAACGTGACCGGCTACGAGGACGGCCCGCCGATCAACCCGCGCGGCCCGTGCGACGCCATCGCCGGCGTGCACGCCTGCCTCGCCACCCTCGTCGCCCTGATCGACCGGGACCGCACCGGTCGGGGCCAGATGGTCGAGTCGGTGATGGTCGACGCCGCGCTGAACGTGGCGGCCGAGCAGGTGCTCGAGTACTCGGCCCACGGCAACGTCTTCGGCCGCCAGGGCAACCGGGACGCGGCCAAGCGCCCCCAGGGCCTCTACCGGTGCCGGGGCGACGACGAGTGGTTGGCGGTGGCCACCGAGACCTCCGAGCAGTGGCTGGCCCTCGTCGATTGGCTGGGCTCACCCGACTGGGCCGGCCCCCTCGGCTGGGCCCTGCACAACAAGGAGGAGGGGGCGCTCGACGAGCTCGACGCGCGCCTCGGCGCGGTCCTGGCCGAGTGCGACGTCGCCACGGCCGTCGAGGAGCTGAGCGGCCGCGGCGTGCCGGCCGAGGCGGCCATCCTCCCCGGCCGCCTGGGTGACAACCCCCAGCTGCTGGCCCGGCACTTCTTCGAGGTCCTCGACCACCCGGTAGCCGGACGCCAGCGCTACCCGGGCCTGCCGTTCCGCCTGGCCCGTGGCCCGGCCCACTGGCACCACGCCCCGCCGCCGGTGCTCGGGCAGCACAACGACGAGGTGCTGGGGGGCGACCTCGGGCTCTCGGCGGCCGAGCTGTCCCAGCTGGCCGAGGACCACGTCATCGGGGACCGCCCCGCCGGTCTCTGAGCGAGACCCGCGCTCGACGAAGAGCACCCGGTCCAGCAGCACGAACTGGACGAGCCAGAGCGACCCGAATGCCGCCACGCTCGCCACCTCGACCGCCGCGGTGTGCCCCGCCCGCCCGGCGTGGGCCGAGAGGCCCGAGGCCACACGGATGGTGAGCGACGAGAGGGCCAGGCCGGCGAACGAGAGGGCGGTGAAGGGGACGACCTGGCGGCGGAGCGACGCCGGGCCTCGGCGTCGCCAGACGAACCGCCGGTTGAGCTCGAAGGACGGCACGGTCCCGACCGCGGTGGCGACCAGGTTCGCCCACAGCGCCTCGAAGCCGACGACGCCGACCAGCAACCCGAGCGTCGTCAGGCTGGTGAGCGTCGAGACCACCGACACCGCGGCGTAGCGGCACCATTGCCCGAGGCGCGGGCCCAGCGAACCGAGACGTTCGGTGAGGGCTCGAATGTGCACGGTGTGATGATGGACGTCGCTGCCAGGCACCGGCTGGGCCCGGCCGCAGTGCCAGCTGTGAGAGGGCGATCCCATGGCCGCTCGCAGGGAGATCACAGCGGGCTCTCATGGGGCCGGCGCACGATCCGTCCATGACCACGCCGAGCGTCCTCGACCACCCCTACGCCATCACGGTGCCGGCCACGCCGGCCGAACTCCCGGCGGCGTCACCGGCGCCGGCAGCGGAGCGCCGTCCGCCGTGGTCGGTGCCGGCCCGGATCGGCGTGTTCGCGCTGGCCGCCGTCCTCTACACCTGGAACCTCGCGGCCAACGGGACGGCCAACAGCTTCTACACGGCGGCGGTGAAGAGCGGCACCGAGAGCTGGAAGGCTTTCTTCTTCGGCTCGCTCGACCCAGGCAACTTCATCACGGTCGACAAGCCCCCGGCCGCGCTCTGGGTGCCGGAGCTGGCGGCCCGAGTGTTCGGCTTCTCGACGTGGACCGTGCTCCTCCCCGAGGCCCTGGCCGGCGTGGCCTCGGTGATGGTCCTCTACCACCTCGTCCGGCGCTGGTCGGGCGAGCTGGCCGCGGTGCTCGCCGCCCTCGCCTTCGCCCTCACGCCGGCGGCGACGCTCATGTTCCGCTACAACAACCCCGACGCCCTGCTCACGCTCCTGCTCCTCTTGGCGGCGTGGGCCTTTTGGGTGGCCCTCGAGCGGGCGAGCACCTGGCGGCTCGTGCTCTCCGGCAGCCTGATCGGCTTCGCCTTCCTCACGAAGACCCTCGAAGCCTTCATCGTCCTGCCGGTCCTCGTCGTCCTCTACCTCGTCTGCGGCAAGCCGCACCTCTGGCGCCGGGTGCGCCAGACCCTCTGGTTCGGGCTCGCCGTCCTCGTGTCGTCGGGCTGGTGGGTGGCCGTCGTCCAGCTGTGGCCGGCCGCCTCACGGCCCTACATCGGGGGGAGCACCGACAACTCCGAGCTCAACCTGATCTTCGGGTACAACGGCTTCTCCCGCATCTTCGGGAGTGGCGGCGGCCCGGGTGGGCCGAGCTTCGCCGGCACCCCGGGTTGGCTCCGGATGTTCAACGACCTGCTCGGGGGAGAGATCTCCTGGCTCCTCCCGCTGGCCGTCGTGGGCCTCGTCGCCGGCCTCTACGCCACGCGCCGGGCGGCCCGGACCGACGCCACGCGAGCCGGCTGGCTCCTCTGGGGTGGTTGGACCCTCGCCTTCTTCGTCGTGTTCTCGAACGCCAAGGGGATCTTCCACCCCTACTACACGGTGGTCATGGCGCCGGGCGTCGGCGCGCTGGTCGGCGCTGGCGCGGTCACGCTCTTCCGGCTCGGCCGGCAGTCGCGCCGCTGGGCACCCGTGCTGCCGCTCGCCGTGGCGGCGAGCGCCTTCTGGGCCGCGGTGCTTCTCGACCGGGTCCCCGGTTACGACCCCGGCCTGGCCACGTTTGTCCTGGCCGCCGGGGTGGTCGCCGCCGTGGTCCTCGCGCTCGTCCTCTTCGACGTGGTGCGCGGCGGTGCCGTGGCCCTCGGAGCCGGCGTGCTCGCCGCGGCCAGCCTCCTGGCCGGCCCGGCCGCCTATTCGCTGACCACGGCTCGCACCGTCTACTCGGGCGGCGGCGTGACCGCCGGGCCGTCGACGGGCGGTGGCGGACCGGGCGGCCTCGGTGGTGCAGCCGCTGGTGGGACGGCCGGTGTTGGCGGTCCTCCGACCGGCGCTGGCGCGGGAGCCTTCGGCCCGGGTGCCGGCGGCCGGCCATCGGGCACCGGTGGTACCCCGCCTGCCGGCGCGCTCCCGTCGGGAACCGGTAGTGGCCGGGCGGCCAGCGGGTTCCCCGGAGCGGTCGGCGGCTCGGCGAGCGGCGCGCGAGGCGGGGCCGCCGGCCCGGGCGGTGCCTCGGTCGACAAGGCCCTCGTCGCCTTCCTCGAGGCCCACCAAGGTTCGGCCACCTACCTCTTGGTGGTCGCCGGATCACAGACCTCGGCTCCGATCATCATCGAGAGCGGCAGGGCGGTCATCACGATCGGCGGGTTCAACGGGAGTGATCCCGCTCCGACCCTGGCGCAGTTCGAGCAGCTGGTGGCCGAAGGGAAGGTGCACTACGTGCTCGTCACCGGGAGCGGCGGGGGACCCGGTGGCGGAGGGCCGGGTGGCGGCACCTCGACGGCGAGCGCCATCTTCTCCTGGGTCGAGTCGCACGGCACCGTAGTCCCGGCCAAGGACTACGGCGGGTCGAGCGGCGGCGGAACCCTCTATGTGGTGAGCAGCTCTACCGCCGGCTGAGCGCGACGGGCCCCCGCCGGGAGGCCGAGCACCTCGTACCCGGGCTGTCTATGGTGGCCGAGCCCGAAGCAACCCGAGGAGGACGCCGTGCTGCTGATCGTCGGAAGCACCCGGATCAAGCCGGAGACACGGGAGAAGGCGCTCGCCGCTGGAGCGGCCATGGCCGCCGCGTCACTGGCCGAGCCCGGCTGTCGTCAGTACGGGTTCTGGACGTCGGTCGACGATCCGAACCAGGTGCTCCTGTTCGAGGAGTGGGAATCCGAGGAGGCCTTGCAAGCCCATTTCGCCACACCGCACATGGCCGACTTCGGCGCGGTCCTGGGCGAGGTGGTCGACGGCCCCTTCGAGGCGACCAAGTACGAGGTGGCGAGCTCGGGGCCGCTCTTCTGAGCAGCCCGGGTTCAGCTGCGAGCGGCCTTGGTCTTCCCGCTCACGATCTGCCGCAGCTCGTCGACGGCCTGACACAGCTCGTCGACTTGCTTGCTCAGGTGGGCGAGTTCGTCGGACTGACTCGTTCCTGACGACCCGTTCTGGCGGGCGGCCAGCTTGGCCCGACAGGCCCGGGTCATCCGGTTGGTGTCGTGCTCCTCGGCGATGTAACGGCCGAGGAGGGCGCCCGTCTGCACGTCGATCGTGTGGTCGGTGAAGATCGTGTCGAAGACGTTGAGCTCCTCGCCCACGTGGAGCTTCTCCATCTTCTCGAGGTCGCTCAGGTCCGACGAGGCGATCTCGCAGGCCTTGTCCATCCCCTTGTCGTGCTTCTCGCGCACGCTGAAGCCGAGCTCGTTGATGCGCTTGGCGAACGCCGCCGCGTGCTCCGCCTCGCGGTGGCAGACCTTCGTGAGAACTTCTCTCACCTCGGGGTCTTCGGTCTTTTCGATCCAGGCGGTCAGGTAGCGGGCCGCGCCGGCCTCGCCGACGCAGAGCGCGTTCAAGATGCCTAGGTAACTCGGCTTGTCCGGCACGGGTGGCCCTCCTCGCTCGGGCGGTGGGACCAGGTCAATGTCCCACCGGGGGTGCGGGGCGTCAAGAGCGACCGGGCTGGTCAGGCTGCCTCTTCGAAGACCAGGCAGGTGGTGGTGGCCGTGGCGATGAGGCGGCCCGCCCGGTCGGTCAGCCGGCCGGTGGCCGTGGCCATGCGGCCGCCCACATGGACGGTGCGGCCGTCGGCCCAGAGCGTGGTCCCGTCGAGGGGGACCGGCCGGAGGTACTTCACCGCCAGGTCGATCGTGGTGTAGCCGACCCCGGGTCCGAGGGCGCTCAGCACGGCGCAGCCCATGGCCGAGTCGAGCATGGTGGCGGCGATGCCCCCGTGGAGGGTGCCCATGGGGTTGCCGAAGTCCGGGCAGGTCTCGGCGGCGAACACCACCCGCCCGTGCTCGGCGGTCTGCATCCGGGCACCGAGCAGGCGCATCACGCCAACCGAGCTCGGGCCCCGCTCCTGCCAGGATCGGAGCAGCTCGAGGCCGCTCGGCGTCCGGTCGACCGTCTCGGTGGTGGTCATCGGGGCCTCCTCAGTTCGTCTTCCGAACTTATAGTCCGTTCGGATTCCGAACGCAAGCCCCCGGCACGCGCTACCGTGGGGGCCGTGAGGTGGAGCGAGATCGCCGACCAGCGCTGCTCGGTGGCCCGGGCCCTGTCGGTGATCGGCGACCGCTGGACCATCCTCGTCCTCCGCGAGGCGTTCATGCGGACCCGGCGCTTCGAGGACTTCCAGGCCCGCACCGGCGCACCGCGCTCGGTGCTCACCGAGCGGCTCAAGGCGCTCGTGGGTGAGGGGGTGCTCGAGCGGGTGCCCTACTCCAACCACGCGGATCGCTTCGAATACCGCCTGACCGAGAAGGGTCGCGATCTCTACCCGATCCTGATCGGGCTCCTCCGTTGGGGCGACAAGTGGGCGTCCGACGGGGCCGGCCCGCCGGTCGAGCTACGGCACAAGGACTGCGGGGCGACGATGGTGCCCGAGCTCGCCTGCCCCTCGTGCGGCGGGTGGATCGAGGCCACCGACATCGAGGTCACCCGGGCGGCCGGCCGGGACCTGCCCGCCAGCGCCTGATCGCTCTTCAGATCTCACCGGCGACCCGCTCGCCGCTCCGCAGCGCGCCCTCCATGAAGCCCTGGAACGCGTAGGAGGTGTGCTCGCCGGCGAAGTGCAGGTTGCCCTCGCGCTCGCCCTCGACGCCGGCGAACCCGGTGTACTGCCCGATGCGGTAGTAGGACCAGGCCCCACCGAGGTGCTCGTCGATGGCTCCATCGGCGTACCAGGCGATCCCCGGCCCGGCGGCCCAGGCCGCGCCGATGCCGGGGAACAGCGGTTCGAGGGAGACGAGGTAGTCGGCCACCATGGCCGGGGGGGCCGGGCCGTTGTCGGCCACGAGGCCGTAGGTGACGGCGAGCGCCGCGCCCCCTGCGCCGCCCGGGAAGTCGAGGAGGATGCCGGTCCGTCCCGGCTGGTAATTGGTGATGTCCCAGCCGCTGGCCGCCCCGTTGTCGGCGTACTCGTTGCCGGTGTAGCCGTCGGCCTGCCACGGCCGTCCGGCCACCTGGAGCGCCACCTTGGCGTTCGTGCCCAGCCGGAGCTCGGCGATGGCCCGCCGCTTCAACGGGCGGAGGCGCACCCTCGAGAGGTCCACCTCGGCCAGCTTGTTGAAGGGGATGGCCAACACGACGTGGTCGGCCGGCACCTCGGTCAGCCGCCCCGACCCGTCCTCGAACGTGCACACGAAACGGCCGCTCCGCTCCCGTAGCGCCACCAACCGTTGCCCGGTCTCGACGGTGCCCGGCGGCAGCTCGCCGACGAGGCCGGTCACCACCTGGTCGTTGCCCCCGTGCACGTGCCACTGCTCGTCGGTCCCCCCGAGGACCGGGGCGCCCTTGGGCTGGCGGCCCGAGCTCGTGCTGTCGTCGAAGCCCAGGAGGTAGACGAGATTGAGCGCCGACTGCTCCTCGGGCGGGCCGCCGTACTCGTCGATCGTGGCCTGGTAGCAGAGCCCGCCGAACGGCGAGGCCAGCCCGCCCGGGACGTACTGCTCGATCCACTCGGCCACCGAAAGCTGGTCCCAGGCCCGCGCCGTG
The DNA here is from genome assembly GCA_035297265.1 of Acidimicrobiales bacterium. Classification (GTDB taxonomy): domain Bacteria; phylum Actinomycetota; class Acidimicrobiia; order Acidimicrobiales; family RAAP-2; genus DATGZH01. The sequence continues at coordinate 24,773 of DATGZH010000048.1, read as the reverse complement.
GGCGTGGACCGGGTGTGATCGGTCGGGTAGCGGGCCGCCTGGACGGCCCGGTGGAAGAGCCGCCAGCCAAAGGCGTGCCAGTCGGCGTTCAGCATGGCCTGGGTGTAGCGCTGACCCTCGAACCAATAGGTGTCCTCGGTGCCCGGCGGGTAGCGGTTGGTGTTGTCGAGGCCGAGACCGAAGCGTTGGACGAGCCCGAGCATGGCGGTGTGCTCGGAGGAGATGAACTCGCCGTGCTCCTCGACGATCTGGCCGTTGGCGAAGACGTCGCGGTAGGTGGCGACCCGGCCACCCGGGCTGTCGTCCCACTCGAACACGGTGGAGGCGAGTCCGCGCTCGGTCCAGAGGAGGTGGGCGCAGCGGAGGCCGGCCAGGCCGGCTCCGACGATCACGATCTGCGGCGCGTCGGCCGCCGTGGCCCGTCGTGGCCGCCCGAGGACCGCCGCCGCCCCGAGGGCCGCCGCTCCCCCGAGGAGTGCCCGACGGCCGAAGTGGGGCTCGGCGAGCGCCTCGGCCCGTTGCTCGGCGACCTCGTCGATCGGTGCGCCGGAGGCCCGGGCCTCCCCGCTGGCCTCCTTCGCCGCTTGGAGCATGGCGTGGTCCGGCCCGTGCCCGCCCGGCGCCACGGTGGTGCCGCTCAGCCCTCGGCCGGACGACGTCGCCCGTGCTGCATCGTCTGGATGCGCTCGTGGTCGAGGTTGGCGAACTCCCCCTCGGCCTCGACGGTGACCTCGCCGTGCTGCACGGCGCGGCCCTTCGTGAGGACCCGGCGGCCGTCGACCCTGTCCACCCAGGCCTCGAAGCGGGTCTCGGTGTCGATGAGCGTGGGGTTCCGGTAACGGAGACCGAGCCGGATGGTCGGCCCGGCCACGCCGGCGGCCACGTTGGCCGCGGTGAGGACGATGTCGAAGGTGCCGGCGATCACCGCGCCGTGGACGCAACCCGGCGGACCCTCGTAGGCGATGCCGAACCGGGCTCGCCCGACGGCCCCCGGCTCGCCTGGCTCCACCTCGACCGGGAGAGCGAGCGGGTTGTAGGGGCCGATGACCACGTCGAAGGCCATGTTCTCGGCCATCGTCGTGGGCTTGAGGGGGTGCTCCCGGGAGGGCGTGACGAAGCGCGGGAACGGGGTGGCCGGACGGTGGGCGGCGAGTCGTTCTGCCGCCGCCCGCAGGTCGGCCGCCACCGCGTCGAGCTCCTCGTCGGGGGCGGCCGTGGTGACCGTGAGGCCGATGAGCGAGCGGACGGCGTCGGCCAGCGCGGCGAGCCCCCCGGTCCGGCCGTCGATGGCCGGGTGGGGGTGCCCGGTCGGGACCTCTTCGGTCACGGCGCTCGGCGCGACGCCCATTGTCTCGTCACGGCGTCGCCTCCTCACGCCCGGTCGGACGGCCGCAGTGTACGGCCCGGTCCGACCGACGGTCGACCCCCGCCGAGAGGCCGAACGCGCACCCGCCCGCCCGGCGGACCGGGCGGGCGGGTGGGGATGGGAGGGGTCGGTTGTGATCAGGCGGGAGGTCCGGAGGCGAGCGTCACGTTCGCCGAGTACGACTTCCCCGAAGAGTCCTGCCAGCCGACGGTGACGCTGTCACCGGGGTGGTGGCTCGACATGAGCTGGCTGAGGGTGTTGGGCGAGTCCACCGTGTGGCCGTCGAGCGACGTGATGGTGTCGCCGGCGCCGATCCCGGCCTGGTCGGCGGGCGAGCCCGAAACGACCTGCTGCACGTAGGCGCCGGAAGTCGAGGAGGACCCGCTGCCGCTGTTGCCGTTGCCGAAGCTGAAGCCACCCCCGCCGTTGCTCGCCGAGCTGTTGCCCGCGGTGACCTCGACGCCGAGGAAGCCGGTGGCCCCGATGTGGATGGTGGACGAGGTGTCACCAGCCTCGATCTTCTGGGCGAGGTCGGTCGCCCGGTTGATCGGGATGGCGAAGCCCTGCGTGGTCCCGCCGTTGCCGCCGCTCTGGAACGAGAAGTTCGAAGAGGCCGCGGTGTCGATGCCGATGACCTGCCCGGAGCTGTTGACGAGGGCACCGCCCGAGTCGCCCGGCTGGATGTTGGCGTTCGTCTGGATCAGCCCGGTCAGCTGCTCCGAGGCGCCGTCGAGGTCGTCGCTGGCGGTGATCGACTGGTTGAGGGCGGTCACGTTGCCGCTGGCCGCGCTCGGCGTGCCGCCGGCGCCGCCGGCGTTGCCGATGCCGGTGATGGCGTCACCGACCGACACGTTCGACGAGTTGCCGATGCTGGCCGTCTGGAGGCCCGAGGCCCCCTTCAGCTGGATGACCGCGATGTCCTCGCTCTTGTCGTAGCCGACCACGCTCGCCGTGTAGGTCTTGCCGTTGCCGATGTCGGTCACGCTGATCGAGGTCTCGCCGTCGATCACGTGGTTGTTCGTCAGCACCTCACCGTTGGACGTGAGCACGATGCCCGTGCCCGCCGCCTCGGCGCCCTGGTAGTTGAGCGAGGTGTTGATGTCGACGAGAGCCCCGTCGACCTTGGCGGCCGCACCGGTCGGCGCGCTGCCCGAGCCCGAGTTGCCCGAGCTCCCGGAGTTGCCCGAGCTCCCGGAGTTGCCCGAGCCGGGGAGGTTGCCTCCGCCGAAGTTGAAGCCGCCGCCGTTGCTCCCGCCGTTGTTGCTCCCGCCGTTGCTCGGGAACAGGTTCCCGCCGGAGTTGCCGTTGTTGCCGGCGCTGCCCGAGGCGGCAAGGGAGTTGTTGTTGTGCTGCCAGGCCGCGTAGCCGATGCCGAGTCCGGCCGCCGTGCCCAGCACGAGGGCCAGGCCGCCGACACCGACGGCCCGCCAGGCGTTCTTCTGGCGGGGCTGGGGGGCGGGCTGGGCCGGGCCCTGGGGCCACGGCGCGGTCGGCGGGATCCAGCCCGAACCGCCGCCGTAGCCAGCGGCCTCGGTGGCCGTGGCCGGGATGGCCCCGGGGTAGGTCCCCGCGCCGAGCGGAGCGGCGCCGAGGGGCGGGGTGTCGTGAGGCCGCTCGGCCGGGGGCACCACGCCGGCCGGGGGGGTCGGCGCAGTCGCCGGGTCGGCCGGCGTGGGCGGGACGGGGGCCTGGGGGCCGGTGGCCGTGCCGACCCAGGGGTGGGCGTAGGTCGGCGGGGCCGGCTGGACCGGCGGTGCCGGCGGGGCGGGCGGTGCGGCTGGGGCGGGCATCTCGGGCCCGGTCGGGCCGACCGGGATGGCCGCTCCCGGCATGACGGGCGTGCTCTCCGGGGCCGGGGTGGCCTGTGGCTCGCCCGATCCTCCTGGCTGCTCGGTAATGCTCACGTCGGTGTCCCTCGTTTCCCTCTCTCGAGACCTCGCGGGCCCCCGCCTGGGGGTCCGGTGCGTCGGATCCAGTCAAACGGGCACAGATAAGGAATCCGTGAGAGAAATGCCCTGCTCCGGATAAGAAGTTGGGAGGGCCGGGGGCGTGGCCGCCGGCTTGTCGGCCCCGAAGGTCGATGGCCTAACCTCGGCGCCGTCGAAAGGAGCGCCGGTGGACACCGTGCGGATGGCGATCGTGGGGGCGGGCAACATCGTCACCCTGAACGCGCCCGGCTACCTCGAGCACGAGCAGTGCGAGGTGCTGGCGATCTGTGACCCCCGGGTGGACAAGGCCCGGCAGCTGGCCGAGCAGTGGGGGATCCCGAAGGTCTACGGGGACCTCGACGAGTGCCTGGCCGACCCGGACATCGACGCCGTCGAGATCCTCACCCCCACCTACCTGCACGCCGACCACGTGGCGGCGGCGGCCCAGGCCGGCAAGCACATCTCCTGCCAGAAGCCCATCGCCAACACCATTCCCGAGGCGAGGAGCATGCTCGCCGCGGTCGAGCAGGCCGGCGTCACGTTCCGGGTGACGGAGTGTTTCGCCCACTACCCCCCACTCGTGAAGGCCAAGCAGCTCATCGCCGAGGGGGCCATCGGCCGCCCGACGATGATCCGGATCAAGACGGTGGTCGGGGACACCGACTCGGCCTTCCAGGCCGCCCTCGAGCCGGAGGGCTACGTCTGGCGGTTCAACACCCAGAGCACCGGCGGCCACCTCTTCGACGACATGGTCCACAAGTACGCCATGGCCCTCTGGCTGCCGGCCATGGCCATCACGAGCGTCCAGGCCGTCGTCCGGGAGGGGCCGTACTTCTTCGAGGCCCCGATGGCGGCCATCTTCGAGTACGGGCGAGAGGACCTCCTCGGGATGATGGAGGTCACCTACGCCCCCAAGATGCACATGCGCAGCCGTTACTACGGGGCTGACGAGTTCTTCGAGATCCAGGGGACCGAGGGGTTCATCTGGGTGACCCGCTGCACCGGCGAGATGCTCGACCTCGCCCCCCTCGTCCTCTACCGGAGCGACGGCACCACCGTGAACTACAGCAACCTCGACGCCGACTGGGGCACCGGCTTCCGGCTGTCCAGCCGGCACTTCGTCGACTCGCTCATCGCCGGGACCCAGCCCGAGCTCTCCGGTGAGGACGCCCTCAAGGTGCTGCAGCTGTGCTTCGCCGTCTACCAGGCCTCGATCGACCGGGCGCCGGTGGACCCGGCCGCCATCGAAGGGGCGGTGTCGCCCCCCTGGTGGCCGCCCGACCCCGAGAAGCTGATGGCCCAGGCCGCGGCGGACGGGCGGCTGCCGAGCTGACGCCCGGACCGGCGGGGGACCTCAGACCCGCAGCTGACCGGTGCCGTTCCCGCCGGCATCCTTCGGGCGGGGCTCGTCGGCCAGGACCGCGCCGACGAGGTTGGCGAGGACCACGGCGACCCCGAGGCGCTCGTCGTCGAGCGGCTCGCCCGGCGTCGGTTCCAGCGCGAAGCGGCCGTAGCGGTGGTCGCGGTGGCGCACCTCGAGCTCGACCTCGCGCCCGGGCAACCCGACCTCGCCCACCGGCCAGACCACCTCGGCGAAGACCACCCGGCCGCTCTCCTCGATGCGGGGCTCGGGCCGGGCGGGCTCGGCCGTCTCGAAGCGGCAGCTCCTGAGGGACAAGAGCTCCGTGAGGGCTCCCTCGACCCGCCGGACGACGAAGGCCGATTCGGTCCCCGCCGCGGCCAGACCGGAGACCTCCTTGATCAGGCCGACGTAGCCGGTCTCGGTCGTCGCCGCCTCCCGGTGGTGCCGGCGGCGCACGGCGATCTCGGTCACGGCCACGCCCACGACGAACAGGCCGACGGCCGTCTCGATGTCGTCTCGGTGGCTGATGGCGAAGCGCTCGTAGGGCTGGGTCAGGAAGAAGTCGAACCAGACGACCGACGAGACCGTGGCCACGTAGCCGGCGGCCCGATTGCCGAACGAGGCCACGGCGACCACCACGGCCACGAGGACGAGGGCGGCCGCCGCGTTGGACAGGTCGTCGCGGAACGGGACGAGGACCGCGGCGACGACCAGCGGGCCGCAGAGGGCCACCGCCGGCAGGACGAGGCGACGGGCCGAACGAGCCGGTGCTGCCGCCGGTGCGCCGTCTCGTCCCAACCGGTTGCTCCTCGTTCGGTCGCCCGTGCCGCTCAGCGCAGGGGCGAGATCACCTCGTCGCCGTAGCGGCGGAGCCGCTCGACGTAGGTCTTGCGGTCGTCGGCCGGGAAGCCCGTCGTCACCCACGTGATGCCCTCGTCGGCCAGTCGGCGCAGGTGCTCTCGGGCGGCGGCTGGGTCGTCGCTCGGGCCGCCGCCCCACACCACGTCGAAGGGCTCCTTGCGTCCCACCTCGTCGGCGTGACGCCGGGCGTAGTCGAGGCGCACGAGCATGTCCTCGGTGCTGGCGATCTCGGCCGTCTTGGCCGCCCGGGCGATCCCGGCGCTCGGGAAGGGACACCACCCCTGGCAGGACTCGACCGCCCGGCGGATGGCCCGGTAGGAGTTCCCGCCCATCCAGATGGGCGGGTGCGGCTGTTGGACGGGGTGGGGGAGCATGCTCACGCCCCGCGCCTTGAAGTGCCGGCCCTCGTAGGTGACGACGTCCTCCGTCCAGGCGAGCTTCATCACCTCGATGGCCTCCTCGAGGAGCTCGTTGCGCTCGTCGAACTCCACCCCGAGGGCCCCGTACTCGGGGCGCAGGTAGCCGGCGGCCACGCCGAGGATGAGCCGACCGCCGGAGAGGACGTCGAGACTCTGGCCGGACTTGGCCGAGAGGAACGGGTTCCGGTAGGCGGCCACGTAGATGTAGGTGAGGAGGCGGAGCCGCTCTGTCGCCGCCGCGGCGAACGACAGCGCCACGAACGGGTCGAGGGCGTGGTGGCCGCCGGTGTCGAGCCAGAGCTTGTCGCCCGCCGGGTGGTCCGTCACGTGGCAGGCGTCGAAGCCGGCCTCCTCGGCCGCCGCGGCGATCTCGGCCACCGCCTCGCCCGTGACGAACTCCTCCGGGTGGTCGACCCGCATGGTCGGGAGGTCGGCCGAGAACGAGAGCGGCGGGGCCACGGGGGCAGCTAACCACCTCGCGGCGCGCCCCGTCGACCTCACCGCCGGGTCACCAAGTCAGCGATGTGGGAGCGCGTACAAGCCGATCGCCGCCAGCTGCAACGCCGCGCCGCACAGCGTGCAGGCGTGGAACACCTCGTGGTAACCGACGACCCCGGGGATGGGGTTCGGCCGTCGAAGGGCGTAGGCGAGGGCGCCCGCGGTGTAGAAGAGGCCGCCGATCAAGAGCAGGGCGAAGCCCCCGGGGCCGATCCCCCGGTAGACCTGGGGGGCCACGACCACCACGCACCAGCCCACGACGACGTAGGGCACGGCCACGACCCACTTCGGGGCATCCAGCCAGACTTGGCGGATCGTGACCCCGACGACGGCCCCGGCCCAGACGAGGCACAGGATGCCGAGCTCGGCCCCGCCGTGGAGGACGAGGACCGCCACGGCGGTGTAGGTGCCCGCGATGGCCAAGAAGATCGTGGTGTGGTCGGCCCGGCGCATCCGACGCCGGCCCACCGGTGACCACCGGACCCGGTGGAAGAGGGCGCTGACCCCGAAGAGCCCGGCCAGCGAGACGACGTAGACGGTGAGGGCGACGACCGACGCGAGGGAGTGGGCACGGAGGACGAGGAGCGGACCGACCACCAGCACTGCGACGAAGGCGCCGACATGCAGCCACCCCCGCAGGGCGGGCCGTTGTCCGACGTCGGAGGGTGCGGCACGCCCGTCGTCGACGTCAACCGCTGGGCCGGACGGCACAGGGCCGAGAGGCTACCGCCCGCGCCTGGCCGGTGGACGTCCCCCCGAGGTCAGGTGGCGACCGAGAGCAGCTGCCAGGTGCCCGGCACCCCCTTCAGCTCGCGGAGGCCCAGGTCGTTGAAGCTCGTCGCCGAGCCGGCGACCAGGTCGGCCACGGTGCGCGAGACGAGGATCTGGCCGGGGTCGGCCAGGGCGGCGATCCGCGCCGCGATGTGCACGGCCATGCCGGCGATGTCGTCGCCCCGCACCTCGACCTCGCCGGTGTGGATGCCGGCCCGGATGGCCAGGCCGAGCGGGGCCGCGGCATCGGCGATGGCCTTGGCACAGGCGATGGCCGGCGAGGGTCGTTCGAAGGTGGCGAGCACGCCGTCGCCGGTCGCCTTCACCTGCCGGCCGCCGAAGCGCCGCAGCTGCTCGGCCACGAAGCCGTCATGGTGGTCGAGCACGTCGCGCCAGCGTCGCTCGCCGAGCTCGCCCAGGTGTTCGGTCGAGCCGACGATGTCCGTGAAGAGCATCGTGAGGAGGCGGCGGTCGGGCTCCGCCCCCTCCCGCCGACCGGTGAGGAACTCTTCGATCTCATCGAGCATCTCGTCGGTGTCGCCTACCCAGTAGAGGAAGTCGTCGCCGGGCAGCTCGACCAAGGTGGCGTCGTTGATGTGCTCGGCCAGGTAGCGACCGTGCTCGATGCCGTGGAGCCGCTCGCCTCGGCGGTGGAGGACGAGGGTGGGACAGCGGATGGCCGCGAGGTCGCCCCGGACGTCGAGCCAGAACATGGCCTGCGTGATGGCCTGGGCCACCGCCGGGCTGGCCCCCCGGAGCCCGCTCCGGTGCCACCAGCCAGCGAAGGTCTCGTCGCCCTTCAGGCTCGGGTTGATGACCTCGACCCAGGGCGGTCCGTCGACTGGCGCCTCCTCGAGGATCGAGTCCGCGGACGTGACGTAGAGCTCGGGCTCGGGGACGGGGTAGTCGGGGGCCGGCATGATCCGGGCCGTGCCGTTGACCACGACGAGCGAGCTCACCCGCTCCGGGTAGGCGGCGGCGAGCGAGATGGCGATGAGCGAGCTCACCCCGGGGGCCAGCACCGCGGCGCTGGTCGACCCGGCGGCGTCGAGCACCGCCAGCGCGTCCTCGACCAGCTCGCCGTGGTGGAGGTCGTCGAGCGGCATCGGGTCCGAGAGGCCCATCCGCCGGAAGTCGAAGCGGAGGAGGCGGCTGAACGAGGCCAGTCGGCGGTGGAACCGGGCCAGCGAGGGCTCCTCGTCCAGGCTGTTCACCGGGATGAAGGACGACGGCAGCACGAGCAGGTCGAGGGGCTCGTCCCCCAGTACCTGGTAGGCCACGTGCAGACCGTCGGGGGTTCTCGCATAGCGAACCGGGCGTTCGTCGGCCACGAAGCCACGCTATGTGGCCGGTCGCCGCCCCGGGGCTACGCGGCGGCCCCGGGGCGGGCCTCGTCAGGCGAGGATGTCGGCGAAGAGCTGGAGGAGGCTCGGCCAGCCGCCCTCGGACGAGACGCCGTCGCGGACCTGCTGCCAGTTCGGTCCGTGGTGGTCGATGGCGGAGTGCATGAGCTCGACCCGGGTGGAGGCCGGCCCGAGCGACGTGAAGTGCACGTCGATGCGGCTGGCCCGCGCGGGGTCCGGGTCGTACTGCCACTCCGGGTTGAGGTGCCAGGAGAGGGCCACGTGCCGGGGCGGGTCCCAGGCGAGGACCTCCCCCCAGTTGCACTCGCTGCCGTCGACGTCCTTCTCGAACCAGCGCCCGCCGGTGCGGGGCTCGATGATCGCCTCTTGCATGTCGGCCCCGCCGATGTGGTGGCTCCGCGGCCACCAGGTGTCGAAGCCACTGGTGAAGACGTCGAAGGCCCGCTCGACGGGCACCCCGACCGTCACCTCGGTGCGGAAGGTTGTCTCGGTCGTGTCGGTCACGCTTCCTCCTTGTGCTCTGTCGGACGCGGTTCGGGCCGCGTCGGCTGCTCCTTCTCACCGGCTTCGGCCGTGGCCTTGAACGAGAGGAGGGCGCTGGTCCAGAGGTCCTCGAGCCATGAACGCACGGCCGCCACCCCCTCCGGGTCCAGCCGGTAGACCCGGCGGGTGCCGACGGCCTCGTCCCGCACGAGCCGTACGCCCTTCAGCACCTTCAGGTGCTGGGAGACCGCCGGCCGACTGACCGGCAGCCGGTCGGCCAGCTCGCCGACCGGGGTCGGTCCTTCGGCGAGCAACTCGACGATGGCCCGTCGGGTCGGGTCCCCGATGGCCTCGAGGACGGCCGCTTGGTTCGTAGCCACTTACGGTAAGTTACCACTTACTGATAGGAAGGCAAGTCCCGGCGGTCGAGCACCGGGCGACCTGGTCGCGAGGCCCGCCGGGGTCGAGGCCGACGCCTACGGCGACCCGGCGGCGTACCCGGCCAGGCCCTCCAGGTAGCGGCTGGTCGTGCGGCGTTGGACGCTCCGACCGATCGGCCCGCTCGCCCTGACCAGCGCCTGGGCCGGCCGTGAGAAGGCGTGGATCGTGAACTTGACCGCCCGGTCGCCCCCTCGTTCGACGAGGAACGCCTCTTCTCCCTCCTCGGGATGCCCGGGCAGTGTGCCGTAGGCGAACCCGAAACGATCAGGCTCGTCCACGACATAGACGATGCGGCAAGGCGCCAGCACGTGGATCGGGCCGACACCGAACACGACGATGACGGTCTCGCCGGCCTCGAGGACGTCGGGGTGGACGTGCGCGCCGGCATGACGGTGGCCCTGCCAGGTCATGAGTCCCGCCTTGGCCCGGTCGAAGTCGACGGGGAACCCGACGTGGCATTCGTAATGATCGAGGCGGTAGCCCGGTGGGGCTTCGCCCGTTCGGGTAGCCCCCACGAACGGGTAGGTCAGCTCCCCCTGGCGAGCCTCCCCCAGATGCCGATCGAGGTCATGTTGGGACGGCGCGGCGAGCCGGAACACTCACTCCATCGCTTCGTGACCGTTGCCCCGATGACGTTCGTGCACGCCGCCGCTCAGGCGGCGGGTGCCGGCTGGGGGCCCCGGACGAGCCGCCCGGGTGTGGCCCCGGTCCAGGTGCCGTCGGCCATCACCTCGGTGCCGGCCACGAAGGTGTGGCGGTAGCCCCGGGCTCGCTGGACGAACCGGCGGCCGCCGGCGGGGAGGTCGTGGACGAGTTCGGGTAGCTCGATGTCGAGGGCCTCGGGGTCGACCACGTTGAGGTCGGCCCGGTAGCCCGGCGCCACCACACCGCGGTCGAGGAGCCCCAGCGCCGCGGCGCTGGCCCCGGTCTGCTTGTGCACCACGTACTCGAGAGGGAGCAGCTCGCCCCTGGTCCGGTCCCGGGTCCAGTGGGTGAGGAGCGAGGTGGGGAAGCTGGCGTCGCAGATCGTGGCCACGTGGGCGCCGGCGTCGCTCAGGCCCGAGATGGAGCAGGGCGACGACAGCATCTCGCGGACCGGCTCGAGGTCGCCGTCGGAGTAGTTCTCGAAGGGGAGGTAGAGGAGCGCCCGGCCGTCGCCTTCCACGAGCAGGTCGTAGACGAGTGACCACGGTGAGCGGCCGGCCGCCCCGGCGAGGGCGGTCATGGACCGCTCGGGTCCGGGTTCGTAGTCCGGTCGCTGGCCGAGCGGGAAGACCTTGTCGAGCATGGCGGCCACGATCCCCCGCCCGGCGCCGTTCTCGGCCTCGCCGAGGATGGCCTGGCGTACCTCGGGGTCCCGGAGGCGGGCCAGGCGCTCGGCCTCGGGCAGCTTGGCGTAGGGGCGGTAGGAGGGGAAGGCGAGGAGCGGGTCGAGCGTGGTCCCGAGCCCGAGCAGCACGCCGATCGGCCGGCTGGCCACCTGCGGGCGGATCACGAGGCCCGCGGCGTTGGCCGCCTCGGCCATGTCGAGCGACTCCCGCCAGCGCCCGGGGCGATCGTCGCTCTGGAGCAGCGTGAACGAGAGCGGGCGCCCCGACACCTCGGCCATCCGGCGCACGAGCTCGAGCTCGTCGTCGTTGGCCAGGTCGCTGTTGATCTGGAGCACGCCGACCCCGGCCTCGCCCATCGCCCGGGCCACGCCGAGCAGCTCGTTGGCCGCGGCAGTGAGGCTCGGGGTGAAGCGGCCGTCGGCCGCCCGGTGCTTGTTCGTGCGCGAGGTGGTGAACCCGAAGGCCCCGGCCCGCAGAGCCTCCACGGCGAGCTCGCCCATGCGGGCGATCTCGTCGTCGCCGGGCCGTTCGGCGTGGTCGCCGCCCCGCTCGCCCATGACGTAGACGCGGAGGGCCCCGTGGGGCACCTGGGCCCCGATGTCGATGGCGTGCGGTGTGCGCTCCAGGACGTCGAGGTACTCAGGGAACGACTCCCAGCAGAAGTCCATCCCCTCGGAGAGGACGGTGCCCGGGATGTCCTCCACGCCCTCCATGAGGTTGATGAGGAAGTCCTCCCGACCCGGCCGCAGTGGGGCGAACCCGACACTGCAGTTGCCGAAGACCGCCGTCGTCACGCCGTGCCAGGAGCTCGGGGCGAGCTCGGGGTCCCAGGTGGCCTGACCGTCGAAGTGGGTGTGGACGTCGACCCAGCCCGGCAGGACGAGCCGGCCGTCGGCGTCGATCTCTCGATGACCCCGGTCCGCCACCCGGCCCACCTCGGCGACGAGCCCGCCGTCGACGGCCACGTCGGCGCTACGCCGGTCGGCGCCCGTCCCGTCGACGAGCGTCCCCCCGCGGATCACGATGTCGTGCACGGCCGACCTCCTCGGGTCCCGTCGGTCAGGACTTGGCCTCGTCACCGCCGCCCGAGGGCAGCGACGCGGGTTCGCCCACCTGCGCCTTCAGCGCGGCGAGCTCCTGGTCGACCTGGGCCTGGTGCCCCACCTGGTCGAGCTCCTTTTGGATGTCGTCGGTGCCGCCGCCCACGTCCTCGAGCACGCCCGACTCGAGCAGCTCGTCGAGGGCCCCCGAGCGGGCCTGCATGTTGGCGATCTTGTCCTGGGCCCGCTGGAGCGCCTGCCCGGAGTCGCTGATCGACTTAGAGATGCCCGAGACGCTCTCGTCGACCGAGGTCACCGCCTTGGCCGCGGTGTACTGCGCCTTCATCGTTTCCTTCTCGGTGCGGAAGGAGTTGACCCGCGCCTGGAGGGCCGAGAGGGTCTTCGTGAGCTTCTCCTCTTCGTCCTCCAGCTGCTGGCGCTGGGGCTCCATCCCGTCGATCTGGGTCTGGGCCGCGGCCTTGCGGGAGAGGGCCTCCTTGGCCAGGTCGTCGCGGTTCTGGGCGACGGCCGCCTTGGCCTGATCGTTCAGGTGGTCGATGGAGTGCTGGAGCTGCGTCTCCTGCAGCTCGATCTGCTTCTTCGACGCCGCGATGTCGACGAGGGCCCGACGCACCTGGGTGATCTGCTCCAGCATCTTCTCGTAGGAGAGGTCGAGCATCTCGTCGGGCTTCTCCGCCGAGTCGAGCGCCTTGTTGGCCTTGGCCTCGACGATGTCGTGCGCTCGCGAGAACAGTCCCATGTCCGGCCTCCTCATGAGGGAACTCAGCGGCCACCCCGCCTGCAGTGACCCGGCGCCTTGAGCGTAAGCCTCCGGCGCCCGGCCGGTCACGCCGGGGCGGCGCAACCGAGCCGTTGGTAGGGTTGGCCCGTCTCGGCTGACCTGATGGGGAGGGTCTGAGGACTCCGGCCCGCGACGGACAAACGAACCTGTCGCGTCCTCGCCGACGGAGGTCATCCATGACGCTCACCCGGGAGCAGCTCTACGAGCTGCCCAAGGCCCATCTCCACCTGCACCTCGTAGGGGCCATGCGCCCGGCCACCCTGGCCGAGCTGGCCGACCGCTACGGCGAGACCGTTCCCCCGATCGGCGGGCGATTCGGGAGCTTCGCCGACTTCGCCGACCTCTACATGGCCGCCTCGGGGCTCCTCCGCGCGCTCGAGGACCTGGCCCGCCTCGTGGACGAGATCGTTGCTGACGCCGTGGCCGACGGCGTGGTCTGGGTGGAGGTGGCCGCCCATCCCCCGGACCATGCCGACCTCGGACCCCCCGAGGCGGTGCTCGAGGCGCTGCTCGATGCGGGCGCCGCCGCCTCGAACGCCCACGGGGTCGGGGTGGGCTGGCTGCTCACGGCCGACCGGACCCGCGAGCCGTCCCTCGCCATGGCGATGGCCGAGCTCGGCGCCCGCTACGCGGAGCGCGGCGTGGTCAGTTTCGGTCTGGCCAACGACGAGGTGGCCGGCCCGGCGGCCCCGTTCGCGCCAGCCTTCGCCCTCGCCCGGTCGTCCGGCCTCCTGAGCGCCCCGCACGCCGGCGAGCACGGCGGCCCCTCGTCGGTGGTCGCGGCGCTCGACGCCCTCGGCGCCGACCGGATCCAGCACGGGGTCCAGGCGGTCGACGCTCCGGCCGTGGTCGAGCGCCTCGTCGAGGGTCAGACGTGCCTCGACGTCTGCCCCACGTCGAACGTCCTCCTCTCGGTCGTCCCCGACCTGGCCCACCACCCCCTGCCGGACCTCCTCGCGGCCGGCGTCCCCTGCAGCATCAACGCCGACGACCCCCTCCTGTTCGACATCGGCGTGCTCGACGAGTACGTCATCTGTCACGAGGAGCTCGGGCTCGGCGCCGACGAGCTGGCGGCGTGCGCCCGGGCCTCGGTCGGCCACAGCGGCGCCCCGGGTGAGTTGAAGGCCCGGGCGACGGCTCGTGTCGACGACTGGCTCTCCCGCTACGGAGAGGACCCCTCGTGACCAGGTGACGGTCCCGACCCGGTGGAACAATGGGGGGCATCGGCGATGCCGAGGGGGTGAGGGATGGCGAGCGAAGAACCAACACCGCAGCCGATGAACCCGGCGCAGGCGGCCTGGGCGGCCAAGGAGGAGGGCGAGTTCGCCCAGGTCGAGCAGGGGGAGGAGGCCGACGTCCAACGCAGCATCGGGTGGGCCAACGTCCTTCGCCGTCGGCCGTTGCAGCCCGGCGACGCCAAGTGGAATCCGATCCGTCGCTTCTGGGCCAACTCGTGGTTCAACCGGGCCCAGATGGACCGGATGTCCGAAGGCGACGAGGCCGAGGTGTCCTCGGAGATCGCCTCCGGCCGGATCGAGGTGCCGGCAGGGGGACCGGTCACCCCGGAGGAGGAGTTCACCGTGCTCGAGCACCCCTGGGAGGGGCACACCGAGCAGGAGGCGATCGAGCGCCTCCGTGAGGGCCGGGCCAAGGGCGAGCCCTGGCCGCCACCGCCGGACCCCCCGGCCGCTCAGTAGGCGGGCCCGCTACTTCGGCTCGATCGGCGGCGGATCCGGCGGGGGCGGCGGGAGCGTGCCTTTCGCCGCCGCGTCCAGCTGCTTCTCGAGCGATTCCTCGTCGACGAGGTCCTTCGTCGCCACGCCGACGTCGGCGGTCGCCCGCTGGTAGTCGGCCTTGGCCGTCGCCGGGTCGGGGTGGCGACGGGTGTCCCGCTGTTGGGCGTCGGTGGCCGCGGCGTCGGAGTCGAGCGAGGCGTTGACGGCCTGGTCGGCGTCCTGCTCGACCCGGGCCTTGATGGCCTCGGCCTCCTGCGCGGCGATTGAGCCGGGGGCCTGGGCCTCGATGTTGGCCACCTCGGCCTCGATCTTCCGACGCTCGTCGTCGGCCTCGAGGGCCATCTCGCCGGCCACCCGGGCCGCCTCCTGGGTGGCTTCGTCCTCGTCCTCGGCCGAGCCCTTGTCGATCCAGCGCTCGTAGGCGTTCCCCGTGGCATGGTCCAGGCGGCCGCCCCGCAGCATCTCCGGGTCGTCCTCGGGCGGCGGTACGGGCGGCTGGCCGGTGGGTTCGCTCACGGAGGAATTGTGCCTGGCCGGGTGGGAGGGAACAAGGGCGCCCGCCGAGCGACCTCGTGTCAGGCGCCGACCCGTTCGACGACGACTCCCTCGGCCGGGCCGAGCACGAGCGTCGGCCCGGCCTCTCCTTCCCGGGCGGGTCGAGCGGTCGAGAGGACGACTCGGCCGGGCAGGCCCTCGACGGTCACCTCCTGGTCGGTGAAGTTGAGGGCCACCGTCGTCCCGTCGCCCCGCCGCCACGCCCAGACCCCGGTCGGTGAGGGGAGGGAGGCGTAGGCGCCCAGCCGCAGGTCGGGCGAGTCCCGCCGGAGGGCGATGACCCGGCGGGTGAACTCGAGCACCGAGTCCGGGTCGCCCCGTTGGTCCTCGACGTTGCACGCCGCCACGTCGCCGAGCGGCAGCCAGGGCCTCACGTCGGCCGGGCAGAAGCCCCCGCCCGGCTCGCCCGACCAGTGCATGGGCGTCCGCTCGGGGTCCCGGCCCGGGTAGTAGGGCCAGTAGCGCATGCCGACCGGGTCGCGGAGGTCCTCGCGCTCGAGCACCGTGTCGGTGAGCCCGATCTCGTCGCCCTGGTAGAGGACGGCGGTGCCCCGCAGCGTGAGCAGCATGAGGAGGGCCAGCCGGGTGCGGGCGGGGTCGCCCTCCGCCCAGCGGGAGGACAGGCGGGAGATGTCGTGGTTCGAGCCGACCCAGACGGGCCAGGCGGCGGGCGGCAGGAGAGTCTCGGTGTGCTCGACGACGTGGCGCAGGTCCTCGGCGACGAAGTTCTCCTCGAGGAAGACGAAGTTGAAGGCGAGGTGCAGCTCGTCGGTCCCGTCCCCGTAGTAGGTGATGAGCACCTGCAGGTCCTCGACGCTCGTCTCGCCGAGGAGGAGGCGCGGCTGGTCGTAGGACTCGGCCAGGCGCCGCCAGCGGCGGAAGACGTCGTGGGTCTCCGGGCGGTTGGCGTTGTAGACCGGCCGCTGGCCGAAGACCTGGATGACGAAGGGGTCGTCGGGCCCCGAGGGCGGGTTGTCCCGGAGCTCGACGTCCTTGATGATCATCGTGCAGACGTCGATGCGGAACCCGGCGATCCCCCGGTCGAACCAGAAGCGGAGGATGTCGTCGAAGGCGTCCCGCACCTTGTCGTTCCACCAGTCGAGATCGGGCTGCTCGGGCAGGAAGTTGTGCAGGTAGTACTGGCCGGTGCGGTCGTCGAGCGTCCAGGCCGGCCCGCCGAAGGAGCTGACCCAGTTGTTGGGGGCCGAGCCGTCGGGGAGCGGGTCACGCCACACGTACCAGTCGCGGTAGGGGGAGTGACGGGAGGACTGGGCGTCGACGAACCAGCGGTGGTTGCTGCTCGTGTGGTTGGGCACGAGGTCGAGGAGGACCCGGATGCCCCGCTCACCGGCCTCGGCGATGAGCCGGTCCAGCACCTCCATGGAGCCGTAGACCGGGTCGACGTCGCAGTAGTCGGCGACGTCGTAGCCCCAGTCGGCGTTGGGTGACGGCATGGTCGGGCTCAGCCAGATGCCGTCGACGCCCAGCCACTCGAGGTGGTCGAGGTGGTCGATGACCCCTTGGAGGTCGCCGATGCCGTCGCCGTTCGAGTCGCCGTAGGACCGGGGGTAGATCTGATACAGGACGCCGGGCTGCCACCACCGGGCGCCCCTGTCTCCTGGAGCCGTCATGGACGGCGAGCGTAGGCCGCGCCGCCAGCGCGGGGCGGACCGGTCAGCCCGTCCTCGCCTCGACCCAGCGATCCAGCACGTCCCAGGTGGAGACCCAGTGCCCGATGTAGGCCTCGTCCAGCTGGGGCTCGCTGTCGAGGATCGACGAGATGTCCTGCCGGTCGCGGGGACGCCAGGCGGTGAGCTTGAAGACGATGAGATCCTCCACCGTGATGAGGTGGTCGACGGCCCGGTCGAGTGCCACCTGCTGGAAGTCGAGCGACGCCAGCAGGAGGTCGATCAGGTCCCCCTGTCCGCGCACGTGGAGCAGGTGGGGCGGCTGAGCGGGGTCGGCCGTCGCCGTCACCACGTAGCCGGCGTCCTCGAATGCCTTCACCAGGTCGGGCCGCCACTCGGTCAGGATGTCGGCGTCGACGGTGAGGCGGGACGTGCTTCGGTAGCGGAGCGCCGCGAGCCCACCGATGATCGCCCAGCGTGCTCCGAGCCGCTCGAGGATCTCGCCGGCGGCGTCGGCCGAGTCGGAGGGCTCCCGCACGCCGGCCGAACGGTCGGCCGGGAAGGAGCCATCGTCGACCAGATCGGGGAGGCCGTGGCGCCGCCGCCAGTCGTTCGCCCGAGCGATCGCCTTCGCGAGCTGCGCCCCGCTCGCCGGCTCGTCCGTCTCGACCAGCTTGAGCGCCGCTGCCATCTGCGCCAGGCGCGCCCGGTCCTCGTCCGAGGCACGCTCAGCCATCGGATCCAGCGTAGGTGTTCGAGGCGGCCCGACCGGCGGCCTGGCTCGCTCCGAGAGGCCCGTGCTGGAATGTCGCCGTGGCCAAGAACGTGCTCGGTGGCGAGCTCGAGCCTTGCTCGATGGACCCCTTGACGGGCTTCTACCGTGACGGCTGCTGCAACACCGGGCCGGAGGACCTCGGGGTGCACACCGTGTGCGTCGTCGCCACCGCGGCCTTCCTCGAGTTCTCGAAGCAGGCCGGCAACGACCTCAGCACCCCCCATCCCGAGATCGGGTTCGGCGGCCTCGAGGCGGGGGACCGCTGGTGTCTCTGCGCCGTCCGCTGGCAGGAGGCGCTCGACGCCGGGATGGCGCCCGGGGTGGTCCTCGCGGCCACGCACATCCGCACCCTCGAGTGGGTCAGCCTGGCCGACCTCGAGCGCCACGCCACTCTGCCGCCGGCCATCACCTGAGGCCGGCGTTCAGCCCCTGTCCGTCGGCGTCTCGGTCGGCGTCTCCGGCGTCGTCGCCATCCGCCGCATCGCCCGCTGGTAGGGGACGGGCGCGATGGTGCGGCCGATGGGGGCGAGGAGGGGGAGCAGGGCCGCGTTGATCTCGATGCGTTCGCGCCCCATCCGCTCGAGCAGTAGCTCGGACACCTGCTCGGCCGTCCGGCGTACCGCCTTGGGCGGGAGCGAGCCGCCCTCCTCGTGTCCCGACAGCCCCATCGCCGTCGGCACCCAGGCCGGGTAGAGCACGTGCACACGGACGCCCAGCGGGGCGAGCTCGTGGGCGACCGACTCGGTGAACGCCGACAGCGCGGCCTTCGAGGCGGCGTAGCCCGAGTTCCCGGGCTCCGGCGCCCGGGCGGAGTCCGAAGAGACGTTCACGATGATGCCCCGCTTGCGCAGCACCATCCCCGGCGCCACCGTGAACGTGCCGGCCACCGCGGCGAAGAAGTTCACCTCGAAGAGCTCCCGCACCACCTCGAGCGCACCCTGGCGGGCCTGGACGAGGCGGTTCACCCCGGCGTTGTTGATGAGGATGTCGATGCGGCCGTGGTCGGTCTCGACCTGACCGAGGCACCGTCGGTACTCCTCCTGGTCGGCCACGTCGCAGACCACGGTCGAACTCTTCGGTGCGTGCTCGCGCAGCTGCTCGGCCAGGTGGTCCAGCAGATCGGCCCGACGGGCCAGGCCGATCACCGTCGCCCCGCGGACCGCCAGGTCCATGGCGACCTGGTGCCCGATGCCCGATGAGGCACCGGTTACCACCGCGACCTCGCCGTCGTACCGACGCGGCGGCCGCTTCGTCCTCACCGGCACAGCTGCCTCCTCGAAGTTGCGTTCGTGAGCGGCTCGTCGCGTCTCACAGCTGATAGAGGCGCATGGCGTTGCCGCCCATGACGAGCTGGCGCTGCTCGTCGTCGAGCGACTCGGTGGCCTCGCGGAGCTCTTCGACGACGCCCGGGATCTTGGCGTCGGGGTGCGGGTAGTCCGAGGCCCAGATGATCCGGTCAGCCCCGACATAGCGGCTGTTGGCCGTATAGGCCAGGGCCTCCTCGTCCGGGTCGAAGCTTATGTAGCACTGCCGGCGGAACACCTCCGAGGGCGGGGTCGACTGGTAGCGGCTGCCGAAGACGTGGAGATGGTGGTCGAAGCGCTCGAGCATCGGGGCGCACCAGCCGCCCGAGCCCTCGAGGAAGGCCACCACGAGCCGGGGGTAGCGCTCGCAGATGCCGCCCGCCACGAACCAGCCCATGGCCACCATGACGTCCAGGGCGTTCCCGAGGCCCTGCTTCAGCGTCAGCCCCTTGCTCGGGTTGCCCTCGGAGTCCTCGTCGAGGCCGAGGAGCGAGACGGTGTTGGGCATGTCGGGGAAGGAGAACGGGTGCACGCCGACCGGGCAGCCGAGGGCCTCCGCCGCGTCCCAGAACGGGTCGTAGACCGGGTCGTTGAACTTCTTGCGCCCGATGTAGGGGGCCGGTCGGATCATGACGGCCTTGAAACCCAGCTGCCCGACGGCCCGCTCCATCTCCTTCACCGCGGCCGCCGGGTCCTGGAGCGGCACGAGGCCCACCCCGACGAGCCGGCTCGGCTCGGCCGAGCAGAACTCGTGGAGCCAGTCGTTGTAGGCCCGGCACATCCGCCCGTGGCGTTCGGCGTCGGGGACGAAGCCGAGGCCCGGTGTCGTCGGGTAGAGCACGGCCACGTCGATGCCTTCGACGTCCATGTCCTTGAGCCGGGCCTCGGGCTCGTAGGCGCCCGGCCGGTTCATCACCTCGGCGTGGCTGTCCTCGGCCGGGTACGGGTCGTCGCCGGGCGCCGGCGTCACCAGCGACACGCCCTCGCCGACGATCCGGGTGAGGTACTCCGCCCGCAGGTCGGCGTCGAGCTCCAGCTGCTCGAGGACATGGCCGTCGGCGTCGACGACCGGGGTCGAGGTGCCATGGTCGGTCATGGCGCACCTCCTCGCTCTGCCGCGCACCGTACCTGCGCCAGCCCGACGGTGCACCCCGAACGGAGGCTCAGCCGTTCCCCGTGATCCGCTCGGGAGTGATGAGGACGGCCGCCCGGCGCTCTTCGGCCATCACCCGGTCGAATTCGTCCCAGTCCTCGTGGCTGCCGCCGGCCGCGACGAAGATCGCCCGCAACAGGGCGGGCAGGTCGTCAGTGAGACCCGGGGCCGGGTCGTCGGGTCCGGCGATGCGGGCTGGACCTTCCACCGCCGCCCAGCGGAAGCCGTCCCGAAAGACGGCGGTGGCCCGGCCGCTCCGGCGCATGAGGGCGAGCTTGTGGGCCCCGCCGATGGCCACGAAGGCCACGCACGCCTGACCGGACGTCGGGTCGTCGAACAGGCCGGCGCTCACGAGCGAGGCCTGGACGGAGCCGTCGGGTCGGGAGGTGGCGACCACCGCGAGATGGTCGCCCGCGGCCCGGCGGACGAGATCGAGATCGGCCATGGTCCCTCCTCCTTCGCATCGACGCGCTGGCGCCGCTCGGGTGCTTCAGAAGGAGGTCTACCGTGCCGCGGCTCGCGGCCCGGCCGCCGGTGTGCTCAGACTCAGACGCCCCGCAGCTTGAAGAGGTGGTGCTTCGACCTCGACCCCGGGATGATGAGGGCCGGCGGCGCGGGGTTGACCATGATGGTCAACGATCCCGAGCTGGGCAGGTAGTCGACGTCGCCCGAGTACTGCACCTGCACCGTGTACGGCGACGCCGAGACCTTGAGATCGCCGGCGGCGATCTTGCAGCGGGCTCCGCCGCTGTGGGCGAGCGCGGGGTTGTCCGTGCCCTCGCAGTGGACGACCGAGTGGTCACTCCCGGTGATCGTGATGACCACGACGCCAGTCCGCTTGACCTTGACCGGCGGGTTGCCGGCCACCTTCACCACGACCTTGGCTGGCTTGCCCTCGACGACCGAGAGGTGCTTCGAGGTCACGTGGGTCACCGACGGTGCCGGCGAGGCGCCCTGGAGGACCGGCGAGGAGGTGCTCCCGACGAAGGTCACGTCACCGCTGTAGACCGCGGTCACGTGGTAGGGGGCGCCCCGCCCGAAGAGACCGAAGTCGACGCTGCACGTGGCAGAGCCGTTCTGCAGCTTGAAGATGTCGCCGCCGTGGCAGTTGCGCATCTTGCCGGCGGCGCTCACCACGCTGAACTCGACCGTGCCCGTCGGCGTGCCCACGTTGCCGCCGTCGGACTCGGCCACGTTGGCGGTGAACGTGACCGCCTGACCGGTGACCGAAGGGTTGGCCGATGGGACCACGGTGGTCTGCGTGGGGACCGTGCCCCCGAGGGCCCCGGCCGGAGTGGCCACGACCAGCCCGCCCACCGCGCCGAGGGCGG
Organism: Acidimicrobiales bacterium; assembly: GCA_035297265.1. GTDB lineage: Bacteria > Actinomycetota > Acidimicrobiia > Acidimicrobiales > RAAP-2 > DATGZH01. Next base: position 3,624 of record DATGZH010000048.1, on the reverse strand, counting down.
TGGCCGCGACCGCGGCCAACGTCACACGAAGGGTTTTCGTCGGGGTCATCGCACCACCATGGGAATAGGCGCTCCGGGAGGGCTGGGCCCCTTCCATGGTTACAGTCCGGCGGCCCGGGCACAAGGCGCAAGGGGACCTTTCACCCCGCCGTCGCCTCCTGGTTGCCGTCCGGTTCTCCCCCGTTCATGGTGCGGTCACCAGGGACGATGGCCTGGTGCCACCAGTCGACGGCGGCCTCCAGCTCCGACCGGCCGAAGTCGGGCCAGTAGGTGGGGGTGACGTAGAAGAGGGCCCCGGGCACCTGCCAGAGCAGGAAGTTCGACAGCCGGTACTCGCCTGAGGAACGGATGAGCAGGTCCACCCGGGGCAGGTCGGGCGCGTAGAGGTGCCGCTCGATGTCCCGATCGGTCACCGGGCAGTCGCCGTCCCCGAGGAGCCCCCGGGCGGCGTGCACCAGCTCCTCCCGGCCCCCGTAGTCGAAGGCCACGGTGAAGGTGAGCCCGGTGTTGTCCCTGGTCAGCGCCACCGACTTGTCGATCTCCCGGCGCACCAGGCGCGGGACCCGGGAGACCTTCGGGTCGGGTCGCCCGATCCAGCGGATGCGGACGTTGTTCTCGTGCATCTCCTCCCGCCGCCCGAAGATGTTCTTGTGGAGGCCGAGGATGAAGTCGACCTCGAGCTTCGGACGCCGCCAGTTCTCGGTGGAGAACCCGTAGACGGTGAGCCAGCTGATGCCGAGGTCGTCGGCGGTCCGCACCGTCTCGGCCAGGCGCTCCTCACCCTGGCGGTGGCCCTCGGTCCGGGGCTGGCCGCGGCTCTGGGCCCAACGTCCGTTGCCGTCCATGATGATCGCCACGTGATGGGGGACGGGTGCATCCACGGCGGTCATCGGACGGCGGCCGGCAGCGAGGCGAGCAGCGCCTCGGTGAGCTCGGTGAAGAGGACCTCGAAGTCGGTGCCGGCCACCGGCTCGAGGGTCCGGTGCCGCAGCTCCGCCAGGCGGCGGCCGACGGTGCCGGGGGCGTCGGCCAGGTCGGCCGCCGGCAGGGTGTGGAGGAGGTTCTTCGTGTCCTGGCCTACCGGCTTGCCGAGCGTCGCCTGGTCGTCGGTCAGGTCGTGGAGGTCGTCGACGTACTGGAAGAGCCGGCCGAACCAACTGACCGTGCGCTGCACCCCGTCGGGTAGCCCGCCCGGGCGCAGGGCCGCGGCCAGCGACCCGACCGCCTCGAACAGGGCCACGGTCTTGCCGTCGACCACCACCCAGTAGTCCTCGACCGGCGGCCGGGCCGCCTCGAGCACCTGGCTGCAGGCGATCCGGTGGAGGGCGCCGGTGAGGAGCGGTCCTGCGTCGGGGTCGACGGGGGCCACCAGTTCGATGGCCGCGGCGTAGAGGGCGTCGGCGGCCCAGATGGCCCGGGGCAGCCCGACGGCCACGTGGAGGGCCGGGTGGTGACGGCGCTCGTCGGCACCGTCGACGATGTCGTCGTGGACGAGCGTGCCGAGGTGGAGCAGTTCGACCGCCGCACCGGCCGTCGCCACTTCGGCGTCACCGGCCCCGTCGGCCAGGCTGCGGAGCAGGAGGGCCCGACGCCTCGAGCCCGAGCCGACGAGGAGTCGGAGCGGGCCGACCGCCTCGTCGAGGTCGGCCACCGCGTCGACGAGCAGCCGGTCGACGTCCGCCAGGAACGTGACGTCGTCCACGAGGGCAATCTACCGAGGGTCCACCGGGGTGGCCGGACGGCGCGCCCTCAGCGCCGGCGGCGCACGACGAGGGTGCCGGCCCCGGTCGGCGGGGGTGGTCGGAAGGCGGCGGCGGGGATCGAGCGCCCGACGCCCACCTCGAACATCGCGGCCCAGCGGCCCCGGCCGGGCGCGCTGGCTGACGTCCAGCGGCGGACCTCATGGCGCGGCAGCACCAGGTCGGCCCGGACGAGCCGGCTGCCCGGCCCGAGCAGCCGCCGCAGGACGGCGGTCACCGCGCCGAACGGTGGGTTGGCCACGACGGAGAACGGCCGCCTCGGCAGCCGGAGGTCCGTGGCGTCGGTCTGCACCACGACCACGTCGTCGGACGCGAACCGCTCGCGGAGCCGTCTTGCCCGTTCGGGATGCAACTCGATGGCGATCACCCGCGCCCCGGCGACGAGCAATGGCGCGGTGAGCGCGCCGTCGCCGGCCCCGATGTCGAGCACGAGGTCCCCCGGGCCGATACCGGCCTCGGCGACCAGGCGCGCCGCGCAGGAGCTATCGAGCCGGTGCCACCCCCAGTGGCGTGGTGCCCCGTACGCGGGCACGGAGCATCACCATGGACGCTGTCACGGCGAGGAGCGTAGCTCGGTAGTGGCTCAGTTCGCGATGTCGCACCCCCAGGGTTCGGTTCGGGATGCGAAAGCCGTCGGTTCCTCGGTAGGAGGAGGCGTGAAACTGCCCTTCTGGGCTTCCGACGTTCAGCCGAATGTCGTGGAGGCGTGAAGTTGAGCCACTACCCGTAGCTCTCCTCGAAGCTCGCGAACGCACCCGCGAGACGGTGGCTCCACCGCCCCGCCGAGCACGGCGGAGGTGTCGCCTCGTGCTCAACGGCGCGGGATCGTTGACACGACCCCTCACGTCATCGAGAATTCGCAGGTGACCGTGCGGTCTCCGTCGTCCCTCGTCCTCCCGGCTGCCCTGGCGATCGCCGTCGGCGTCTTCCTGGCGCTCGCCGCCCTCGTCGCGATCTTCGTGATCGTCGTCGTGGCCAACCGGGCGGAGCCCGACCGTTCGGGGCGCCGCACGTTCAGCGTGTACCTCTTCAGTGTCTCGTTCGTGACGGTCTTCCTCGCCCTGTTCGGCAGCGTCGTCGTGGTCGACTCGCTTGTCCAGCTCATCGGAGGCCACGGCGGCGGAGTGGTCTACGGCGTCGTGAGCGGCAGCTCCGGATCGGTCCACTTCACCAAGACGATCCATCCCGTGGGGGACGAGGTGGTGCGGGGGGTCGTGGCCGGCGGGCTGATCACGCTCATCGCCATCGCGGTGCTCGTACCGCACCTCCGACGGGGCTTGCAGGTGGCCGGGGCCGATCAGCGCTCCGGGCCCTCGGCCCGGGTTGGTCAGGCCTACGCCGCCGCGGTGGCCTTCGTCACGATCCTCATCGTCGTGGTGGCCCTGGCCGTCGTCATCTACCACCTCTTCGAACTGGCCGGTCCGGGGACCTTCCAGTCGAGCGGCGGGACGCCCGTCGTCCGCTCCCTCCTCGAGGTGCTCTACCTCGGCATCGCTGCCGGCATCCTCTTCGCGGTGCATGTGGGGTTCTTCCCCTCGGACTGGCGCTCCGGCTGGCTGCCTGGTGCTTCGAACCGCCCCGACCGGGGCGGCGCACCGCCGGGTTGGACGAACCCGGTCATGGGTGAGGAGGGCACCGGGTTCGCCCCGGCGACCGGGCTCGGCTGGCCCTCGGCCCCCTTGGCCACGGAGTGGCCGGGCACCGAGGAGCCGCTCAAGCCGGCTGAGCCCGAACCGGCGGAGCCCCCGGCCGAGGACGTGGCGACCGAGGAGGCGCCGCCGGCCGCCGAGGCCGAGGAGCCGGCCGTCGCGTCGGCGGAGCCGGAGGAACCGGAGACCGAGGTCGCCCCGCCGCCCCCGGAAGC
>DATGZH010000047.1:0-36311 GCA_035297265.1 Acidimicrobiales bacterium | reverse complement strand
TGTCCTCGCCGCCGACCACGTTCCTCGTGTCGCCGACCGGTCAGGTCGTCGGCGCCTGGCTCGGACCCGTGACCGCGGCCCAGCTGACCGAGATGCTGCACCAGGTGAGCCGCGGCCGTGCCTGAGACCCCCGAGCGCGAGACCGCCGCCGAGGCGGTGCCGCCCCGGCGGCGGCCGTGGCTCGGCCCGCTCGTCCTCGTCGTGGTCCTGGCGGTGGCCCTCCTCGTGGGCAGTGGCGTCGGCGGCCACCCGGCGAGCGCCGCGCAGCGGGCCCAGGCCCTCGACGCCGAGCTGCGCTGCCCGTCGTGCGAGGACGTCTCGGTCGCCGACTCCGGGGCCGCCTCGGCGGTGGCCGTCCGCCGCCAGGTCCTCCGCCTCGTGCACGAGGGCTGGTCGGACCAGGCCATCGAGGCCTCCCTCGAGGCCCGCTACGGGCCGACGATCCTCCTCCGCCCACCGGCCCGGGGGCTGACCTCGCTCGTGTGGCTCCTGCCGGCGCTGGCGGGCGGGGCGGCCGTCGTCGGCCTGGCCGTCCTCTTCACCCGCCGGAGCCGGAGCTTCCGCCAGCTGCGCGAGGGGGGACCATGAGCGCCGGGCGCGTGGCGGCCGGCGGCGACAGGGTCTCGGGCACCGACCGCTGGCGCCTGCTCGACGAACGCGACTTCCTCCTGCGCTCGCTGGCCGACGCCGACGCCGAGCACGACGCCGGTGACCTGAGCGACGAGGACCACCGGGCGCTGCGCCGGCGCGACGAGGCCCGCCTGGCCACGGTCGTGGCCGAGCTCGTGGCCCTGGAGGACGACGACGAAGCACGGTCGACCGAGCCCGCCGAGCCCACCCGGACGACCGCTGCCGGGGAACGGCCGGCGACGACCCGGCGCCGGCCGTTCATGCTCGCCGTCGGCCTGGTGGCGGTGCTCGCCGGTCTCGTGCTGCTGCTCGTGCACCTCGTGGCGCCGAGCGCTCCGGGCCAGCCGGCCACGGGCAGCATCAAGCTGAACTCGGCCCAGCAGGTGCGCCAGCAGCTCGCCGAGGCCGACCAGCTGAACGCGGCGGGCGACCGGTTGGACGCGCTCACCGCCTACCAGAAGGTGCTGGCCGCCGACCCCGAGCAGCCCGAGGCTCTCGCCCGGGCCGGGTGGCTCGAGTACGAGCTCGGCGCACCGGCGGTGGGCCAGGCCTCCGTGGCGAAGGCGGTGGCGATCGACCCCGGCTTCTCGACGGCCCACCTCTACCTCGGCATCATCGACTGGCGGGCCGACCACGACGCCTCGGCCGCGGTGATCCAGTTCAAGCAGTTCCTGTCCGAGCACCCGGCGGCGAGCGTGGTCGCCAGCGCCGCCACCTTCCTGCGTCAGGCCTTCACCGCCGACGGCCAGCCGGTCCCAAAGGGGGTGCCGGCCGGCTGAGGCCAGGTCAGGCCGGGGCGGCCTCCTGCGCCACGAGGTCCACGATCAAGAACTTGAGCATCCGGGCGCAGAACGTCGCCGACGCATCGGCGTCGAAGCCGCAGTCGACGTCGAGCGAGCGCGTCGTGAAGCCCGACGTGTAGAAGGAGAAGGCGCGCACGAGCAGCTCGGGCCGCTCGCCCGTGCCACCCGCCGCCTTCCAGGCCTCGGCGGCGAGCCAGTCCATCCAGATCTTGCGGTAGCGCTGGCGGAGACCGCGGACGTTCTCGACGACCTCGGGGCTGTTCTTCTTGGGCCAGTGGAGCTCCCAGAAGGCGTTGCCCAGGATCTCGCGGTTGCGCACGTGGGCGGCGCGGAGGAAGGCGAGCAGCCAGCCGTCGAGGTCGACCGCCGGGTCAGGGCCCTCGATCGGGGCGCTCAGGGTCTCGTACATGTCGACGATGGCCGCCTCGAGCAGCTTGTCGCGCGTGAGGAACTGCCGGAACACGGTCCGCGGGCTCACCCCGGCCGCTTCGGCGATCTCCTCCACGGTGGCGTCGAAGCCCTCCTTGGCGATGACGGTGCGGGCGCCCTCAAGGATCCGTCGCTGGGTCAGCCGGCGCTGTTCGTCGGCCAGGGATGGCGCGGCGTCGTGCTTCTCGTCGCTCATCGTCACCTTGTACTCCTCTGCCCACCGATCGGGCGGTTTGACGCCCGTCGCGTTCCTGACATAATACGGTGCCGCCTCGGCAGCATTACGTGACATCTGGAAGGGTCGTCACCTGCCGAGGACCGGGGGGACAGAGGAGGGTCGTCCCGCCTCCTCTGCTGCGGCAGGCCCCCGCGTGCCCCTCGTGGCGCGCGGGGGCCGCCGCCCTCTGCGGCCGGCCCGCGCCACTCCCCCAATCCTCCTGACCACGCCGTGCGGTGCATCGTCCTCCTTCAATGACGCCGCCGGTCCCCGAGGGGGGTACCCCGTCGGGGACCCCAAAGCCTCCCACCTGGGGGGATCCGAGGGGTAACTCGCTGACCGATCGGCAAGGCGGCCCCGAGACCGGGCGGCTCCGTCCCTGGTCGGCTGGCTACGATCGGTTCGCCGGATGAAGCTCCGGCGGGCACCCGCCCGAACCGCCCGAGACGGCTGATGGCTTCTACCTCGAGGAGGCTGCTGGCCGGGGCGTGAGCCGCACCTGCCAGCCCGACGGGCAGGAGGCCGCGGTGAACGTCTACTACGAAACAGCCATCTGGATCGGGCTCGCCCTGTTGGCGTCGCTCGTGAGCGTCCGGCTCGCCATCCCGGTCGCCCTCGTCGAGATAGCCGTCGGGTTCCTCGCCGGCAACATCCCGGGGGTGAAGGAGCACGTCACCGAGACCCAGTTCGTGGCCTTCCTCGCCGCCGCCGGGTCGATCCTCCTCACGTTCCTGGCCGGGGCCGAGATCGACCCGGTGTCGCTGAAGAGACACTGGAAAGCGAGCCTGTCGATCGGGTTCGTCTCGTTCCTCTTCCCGTTCCTCGGTGCCTTCGCCGTGTGCCGGTGGGTCCTCGGCTGGCACCTGCACGCGGCCGAGATCGGCGGCATCGCCCTCTCGACCACCTCGGTGGCCGTCGTCTACGCGGTGATGGTCGAGACCGGGCTCAACCGGCACGACATCGGCAAGCTCATCCTCGCCGCCTGTTTCGTGACCGACCTCGGCACGGTGCTCGCCCTCGGCGGCTTCTTCGCCCACTACGGCTGGGTGCTCGCCCTGTTCGCCGGCATCACCGCCATCGTGCTCCTCGTCCTGCCCCCGACCACCCGCTTCTTCATCGCCCACTTCGGCCACCGGGTGAGCGAGCCCGAGGTCAAGCTGCTCCTCTTCGTGCTCTTCGTGCTGGGGGGTCTGGCCGAGCAGGCGGGCAGCGAGGCGGTCCTCCCGGCCTACCTGTCGGGGCTCGTGATCGCCAGCGTCTTCCTCCACGACCGGGTGCTCATGGACCGCATGCGCTCCATGGCCTTCGCCATCCTGACCCCGTTCTTCTTCCTCCATGCCGGCACGCTGATCCAGGCGCCCGCCCTCGTCTCGGGGTTCGGCGTCATCGCCTTCCTCTTGGTTGTGAAGCTCGGCTGCAAGTTCGCCGGGGTGTGGCCCACGGCCACCGCCTTCCGTCTGCCGAAGCGCGAGCGCGCCTACACGACGCTCCTCATGGCCACGGGGCTCACCTTCGGGTCGATCGCCGCCCTCTACGGCCTGAACCACGGCTACATCGACCGCCGGCAGTACACGGTGCTCCTCACGGTCGTGATCCTCTCGGCCATCGTGCCGACGCTCATCGCCCAACAGCTCTTCCGGCCGCGCGTGGCCGACCTTGAGGAGGAAGAGGCCCTCGGCGCCGAGGACGCGGTGCTCCTCCGTCCGGCGAAGGGCCCGGCCGTGGCCACGGCCGGCGGGTCGTTGCCCGATCCGACGGGCGGCGGGGAGGACCGGGCCGGCGGGCCCTGAGCCGGAGGTCAGGCCCGCAGGGCCCGCAGCCCGCCGACGACGGCCGGGAAGGCCTCGGCGAAGGCCTCGACGTCGGCGTTCGTCGTCGACCAGCCGACCGAGAGCCGCAGCGAGTGGCTGGGGTCGGCCCCCATGGCCTCGAGCACCGGCGAGGGCTCGAGGGACTCCGAGGAGCAGGCCGACCCCGAGTGCACGGCCAGGCCGGCCCGGTCGAGGCCGAGGACGATCGGCTCCGCCTCGACGCCGTCGACGCCGAGGCACACGAGGTGCGGCAGCCGGGCGGCCGGGTCGACCGGCCCGACGAGCGCCACCCCGGGCTCGGCCAGGGCCGCGGCGGCCAGCGCCGCGGTCCGCCGGCGGTCGGTCTCGGCCTCCTCGGCGAGGACCGCCCCGCCGTCGGCGCCGAGCGCGGCCGCCGCCGCGCCGAACCCCACGATGCCCGGGACGTTCTCGAGGCCGGCCCGGCGGGCCCGCTCCTGCTCCCCCCCGACGAGCCACGGGTCGAAGCGCCGGCCCCGCCGCACCACGAGCGCCCCGACCCCGGGCGGGCCCCCGAACTTGTGCGCGCTCACCGACACGAGGTCGGCACCGAGCTCGTCGAGGGCCATCGCCACGTGCCCGCAGGCCATCGCGGCGTCCACGTGCACCGGCACGCCGGCGGCCGCGCAGCGCTCGACCAGCTCGGCCGCCGGCTGGAGCGTGCCGACCTCGTGGTTGCCCCACTGGCAGTGGACGAGCGCCGGCGGTGGGTCGCGGAGCACCTCGTCGAGCGCCGCGACGTCGATTCGGCCGTCGCCGTCGACCGGGAGCACGACGACCGGAGCGAGGCGACCGGAGGACTCGCGCACCGCCGAGTGCTCGACGTCGGCCAGCACCACCGGGGCGTTCGGCCGGGCCCGGGTGGCCCCCCAGACGGCGGCGTTGATCGCCTCGGTGCCCCCCGAGGTGAACACGACCTCGCGGGGCCGGCAGGAGAGGAGCTCGGCCACCTGCTCGCGGGCGGTCTCGACGGCGACGCGCACCTCACGCCCCTCGGCGTGGAGACGCCCGGGATCGGCCCACGGCCCCTCGAGCCACCTGGCGATGGCCGCCCGCACCTCCGGGCGCGGCGGGGAGGTCGAGGCGTGGTCCAGATAGTGCCGCGCCGGCACCGGGGCCGAGGTTCCTAGGCCAGCGCGGCGCAGCTGTCGTCGCCGCGGGCCCGCGAGGACAGCAGCACGGGCATGGGGCTCGGGCCGGCGGTACCGCACAGCCCGTCGAGGAGGCCCTTCACCATGCCCCGGTCGACCGCGCAGAGGACCGGGTGGGTCGTCGCCGCGTCGCCGAAGGGGCACTGCTCGGCCACGACCGCGGTCTCGTCGCCACGGTCCTCGGCGTGGGCGGCGAAGCCGTGGGCCGTGAGCGTGTCGGCGATGGCGTGCATGGCGGCCCGCACGGAGCGCTGGCTTTCGCCCGGCGTCATGTTGGTCGCCAGCTCCCGGCCGTACTCCTCGCCGACCTTGGCCGCCATGGCCTCGGCGGCCTCGGGCCCGAGGAGCTCGAGCGCCTCGCCGAGGAGGGCCACGAGGAGGTCGTCCCGTCGGTCGAGGAGGCCGAGGCCCGTCGGGTCCCCCACCGGGAAGAAGCACTTGGCCGGCCGGCCGGCCCCGGCGGCCCGCCGCCCCGTCTCGACCCGGAGGTAGCCGCCGGCGGCGAGGCGGTCGAGGTGGTGGCGGGCCACGTTCGGGTGGAGGGAGAAGGCCGCGGCGACCTCCGAGGTGGTGGCCCCGGGGTTGGCCCGGACGTGGAGGTAGATGTCCCGTCGGGTCGGGTCGCCGAAGGCGGCCGAGACGGCCGAGACGATCGAGGCGAAGCGGGCGTCCTCGGCCGCGTCGGCGACCGGCTCGGGGCGGTCCCCGCCCTCCCGCTCCGATCCGACGAGGGTCGGCAGTGCAGCGTCTCTGGTCGGCCCCACGGTCGGTAGTCTACCGAACAGGTCGCAGAAACCGCCGTGGCCAGGAGCTGCGTGGCGAGGCGCGACCACGCCGGAAAGACGCCCATGGGACGAGACGCACGACAGATCGAGGCGGCCGTCCGGGCCGTCGTGGACCCCGAGCTCGACCTCCCGATCGGTGAGGCGGGGATGGTGCGCGCCGTGCGGGAGCAGCGGGGGCGGGCGGAGGTCACGCTCGCCTACCCGGTCGGGGGCTGGCCGGGCCGCGAGGCGCTCGAGCAGGCCGTCCGCGAGGCGGCCCAGGGGAGTGGCGCCGGCGAGGTGAACGTCGAGGCCGTCGTCATGGACGACGACGAGCGCACGGCCCTCCGCCTCGACCTCCGCCGACGGATGGCCGGCGACAGCGGGGCGACCGCCGGCCACGACCACGGCCATGGGCCCGACCACGGTACGGGGGCCGAGCTCCCGGCCTTCCTCCTCCCGGGCTCCCGCACGAGGGTGGTCGGGGTGGCCTCGGGGAAGGGCGGGGTCGGCAAGTCCTCGGTGACGGTCAATCTGGCCCTCGCCCTCGTCCAGGCCGGCCACCGGGTGGGCATCCTCGACGCCGACGTCTACGGGTTCTCGGTGCCGAAGATGCTCGGCGCCGACCACGACCCGCCCATCCTCGGCGACCTCGTGGTGCCGACCCTCGTGCACGGCGTGCGTTGCCTCTCGATGGGCTTCTTCGTGCCCGACGCCGAGCCGGTGATCTGGCGCGGCCCGATGCTGCACAAGGCCATCGAGCAGTTCCTCACCGACGCGTACTGGGCCGACCCCGACTTCCTCCTCCTCGACATGCCGCCGGGGACCGGCGACGTGACGCTCTCCACCGCCCAGGTCGTGCCGCGGGCCGAGGTGGTCGTGGTGACCACCCCGCAGCCCGCGGCCGAGCGGGTCGCCCAGCGCTCGGCCTTCGCGGCCCGCAAGCTCAACCTGTCGGTGCGCGGGGTCATCGAGAACATGAGCTGGTTCACCGGCGACGACGGCAAGCGCTACGAGTTGTTCGGCCGGGGCGGCGGCGAGACCCTGGCCGGCGAGCTCGGCGTGCCCCTCCTCGGGCAGATCCCGTTCGTCCCCGCCCTCCGCCAAGGCGGCGACGACGGGCGACCGGTGGTCCTGGCTGAACCGGAGGGGGAGGCGGCGGCGGCCTTCGCCGGCCTGGCCGAGCGCCTGGCCGCCCTCGGCCCGGCCCGCGTCTACCGGCGGGAGCTCACCGTCCGCTGAGGAGGGCTCAACTGCATTGCCTTTCTTCAGAGGATTGAGGTAGCGTTACAGTTGAGAGTCGAAATCGTGCACGTGTCGCCCGCCGCCCCGTCGGCGGACCCGGCACGGGCTGCGAACTGAGCCAAGGGGGGTCCCCCATGCGTGGACGTTGGTGGCGAGTCGGTAGCGCGTTTGCCCTGGCGGCGGGCACCTTGCTGGGTGTGGTCGGCGGGCTCGCCGTTGCCCCGGCCGGGGCGGCCAACGCGCAGATCAACCTCGGCGTCGTGTGCAGCTGCACCGGCCCGGAGGCCTCGAGCACCTCCACCTCGGCCCCGGCCCTCCAGGCCTGGGCCGACTCGGTCAACGCGGCCGGCGGCATCAACGGTCACCACGTCAACCTGATCGTGGAGGACGACCAGACCAACCCGGGCACGTCGCTCGCCGAGGTCGAGACGCTCGTGGGCCAGGACCACGTGATCGCCATCTTCGACAACAGCGACGTCGACAACTCGTGGGAGACCTACGTCCAGCAGCACCACGTGCCGGTGGTCGGCAGCTACGCCGACAGCATCGCCATGTACACGAACCCCGACTTCTTCAGCCAAGGCACCACCTACAACTGGGGAACGGCCGACACGATCTTCCTGGCCAAGAAGGCCCACATCAAGAAGTTCGCCGACCTCTACTGCGCCGAGGTGGCGATCTGCGGCCAGGGCATCCCGATGCTGCGGGCGGCGGCGGCCAAGAACGGCCTCGCTCTCTCCTACACCGCGGCGATCGGCTTCGCCGCCCCGAACTACACCGCCGAGTGCCTGGCCGCCCAGCAGAGCGGGGCCGACGGCATGCTGGTCGGTGACGCCTCGGCCATCGTGGTCAAGGTGGCCAACAACTGCGCCGCCCAGAACTACAGCCCGACCGAGATCTCCGGTGACGGCACGGTCTCGTCGGCCTGGCTCACGACGCCCAGCATGAACGGCAACCTCGACTACCAGCCGAACATCCCGTTCTTCGTCGACAACACGCCGGCCACGAAGCAGATGTACGCGGCGATCAAGAAGTACTCGCCGGCGCTGGCCTCCTCGCCCAACTTCGGCGAGGTGGCCGTCGAGGCCTGGAGCTCGGGCAAGCTCTTCCAGGCGGCGGCGGCGGCCGGTCACTTCACGGCCACCCCGACGGCGGCCGAGGTCATCGCCGGGCTCTACAACCTGCACGGCGCCACCCTCGGCGGCCTGGCCCCGCCCCTCACCTACACGAAGGGCAAGCCCACCACCACCATCAACTGCGTGTTCGTGATGGGCATCAAGAACGGCAAGTGGACGCTCCCGCTCGGGGACCAGACCTACTGCCCGAAGTAGGCGCTATACCCGGCCAACCGCCGGGACCGTCGTAAGCTCGGCGCCGACCCACGGCGCCCCGGTCGGCGGCGGCCCGCGCCAGTGCCGGGGCGTGCTCTGGGAGGCCGCGTTGCCCGAGGGGATGAACGTCGAGGTCGCCCGGGAGCTGTCCAAGGACGAGGGCGAGGCGTCCCAGCACAGCGAGCGCTGGCGCGATCTCATCGAGATCCTCGAGGTGGCGATCCTCGCCGTCGTGGCCATCGCCACCGCCTGGAGCGGCTACCAGTCGGCCAAGTGGGACGGCCGCCAGGCCCTCCTCTACGGCCAGGCCAGCCGGGACCGCTTCGAGGCCGACACCGCGTCGACCCGGGGTGGCCAGACGCTGGTCTCCGACCAGTCCATCTTCACCGCCTGGCTCCAGGCCCGCTCGGCCGGGGACACCGGGCTCGAGACCCTCCTGGTGCGCCGCTTCACGCCCCCCTACCGGACGGCCTTCGACGCCTGGCTCACGACCGATCCGTTCACGAACTCGAAGGCCCCGCCGGGACCGGCCTATACGCCCCAGTACCACAACCCGTTGTTCGAGCAGTCCGACAAGCTCAACGCGGTGGCCTCGCTCACGTTCAACGAAGGCACCGACGCCCGGGAGACAGCCGACACCTACGTCCGCGACACCGTGCTCCTGGCCTCGGTGCTTTTCTTGGTGGCCGTGGCCCAACGCTTCAAAGTGCGCGGCGTCCGAGTGGCGACCGTCGTCATCGCCGGCGTGCTCCTGCTGATCGCCATCATCTCGGTCGCCGGCCTCCCCCACATCGTCTGACTGCTCACACGAGCTGGAGGACGACCGACAGGCGGCTGTCGCCGGGTCGCCGCAGTGGAGGAACGAGCAGGGTCTCGATCCCGACATCCACCGCTCCGCCGTCGTGCGACGCACGGTCACCCACCATCAGGGCCTCGGCCGGCGCCACGCCGAGTTCGTCCAGGGCCAGGAGGAAGAACTCGGGCGCCGGCTTCTGCATACCGTGCTCGAACGAGAGCACGAAGGCGTCGACCAGGTCGAACAGTCCCACGGCTCGGAACTCCGGCCGCAGGTCGAAGTGGATGTCGCTCACGACCGCCACGGCCACGCCGCGGGCCCGGAGGGCCGTGAGCACCGCGGCGGCGTCGTCGGCGAAGGGGTGGGCGACGGGGTCGCCGTCGAGCTCGTAGAGGGCCAAGGCGAGGTCGTCGTCCAGCCCGGCCGCCGCGAAATGAGCCAGGGTGGCCTCCCGGTGGCGCGAGGCCGAGCAGTCACAGTCCACGAGGCCCTCGCGTATCTGCTCGAGCCCGGCTGCCCACTCGAGGTCCTCCACCAGCTGGGCCACGGTCGTCGGTGCCGTGGGGCGACCGAGCCGACGGAGCGCCTCGGCCACCCACCAGGCGTCCTCGGGATCGGCCACGAGTGTGCCCCGCCAGTCGAAGAGGACGGCCCGCCTGGCCACCGCCCCGCCGATCCTCGGCTCGGCCCGGTTCAGCCCGTTGCCTCTCTGGTCCGACCGGCGCCCTCCTCCTCCCGGGCAGAGAGCCGGGTGAACGTTGTGTCGATGCCCCGGGGCAGCCGGTCGCGTCGCCAGCCGAGCCGGCTGACCGCCATGTCGAAGGCGTAGCGGTCGGTCATCCCGGCCACGTAGGCGACGGCCCGCCGGAGAGCGTCCGCCTCGCCCGTCGCCTCCGGGACGAGGCCGCCCGCGCCGTCGGGGATCTCACCGGGCACCTCGACGAAGTACTCGACGAGGGCACGGAGCACCTCGACGACCGCTTCGCCCTGGGTCACCGAGGCCGGCCGCATGTAGATGCGCTCGTAATTGAAGGCGCGCAACCCGGCGAGCGCGGCCGCCGGCTCGTCGGCCATGCCGACGAGGCCGTGTTCGGTGATGCAGTCGACGAGGGCACCGATGAACGTCCGCAGCTGTGAAGACCGGGAGGTCCCGATGACCTGTACCACGTCGTCGGGGAACTCGTCGGGGCTCACGATCCCGGCCGAGACCGCGTCTTCGAGGTCGTGGGCGCTGTAGGCGCAACGGTCGGCCCAGCTGAGGACGGCGCCCTCGGGCGTGGCCGGCGTCGGGAGCGACCAACTGTGGTTGCGGATGCCGTCGAGCGTCTCGACGCAGAGGTTGAGCGGGGCCAGCACGACGTCCGCTCCCCACACGGCGTGGTGGTAGCCGCCGGGCACAAAGACGTCGAAGGCGTCCTCACTGGCGTGGCCCCCGGGGCCGTGGCCGCAGTCGTGCCCGAGGGCCATGGCCTCGACGAGGGCCACGTTCAGCCCGACCGCCCGGGCGACCGCCGTGGCCACCTGGGCCACCTCGAGGGCGTGGGTGAGCCGGGTCCGCTGGTGGTCGGCCGGGAAGACGAAGACCTGGGTCTTGCCGGCGAGGCGTCGGAAGGCGGTCGAGTGGAGGATGCGGTCCCGGTCCCGCTCGAAGCAGGTCCGCAGCGGGTCGGGCTCCTCGGGTCGGGCCCGGTGGCCGGCACCCTCGGCCCTCGTGGCCCCGCCGGCAAGGGTCTGGTCCTCGGCCTCCTCCCGGGCAACCCGGCTGAGGCGCTCCGCCTCGACCTTCGGCGGCGGCTCACCGCGGTGGGCGACGACCACGCCGTCGCCCGCCCGGTGGCCGCCCATGGTGGCCGCCCAGACCCGGGTGCGCTCGTTCGGGCTCAACCGGTCTCGCAGGGTTCCTGGCCCATACGGCCAGCATGCCCCAGCCCTGTAACGTCGGGGGACGGCACCAGGGGACCGGCCCTTTCGGGCGCCCGGAGCAGGAGGATGAACACCACGTGGACGTGCGGATCGGGATTGTCCAGTCGCCGAAGGAGCTCGAGGTGGAGCTCCCCGACGACGCCGACCGGGACAAGGTGCTGGCCGACATCGAGTCGGCGCTCTCGGGGGGCGACGACGTCCTGTGGCTGACCGACCGACGGGGCCGGCGGGTCGCCGTCCCGGTGGCCAAGGTGGCCTATGTGGAGGTGGGTGCCCCCTCCCCGGACCGGCGGGTCGGGTTCGGCGCACCCTGACGGCCTCGGGGCCGACGGGGCACGGTCGGGCGCCGCGATGAGCGAGAGCCGCGCCGAACACCCCGACGTGCCAGGTCTCCTGGACCTGAAGCTCGTCTTCGTCACCGGCAAGGGCGGCGTCGGGAAGACCACGGTCGCCGCCGCCCTGGCCCTCCTGGCGGCGGAACGGGGCAAGCGGGTGCTCGCCTGCGACGTCGACGCCAAGGGCGACCTGGCCTCGCTCTTCGAGGCCGGGCCGACCTCGTTCACCGAGCGCGAGGTGGTGCCCGGGGTCTTCGCCATGTCGATGGACACCGAGGCCTCGCTCCGCGAGTACCTGAAGCTCAACCTGCGCATCCCGATGGTCGGCCGCATCGGCCCGCTCGCCAAGGCCTTCGACTTCGTGGCCACCGCGGCGCCCGGTGTGCGCGAGATCCTCACGACCGGGAAGTTCTGCTGGGAGGTGCGCGAACGGCACTACGACCTCGTCGTGGTGGACGCCTCGGCCACCGGCCACATCGTGGGCCAGCTGGCCGCCCCCCAGGCGATCAACGACCTCGTGAAGGTGGGTCTCATCCGGACCCAGACCGACTGGCTGCTCGAGATCCTGTCGGACCCGGCCACGACCGGCCTCGTCGCGGTCACCACCCCCGAGGAGATGCCGGTGGCCGAGACGCTCGAGCTCGCCGACCGCGTCGCCCGCGAGACCACGGTGCGGCTCTCGGCCGTCGTCGTGAACCGCGTCCTCCCGGAGCTGTTCGGCCGGCGCGAGGAGGAGGTCTTCGAGGAGCTGCGGGGGTCGGCGCCGGAGGCCGAGCTGAGCCAGCTGCTCGAGGGCGACGTGGCGCCCGTGTTCGAGGGCGCCCGGTTGGCGGTGACGCTGCGCCGGACCCGGGCCGAGCACCTGGACCACCTGCGCGACGGCCTCGACCCCGCGGTGCCGCTCCTCCTCCTGCCCTACCTCTTCACCCGGACGTACGGTCTGCGCACGACCCGCCAGGTGGCGGCGTCGCTCGGCGAGGAGCTCGGGTTCTAGTGGCCGAGCGGACGCCGCGGAGCGGCCGCACGGGACGTGGTCGGCGTGAGCCCGCCGAGGCGGGGACCGCCCCGGCCGCGCCCCGGGCCGAGGCCCGCCGGGGCTCGCTCGACGGCCTGCTCGCCTCCCGAGAGATCGCCATCGCCTGTGGGCCGGGCGGGGTCGGCAAGACCACGACCGCCGCGGCCGCCGCGGCCATGGCCGCCTGCCACCACGGGGGTCGGGTGCTCGTCCTCACCGTCGACCCGGCCCGCCGCCTCGCCGACGCCCTCGGCCTCTCGGGGATCGGCAACACCGAGCGGCGCATCCCCGACGAGGTCTTCACGAAGGCCGGCGTGCACCCGCGGGGCGAGCTCTGGGCGGCCCAGCTCGACACCAAGGAGAGCTGGGACGCCCTCGTCCGGCTGCACGCCCCCGACAGCGCCACCCGCGAGCAGATCCTCGCCAACCCCCTCTACCGCAACATCGCCGGGCGCTTCGTCCAGAGCCACGACTACATCGCCATGGAGCGCCTCTACGAGATCCACTCGGAGGGCCTGTACGACCTCATCGTGGTGGACACCCCGCCCACGAGGAACGCCCTCGACTTCCTCGACGCCCCCAAGCGGATGGCCGACTTCTTCTCCTCCCGACTCCTCCGGTGGCTGATCGTGCCCTACCGCTCCCGTTTCGTGAACCTGGCCTCCCGGCCCTTCTACCAGGTGGCCGACCGGGTGCTCGGCACCCAGTTCCTGGCCGACATCGCCGAGTTCTTCATCCTCTTCCAGTCCATGTACGACGGCTTCGTGGCCCGGGCCGAGGCCGTCACCCGGCTGCTGTCGGACCGACGAACCACGTTCATGGTGGTGGCCACCCTCGAGGCCACCCCGCTCCGCGAGGCCGAGTTCTTCGCCGAGGAGCTCAGCCGTCGGAAGCTCCATCTCGGGGCGATCGTGCTCAACAAGGTGCTCCCCGCGTACCTCCGGGACGCCGCCGCCATCCGGGTGGCCCGCCAGCTGGAGGACCGGGCGGCCGAGCTGGCCACCTCGCTCCCCGGCGACCCCGCCGTGACCAGCCGGGTGCTGACCGAGGTGGCGGAGAGCTTCCTCAACTTCAGCGTGGTGGCCCGGCGCGAGGCCGAACAGCGGGCCGAGTTGGCGAGCTCGCCCGAGGTGCTCGCGTCGGTGCCCTTCTTCGAGTCCGACATCTACGACATGACCGGGCTCCTCCAGCTCGGGGCCCAGATCTGGGAGTAGTCCGTCGTCGGCCCGTCGACGGTGCCCTCTACGATGAGGCGATGACCGAGCTCGTAGACAAAAGAGTCGTCGACTACGCCGAGGCGCACAGCACGGCCTCCCCCGGCTACCTGGCCACGGTGGAGGCCGCCACCAGGGCCGACTTTCCCATGTGGGGGATGATGGTCGGTCGTCAGGAGGGCCGCTTCCTGGAGCTCCTCGTCTTCGCCCTCGGCGCCAGGCACGTGCTCGAGATCGGCACCTTCACCGGCTACTCGTCGATCTCGATGGCCGCCGGCCTGCCCGAGGGGGGCCGGATCACCACCTGTGACCTCGACCCGCACCACGTGGCGACGGCCCGGCGCAACATCGCCGCCAGTCCCTACGCCGACCGCATCGAGGTGCTCGAGGGCCCAGCCATCGAGACCGTGTCCGGCCTGCCCGGTCCGTTCGACTTCGTCTTCATCGACGCCGACAAGACCGGCTACGACGCCTATTTCGAGGCCGTGCTCCCGAAGCTGGCGCCGCGGGGGCTCATCGCCTTCGACAACACGCTCTTCGCCGGCGGCGTGCTCGATGAGAGCAACGACAACGAGTCGGCGGTGGCCCTCCGGCGCCTGAACGACAAGCTGGCCGCCGATCCCCGGGTGGTGGTGGCCTTCACGACGATCCGCGACGGCGTGACCCTCGTGCGCCGCGCCGAGGCCTGAGGTCACTCGGACGGGCCGTGCTCGACTACCACCTCCACCTCTGGCCCCACAACCACACCGAGACGCCGCTCTCGCTCGACCAGCTCGCCGCGTACTGCGACAAGGCGCAGGCGGCCGGCGTGGTGGAGGTGGCGGTGACCGAGCACCTCTTCCGCTTCGTCCAGGCCGCCGAGCTGCTCGGCCCGTTCTGGGAGGAGGACGAGACCTCCCTCGTGCTGCAGAGCTCGATGGCCGACTACTGGGACCACCACGCCCGGGCCGATCTAGACGCCTACGTCGACTGCGCCCTCGAGGCCCAGGCGGCCGGGCTGCCGATCGTGGTCGGGCTGGAGGTCGACCACTACCGCGGCCGCATGGACAAGGTGGGCGAGCTCCTGGACGGCTACCCCTTCGACGTGCTCCTGGGCTCGGTCCACTGGGTGGGGGCCTGGCGCTTCGACGACCTCGGTGACGAGATCTCGATGGCCGAGTGGTCGGTGCGCGACATCGACCGCTGCTGGGACGAGTACACCGAGGCCATCGAGGAGCTGGCCGCCAGCGGCGCCTGCGACGTGCTCGCCCACCCCGACCTCGTGAAGGCGGCGGGCCACCGACCGGCCGCGCCCGACGAGTGGTGGGACCGGCTGGCCGAGGCCGCGGCCAGCTCGGGCATGGCGGCCGAGGTCTCCTCGGCCGGCTGGCGCAAGCCGGCGGACGAGGCCTATCCGGCCAAGCCCCTTCTCGACCGCTTCGTGGCCCGGGGGGTGCCTCTCACCACGGCCTCCGACGCCCACCACCTCGAGCTCGTGGCCGACCGCTCGGCCGAGCTGCGGGCCATGCTCGGCGCGGCCGGCGTCGGTGAGCTCCGCGCCTACCGGGCCCGCCGCCCGCACCCCGTCCCGGTGGGCCAGCCGCTGGCGGCCCAGGACTAGGCGATGGCCACCCTGGCCGAGCTGGCGGCGGAGCACACGCGCCTCTCGCCCGACGAGCTCGAGCACCTCCAGCGGCTGCTCGGCTCCTGGTCGATGTTGGCCGACCTCTCGTTCTCCGACCTCCTTCTGCTCGTGCCGGTGGCCCCCGACGTCTCGCCGGCGGCGGACGGCGACCAGTTCGTCGTGCTGGGCCAGATGCGGCCGAACAACCGACCGACCCTCGTCGAGCAGGACCTCGTGAGCCAGACGCTCGACCGTCCCAGCTGGGACCTGGCGGCCAAGGCCTTCGACACCGGCCGCATCGTGCAGGGCACCGTCCACCACCAACTCATCGGCGAGGGGGTCTTCGTGGAGAGCATCCCGGTGCGCTTCGACGGCAAGGTGATCGCCGTGCTCACCCGGACCTCGACGACGCCGGTGCTCGGTCCGCACGCCCCCTTCGAGCAGACCTATCTCGACGTGTTCGGCCAGCTGGCCGAGATGATCACCGAGTCGGCGTTCCCGTTCCCCGACGAGGACGTCGGCACCGAGGAGGCCCCCCGGGTCGGCGACGGCGCGATCGTCGTCGACGCCGAGGGGCGGATCGAGTTCGCCACCCCGAACGCCATCAACGCCTTCCACCGCATGGGCGTCTACACCCAGCCGGACGGGTTGACCTTCAAGGAGCTCGGCTTCGAGGAGACCGCCGTCGAGTGGGCGCTCGCCACCGGCCGACCGGTCGTCGAGGAGGTGGAGCGGCGTCCCGACGTGATCGTGCTGGTCCATTGCATCCCGCTCCTCTCGATGGGCGTGGTGACCGGGGCGATGATCCTGCTCCGCGACGTGACCGACGTCCGCGTCCTCGGCCGGCTGCTCCTCTCGAAGGACGCCGCCATCCGTGAGGTGCACCACAGGGTGAAGAACAACCTCCAGATGATCTCGTCGCTGCTCAGCCTGCAGGCTCGGCGGATGAGCCAGCGCGAGAGCCGCGTGGCCCTCCGGGAGGCTGAGCGGCGGGTCCGCTCGATCGCCCTCGTGCACGAGATCCTCTCCCGCGAGCCCGGCGAGGAGGTCGCCTTCGACGACATCATCGGCTCGCTCGTGCACATGGCCGAGGACTCGGTGGTCTCCTCGCAGCCCGTCGAGATCTCCGTGCAAGGCGACCTCGGCGAGGTCGGGGCCGACGTGGCCACCCCCCTCGCGGTGACGCTGGCCGAGCTCCTCCAGAACGCGGTCGAGCACGCCTTCGCCGAGCCCGAGGGGACGAGCGGCGGCGTCCTCGAAGGCGCCGGCGGCGGCATGGGACCGACCAAGGTCGGCCACGTCGACGTGACGCTCAAGAGCGACCCCACGACGCTGCGGGTCGAGGTCCGCGACGACGGCTGTGGCCTCCCCGACGGCTTCGACATCGAGGCCACCATCAGCCTTGGCCTCTCCATCGTCCGGGACCTCGTGGCCAGCCAGCTCGGCGGCACTATTCAGATGACGTCCATCCCGAAGAAGCTCGGGGGCGGGACCAAGGTCCTGATCGAGGTACCAGTGAGGAACCCTGCGGCCTGACCACCCCTTGCGAACGTAAAGTGCGGTCGGGGAGGGTGTCGTGAGTAATGGGAGAGACGCCGGTTCGGTTGTGAACGCGCGTGCCAGGCGGTCGCTCCCGTTCGTCCTCGTCGCTGTCGTGCTCGTGACGAGCGGCGTGGCGGCGTTCGCGGCGGTGCAGGCCGAGTCGACAGTCGTGCCGGTCACGACAGGATCGACCTTCCGGTGGGCGACGGCGACGCCCTTCCCCAGTCTCATCGAAGGCCAAAGCGGCGCTTGCCTGGCGTCCGGCGTGTGCGTCATGGCCGGTATGGGTGGGCAGCAGATCAGAGTCCTACTCTCCGATCGGATCGGCGCTGCCTGGACGTCGCGCCCGCTCCCATTCGTTCTCACCCCGGGCGCGCTCGAGGGTGCTGCTTGTGCCGCGCCTGGGTCGTGCTGGTTCGTCGGCAGTTCGCAGCGGCGGGCCGTTGTTCTCCATTCCGCCGATAGCGGTATGACCTGGCAACGCCAAGCGCTTCCGCCTGGCATCGATGGTCTGAGTGCCGTCTCCTGTCCGACTGCACAGGAGTGCTGGGCTGTGGGCCTGTCCGGGACCGCGGGTGTGGTCATCGAGACGCATGACGGAGGTGCGTTCTGGACAAAGGAGAAGGTGCCGTACGTCTCGCCGGAAACGGCGACGCTCGCCTGCCCGTCGGCTGGTCACTGCTTCCTGGCAACGCTTCCCCCTCCGAGCGCCCCGGGCCAAACGATCAATCTCCTGCGTCCGCTGCTTTACGCCACGAGCGACGGGACCACATGGTCGCTCCTCGGGCACCTACCGCCGCAGCCCGGCCTGCCAGGCAATCTCGAGTGTCCGGACACAACGACGTGTTGGTACGGCTATCTCGGCGGTCGCTACGGCAACCTGCGCTCCGCCCTCGCTGTGTCCTTCAACGGCGGCCGGTCGTGGCAAGCATCCGGAGCGCCGCTGGCTCCCACACCCGCTCATACCGCGAGTCCCCTTACCCCCTCGGTCGCCTGCCTGTCTGCTTCGGTGTGCCTGGCGGCAGACGGTGCCCGGCTGCTCTCCACCAACGATGCCCACCATTGGTCGGTGGTGCGGCGGCCGGCGAATGCGGCAAGCATCAACGCCGTGAGCTGCTCCGATAGCTCGATCTGTTTGCTCCGAGGTGAAAGTGCCCCCTTCCCTCCGAACACTGCTGTCGATGTCACCCTTGACGGCGGAGCTACGTGGGTTGCCGAGCAGTGGCCTTTCGGGATCCTGAGCTTCGGTCCGATCTCGTGTGGCCGACCACAGGTCTGCTTGGCGCTGGCGGCGGGTGGCGGGTTGCTGCTCAGTCGGACCGGCGGCCGATCTTGGCGGCCGCTTGCCTTGCAGGGGTTCCAGCTGGTCGACCGCTTCAGCTGCAGTGTGCAAATGGTCTGCACAGCAACCGGCAAGACCTCGACTTCCCAACAGCTGGTGCTCGTCACAACGCGCGACGTCGGTGAACATTGGATCGTACGACGGTTTCCGATATGGGCGCAGGGGGCTCAACCTCGTGTGCAAATCGAGACGTCGACTCTCACGTGCCCCTCTCCAGAGACCTGTTACGCCGTTGCGTCTCGAGGGATCAACGTCGGCGACGACGCCGTTGTAGTGACACACGACGGTGGGAGGAGCTGGCGAGCCACTACCCTTCCCAGTTCGACCCCGAACACGATAGCCAGCCTGGACTGTCCGATCGCCTCCTCTTGTTGGGTCACCGGCCAAAATCTCAATGGCATGCCGAATGGGGCCTATCTCGACAGGACGGCTGACGGAGGCAGGAACTGGGAGCCGCTGACGCTGCCCGATCCGTCTCAGTCGTATCTGGGAGTTGCCTGCACGGGCCAGGGCGCCTGCTGGACGATGAGCCAGGTGTTCAACGACGTCGGCGCCAACCAACCTCCGGTCCCCTTGAGGTCCGACAACGGTGCGACGACGTGGTCGGAGAGCGCGTTAAGCAACCATGAGCTGCTGTTTCCACTCTCCGTCACCTGCGCTGGTGCCGATCGCTGCTGGGGACTGGCCTTCCCCGCGGCCGGCGGGGGAGCTTCCCTCGTCTCGACCACCAATGCTGGGCAGTCGTGGGTGTCGGATTCGACGGTGGGACCTGTCCCGTTCATCGGCGCCATCACCTGTCCCGAGCCCGACGCCTGTATCGGGCCCGCACAGTCCACGGAGGCGAACGGGGTGACGTTCGTCGACCGCAGGGAAGAGGGATAGCGGCCCGAGGAGACCGGCCGTTCCGTCAGGCGGCGTCCTCCATCCGCCTATGGGCCCGCCAGCTGCTGCGGCGCCAGAAGAAGAAGAGCACGACGCCGATGAGGAGCCAGGGGATGTGGGGGAACCACACCCAGTGGGCCTGCCAGGGGAAGGCCCAGGCGACGACGAGGAGCAGGGCCACCAGCCAGAGGACGGTGTGGCGGCGCCGGGGCCGGGACGGCGTGGGCGTGGCCGAGGGGAGCGGTGGCAGGTCAGTCATCAGTCCTCCGAGGTCGGCCCTCGTCTTGGCGGCCATGGCGGTGTCGAGGCGCTCCTTGAACTCGTTCGGGTCGAGGCGTCCGTCGGCGTAGTGCCGGGACAGCGTCTCGGCCACGTCGTTGCGCTCGGTGTCGGACACCCGCAGGTTGGGATCGGCCGCGGCGCGCGACGGCCGGGGGGCGTAGTACCAGGGGTGGTCCCAGCGGCAGGGCATGGCCTTTCCCTTCTCTCCGTGTGTCTCGGTGGTGGGCCGTTCAGGCCCGGAGGTGGTCGAGGAGGTCGGTGGCCACCGTCTGGTCGGTCCCCTCTTCGGGGATGAGGAACCAGGCGGCGATGTAGAGCGGGAGGGCCACGCCGCCCATGAGGGCGAGGACCACGATGGCCACCCGCACGAGGGCCACGTCGAGGTCGAAGTAGTTGGCCAGGCCGGCGGCCACGCCGGCGAGCATGCGCCCCTCGACGGCCCGGCGGAGGAGCCGGGCGTCGGGGGCGTGGGGCGGGAGGGCGGTGGGGGTGGAGGTCGTGTCAGGCATGCCTCCATCATGAAGGGTGCCGCTGACCTGGGATATCGGGAATGACCCCGAGAGGACCCCGAGGCTCGCCGCCGCCATTCGGGGTAGATCCTGATGGTCGCGAGGTCGGGGCGGGCGCGATCATCGGGGGTATCACCGATCCCAGGCACGCCCCTCTCGGCCGCTCTGACTGGCCCGCGCCGGCCGCCCGTACCGGCTCGCCGCCCGACGCCCCCGCCCGACCGGGACCGCCGTCGGGTACGGGCCCGCGAACGGCCGAAGATCCAGCGAGGACCGAGCCCCCGCCGGCCGACTGGTGGGACCCCGCCGCCTGGTGGGGAGGTCCCTGGGGCCACCGGCGTCGCCATCACGGGCCGCCGTTCCGCTGGCCCCGCCACCCGCGGCCCTATCGGGGTTCGTTCCGGCGCAGCAAGGACGACCGCATGTTCGCCGGCGTGGCCGCCGGCATCTCCCGGCGGACCGGCATCGACGTCACGTACGTACGGATCGCCTTCGTGCTGCTTTCCCTCGTCAGCGGGATCGGGCTGGCCGTCTACGTGATCAGCTGGCTCCTCTTGCCCCTCGACGGCGAGGACTCGAGCATCATCGCCCGGGCCGTCTCGGACCGCCGGGGACTGGTCCTGGCAGTCGCCCTCGTCCCGGCCTTCGCCGTCGCCCTGCTCGTGGCCTCCGTCCTCCACGTGGCCTACGTCGACACGTTCGCCTGGGCCGTCTTCCTCAGCGCGGCGGGGATCGTCCTCGTCTGGCGCGACGCCAGCCCCGAAGAAGTGGCCTGGCTGCGAGAGGCGGCCGATCCGGTCGTGCACATGGGACAGCGGTCCCGGCGCATCTTCTTGGCCCGGGTCGCCGTCGGCCTCCTCCTCGTGCTCGGTGGCGTGGCCCTCATCGTGCTCGCCGGCTCGTCCGCACCAGTGCTGCGACACGGTCAGGCGGTTCCGGCACACTCCGGTAGCGGTCTCGTCGGGCCGGTGACCGGCGTGCTCCTCGTCCTCGCCGGCATCGTCGTTCTCTTCGGCCCGTGGTGGCTCCGCCTCGGCCGGGACCTCGTCGCCGAGCGCCAGGCTCGCATCCGGGCCGAGGACCGGGCCGACATGGCGGCACGGGTCCACGACTCGGTGCTCCAGACGCTGGCCCTCATCCAACGCTCGGCCGACCAGCCGGGAAAGGTCGTGCAGCTCGCCCGGGCTCAGGAGCGGGAGTTGCGGCAATGGCTGTTCGAGGGCAAGGCCCCGGGGGCCATCGCCGAAGGCGCCACCACTCTCGCCGAAGGGGTCGGGCTGATCGCCCGGGAGATGGAGGAGGCCCACGGCGTCTCGGTCGAGGTGGTGACGGTCGGGAACTGTCCGCTGAACGACGACCTGCGGGCCATGCTCGAGGCCGGTCGGGAGGCGACCGTCAACGCCGCGAAGTGGTCCGGCGCCCCGGTGATCTCGCTCTTCGCCGAGGCCGAGCCGCGACGCGTCTCGCTCTTCGTGCGCGACCGGGGCAAGGGTTTCGATCCCGACCTCGTGGCCGAGGACCGCAAGGGGATCGCCGAGTCGATCCGGGCCCGGATGGCCCGCCACGGTGGATCGGCCGTGCTCCGCTCCGTGGCGGGGGAGGGCACCGAGGTCGAGCTGAGCATGCCCCGCCCGAGCGAGATGACGTGACCGAGGAACCCGTGTCGGGTGACCGCGTCCCTCGCGTCTTCCTCGTGGACGACCACCACCTCTTCCGGTCCGGGGTCCGGGCCGAGTTGGGCGACGCGGTCGACGTGGTGGGGGAGGCTGACGAGGTGGCGGCGGCCATCGAGCTCATCGGCGAGCGGCAGCCCGACGTCGTGCTCCTCGACGTGCACCTGCCCGACGGCGGCGGCCAGGCGGTCATCGAGGCCGTGAAGGTCGCCCACCCCGACGTCCGGTTCCTCGCCCTCTCGGTGTCCGACGCCCCGGAGGACGTAATCGCGGTCATCCGGGCCGGGGCGCGGGGTTACGTCACGAAGACCATCTCGGGGTCCGAGCTCGTCGACGCGGTCCAGCGGGTGGCCGAGGGGGACGCGGTGTTCTCGCCCCGTCTGGCCGGCTTCGTCCTCGACGCCTTCGCCTCGATGCCCGACGACGCCCGACCCTCGGCGTCGTTCGATGCCGAGCTCGACCAGCTCTCACCGAGAGAGCGCGAGGTCCTCCGGCTCATCGCCCGCGGCTACACCTACAAGGAGGTGGGGAGGGAGCTCTCGATCTCGACCAAGACGGTGGAGAGCCATGTCTCGGCGGTGCTCCGCAAGCTGCAGCTGTCCACCCGCCACCAGCTGACCCGGTGGGCCACCGAGCGCCGGCTGGTCTGAGCGACGTCGGTCAGTAGGGGCGGGGCGCCTGGCGACGCGCCGCCAGCCAGGCCTTGCGGAGCTTGCGCCGCTCCTCCTCGGACGTGCCGCCCCACACCCCGGACTCCTGATTCGTGGCCAACGCGAAGTCGAGGCACGGTTCCAGTGCCTCGCAACCCCGACAGACCCGCTTCGCCGCCTCGATCTGGTCAACGGCGGGGCCGGTGGTACCGACCGGGAAGAACAGGTCCGGTTCGGTGTGCCGACAGGCGGCGACTCGCCGCCAGTCCCCGTCGTCCCAGTCGACCGTCCGGTTCCACATGAGTGCCATTGCCAAGGCCTCCGAATTCCGCTCCACAAGCTCCAGGGTCCACCGACGAGTTTGTGAAGCTTTTCACATGATCGGCCCCACGGGGGTGGCCGTCGGTGAAAATGGGTGCTGACCTGGTGATAATAACGAGCGCCCCTGGGCCTTGCAACCGATTCTGGCGGGATCGTGAGCGGGCCCCGACGCCCGGCGCGAACCCCCTCTGACCTGGCCCTCGGGCCCACCGCGGCCGTCCGACGGCGGTCGTCGGCCACCCCCCGGACGATGTCCGGCGGGCCGGTAGGGTGCCCTCGCCCGGGCGCGAGGCCCGGGCGGAGGAGGGTCCCATTTGACCTCGGTGCTGGCCCACCGCGGCTCGACCGAACGGCACAGGGAGAACACCCTCGAGGCCTTTCTCGAGGCCCGCCGGCTCGGGGCCGACGGGATCGAACTCGACGTCCGCCGGAGCGCCGACGGGGCTCTCGTCGTCCACCACGACGCCGAGCTCCCCGACGGCCGTCTCCTGCCCGAGGTGGCTGTGGCCGACCTGCCCGAGCACGTGCCGCTCCTCGGGGAGGTCCTCGAGGCCTGCCACGGGATGGTCGTGAACGTGGAGATCAAGAACGCCCCCGGCGACCCCGGCTACGAGCCCGACCAGGCCATCGCGGCGCTCGTGGCGGCGGCGGTGCACGACGCCGGCTGGACGGAGGGCGTGATCGTCTCGTGCTTCCAGGCCGACACGCTCGACGCGGTGCGCGCCGCCGACCCCAGCCTGCCGCTCGGCTGGCTCCTCGGCTTCGCCGAGGAGCCCGGGGCAGCGGTCGACGAGGCGGCCCGGCGCGGCTTCCAGGCATTGCACCCGTTCTTCAGCGCGGTGGACGACCAGCTCGTGGCGCTCGCCGGGGCGGCCGGGCTCGCGCTCAACGTCTGGACCGTGAATTCCCGGGTCGACCTGCGGCGGATGGTCGGCCTCGGCGTCGACGCCCTGATCACCGACAACCTCCCCGAGGCACTCGTCGTGGCCCACGGCTCGTGAGGCCGCCCGACCAGGGTTGGCGGGGCCCGGCGTTCGTCGTCAACAATGAGGCCCCATGAACGTCGTCGTCTGCGTCAAGCAGATCCCCGATCCGGCGGCTCCCCAGAGCCTCGACGAGACCACCCACACCCTCGACCGGTCGGGCAAGCTCATCATGGACGACTCGGACGCCTACGGCGTCGAGATGGCCCTGCAGCTGGCCGACGCGGCCGGCGGGGGCGAGGTCACGCTGGTCTCCATGGCCCCCGGCGGGGAGACCTCCGGCCTCCGGACCGCCCTCGCCATGGGGGCGGCCAAGGCCATCCTCATCAGCGACGACGCCCTCAAGGGCTCCGACGCCCTCGGCACGGCCAAGGTGCTCGCGGCGGCCATCCGCCGGGCCGAGCCCGACCTCGTGCTGGCGGCCACCGAGTCGACCGACGGCTACACCGGGACGACGCCGGTCCAGGTGGCCGAGCTGCTCGGCTACCCCTCGGTCACCTTCGCCAAGGCCGTCGCCGTGGAGGGTTCCACGGTGCGGGTCGAGCGCCAGACCGAGGCCGGCTACGACGAGGTCGAGTGCCCGCTCCCGGCGGTCGTGACTGTGACCGCCGGCGTCGTGGAGCCCCGCTACCCCTCGTTCAAGGGGATCATGGCGGCCAAGTCGAAGCCCGTGGACACCCTGACCGTGGCCGACCTGGGCCTCTCGGCCGACCAGGTGGGACAGGCGGGGGCCGGCCAGGAGATCACCGAGGTGGCTCCGGCCGAGGCCCGGACGGCCGGCGAGATCGTGGTCGACGAGGGTGACGGAGCCGAGAAGATCGTGGCCTTCCTCGAGGGCTTGAAGGTCATCTGAGGAGGACGATGGCGATCGACAGGATCTGGGTGCTGGCCGAGTCGACCGGCTCGGGGCCGGTGACGACGAGCCTCGAGCTCCTGACCGAGGCCCGCAGCCTGGGCTCGACGGTCGAGGCCGTGGCCTGGGGCACCGACACCGCCGCCATGGCCGGCATACTCGGCGAGTACGGCGCCACCACCGTCTACGACGTGGGCGACCTCGCCGGCGGCCTGCCCGGCGCCCCGGTCGCCGCGGCGATCGCCGCCCTCGTCGACTCGGGCAACGGACCCGACGCCATCTTCGTACCGGCCACCTACGACGGCCGGGACATCGCCGGGCGGCTGTCGGTGCGCCTCGACCGGCCCGTGCTCACCAACATCGTGGGCATGTCGGCCGGTGACCCCGCCACCACGAACCACGCCGTCTTCGGCGGCACGCTCAACGTGTCGGCCCGGTTCACCGGGGAAGGCCCGGGGATCTACGTGGTGCGGGCCAAGTCCTTCGCCGCCGAGCCGTCCGGCGGCGGTCCGGCCGCCGTCGTGGCCGCCCCGGCCCCCGACGTCGGGGTGACCGGCGCGGCCAAGATCGTGAGTCGCCACGCCGAGGAGCGCGAGGGCCCGAAGCTGGACGAGGCCAACATCGTGGTCTCGGGCGGCCGGGGCCTGGGTTCGGCCGACAATTACGCCCTCATCGACGAGCTCGCCAAGCTCCTGCACGGAGCGGCCGGGGCCAGCCGGGCCATCGTCGACGCCGGCTGGGTGCCCTACTCCCACCAGGTCGGCCAGACGGGCAAGACGGTCAAGCCCACCGTCTACCTGGCCTGCGGCATCTCGGGCGCCACCCAGCACCTCGTCGGCATGAAGAACTCGAAGAACATCGTCGCGGTCAACAAGGACCGGGACGCCCCGATCTTCTCGGTGGCCGATCTCGGCATCGTGGGCGACGCGCTGAAGGTGCTGCCCACCCTCATCGAGCTCCTGAAGTCGAGGTCGTAGCGACCGCGCCGGTCGGCGCGGCGGGCGCGTCACCCACCGCGGACCACCGGTCGGGCAGCGGTACAGTCGTCGTCGAGCGGCGCGCCCATGCTTTTCCCCACCATCGACTTCGCCATCTTCTTCGCCGTGGCCTTCGCGGTGAACTGGCTCCTCAACCCGTACCCGGTGCCGTGGAAGCTGGCGATGATCGCCCTCTCCTACTTCTTCTACAGCTGGTGGGACTGGCGCTTCATCTTCCTCCTGGCCGCCTCGACGGTCATCTCCCAGCTCGGGGCGGTCCGGATCTCGAAGGCCCGCACGGAGCGGTCCAGGAAGGCCTGGATGATCGCCTCGGTCGTCGGGCTGCTCGGCCTCCTCGGCTGGTTCAAGTACTACGGCTTCCTGTCGTCCAACCTGGACAACGCCTTCCACCGCATCGGTCTCGGCCATCCCCTGCCGATCATCCAGCCCACGCTCCCCGTGGCCATCTCGTTCTTCACGTTCATGGCCCTCTCGTACGTGATCGACGTCTACCGGCGCCAGCTCGACGTGGCCCGCCCCCTCGACACGGCGGTCTACCTCTCGTTCTTCCCGCACCTCGTGGCCGGCCCGATCGTGCGGGGCGAGGAGCTCCTGCCCCAGATCCGGCGCAAGCGCAACCCGAACGCCATCGACTTCTCCCCGGCCATCTGGATGATCATGGGCGGCCTCTTCAAGAAGGTCGTGGTCTCGTCCTACCTGTCGGCCAACATCGTCACGCCGGTCTTCGCCGCGCCGCGCCAGCACTCGGCGATCGAGGTGGTCTTCGCCGCCTGGGGCTACGCGGTGGAGATCTACTGCGACTTCAGCGGCTACACCGACATCGCCATCGGCCTCGCGCTCCTGCTCGGCTTCCGCTTCCCGATCAACTTCGACGGGCCCTACACGGCGCGCAACCTCCAGGACTTCTGGCGGCGATGGCACATCACGCTGTCACGGTGGCTCCGCGACTACCTCTACATCCCGCTCGGCGGCAACCGGGGCTCCGAGTTGTTCGGGGCACGCAACATCATGATCACGATGGTCCTCGGCGGCCTGTGGCACGGGGCCAACTGGACGTTCCTCATCTGGGGGGCCCTGCACGGCGCCGGCCAGGTGGTCGGCCACCTGCGGCGACAGCGCCGGGTGGCCCGGGGCCTGCCGGCGGTGGCCGAGGGCCGGGGGGTGATCTGGCGTGAGCGATTCTTCACCTTCCAGTTCGTGTGCCTCGGGTGGGTCTTTTTCAACGCCAGCTCGGTGTCGAACGCCCTCGCCGTGCTGAGCCGCCTGTTCGACGGGTGGGGCACGCCCTCGCCGCTCGTCACCCCGCTCCTGGTGCTCACGATCGCCGCGTTCATCGCCGTGCAGTACGTGCCGAAGGACCTCGTGGGGCGGCTGCAGGCGGCGTTCTCCCGCCAGAAAGCGATCGTCCAGGTGCTGGCCCTCTCGGGCGGCCTGCTCGTGATCACCACCCTCGGCCCCCAAGGCGTCGCCCCCTTCATCTACTACCGGTTCTGACCAGCGGGGAACCACCCGGTCGGTCCGGCTGAGCGGCTGTCCGCGACGGCCCTCTCGCCCCCCGTACCATCGTGGGGTGGCCGGCGGACCGGCCCCAGTCCGTTCCGGACCACCTTGGAGCCACGACCAGCACCGATGTCCCTGCCATGAGCGACCACGAGGGCCCGCCGGTGGCCACCGACGAGCGACCACCGCCCGAGCAGGCCGCCGCCCCACCGCGCCCACCCCGGCGTCGGTCGGCCGAGCCGGTCAAGATCACCTGGACGAGGGCCCTCCTCATCGGCGTGGCCGCCTTCTTGGTCTGGCTCCTCGTGGACGCCCCGACCCTCCAGCACAACGCCCAGGTGTCACCGGTGGGCGTCCGGCGCACGGTCAGCCTCGGCATCCTCGGCCCCGTCGCCACGCTGAGCCGGGTCCTCCAGCTCTCCCACATCGAGTCGGTGTTCGCCGGCGCCACCGGCCACGCCCACAACGGCCCGGCCGGCGGCTCGGTCAAGCAGACGGTCGGGCCGAAGGGCCACCAAACGGCGGGCGGCGGCAACGTCGACCCGTCGCGGCATCTCGAGTCGACACCCGGCGTCACGACGACGACGGCCCCACCCTCGGCCGCCGCCCCGCTGCGGGTCCTCATCGCCGGCGACTCGCTCGGCATCGACCTTGGCGACACGCTCGAGAACGACCTCGCCAACACCGGCGTGGTGCAGGCCACCCTCGACGGGCAAATCGACACGGGCCTCAGCCGGCCCGACTACTTCAACTGGCCGGCCGAGCTGGCCGGCGATCTCAAGAGCGACAACCCCCAGGTGGTCGTGATCATGATCGGGGCCAACGACGACCAGGACTTCCCCGGTCCGCCCGACGTCCCCTACGGCTCGGCCGGCTGGACGGCCACCTACACGCAACGGGTCGCCCAGTTCATGCAGGAGGCCACGAGCACGGGGGCCCAGGTGGTCTGGGTGGGCATGCCGCCGATGGCCGACTCCGGGCGGTCCCAGGACATGGCCACCCTCGACTCGATCTACCAGGCTGAGGCGGCCAAGGTCCCGCACGTCACCTACCTGAGCAGCTGGACCGTCGTCGGCACGCCGCAGGGCCAGTACACGGCCTACCTCGACGTGAACGGCCAGGAGGTGAACGTGCGGGAGCCCGACGGCACGCACATCGCTCCCGGCGGGGCGGAGCTCATCTCCCAGGACGTGATGGCCACGATCCGCAACCAGCTCCACATCGCCCTGCCCTGACGGTGAGGGCGGGTCAGACGAGCGGCCAGGGGTAGGGGGGCCAGCGGCCGTCGTCGTCGGGCTCGGGGAGGCTCCCCTCGCTGGCGAGGGCGCCGGCCCGGCGCCGCATCGCCCGCAGTTCGTCGTCGTCGAGGAGCTCGGCCAGCTCGTCGGGTAGGTCACCCCGGGCGACGCGGACGAGGTCGTCGCGCCGGGGCTCGGCCAGCTCCATGCCCGCGAAATCCCAGATGACCGTGCGCAGCTTGCTCTGGAAGTGGAAGCAGAGCCCGTTGTCGATCGCCCACAGGCGCTCCTCGGCCAGGAGCACATGGCCGCTCTTGCGGTCGGCGTTGTTGGCCACGACGTCGAAGGCGGCGATGAGCGTGAGCTGCTCGTGCCAGGACGGGTCCTCACGCAGGGTGAAGTAGTGGGAGCACCCGTCCTCGGGGACGAAGCGCTGCACCGAGCCCCGCCCGAACGGGGCCTCCTCCCGGTCCACCGTCTCGGGCACGACTCCCCAACCGAGGGCCTCGGAGAGGACGTAGGCCGCCACCTCCCGCCGGTGCAGCCCGGTCGGGAAGTCCCAGAGCGGCCGCTCGCCCTTGGCCGGCTTGTAGACGGCGAGGAGCTCGTCGTCCCCGTGGCGGCACGTGACGAGGAGCGTGGCGTTCGAGCTCCCGGCGATGCGGCCGTGCACCTCCATCTCGCCCTCTTCGAGCACCTCGGTCGCCGGGTGGACGAGGTCCTCGGGGGCCGTCGTGACGAACCGGCTCTCGCCGGGCGAGACGGTCACGTGACGGGCGGCCGGTGGCCGTTCGTGCGGGGGCAGTCGTGGCCCGAGGGGTCGAGCGGCAGCCCGCAGAGGGGACAGGGGGGTCGGCCGGCCTCGACGAGGAGCGTGGCCCGCACGGCGAAGGCGGCCGCCTGCTCCCGGGTGACGGCGATGCTCGCCACCCGGCCCTCCTCGTCCTCGTCCTCGTCCTCGTCGTCGCCCGTCGTCTCCTCGACGATCACCACGATCCGGTCGGTGTCCTCGTCGTAGGAGACGCCGATCGTGCCGACCACCCAGTCCGGCTCGAGGCTCTCATCGAAGTCGAGGTCCTCGGGCAGTGCCTCGGTGCGCCCGAGCTCGCGCACGATGCGCCCGAGATAGCCGGCCAGAACCGCCACCTGTTGCTTCTCCACCTTGACCGTGAGCACCGTGGAGCCCTGGCGGCAGTGGAGGAGGAAGAGCCGGCTGCCGACGGGACCGACCGCGGCGACCGAGAACAGATCGGGGCTCGTCATCTCCTCATCGCTCACGAGGGGGCCAGCTCCCCGAGCGACGCCGTCGAGTTCACGCAGAGGACCAGCGGCCCGCCGGCCGAGTAGAGGACGGCCGAGACCGAGCAGGGCGAGACGACCATCCGCTGGAACAGGTCCAGCGGCACGCCCGCCGCGCTCGCCACCGCCACCTTGATCGGGTCGGCGTGGGACACGGCGACCACCGTTTCGCCGGGGTGGGCGTCCACGAGGCGAAAGAGGGCCTCGTTCGTGCGCGTCGCCATCTCGGCGAAGCTCTCGCCGCCGGGGAAGCGGAACCCGGCCGGCCAGCGGTGGACGCCGGCCCACTCGGCGGTCTTCGTCACCCGGCGCAGGCTGGCCTCGGTCCAACGGCCCACGTCGACCTCGATCAGCCCCGGCTCGGTGCGTACCCGCAACCCGAGGGCCCGGGCGATGGGGGCGGCCGTCTCCCTCGTGCGTTCGAGGGGCGAGGCGTAGACCGCCACCGGCGCCCGCTTGAGCGCGACGATGCGCTCGGCCACCGCCTCGGCCTGGGCCAGGCCCTCGTCGGAGAGGTGCAGGCCCGCGGCCCGGCCGGGAAGGCGCTTGCCGGTGGTCGGGGTCTTCCCGTGGCGCACCATGAGGACGAGTGTCGGGGCGGCGGTTCGGGCCGCCCGGCGCGGACGGCGCGCCGCCGCGGTGCGGGTCGGACCCGGTCGGGTAGGGGCGCGGCGGGACGGAGACCTCCGGGAAGGTGGCACTACAGCTCATCGTAGGCTGACCACCCGTGGGCCCCCCCGCCGAGTCGCGCCGATCGCTCGACCGGCTGGAGGTCGAGATCACCATGTGCCGACGATGCCCGCGCCTCGTGGCCTGGCGGGAGGATGTGGCGGCCGCACCCCGGGCGGCCTTCGCCGGCGAGACCTACTGGGCCCGGCCGGTGCCGGGCTTCGGCGACCCGACGGCCGAGCTGGCCGTGGTGGGCCTGGCGCCAGCGGCCCACGGCGGGAACCGGACCGGGCGGGTGTTCACCGGGGATCGCTCCGGGGACTGGCTCTACCGGGCCCTCTTCCGGGCGGGCTACGCCAACCAGCCCGAGAGCGTGTCGCGCGACGACGGCCTCGAGTTGAAGGGCGCCTGGGTGAGCGCCGCGGTGCGCTGTGCCCCGCCGGGCAACAAGCCCACGCCCGAAGAGCGCGACAACTGCCTCCCCTACCTCCGGCGCGAGCTCGAGCTACTCGAGCACCTGGTCGTGCTCGTGGCCCTCGGCCAGTTCGCCACGAACGTCCTCGCCTCGCTCTACGGGCTGCGGCCCCGGCCGCACTTCGCCCACTTGGCCGAGCACGAGCTCCCTGACGGCCGCGTCCTCCTCTGCTCCTACCACCCGAGCCAGCAGAACACCTTCACGGGCACGCTGACCGAGCCGATGTTCGACGCGGTGTTCGAGCGGGCCCGGATCCTGGCGGCCGGCTAACCATGCCGCGTCAGCGAGTCAGCACCGTGGTGATGGTCGCTAAGCGTCAGCCGGCCGGCTCGGCCGCCGGGGCCGGCAGTCGGCCGGGCATCGGCACCGCCGTGGCGGGCCAGCGCTTACGGCTCACCCGGCTGAGCCGGTTCATGAGCTTCACGGCGCCGGGGTCCTCGTCGATGGAGCGCAGCTCGACGGCGCCGTCGGCCACCATCGCATCCATGACCTCCTTGCCCTTCTCGGTGCGCACGAGGGTGAGCGTCCAGTCGTTGAACGCTCCGATGCCCCCGGTCGAGATGTCGGCGTGCTCGGCCGCGAAGTCCGGGCAGTTCAGGCAGCCTTCACGGGTCCACTCGTGGGCGTCCTTCAGCGGGAGCTCGTGGTAGGCGCCGTCGCGCATCCACACCTGGAAGACGCCCTTGATGTTCATCTTGACGATGTTCTCCCGCGGGAGGCCGTAGCGGCCCTCGAAGTACTCGCTGAAGATGGCGTCGTCGAAGGTCTTCGAGCACATGAGGCCGATGGACAGGGCGAAGCGCCGGGCGACCTTGCCGGCCTTGCGGGCCTGCATGACCGGCGGGGCCGAGGCCTGGCAGCCCATGCCGACGAGGGCAAGCCGCTCGGCGCCGCCCTCGATGGCCTCGGCGTAGGCCAGAGGGTTGGCCGAGTAGGTGTAGCGGGACCCGGCGGTGGCGAGGACGTCGGCCCGGTTGCGGGCGACCGCCGGGATGGCCTTCCAGGTCGTGCCGTCGCCCTCGAGGGCGGAAACGAGCGCGGCGTCGATGATGTCGTGCTCGAGGGCGTAGATCAGGAGGGCGGAGACGAGACCGCCGTCCTGGCCCGTCTCGTGCACCTCGGGGTCCGTCGCCCGGGCGAGCACCGTCTCGGTGGCCACGCCGGCCACCTCTTTCTCGGTGCGCTCCCGGCCGAAGAGGTAGGTGTCGATCTCGGTCTCCCAGTTGCGAAAGCGCGGGCAGGCCCGGGTGCAGAGGGTGCAGCCCTTGATCCCGTGCGTGCAGTTGTCCGGACCGCCCTCTTCGGGCACGTGGAACGGCCGGTAGATCCCGTCCTTGTCCTCGTAGCCCAAGACGTCGTAGGGGCAGGCCACCACGCAGGCGGCGCAGCCCGTGCACAGTCCGGACGTGACGACTTCGGTGAACAGCTCGGCCCATTGCGGCTTCTCGGGAGGCACGTCGGTCACCCTAATGGGTGGCCCGACGGGCGGGCCGAACGCCGGACGCGGTGTCAGCGCGCGGCCATTACGTTGCCACCGTGCCCGAGGTGCTGGAGGTGGAGCGCTACCGGGAGCTGGCCGAGGGTGTGGTCGGCCGGCCCGTGGCCAAGGTCGTGGTACCCGACCCCCACTGCCTCGCCGACCCCACCACCCAAGCAGGTCTCCGACGAGCGCTCGTCGGGGTGCCCTTCGAGCGGGCCCGGCGACACGGCAAGCTGCTGCTCCTCGACCAGCCCGGAGTCAGCCTGGGCCTGCGTTTCGGCATGACCGGTGGGCTCCTCGTCGACGAGGAGCTGGCCATCGACCGGCTGATCTACGCCCCGGCCGAGATCGGCGAGCAGTGGATCCGCTTCCGGCTCTACTTCGCCGACGGCGGCCAGCTCTCGCTCCACGACCCCCGGCGGTTCGGGAGGGTCCAGCTCGACCCGGACGAGAGTCGCCTCGGGCCCGACGTGCTGTCGCTCACCGAGGGCGATCTGCGGACGGCCCTCGCCGTGCGTGCCGGCCCGGGACCGGCACTCAAGGCCCGACTGCTCGACCAGTCGAAGCTGGCCGGCGTGGGCAACCTGCTGGCCGACGAGATCCTCTGGCGGGCGGACCTGGCGCCCGACCGGCCGTGCGCCAGCCTCGACCGGACCGAAGAACGCCGTCTGCACCGGGTCATGCAGCGCACCCTGGCCGAGCTGACCGAACGGGGCGGGTCGCACATGGGTGACCTGATGGACGAGCGCCATCCGGGCGGGCACTGCCCCCGCGACGGCACCGAGCTCGTGCGGACCGTGGTCGGGGGCCGCACCACCTTCTGGTGCCCAGGTCACCAAAGGTGACCGGCGTCAGGCCGCCGTCAGCTCCTCGAGGACCTTGTCGGCGTGGCCGTCGGCCCGCACGTTGTACCAGGCCCGCTGGATGACGCCCTTCGCGTTCACGAGGAAGGTCGAGCGGATGACGCCGACGGTCTTCTTGCCGTACATGGTCTTCTCGCCCCAGGCGCCGTAGGCCTCCATCACCTTGTGGGTGGGGTCGGAGAGCAGCGGGAACTTGAGGCCGTACTTGCTCCGGAACTTGCGGTGCTTCTCCGCCCCGTCCGGGGAGATGCCGACCACAGCCACCCCGGCCCGGCTGAAGGCCCGCAGGTTGTCGTTGAACTGGCAGGCCTCCTTGGTGCAGCCGGGCGTGTCGTCGGCCGGGTAGAAGTAGACGACCACCGGGGCACCGGCGAAGTCCTTCAGCGAGACCTTCTCTTCGTCCTGGTCGGGCAGCGTGAAGGCCGGGGCCTTCTTCCCCGCTTCGAGCCGTGCCATGGTCCGCTCCTCCTGTCCCGGTCGGTCGACCGACGCTGTCAGCGCAGTTCTAGTCGGCCCGCCGGGTCACTTCTTCGGGCGCCCGCACTTGCCCGGCGTGATGGTCACGACCACCGGGACGGCCGTCGAAGGGTTCTCCACCTCGAGGACCAGTGCGTCGGTCGGCGACAGGATGGTGCCGGCCGAGGTGGTCGCGCAGTAGCCGTGGGGGTAGTAGTAGTGCTTCGACACCCAGACGAGGGTGGGTGCGGTGATCTGCGGGTTGGCCGTGTAGTTCAGGTAGAAGTCCCCGCTCGTGGGGTCGAAGTTGACGAGCTGGGGCGACCCGGCGACGGCTTGGGGGTAGGTCTGGGCGAGGGCCTTGGCCGTCGACCGCAGGTGCCCCCGGCCGTCCACGAGCGCCTCGCCCGAGCTCCCGGTGGGGTCGTCGTAGTACTTCCACGACCAGTACATCCAGCCGATGAGGGCCTCGCTCGCCGTGCGGACCACGCCGTCGACGAGCAGCGGGCTCTCGGTCGCCCCGAACTCGCTCATGAAGAGCGGCAGCCCGTGGGGCTGGGTCGCCGACACCAGGTTGCCCCGCTCGGAAGTGCGGACGAGGAAGGTCCGATCCTCCTGGTTGAGACAGGCCGACAGGTTGTAGGGGTTGCCCGTCACCCCGCTCCGGAAGGAGCAGTAGTCGTGGAAGTTGAGCACGAGGTTCGGGTAGTCCATGGCCCCGACGTAGTTCGGCAGCCCGTGGCTGGCGTAGATCGTGGGTTCCCGAAAGATGAGGTGGTGGGGGTCGGCGGCCAGGATCGTCGGGACCACTCCCTCGGCCGGGTCGGTGGGCGGACAGACGGCCGGCTTCCCGTCGATGGTCCCCGGGTGGGCCGAGCCGGTGTAGAAGCACTCGAGCTCTTCGTCGATCGAGGCCGTGGGGGCCGGGGCGAGGGCCGTCGTGAAGGGCTCGTTGATCGGGTCGTAGCCCACGACCCACGGGTTGCCGGCGAAGTAGGCGGCGACGGCCCCCCAGGCCCGGTCGTACTCGCCCTGGAGGTCGCCCACGACGTCGTTCGTCCAGAAGTTGGCGAAGGCAGCGTCGAGCGCGGGGTCGGCGTAATTGTTCGACCAGCGGCCCGGGAGCGGCACCGGCCGAATGCCGTTGGTGCAGACCGCCCAGGCCGGGGCTCCCTCACCGCGGAAGATGTGGGAGTACACGTCCTGGTGCATGTCGAGGAGCGTGTAGACGTGGTACTGCCCGAGGAGGTTGACGACCTCGGCCACCCTAGAGAGGTATCGATCGGCTACCGCCTGGTTCCACTGCCCGGGGTCCTGTGGTGAGCCCTTGGAGCAAATGGCGGGGTCGTCGGGCGCGGCCGTCCCCGGCTCGATGCCCTCCCACAGGATCCCGAGCCGGACCACGTTGAAGCCGAGACGGGCGATCTCGGACGCGTCGGTGGCGT
Organism: Acidimicrobiales bacterium; assembly: GCA_035297265.1. Classification (GTDB taxonomy): domain Bacteria; phylum Actinomycetota; class Acidimicrobiia; order Acidimicrobiales; family RAAP-2; genus DATGZH01. The sequence goes on along the minus strand of DATGZH010000047.1, from coordinate 1,566 downwards.
CGAAGTTCCATGGCTTGCCTGGGTCGACGTAGACCTCGTAGGGGGGACGCTTGTAGACCGCGTTCACGCCGTGCAGCAGGACGACGCGACCCTCGGGATCGAAGAGGAACGGCTCGACGAACGACGAGTCGACAGGTCCGTGTGTCGTGATCAGACCGGAGACGTACGGCGTGGCCGGCTCGGGAACGGGCTGAGCGGTCGGCGCGCTCGGCACCGAGCTGGCGCCAGCGACCGCCGCCGGCATGAGCGATGCGAACACTGCTGCGCCGGCCCCGAGGGTCCTCCGCCAGGCGTTGGTCATGGGCGTTCGGTCCCTCCTCGGCGTCAGGGCCGGGTCGGGCGGCCACCGTGTCGCCGGGGCGATGGTAGCGGGCCGGGTCCCACCCATCGACGGGTTCGCTTGCGTCGAGGTCGACCTCGTCGACCGGGCGCCTCGCCAGGTTGCGCCGTCGTCGACGAGCAGGCCGGGTCCCACACCCCACACCCCACTCCGTTCACACCTGGGGGGACGAGGCCGGCACGGACACGAGGTCGGTGCCGCAGCGTCCGACGAAGCTCTTCGCCGAAGCAGGACCGTCCGATCGCCGCGCGCTGACTCGTCGCCTCCCTCCCGTTGGCCCGGCGGAGGCGGCGGACGACCGCGCTCTTCCCTGAGTAGAGTCCCGTCGGAAGCATCGGCGCCCGGAGGAGACGTCATGGCCGATGGGGAACCCATCTCGTACGAGGCGCTGGCGGTGGGCACGCCCGTCGTGACGGCGACCGGGATGCTGATCGGTCAGGTCGAGCACGTGCTGCAGGTGCCCGAGCTCGACCTCTTCGACGGCCTAGCGGTGAAGACCCACCACGGGCTGCGCTTCGTCGACCGGGACCAGATCACCGATATCACGACCACCGAGGTGCGTTGCTCGATCACCGACGACCAGATCGAGTCGCTACCCCAGCCCAAGGGGGATCTCGTCCTCCATCCCGATGTGGCCCACGACGAGGGTCACTCCCTCACCGCCTGGTACGGGCGGCTCTTCGGACGGGAGCACTGGAAGGAACTGGAGCGATAACGCCGACCTTCCGTGGTCTCACCAGCGACTCGGCTGGGGGATGGTCGAGATGAGCCAGGGCCCCATCACCGGTGATGAAGACGACCTCGCGCCACAAGAGGCGGCAGTCGACGCAGCTCCCGTTCCCGATAGCGACCACGGGAGGAGGCGGTGGCGGCAGAGCTACGAAGGGTCCGCCGTCCAGGAGTTCTTCGGGCGGTTGGGCTCGGTCGACTTCGGCGACGAGATCATCCTCTTCGGCGCGGCGCTCCTCCTCTCGGTCCTCCCACTCGTCATCCTGCTGAGCTCCTACGCCAGCCACCAGGTCGATGACGACATCGTGGACCGCCTGGGTCTCGACAAGCAGGGTGCTCGCGCCGTCGAGGGGCTGTTCCACACGCGGAGCGTCTCGTTCAGCCTCGCCATTCTCGTGAGCCTGCTCCTCTCCTTTGCCGGCACCATCGCCGTCGCCCGGTCGGTGCAGGGCATCTACGAGCGAGCCTTCGAACAGCCCGAGGCCCACGGGGCGGCC
>DATGZH010000046.1:0-35053 GCA_035297265.1 Acidimicrobiales bacterium | reverse complement strand
TCGAGCGGCACGGCGCGGCCGGGCTGGCCGCGCTCGAAGGACTGCTGGCCGAGGCGCGCCAAGCGGGGCTCCTCGTGATCGCCGACGCCAAGCGCGGTGACGTCGAGTCGACGTCGGCCGCCTACGCCGACGCCTGGCTCGGTGACGGACCGCTCGCCGCCGACGCTGTGACCGCCACGCCCTACGTCGGCCTCGGCGCGCTGTCGCCGATGGTCGACCTCGCCCGCCGACACGGGCGTTGCGTCCTCGTCGTGGTGCGGACGTCGAACCGGGAGGGCCGGGCGGTGCAGGAGTCGGTGACCGCCCTCGGCGTGGCGCTCGAGGACGCCCTCTTCGCGGAGATCGCCGAGGCCAACCGGGTCTCGCCGGGGGCCCTCGGCGCGGTGGTCGGGGCCACCCTCGAACCCAGCCGGTTCGACCTGGCCGGCCTGGGTGGGCCGGTCCTGGCGCCCGGGGTGGGCGCCCAGGGGGCCACGCCGGGCGACGTCGGCCGGCGGTTCTCGGGCCTCGCCGTGGGGGCGGTGCTCCCGAGCGCCTCCCGGAGCCTCCTTGATCTCGGCCCGGCCGAGGCGGCGCTCCGGGCGGGGGCAGCGGAGCTTCGTGACGCTCTGGCCCGGGCTTTGGCATGACCTCCCTCGTGGGAGGCGCTATGGTCGCGCCCATGCCGCAACCGCCTGCACTCACGCCCGAGCAGCGACAGGCTGCACTGCAAAAAGCCGCCAGAGTCCGCCGCGAGCGCGCCGAGGTCAAAGAGAAGCTGAAGCTGGGCACGCTGACCTTGAGCGAGCTCTTGAAGAAGGCCGAGAAGGACGAGACCGTCGGCAAGATGAAGGTCGTCTCGGTCCTCGAATCGCTCCCGGGCCTCGGCAAGGTCAAGGCCCGTCGCCTGATGGAGACGGTCGGCATCAGCGAGAGCCGACGCCTCCAGGGTCTCGGGGCGAAGCAGCGGGCCGAGTTGCTCAAAGAGACTGCCCGCTGAGCCACTGATCTTCGTGCTCATCGGCCCCGGTGGGGCCGGTAAGGGCACGGTGGCCGAGCGACTGGTCCGCGAGGTACCCCGGCTCTGGCTCAGCCGTTCCTGGACGACGCGCCAACGCCGTCCAGGTGAGGCCGAGGACGCCTACGTGTTCGTCGACCGGGAGAAGTTCCGCGCCCACGCGGCGGCGGGGGGCTTCCTCGAGTGGGCCGACTACCTCGGTCAGCTCATGGGCACGCCAGTCCCCACGCCGCCCGACGGCCACGATGTGCTCCTCGAGATCGACCTCGAGGGGGCCCGCCAGGTGCGGGCCCTGCGGCCTGACGCCGTGGTCGTCCTCCTTGTCCCACCGTCGATGGAGGTCCAAGAGGCCCGACTGCGGGCTCGCGGCGACCGCGAGGAGCACGTGCGCCGTCGCCTGGCCAAGGGGGAGGAGGAGGTGCGCCTCGGCCAGGAGCTGGCCGACGCGGTAATCGTGAACGACGACCTGCTACGGGCCACCGCCGACGTGGCCGCTATAGTGGACCGGACCCGCGGCGGGCAGGTCGCCCGGTCAGCCACCCCCGCCTGACGGCACCCTCGACGAGGAGACGTGATGGCCCAAGGCCGAAACACCCTGATGGACCCGCCGATCGAGGACCTCCTCGACAAGGTGGACTCGAAGTTCACCCTGGTCGCCCTCGGCGCGGCCCGGGCCCGGCAGGTCAACGCCTACTACAACAGCCTGGGCGAGGGCCTCGGCCGGGTGGTGCCCCCGCAGGTGACCTCGGTCTCCGGCCAGCCCCTCTCGATCGCCTTCGAGGAGGTGGCGGCGGGCAAGGCCACCTACACGCGGCCCGACCCCGAGGCGGAGGCGGCCGAGCTCGCCCGCGAGGAGGAGAAGGCCCGCATCGAGGCGGTGGAGGCGGCCAACGCCGGCGGCGCCTTCAACGAGGACCCGGCCATCGTCGAGGACCCACCCATCGTCGAGGACCCAGGACCCGACGCCGGCTAGGGCGGCGGACCCGTGAACCTCGTCCTCGGCGTCTGCGGCGGCATCGCCGCCTACAAGGCCGTCGAGGTCTGTCGGCGCCTCGTCGACGAGGGCGTCCACGTCACGCCGGTCCTCACCCACGACGCCACCCGGTTCGTGGGCGAGGTCACGTTCTCGGCTCTGGCCTCGGCGCGCGCGCAGACGAGCCTCTTCGACGAGGACTCGCCGATCCCGCACACCCGCCTCGGGCAGTCGGCCGACCTCGTCCTCGTGGCCCCGGCGACCGCGCACTTCCTCGCCCGCTACGCGGCGGGCATGGCCGACGACCTCCTCACGGCCACGCTGCTCGCCACCCGGGCCCAGGTGGTGGTCTGTCCGGCCATGCACACCGAGATGTGGGAGCACCCGGCGGTGCAGGAGAACCTGGCCACGCTCCGTCGACGCGGCGTCGTCGTGGTCCCGCCCGACGAGGGCCGCCTGGCCGGCGGCGACGTCGGGGCGGGTCGGCTGGCCGAGCCCGAGGTGATCGTGGCCCGGGCCCTCGCCCTCCTCCGGCCGAGCGGACAGGACCTGGCCGGCCGGCGGGTCCTCGTGAGCGCCGGGGGCACCCGCGAGCCCCTCGACCCCGTCCGCTATCTGACCAACCGCTCGTCGGGGAAGCAGGGCCACGCGCTCGCCGAGGCCGCCCGGGACCGGGGCGCCGAGGTCACGCTCGTCACCGCGGCGCCGCTCGAGGCCCCGTCGGGCGTGACCGTCGTGCGGGTGGAGACGGCGGCCGAGATGGAGGCGGCGCTCGTGGGGCGGGCGCCCGAATCCGACGTGGTCGTCATGGCCGCCGCGGTGGCCGACTTCCGCCCGAAGGGCGAGGCCGGGCACAAGCTCAGCCGGGAGGACGGTCCGCCGGAGCTGGTCTTCGAGCCGACCCCCGACATCCTCGCCGCCCTGGTGGCCCGGCGCCGCCCCGGGCAGGTGCTCGTGGGCTTCGCCGCCGAGACCGTCGACGTGCTCGAGCGCGGCCGGCGCAAGCTCGAGAAGAAGGGCGTGGACCTCCTCGTCGTGAACGACGTCGCCGCGCCGGGCGTCGGCTTCGACCACGAGACGAACGCCGTGACGATCCTCGCCGCCGACGACGAGCCCGTCGAGGTGCCGTTGACCTCGAAGCGCCGGGTCGCCGAGGCCGTCTTCGATAGCGTCGTCACCCGGCTGCAGCTATGAGCGGGCGGACCGCGCACCGCATCCCCCCACCGATCCCTGAGGAGCACCCAGCTTGAGAACCACCTTCACCTCCGAGTCCGTCACCGAGGGCCACCCCGACAAGATGGCGGACCAGATCTCCGACACGGTGCTCGACGCCCTCCTGCAGGGTGACCCCGACTGCCGGGTGGCCTGCGAGACCCTCCTCACGACGGGCCTCGTGGTCGTGGCCGGCGAGGTGTCGACGAGCACCTACGTCGACATCCCTTCGCTCGTGCGCCAGACCGTGTGCGACATCGGCTACGACAACGATGCCTACGGCTTCAACGGCCGGACCTGCGGGGTGATGGTCGCCCTCGACGAGCAGTCGCCCGACATCGGCCAGGGTGTCGACGCGGCGCTCGAGTTCCGCACGGGGAGCGGGGGAGAGGACGTCCTGAACGCCCAGGGCGCCGGTGACCAGGGGATGATGTTCGGCTACGCCTGCGACGAGACGCCGGACCTCATGCCGATGCCCGTGTGGTTGGCCCACCGGCTGGCCCAGCGACTCTCCCAGGTGCGCCGGGTGGGCGTGCTGCCCTACCTCCGGCCCGACGGCAAGACCCAGGTGAGCGTGACCTACGACGACGGCCGGCCGGTCGCCCTCGACACGATCCTCATCTCCACCCAGCACCAGCCGGGCATCGACATCGAGACCCTCCTCCTGCCCGACCTGCGCGAGCACGTCATCCACCCGCTCCTGCCCCAGGACCTCGACACCGAGCGGCTGCGGGTGCTCGCCAACCCGACCGGTCAGTTCGAGCTGGGCGGCCCCCACGCCGACACCGGCCTCACGGGGCGCAAGATCATTGTCGACACCTACGGCGGGATGGCCCGCCACGGCGGCGGGGCCTTCTCGGGGAAGGACCCGAGCAAGGTCGACCGGTCGGCCGCCTACGCGGCGCGCTGGGTGGCCAAGCACGTCGTGGCCTCGGGGGCGGCGGCCCGCTGCGAACTGCAGGTGGCCTACGCCATCGGCGTGGCCCAGCCGGTCTCGCTCCTCGTCGAGACGTTCGGGACCGAGCGGGCCGACCCCGTCCGCATCGCCGCCGCGGTGCAGGAGATCTTCGACCTGCGGCCCGCGGCCATCATCCGGGACCTCGACCTCAAGCGGCCCATCTACCGGCGTACCGCGGCCTACGGCCACTTCGGGCGCTCCGACAAGGAGTTCACCTGGGAGGCGACGCCTCGGGTCGACGACCTGCGGCGGGCGCTCGGGCTCTGAGGGTCGTCCGGGTCGTCCCCGACGTCCCGGCGGTCCACCGCCGGTTCGACTACACCGTCGACGACGAGGAAGAGGTCGCCGTCGGCGCCCGGGTGCGCGTCGTCCTCGGCGGCCGCCGCGTCGGCGGCTGGGTGGCCGAGCTCGACGTCGAGCCGCCCCGGGGCGTCGACCTCCAGCCGGTGGCCAAGCTCTCCGGCCTCGGACCGCCCCCGTCGCTCGTGGCGCTGGCCGACTGGGCCGCCTGGCGCTGGGCCGGCCCGGTGACCGCCTTTCTCCGGGCCGCCTCACCCGACCGGGTCGTCCGCCGGCTCCCGCGCCAAAGCTTCGCCTGGAAGACCGGCGGCGGCCGAACGGGTCGTGTGGCGGTCCCCGAAGCCGAGCTCGTGCGGGCTGACCGCGGTCGCCCGGTCGTCTTCCGCCTGCCACCGTCCCAGCCGCTCCTCGTGGACGTGCTCAGCGACCTCGTCACCGCGGTCCTGGGGGAGAGCGGTGCGATCACGACGCCCACCGACGAACCCGGCGTCCTCATTCTCACCCCGAGCGTGGCCGGCGCCGAGCGGCTGGCCGTGGCACTCGACAACCGGGCCATGGCGGTCACGAGGCGCTGGGAGGAGGCCGCCGCCGGCTGGCCGGTCGTCGTCGGCTCGCGCGCCGCGGCGTGGGCCCCGTTGCCCCGGCTGGCCGCGGCCATCGTCCTCGACGCCCATGACGAGGCCTACCGACAGGAGGGCGCCCCGACGTGGAGCGCCCCCGACGTGGTGGCCGAGCGGGCCCGGCGCGACGGGGCGCCGGCGATCTTCGTCACGCCCTGTCCGACGGTCGTCCAGTGGGAGAGGAGCGACCACCTGGTCCTGGGCCGGGCGGCCGAACGCGGCGGGTGGCCGGTGCTCTCGATCGTCGACCGCCGCGGGGCCGACCCGCGGACCGGGCTCTTCTCCGAGGAGCTCGTCCGCCTCGCCCGGGGGAGCGAGCCCGCACCGGAGCAGCCCTTCGTCGCCGTCCTCAACCGGACCGGCCGGGCCCGGCTCCTCGCCTGCCGGGCCTGTGGCGAGCTGGCCCGCTGCGAGCATTGCGGACGGCCCGTCGAGCAGGCCGACGACGTGCTGCGCTGCCGGTCCTGTGGGAAGGAGCGGCCGGTCGTCTGCGCGGCCTGCGGGGCCCCGTCCATGAAGGTGCTCCGCCCCGGCGTGACCCGGGTCCGCGAGGAGCTCGAGGCACTGCTGCGCCTCCCGGTGGCCGAGGTGGTCGGTCCGGCGGCCGAGGTCCCGGCGGTGCCGGTCCTCGTCGGGACCGAGGCGGTGCTGCACCGGGTGCGTCGGGCGGCCGCCGTGGCCTTCTTGGACTTCGACCAGCACCTGCTGGCGCCGAGGTTCAGCGCCCCGGAGGAGGCGCTCGCCCTCCTGGCCCGGGCCGGCCGACTCGTGGGCGCCCGGGCGTCCGACGGGCGCACCGTGCTCGTACAGACGCGTCTCCCGGACCACGAGGTCCTCGTGGCCGCCCTCCACGGCGACCCCGGGCGCCTGGTCGACCACGAGCTCGAGTTCCGCCGGCGGCTCGCGCTCCCGCCGGCGGCCGCCCTGGCCCTCGTCTCGGGCCCGGCGGCCGAGGAGTTCGCCGGGGCCCTGGCCGGGGCGGAGGTCAACGCGCTCGGCGACGGCCGCTGGCTGGCCCGGGCCCCCGACAGCGCCGCGCTCTGCGACGCCCTCGCGGCGACGCCGCGCCCGCGGGGACGCCTGCGGGTGGAGGTCGATCCGACCGGGGTCTGAAGGGCCGCCAGGTACGATGATGCCGTGGCCACGTTCACCATCCGTCAGTACGGGGACCCCGTCCTGCGCCAGCGCACGCAGGAGGTCGACGAGATCGACGGCAGCCTGGACCGGCTCATCGAGGCCATGCTCGAGACGATGTACGCCGCTCCGGGGTCAGGGCTGGCGGCCAACCAGGTGGGGGTGCAGCGGCGCGTCTTCGTCTACGACGTGGGCGAGGGCCCCGGCGTGGTGATCAACCCCCGGATCGTCGAGTCGGACGGCGAGTGGACCTACGACGAGGGCTGCCTCTCGGTGCCCGGCCTGAGCTGGCCCATCGTCCGGCCGGACCGGGTCCACCTCGTGGGCCTCGACCGGGAGGGCAACGCGCTCGACATCGAGGCCGAGAAGCTGCTCGGCCGCTGCTTCCAGCACGAGCTCGACCACCTCGACGGGATCCTCCTCGTCGAGCGACTCGACGACGACCAGCGCCGGGAGGCAAAGCGGATTCTCGGGGGCCGCAGGCTCGCCGCCAGCGACCCCGACGGCCTCACGCTCGCCCTCTGAGCGCCCCCCGAACGGCGACGTCGAGCGCGGCGGTTCAACCCCAACCGAGCTCGTCGAGACGCGGGTCGGAGATCCCGAAGTGGTGGGCCACCTCGTGGAGCACCGTCTTTTTCACCCGGGCCGCCAGCTCCTGCTCGTTCGACGAGGCGTCGCTGATCTCGTCCTGGTAGATCGTGATCTTGTCGGGGGCGATGCCGAAGCCGTAGCCGGTGCGCTTCGTGAGGGGGATCCCCTCGTAGAGGCCGAAGAGATGGCGCCCGACGGCGCGGCCCTCGACGACGATCCGCACGTTGTCCATCGCCCGGCGGAACTCGTCGGGGAGCGAGTCGATGGCGTCGCCCACGAGTCGTTCGAAGTGCTCACGGCTGACCCGCACGCTCGGCACGCTAACGGGCGCCCGTGGCCGGCCCGACGGGGGCCGTGTCAGGCTCTCCCCCCGTGGCCCGCCTCGCCTACCTCGGTACGCCGGAGCTCGCCGTCCCGCCGCTCCTGGCCCTCGTGGCCGCGGGCCACGACGTGGCCCTCGTCGTGAGCCGGGCCGACAAGCGTCGGGGCCGCGGCGGGGCGACGTCGCCCAGCCCGGTGAAGGCGGCCGCGCTCGAGCTCGGCCTCGAGGTCACCGACCGGCTCGACGACGTGGGGGACCGCGCCGTCGAGCTCGGCGTCGTCGTCGCCTACGGCCGGCTCATCCCGGCCGACCTGCTGGCCGTGGTGCCGATGATGAACGTCCACTTCTCCCTGCTCCCGCGCTGGCGGGGGGCGGCGCCCGTCGAGCGGGCCATCCTGGCCGGCGACCCGGTGACCGGCGTGTGCGTGATGGCCCTCGAGGAGGGCCTCGACACCGGTCCGGTTTACGCCCGGCGCGAGGTGCGGGTCGGGAAGGAGGAGACGCTCCACGAGCTCCAGGCCCGCCTCGTCGAGCTGGGCTCGACCCTCCTCGTCGAGCTGTTGGCCGACGGGACGGCCGGTCTGCCCACACCGGTGCCCCAGGAGGGTGCGCCCACGTATGCCAAGAAGCTCGAGCCGGCCGAGCTCGAGCTCGACTTCCTCCTCCCGGCGGCGTACCTGGCCCGGGTGGTCCGCCTTGGCCGGGCCTGGACGACGTGGCGCGGCCGGCGCCTCGGCGTGCGGCGGGCCCGCCCGGCCGGCGGCGTGGCCACGGTGCCACCCGGCACCCTCGTCGACGACCGGGTGGCCACGGGTGAGGGCTGGCTCGAGCTCGTCGAGGTGCAGCCTGAGGGGTCACGGCCGATGAGCGCCGAGGCCTGGCGACGAGGGACGCGCCCGCAGCCCGACGAACGCCTGGGCGCGGCGTCATGACCACGACCGACGGCTGGGACCCGGCCCGCTACGAGCAGTTCGCGGCGGAGCGGCGCCGGCCCTTCGTGGACCTGCTCGAGCTCTGTCGCCCGGTGCCGGGCGGCGAGGTCGCCGACCTCGGTTGCGGGACCGGGGACCTCACCGTCGAGCTCCACAAGGCGCTCAGGGCGGCGCACACGGTGGGGGTCGACAACTCGCCGGCCATGCTGGCGACCGCCCGGGAGCGCCACGCCGGAGCGGGGGGCGTCACGTTCGAAGAAGGCGACCTCGCCGAGTTCGCCGGTCTGGGGCTCTCCCTCGTCTTTGCCAACGCCTCGTTGCACTGGGTGGACGACCATGCGGCGCTCCTGGGCCGGCTGCGGGGATCGCTCGGCGCCGGTGGCCAGCTGGCCTTCCAGGTCCCGGCGAACTTCACCCACCCGTCGCACACGGTGGCGACGGAGGTGGCGGCCGAGTCTCGCTTCGCCCCGACGCTCGCGGACGAGCCGGCGCTGCACCGCGGCCGCCAAGTGCTGTCCCTCGACGGCTACGCCGAATGCCTCTACGCCCTCGGGTCGACCGAGCAACGGGTGCGTCGCGAGGTCTACGGCCACGTGCTCGATTCGACGGCCTCGGTCGTCGAATGGGTGCAGGGGACGCTCTTGACACCGATCCGCCGCCGGCTTGACGACGGGGCCTACGAGGCGTTCGTCACCACCTACCGGGAGCGCCTGCTCGAGGTCCTGGGGGACGAGTCGCCCTACTTCTACCCCTTCCACCGCATCCTCTGCTGGGCCGTGTTCGACTGACGCATCGCACGCCGATCAGAAGTCGACGAAGTGGCGGAAGTCCCGCTCGTCGGGCGTCGTGCTGGTGCGGAGCACCGCGAAGTGGTGGTCGGCATCGCTGGTCGACACCTGCTCGATCGTCCACCCGAGGTTGCTCACGAAGAAGGCGGTGGCCCGAGCGACCCCGGGCAGCTGGTAGTCGTCGAGGAAGACGACCCGGCCGGGACCGAGCAGCTGCCCGAGGTAGCAGAGGTCGACGAAGACCCCGTCGAAGCGGTGGTTGCCGTCGACGACGGCCAGGTCGAAGCGACGGCCGGCCTCGAGGAAGGCGGGGAGCGCGAACTGCGACGCCCGGGCGTGGAACTCGACCAACTGGTCGAGGCCGGCCTCGCCGAGGTGCTGGCGACCGAGGTCCGAGAAGCGCGACGCCTGGTTCGGGTCGAGGACGACGTGGCGCATCGTGGGGTCACCGACCTCGAGCAGGCCGAGGCAGACGAAGAGGGAGGCCAGGCCGTAGCCCAGACCGATCTCGACGGTGTGGCCGGCTGCCTCCCGGCGGACCCAGGACGCGAGGGCCTCACCTTCCTCTGCCCCCATGGCCACGGGGAAGAGCTCGTGCGACGTCGAGTCGAGCCGGGACCGTGCGGTGCCGTCCGCCAGCAACCGGTCGAGCACCCGGCGCACGCCCTCCACCGCGGCGCCATCGTGCTCCGGGTCGCTGTGCACCGATAGAGCGTGGCACGGCGGCACCGCGACGTGAGGTGTGTTGCTGCTCGTGGCGTCACGGGCACCGTGCATCCGATCCGGGGGCTGGGCCGGACAGCCCCCGGGGTGGCCCCACGGCCAACGGGCCGGCCCTAGGCTCGCCAGCGTGCAGGTGGATCCCGGCGTGACCGGCACCTTGAAGATGGCGCCCTCGCTCCTGTCGGCCGATTTCGGCCTTCTCGCCGAGGCGGTGGGGGAGGTCACGCCGAGCGCCGACTGGTTGCACGTCGACGTGATGGACGCCCACTTCGTGCCGAACCTCACGATCGGGCCGCCCGTCGTCGCCTCGTTGCGCCGGCACTCGGGCCTCTTTTTCGACTGCCACCTCATGATGACCGACCCCGGCGACTACCTCGAGGCCTTCGCCGAGGCCGGGGCCGACGGCTGCACGGTGCACGTGGAGGTGGGCGACACGACGGCCCTCCTCGACGAACTCCGTCGGCTGGGCTTGCGGGCCGGTCTGGCCGCCAATCCCGACACGCCGTTCGAGGCCCTGGCTGGGCACCTCCACGAGGTGGACCTCGTGCTCTGCATGACGGTCTTCCCGGGCTTCGGGGGCCAGGAGTTCATGCCCGAGGTCATGGACAAGGTGCGGGCGGTCCGCGAGGCCGTGGACCGGCGGGAGCTGCCGGTCGACATCGAGGTGGACGGCGGCATCGACGAGGCCACCGCCCCCGTCGCTGCGGCGGCCGGGGCCAACGTCCTCGTCGCCGGTTCGGCGGTCTTCGGCCACGAGCGGCCGTGGGAGGCGGCGGCGGCCATCCGGGCCGCCGCGGCCGGCGCCGTCCCCGCTCGGGGTCGCGCCGGTTAACGGGGTTCCGATGCCCGGGGTCGGCACCGAGCCGCGCCGTTACGACGCCGTCGTGGTCGGCGCGGCCCTCGGCGGCGTGGCCAGTGCGGCGATGCTCGCCCGACAGGGCTGGAAGGTGGCGCTTGTCGAGGCGCTGCCCCGGGCCGGTGGCCGGGTGGGCGGGGTCGAGCGTGACGGCTGGTGGATCGACTGGGGCCACCGCGACGGACACGGGATCGGGGACCTCGCGTTCATCCCGGTCTTCACCAAGCTCGCGGCGGCCGCCGCCGGGGCCGAGCTCTCGCTGCGCCCGCTCGGTGGTCGCTACCTCCGCGTCCACTGGTTGCCCGAAGGGAGGGTCACGGATCTGCCCGCCGACGCCGTCGTCCCGCAGCGACCCGAGTCGCTGGAGGAGCTGTGCCGCTCCTTCGGCGACCCCGGCGACGACGTCGCAACGGTGGCCGCCGGCGTGGCCGAGGTGCTGGCGCAGCTGTCGGGGCTGGACGAGGACCAGGCCGACCGGCTGGTCCCCGTGCCGATGGGGCAGTGGCTGGTCGACCATGTCCCCGACCGGCGGGTCCACCGGGTGATCCTCCAGCAGTTCGAGTGCGTGCCGTTCACGCCGGCCGCTACCACCTCGGTCGGACGCTACGCGCAGTTCCTCGCCACCGTGCGTGGCGTCCCCGTCGTCCCCGACGACGCCGAGGTGGGCGGGGTGGCCGGGGTGGTGGAGCCGTTCGTGCGGGCGTTCCGCCAGCACGGCGGCGACGTGCTGTTCGGCTGGCAGGCCGAGGAGGTCCTCGTGCACGAGCGCCAGGTGCGCGGGGTGGTGGCGCTCGACGAGGCGAGCCTCGTCGCCGTCCTAGAGGCGCCCGTCGTCATCACCGACTATCCGGGCTGGCGCCTGCCCGAGTTCGTCGACGAGCGCTACCTGCCGAAGGAGTGGCTCGACGCGGCCCGGGCCACCGAGCGCTTCTCGGCCGACGCCGTCTCCTGGTGGGCCGGCCTCCGCCGCCTGCCCACGAGACGGGCCGACGGCGCGGTCGAGAGTTTCGATGCGCCGTGGCAGCGCTTCTTGTACGGCGAGGGCGCCATCCGGGAGTGCCACGGCGGCTTCTTGTACCCCTCGGCCTACAGCCGCCGCTCGGCGCCCGAGGGCAAGCATCTCCTCTGCGTCGAGATGGTCGGCTCGGGGGAGGGCGGCCCCCGCTGGCGCCGCTGGCCCGAGGCCCAGGCGTCGATCGACATGAACGTCGACTACCTGCGGCAGTACTACGCCGACCTCGACGAGTGCGTCGAGTGGTCGAGCTACCAGTACGTCACGGCCCCCCAGTACCTGTCCTGGTACGCCAAGCCCGTGCGCCGCCACCCGGTCGAGGTGGCCGGCCTCGGCGGTCTCTACGTCGCCAGCTCGAGCGCCGAGAGCCGGGGCGCCTGGATCGACGCCGAGTGCGCGGCGGCCCTCGAGGCCGTCTCCCGGGCCACGGCCAAGGGGCTGCCGGCCCCGCCGGCCGACCGGGCTCCCGCACCACCCGGATAGGCTGGAGGGGGTCGGAGGACCCTCTGAACAGCCCTTTTCCCGAGGGCCATCCCCAAGAATGGAACACGTTCTAGTATTGGGACCAAGGACAGGAGCGACACCGTGACCGAAGCGGCGACCGGCCCCGCGGCCGGCAGGAGCGACGAGGTGCACATGCGCCGGGCGCTCGAACTCGCCGCCACCGTGCAGGGCACGACCTCGCCCAACCCCTGGGTGGGCTGCGTGGTCGTCCCCCGGGGCGAGACCGACCCCTACGGCGGGGCGACCGAGCCGCCCGGCGGCCGCCACGCCGAGGTCGTGGCGTTGGCCGCCGCCGCCGACCGGTCGGTGGGCGCCACCCTCTACACCACCCTCGAGCCCTGTTCCCACCACGGCCGCACGCCGCCGTGCGTCGAGGCCATCCTGGCCGGCCGGATCGGCCGCGTCGTGGTGGGGGTGCTCGACCCCGACCCGAACGTGGCCGGCCGTGGCGTCGACCAGCTGCGGGCGGCCGGCCTCGAGGTCACCGTCGGCGTCGAAGGTGACGCCGTCGGCGAGCAGCTCGCCCCCTACCTGAAGCACCGGCGGACCGGTCGACCCTGGGTGGTGCTGAAGCTCGCCGCCACCCTCGACGGTCGCACCGCGGCGCCCGACGGCACGAGCCGTTGGGTCACCGGACCGGCGGCCCGGGCCGACGTACACCGGCTGCGGGCCCGCTCGGACGCGGTTCTCGTCGGCGCGGGCACGGTGCGGGCCGACGACCCCGAGCTCACCGCCCGGCTCGACCCGCCGGTGGAGCGCCAGCCGCTGCGGGTGGTCCTCGGCCGGGCACCGGCCGGCGCCCGGGTCCACCCGGCCCTCGAGTTCTCCGGCGACCTGGGCGAGGTCCTCGACGACCTCGGCGGCCGGGGCGTCCTCCAGCTGCTCGTGGAGGGCGGCCCCACCGTGGCCCACGAGTTCCATGCGGCCGGGCTCGTGGACCGCTACGTCCTCTATCTGGCGCCGGCCCTGTTCGGTGGCGACGACGGACGCCCGGTCTTCAACGGCCCCGGTGCGTCGACGATCGAGGACCTGTGGCGCGGCCGGTTGGTGTCGGTCGAGCCGTTGGGCGAGGATCTGCGCGTGGAGCTCGCGGCATGAGCGGTCTGTCGTCGATCGACGAAGCGGTCGGTGCGATTCGGCGCGGTGGCATGGTCGTCGTCGTCGACGACGAGGACCGGGAGAACGAGGGCGACCTCGTGATGGCGGCCGAGTTCGCCACCCCGGACAGGATCGCCTTCTTCCTGGCTCACACCTCGGGGGTCATCTGTGCCCCGATCACCGACGAGCGGGCCGACGCCCTCGAGCTCCCGCTCATGGTGGCGGCCAACACCGAGGCCCAGCGCACAGCGTTCACCGTGAGCGTCGACTGCCGGCACGGCACGACCACGGGCATCTCGGCCAGCGACCGGGCGGCGACGATCGCCGCTCTGATCGACCCCGACACCCGTCCGGGCGACCTCAATCGGCCGGGCCATATCTTCCCGCTCCGCTACCGGCCGGGCGGGGTGCTGAAGCGGGCCGGTCACACGGAGGCCACGGTCGACCTCGCCCGGATGGCCGGCCTCACACCAGCCGGCGTGCTCTGCGAGATCGTCTCGGAGGACAAGGCCTCGATGGCCCGCCTGCCCGAGCTGCGGCGCTTCGCCGCGACGCACGACCTCCCGCTCATCACGATCGCCGACCTCGTCCGCTACCGGCGCCAGACCGAGAAGCTCGTGCGTCAGGTCTCCGAGGCCCGGATCCCGACCGACGCCGGTGAGTACACGGCGTACGTCTACGAGTCGGTCCTCGACAACGAGCAGCACCTCGCCTTCGTCCTCGGCGAGGTCGCCGGGCAGGCGAACGTCCTCGTGCGGGTGCACTCTGAGTGCCTGACCGGTGACGTGTTCGGGTCCTTGCGCTGTGACTGCGGGCCGCAGCTGCGGGCCGCGCTGCGCCTCATCGAACAGGAGGGCACCGGGGTCCTCATCTACCTGCGGGGCCACGAGGGCCGGGGCATCGGCCTCGCACACAAGATCCGCGCCTATCACCTGCAGGAGCAGGGGCACGACACGGTCGACGCCAACCTTGAGCTCGGTCTGCCGGTCGACAGCCGGGAGTACGGCATCGGGGCCCAGATGCTCGTCGACCTCGGCGTGACCACGATGCGGATCATGACGAACAACCCGGTCAAATACGGCGGACTCGAAGGGTTCGGCCTCGACATCAAAGAGCGCGTCCCGCTGGAGTCGGCGCCCAACCCCGAGAACATCGAGTACCTGCGCACGAAGCGCGAGCGGCTCGGCCACCTGCTCGACGGCCTCGACGATGTCCTCTGAACCGCGGGCGCCCCGGAGCGCCCGTTGACCACCTCGGAGGCGACGAGTCTCCCGGAGGGCGCGCTGGAGGAGGTGGCGGCCCGGGTCGGGGCGAGCGTCCAAGGCGACCACGCCGGCGCCGGGCTCCGGGTGGCCGCGGCGTGCTCGCTCTTCAACGGTGGCATCACGCACCGCCTGGTGGTCGGCGCCCTCGACGGGCTCTTCGCCTGCGGGCTCGACCGGGGCGACGTCACCGTGGCCTGGGTGCCCGGGGCCTTCGAGCTGCCGCTCTGCGCTCGGGCCCTCGTCGGCACCGGGTCGTTCGACGCCGTGATCGCCCTCGGAGCGGTCATCCGGGGCGAGACCGGCCATTACGACTTCGTGGCGGGGGAGTGCGCGGCGGGTCTCCAGAGGGTGCAGCTCGACACGGGCGTGCCCGTGGTCTTCGGTGTGCTCACGACCGACACGGTCGACCAGGCGTTGGCCCGCTCGGCCGAAGACGAGGAGAACAAGGGACGGGAGGCCGCGCTGACCGCGGTGGCGATGGCCCGGCTGCTGCGCTCGCCAAAGTTGGCGGCACCCGCCTCGAAGGCGGCGCGCTCGTCATCTTGAGGCTTGGGGCGTTGTCGGGCACCGGCTTCCGGCCTGACGTACCTCGAGGGCTAGGCACCGCCCTCAGCCGACCTTGCCCGAAGAAAGAGCCGCGACT
Source organism: Acidimicrobiales bacterium (assembly GCA_035297265.1). Classification (GTDB taxonomy): domain Bacteria; phylum Actinomycetota; class Acidimicrobiia; order Acidimicrobiales; family RAAP-2; genus DATGZH01. Next base: position 20,125 of record DATGZH010000046.1, on the reverse strand, counting down.
TCAAGGACCAGCATGCCCAGCCCCATCAGGAGCGCCAGGACGCTCGGGATGAAGAGCGCCCGCTTCACGTACTTCGGATCGTCGAGGCGCCTTCGCCGTCTCGATGTCACGAAGGCTCGGAAGAAGGGTGGCTGGTAGCTGCGCTTGAGGGATCGCACGTACCGTGCACGGAAGCCCCGGTAATCCGTCAGGAGGAGAGCACCGCCAGTCAACAATCCAGTGCCTGTCGCCGTGAGGATCACGAACTCGCCGACCGACTGGTGCACCAGGGTCATCGCGAAGAGTCGATCGCCGTTCTACCTGGGCCTGGGCCGTGGCCACCCCACTGTCGGCATGCTACCGACGACCTGCGTCGCGCAGTGTCCGGGCGCTCTTCTGTCATGATTTGACGATGCTGCGATTGGTCTTACCGAAGGGTTCGCTCGAGCGCGCCACGCTGGACCTCTTCGCCGCGGCGGATCTGGCTGTGGCTCGGGCCTCGGAGGTCGACTACCGGGCCACGATCGCCGACCCCCGGGTGGCCGAGGTGCGGATCCTCCGCCCTCAAGAGATACCGGTCTACGTCGAGGAGGGCCTCTTCGACCTCGGCATCACCGGCCACGACTGGGTGGTCGAGCGGGGGAGCGACGTCGTCGTGCTCGGCACGCTCAACTACTCGAAGTCCACGAGCAACCCGATGAAGGTGGTGCTCGCGGTGGCGCAGGACTCGCCGTGGAAGACCCTCTCGGACCTCTCGGACCACGACGGCCTGCTGCGGGTCTCGACCGAGTACCCCGAGCTCACCCGGCGGGCGCTGGAGGCCCACGGCATCGAGGCCGACATCGCCCTCTCCTACGGGGCCACCGAGGCCAAGGTGCCCGAGATCGCCGACTGCGTCGTCGACATCACCGAGACGGGGCGGGCGCTCTCGGCCGCCGGGCTGCGCATCCTCGACACGCTCCTCCTCTCCCAGACCGAGGTGATCGCCAACCGGGCGGCGTCGGAGGACAAGGACAAGCGCCACGCCATGGGCCAGCTGTTCACGCTCCTCCAGGGCACGCTCGAGGCCCGCGAGAAGGTGCTCGTGAAGCTGAACGTCCCCTCGGAGCGGCTGGACGAAGTGGTGGGGGTGCTGCCCTCGCTCCGCTCGCCGACGATCTCGGAGCTCTCCGGTGGCGGCTATGCGGTCGAGACGGTGATCCCGAAGTCCGAGATCAACACGCTGATCCCGGCGCTGAAGGACCACGGGGCCACCGACATCTTGGAGCTGGCGCTCTCCAAGATCGTCCACTGACCGCGGTGGTCGGCGGGGCCGCGTCCACCGAACCCGAGCCGCGGCTCGGCACGGTGACCGCCTTCGACGAAGAGCGGGGGCTCGGCGAGCTGCGCGACGACGACGGCCTCGAGCTCGGCTTCCACTGCGCGGCGATCGCCGACGGCAGCCGCACGATCGAGGTGGGTGCCCGGGTGGCTTTCGTGGTCGCCCCTGGTCACCGGGGACGGATGGAGGCGCGGCACCTCGTGGCGCTCATTCCTCCTCGGAGCTGAGGGCCTCTTCGTCGTCGGTCGTCGGGTCGGCGGTGGTCTTGCCGTCGCCGTCGGGTGGCTCCTCGGCCTGGGCCGCCTGGATCTGGACGAAGGCCAGGCGGACCTGGGCCAGCCCCTCGCGCAGCGCCGGGGCTGCCTCGCCGAGGCGGTCGCCCAGCCCCTCGACCAGGGCGGCGAGCCCGTCAATGGCCAATCGGGCCTCCTCCAGCTGGGGCGGCGAGGCCGAGAGGTAGACCGCGGCGAGCTCGAAGAAGCCGTAGCAGTGGTTGGCCACCACCACGTCGGCCGGGGTGCTGAGCAGCTGCCGACGGATCTCCTCGACGGCCGCCTCGGCGTCAGGACTGCCGCCGCCGCCCTCGGGTGGCCTCGCCGGGCCGCCCGCGGGCGGCTCGTCACCCGCCCGACCGCTGCCACCGGCGCCGCCCGGGCCGACCGGGTGCTCGCCTGACGGTGTCCACAGGGTCCCCACGCTGCTACTCTACAAAGCCTGATCAACAAAGAAGCGGGGCTGCCCACCCGGCCGCCTCCACCCGGCCACCGCCGCGACCGATACAGCGAGGTCACGTTCAACGAGGTGCGCCGGGTCGACGTGGCACCGGACCTGCGGTCCGGGTGGCACCGCTTCTCAATTACGGCACGTGGAAGGACCGCGGGCCCGACCGAGAGGAGTGATGCCGCATAGCCACCGCCACGACAGGTGAGCACCGGATCAACGACCGGATCCGCGCCCGTGAGGTGCGGCTCGTCGACCCCGACGGCCAGCAGTTGGGGATCAAACTGCTCCCCGAGGCCCTCACGATCGCCCGCAACCTCGATCTCGACCTCGTGGAGGTGGCCCCCATGGCCAATCCTCCCGTGTGCCGGATCATGGACTACGGGAAGTTCAAGTTCGACGAGGCGCAGCGGGCCAAGGAATCCAAGCGCAAGACGGTCCACGTCGGGATCAAGGAGATGAAGTACCGCCCGAAGATCGGGCCCGGCGACTTCGACACCAAGACCCGCCAGGTCGCCAAGTTCCTCGACGAGGGGCACAAGGTCAAGATCACGATCATGTTCCGTGGTCGCGAGGTCTTCCACCCCCAGCTCGGTAAACGCATCCTCGACCGCATCGTCGAGCAGACCGAGGGGGCGTCCAAGGTGGAGGCCGAGGCCCGACTGGACGGCCGCAACATGGTCATGGTGCTCGCCCCGGACAAGCGGGCGCGGCAGTCGAGGGAACAGAGGAACGCCAACCGCAACGGTGCCGACGCCGGACCTCCGTCCGGCGGGGCCGCGGTCCAGACGGAGGCCGGCGAGGCGGAGGCCCAAGTGGCGGCGGCCGAGGCGCCGGCCCCGTTGGCCGAAACGACCGAGGGGTCAGAAGGACAGGAATGACGACATGCCGAAGATGAAGACCGACCGAGGGGCGGCCAAGCGGGTCAAGGTGACCGGCTCGGGTCGGCTCCGCCGGCGCAAGGCCTTCCGGTCCCACATGCTCGAGAAGAAGACGAGTGTGCGCACCCGCCGGCTGGCCCGGGAGACCGACTTCTCCCCGGCCGACGAGCGGCAGGTCCGCCGCATGCTCGGACGGTAGCCGCCCCGCCCGAGATCCCGACCGGCCCCCGGCCGCCGGTCACGACACGAGACGTCGAACGGCCGCTCCTCGGCCTGACCGAGCGAGCCGGCCCCGAAGTGGAAGGAGTCCCCGAATGGCCAGAGTGAAGCGCTCCGTGCACGGCAGGAAGCACCACCGCGCCGTCCTCGACCAGGCGAAGGGGTACTACGGCAACAAGAGCCGCACGTTCCGGGCGGCCAACGAGCAGCTGCTGCACTCGATGCAGTACGCGTACCGCGACCGGCGGGCCCGCAAGGGCGACTTCCGGCGCCTCTGGATCCAGCGCATCAACGCCGCCACCCGCCAGGAGGGCGTGAGCTACAGCCGCTTCATCGCCGGCCTCCACCAGGCCGGTGTGGAGGTCGACCGCAAGGTGCTGGCCGACCTGGCGGTGACCGACCCCGACGCCTTCCAGGCCCTCGTCGGGGTGGCCACGGCCGCGCTGGCCGCGCCGGCGGCGGAGGCCGCCACCTGAGCCAACCGCTGGCCTACTCGCACCAGCGGGTCCGCCGGCTGCGGCGGCTGCTGGCCAAGCGGGCGGCGCGCTGGCGCGAGCGGGTCTTCGTGGCCGAGGGGGCCGAGCTCCTCCGGAGCGCCTTCGACGCCGGCGTCCGGGCGGAGTCCCTCTACGTGGCCCCCGAGGGCGCGGCGGTGCCCGGTGTGGACGAGCTCGTCGAGCGGGCGCTCGTGCTCGGGGCCCGGGTCTACGACCTGGCCCCCGGGGTGCTGCCGAAGGTGGCCGACACCGTCACCCCGCAGCCGGTGCTCGGCGTGCTCTCGATGGTCGACGTCGGGCTCGAGTCGCTCCTCTCGCCCACACTCGTGGTGGTGTGCGTCGACGTGCGGGACCCGGGGAACGCCGGCACCGTGCTGCGCAGCGCCGACGCGGCCGGGGCGAGCGCGGTGGTCTTCGCCGGCACGACCGTCGACCCGTACAACCCGAAGACCGTCCGGGCCTCGGCCGGCTCGCTCTTCCACCTCCCGGTGGTGGTGGCGGACGACGTGGCGGCGGCCCTCGAGGCGCTCGGCCGGCTCGGTCTACGGCGCTTGGCCACCGCGGTGCGCGACGGCGTCGACTACAGCGCGGTCGACTGGTCGGTGCCGTCGGCCCTCGTCCTCGGCAACGAGGCCGCCGGGCTGCCCGACGACGTGGCCGCCCGCGTCGACGGCACGGTCTCCATCCCCATGGCCGGCCGGGCCGAGTCGTTGAACGTGGGCGTGGCCGCGGCGGTGCTGTGCTTCGAGGCGCTCCGGCAGCGGCGCCGTGGCTCCGTCATCACCGAGCGCGGCGCGGCGGGCTCTACGATGCCCGAGATGATCCGGCCGAGGACCGAGGGGACGGCAACCCCGCCGGTGAGCACCCCGTGAGCGGGCCGGCCGACGGCCTGCCCGACGTGGCCGCGCTCGAGGCCGAGGGGAGCGCCCTCCTCGAGGCGGCGAACTCGGTGAGCGAGCTCGAGGCGGCGGAGACGGCGGTGCTCGGGAGGCGCTCGGGTCTCACGCTGGCCCACCGGAGCCTCGGTCGCCTGGAGCTCGAGGACCGTAGGCACCAGGGCGAGCTGCTCCAGGAGGCGGTCGGCCGGCTGAAGGCCCTCGCCGCGGCACGGAGGGTTGGGCTCGCGTTCAGGGAGCGGGAGGTGGCCCTGGCCGCCGACCGGCTGGACCTGACCGAGGTGGTCGAGGCGGAGGTCCGCTCGAGACTCGAGCGGGGCCACCTCAACCTCGTGACCCAGACGAGAGAGGCGCTCGAGGACGTGTTCATCGCCATGGGCTTCGTGGTGGCCGAGGGACCTGAGGCCGAGACCGACTGGTACAACTTCGAGGCGCTCAACATCCCGCCGGCCCACCCGGCCCGCAGCATGTGGGACACCTTGTACCTCGACCTCGGCGAGCCCGAGACCATCCTCCTGCGCACGCACACCTCGCCGGTCCAGGTCCACCTCATGGAGGCGGCGGTGGCCGAGGGCACCCTCCCCATCCACGCGGTGATGCCGGGGCGCTGCTTCCGCCGGGAGACACCCGACGCGCGCCACCTGGCCGTCTTCCATCAGGTCGAGGGGCTCGTGGTCGACCGGGACGTGAGCTTCGGGGACCTCGCCGGCACGATCGAGACCTTCACGAACGCCTACTTCGGCGCCGACATCCACTCACGCCTGCGCCCTTCGTACTTCCCGTTCACCGAGCCGTCGGCCGAATTCGAGATCACCTGCACGATCTGTCACGGCGCGGGCTGTCGGACGTGCTCGATGACCGGGTGGATCGAGCTCGGCGGCTGCGGGATGATGGACCCGGCGGTGTTCGACGCCGTCGGCATCGACCCGTCGGTCTGGTCGGGCTTCGCCTTCGGCTTCGGTATCGACCGCTGCGCCCAGATGCGCTACTCCATCGCTGACATGCGCACGATCACCGACAACGACGTCCGGTTCCTGCGGCAGTTCTGAGCGCCGCCGGACGGCACGACCCGACCGAGACTCCGACTGAGAGGAAGGCTTGCGCACACCGCTGTCGTGGCTGCGTGACTTCGCCCCGTTCGAGGGCGACCCGGCGGTCCTCGTGGCCGCGCTGGACGACCTCGGCCTTGTGGTCGAGGCGGTCGAGCACGTCGGCCAGGGGCTCGAAGAGGTCGTCGTGGCCCGGGTCGAGGAGATCGAGGCGATTCCCGGCGCCGACCGCATCCGCAAGGTGGTCGTCGAGGCCGGGCAGGGTCCGGTCGAGATCGTGTGCGGCGCCTTCAACTTCGCCGTCGGGGACCTCGTGCCCCTCGCCCCGGTGGGCGCCACGCTCCCGGACGGCACGAAGATCGCCAAGCGGCCCTTCCGCGGCGTCGAGTCGAACGGGATGCTCTGCTCGGGCCGGGAGCTCGGTCTCTCCGACGACGCCGAGGGCATCCTCAAGCTCACCCGGACCGAGGGGGCCCACCCGGGGCAGCCCTTCACCGAGGCCTACGGCATCGAGCCCGACGTCGTCTTCGACATCACCGTCGAGGGCAACCGGCCCGACGCCCACGCCATCGCCGGTGTGGCCCGGGACCTGGCGGCCCGCCTCGGTCTCACGTTCGCCCTGCCCGAGCCGGCAGTGCCGGCGCCCTCCGGGCCGGTGGCCGAGACGCTGGCGAGCGTGGTGGTGGAGGACCTCGACCTGTGCCCCCGGTTCACCGCCCGGGTGCTGACCGGGGTCACCGTCGGGACGTCGCCCCGCTGGCTGGTCCGGCGGCTCGAGCTCGCGGGGATGCGACCGATCAACAACGTCGTGGACGCCTCGAACTACGTGATGCTCGAGCTCGGCCAGCCGACCCACCCCTACGACCTCGACCGGCTGCCCGGTCACGGCCTTCGCGTGCGCCGGGCCCGCCCGGGCGAGGTGCTCGAGACGCTGGACGGGGTGGCGCGGGAGCTCGGGGTGCCGGGCCGGGGCCTCGGCGACACCGGGGAGGACTGCCTCATCTGTGACGCCGAGGGCAACCCGGTCGGCATCGGCGGGATCATGGGCGGCAGCTCCTCGGAGATCAGTGACGACACGACCCGGGTGCTGCTCGAGGCGGCCTACTTCGCCCCGATGGCCATCGCCCGCACGTCCAAGCGGCTGGGCCTGCGCACCGAGGCGTCGGCCCGTTTCGAGCGGGGCTGCGACCCGTGGGGGATCGACCGGGCGGCGGATCGCTTCTGCGAGCTGCTCGCCCTGGCCGAGCCGCCGGTCACGCTGGCCCCGGGGGTGCTCGACGTGCGGGGGGAGGTGCCCGGGCCCCTGCGCTTCGGCGTCCCCGTGGCCGCGGTCAACCGGCTGCTCGGGACGGACCTCGACGCGGCGACCATCGCCGACCTGCTCGAGCCGATCGGCTTCGGGTCCGAGCCCGGGATCGACGAGGTGGTGGTCACCGTCCCGACGAACCGCCCCGACGTCCGGCCGGAGCCCCACGGGGTGGCCGACGTCACCGAGGAGGTGGCCCGGCTCTACGGCTACTCGCGCATCGTTCGCCGGCGCCCGTCGTGGCCCCAGGTGGGTGGGCGCGATGCGAGGCAGGAGCAGCGCCGCCTCGTCCGCGAGGTGCTCGCCGGCCTCGGTGCCGACGAGGCCTGGACCCCGACGTTCGTGGCCGACGCCGACCACGCGGCGATGGGACTGGGCGGCCCGGCGGTCAAGGTGGCCAACCCGTTGGCCGCCGACGAGGCCTGGCTGCGCCGCTCCCAGCTGCCCGGTCTCCTCCGGACCGTGGTCTACAACACCGACCGGCGCCAGGGGTCCGTCCGCTTCTTCGAGATCGGCACGGTGTTCTCCCACCCCGACGAGGGTCGGGCCCGGGTGGAGCGGAGCGGCTCGGGCGGGGGCGAGCCGGCCCGGCTGCCCGAGGAGCGCGAGATGCTGTCGGTGGTCATGGCCGAGGACGGTGACGACGCCCGGACGGCGGTCGTCGGGTGGCGGGTGCTCGAGGCGGCGCTGCGGCTGGCCGACGTGCGGACGGTGGCCCCGGGTGCCCCGGCCGGCGACGGCGCGGCGCCGCTCGCCCCGGTCCCGGGCCTCCACCCCACCCGTTCGGCGTGGCTGGTGGCCGAGTCGGACGGCACGGTCCTCGGCTCGGTGGGCGAGGTCGACCCGGCGGTGGCCGAGGCCTTCGGGGCCGGCCCGATCGGCTCCCGGCGCATCGGGTGGCTCGAGGTCGACCTCGGTCTCCTCGTCGACGCGCCCCGCCGGCCGACGGGCTCCCGTCCGGTCAGCCGCTTCCCGTCGGCCGATGTCGACCTGGCTCTCGCCGTCGACGACCTGGTGCCGGCCGACGCGGTGGCCCGGGCCCTCGAGCGGGCCGGCGGTGAGCTCCTCGAGTCGGTCGTGCTCTTCGACGTCTACCGGGGTCCGGCGGTGGGGGAGGGGCGGCGCAGCCTGGCCTTCCGACTGCGCTTCTGCGCCGACGACCGCACGCTCACCGACGCCGAGGTGGCGGGCCTCCGGCAGGGCTGCATCGACGCCGCGGTGGCCGAGGTCGGCGCCGAGCTCCGCTGAGCCCCGGTCTCAACGCCGCACGAGGCGCACGCAACGGCAGGCCATCGGCAGGTCGATCCCGCCCCCTCGGGCGGCGTTCGGGTGCTCGGCCACGAAACGGGCGACGTCGGCGAGGACACGCGCCCGTTCGTCGTCGGGCAGGGTGATCACCGAGCTGTAGGTGCCAGCCATCCCGACGAGATCGTCGGGGCGGAAGGGCCGGGACCAGGTGACGACCCGCCGCTCAACCGGGTGGAAGGTGGCCGAGAACAGCTCGGCCCACTCCTCGCCAGCCCGTCGTGGGGGGCCGGTGTCCCGGTCGGGACGGCGGCCCCGTTCGAAGAGCTCGGCCACCCAGGGCTGGCGCCGGTCGGGGCCGTTCCAGAGGAGGCCGAGCACGCCACCGGGCCGCAACACCCGTCCGAACTCCTCGGTCGAGCGGGCAGGGTCCATCCAGTGCCAGGCCGAGGACACGAGCACGGCGTCGGCGCACCCGTCGACGAGCGGGAGGGCCTCGGCCACCGCACCGAGCGCATCGGCGCCGGCCAGTCGGCCGAGCACGTCGCGCATGCGCGGGTCGGGCTCCACCGCCACGACCGTCGGCACCCGGCCGACGAGCTCCCGGGTGAGGGCGCCGGTCCCCGCGCCGACGTCGAGCGCCGTCGTGCACGGCTCGGGCAGCAGCCAGTCGATCGCCTCGGCCGGCGGGCCCGGTCGGTAGCGGTCGTAGTCCTCGGCGATCGAGCCGAAGGAACGGGCCCGGACGGACGGATCGGCGGGCGCCACGTGGCCGAAGGTAGCGGAGCCGGCCAACGACCGACCACAGCCACCGGATCGGCCTACTCGATGGGCATCGTCCCGCTCGTGTGGGTGAAGACCTTGCAGACGATCTTCCACTCGCCCTTCAGGCGGACGAGGGAGAAGAAGTCGATGATGCTCACCTCGCCCCAGACCCCCTCTTCGGCCACGACCACCACGGCGGCGTCCTGGACCTGGTCGACCGAGAGCACCCGGATGGTGTACGTGCCGTCGGCGTCGGCCGGCCACTTCTCGGCCAGCGTGTAGAACTCCTCGATCGGGAGGTCCAGCCGCTGCCCCTCGACCTGGCCGAAGATCCGGGCGTCCTCGTGGAAGGCCTCGAGCAGCTCCTCCCGGTTCCCCTGGGCGGTCCCGGTGACGTAGTGCTGCACGGTGGCCACGATGGCGTCGTAGTCGTCGATCGTCTGGTCCATCGCTGTCCTCCCGGTGCCCGCCGCCCCGAGATGGTCCAGCGTACGCCGAAAGTGCCCGCCGAACGGGCACCGAGGGCCCGGGCCGGGTCAGGCCCGGTCGCGCATGAGGGGGTAGAAGCGCCGCAGGATCGGTAGGAGCACCGATCGCGGCGCCAGGTAGGCGCCGCGAGCCGAGATGCGGTTCATGAGACCGGGGATGACCACGGCCCGGTCGTGGTCGAGGCCGTCGAGGGCCGCCACCGCCACCTGGTCGGGGTCGAGCCACATGAAGCGGGGGAGCATCGCGTCCCGCTCGTGCTGCGAGAAGCCCGCGGCGTCGAAGAACTCGGTGTCGACCGGTCCCGGGCAGAGCGCGGTCACCTGGACGCCCGTCCCGGCCAGCTCGGCCCGGAGGGCCTGGCTGTAGCCGAGGACGAAGGCCTTGGCCGCCGAGTAGGCCGCCTGGCCGGGCAGGGGCTGGAAGGCGGCGGTCGAGGCCACGTTCAAGATCGCACCCCGGCCCCGCTCGGCCAGGCCCGGCACGACGAGCGTGCAGAGGTCGACCACCGCCTCGACGTCGGTGCGCACGAGGGCCACCTCGCGCTGGCGGTCCGCCCGTCGGACCGGCCCGGTGGTCGAGAAGCCGGCGTTGTTGACGAGGACGTCGATCTCGAGGCCCCGTCGTCCGACCTCGTCGACGAGCTCGGCCCGGGCACCCGGCTCGGTGAGGTCGGCCGCCGCTACCTCCACCCGGGGTGACCCCGCCGGCGCCAGCTCGGTCGCCAGCTGCTGCAGGCGGTCGGCCCGCCGGGCCACGAGCGTCAGGCCGTAGCCCCGGGCGGCCAGCCGGCGGGCGATCTCGGCCCCGATGCCCGAGGACGCCCCGGTGACCACGCAGGTGCCGTCGGCTCGGGGCGCGGGGAGGGCCATCACCGGCATGGTAGGGGGAGGGCCGGCGCCTGGCCCCGGTTGCATTGATATGCGACTTCTCGTATAGAGTTGCATCCCATGAAAGCCGGGGTGGTGGGGGCGTCGGGGTACGCCGGGGTGGAGCTCCTGCGGCTCTGCGCCGCCCACCCCGAGCTCGAGGTGGCCGTGGCCACGGCGGGGACCCACCGGGGCGAGGCGGTGGGCGCCCACACGCCGTCGCTCGCCGTCGCCTACCCGTCGCTCGTCTACGAGGCCACCGGGGCGGAGGCGCTGGACGGGCTCGACGTGGTCTTCAGCGCCCTGCCTCACGGCCAGTCCCAACAGCTCGTGCCGGAGCTCCTCGGGAAGGTGGGGGTGATCGTCGACCTCGGCGCCGACTTCCGGCTGGCCGACGCGGCCACCTACCGCACCTGGTACGGCCACGACCACGAGGCCCCCGAGCTGCTCGGCTCGTTCGTCTACGGCCTGCCCGAGCGGCACCGGGCCGAGCTCGCCGGGGCCACCCGTATCGCCGTCCCGGGCTGCTACCCGACGGCAGCCGCGCTCGCCCTCGCCCCGCTCACCTCGGCCGGGCTGATCGAGCCGGACGTGATCGTCGACGCGGCGAGCGGCGTGTCCGGGGCCGGCCGGGGGGCCGCCGAGCACCTGCACTTCGGCCAGGTGGACGAGGACTTCACCGCCTACGGGCTCCTCGACCACCGCCACACGGCCGAGATGGAGCAAGAGCTCGGGGCCGCGGTGCTCTTCACCCCGCACCTCGCTCCTATGGTGCGGGGCATCCTCGCCACCTGTTACGCCCGGCCGACGTCGCCCGATCTCGACACGGACGGCCTGCTGGCTGTCCTCGGCGAGGTCTACGCCGGCGAGCCCTTCGTCGTCGTGAGCGAGCGGCCGCCGTCGACAAAGGCCACCGCCGGCTCCAACTGTGTCCACCTGAGCGGCCGGGTGGACCGGCGGACCGGCCGGGTCCTCGTCCTCGCCGCGCTCGACAACCTCGTGAAGGGGGCGGCCGGGCAGGCCGTCCAGTGCGCCAACCTGGCCCTCGGGCTGCCCGAGACGACCGGGCTCCCGACGGCGGGGATCTACCCGTGAGCGTGACCGCGCCCAAGGGGTTCGTGGCGTCCGGCGTGGCCGCCGGGTTGAAGGCCGGGGGGCGCGCCGACGTCGCCCTCGTGGCCACCGACGACGGGCGGGCGGTGCCGGCCGCCGCGGTGTTCACGGCCAACCTGGCGGCGGCCGCGCCGGTGCAGGTGAGCCGGCGCCACCTGGCCGAGTCCGGCGGCCGGGTGGCCGCGGTGGTCCTCTCCGCCGGCAACGCCAACGCCGCCACCGGCGAGGCGGGCGTGGCCGCGGCCGAGCGGCTGTGCGCGCTCGTGGCCGAGGGCCTGGGCGCACGGGCCGAGGAGGTGCTGATCGGCCAGACCGGGTTGATCGGTATCCCGTTCCCGCTCCAGCTCGCCGAGGCGGCCGTCGGCCCGCTCCTATCGGCGCGGGCCGACGGCACGGCGAGCGGCGCGGCGGCGGCCACCGCCATCATGACGACCGACACCGTGGCGAAGGAGGTCGTCGTGCAGGGCGACGGCTTCGTCGTCGGGGGCATGGCCAAGGGGGCGGCGATGCTCGCCCCCAACATGGCCACGATGCTGGCCGTGCTCACGACCGACGCCCAGGTCGACGCCGACGACCTCGGGCCGATCCTCGCCGCGGCCGTCGGCCCGTCGTTCAACGCCATGACCGTCGACGGCTGCACGTCGACCAACGACACGGTGGTGCTGCTGGCGAGCGGGCGGGCCGGGGCCGCGCCGAGGGAGGCCTTCGCCGAGGCGGTGGGCGAAGCCACCCGACACCTGGCCGAGGCCATGGCGGCCGACGCCGAGGGGGCCACCAAGGTCGTGCACGTCGCGGTCTCCGGCGCCCGCTCCGACGAGGAGGCCCACCGGGCGGCCCGGAAGGTGGCCGACTCCCTCCTCGTGAAGTGCTCCTTCAACGGCGCCGACCCCTACTTCGGCCGCGTGCTGAGCGAGCTGGGCACGGCCGGCGTGGCCTTCGACCTCGACCGGGCCCAGGTGGCCTACGGGGGGATCGTGGTCTGCGACAAGGGGGTGGCCGTCGACCACGACGGCCCGGCGGTGGCCGCCCACATGGCCGGACGCCAGATCGAGCTGGCCTGTGAGCTCGGCCTCGGTAGCGGCTCCTCCGTCGTCCTCACCACCGACCTCGGCTACGGCTACATCGACGAGAACCGCACGACGTCGTGAGCGCCGAGCCCCTCCCCGCGGCGGCACCGCCCGAGGCGGCGGCGCCCGAGCGCACCGCCGCCCTCCTGGTCGAGGCCCTGCCCTACATCCGGCGCTTCGCCGGCAAGGTCGTGGTGATCAAGTACGGCGGCAACGCCATCTCCGATCCCGACGCGGCGCTCGCCGCCTTCGGTGAGGACGTCGTGCTCGTGCGCTCGGTCGGCCTCCTGCCGGTCGTCGTGCACGGCGGCGGGCCCCAGATCGGCGAGCTCATGGGCCGGTTGGGCAAGGAGGTCCAGTTCAAGGACGGCCTACGGGTGACCGACGCCGAGACCCTCGACATCGCCCGCATGGTCCTCGTGGGCAAGGTCAACCGGGACATCGTCTCGGCGGTGAACGTGCACGGTCCGCTCGCCGTCGGCCTCTCGGGGGAGGACGCCAACCTCATCGTGGCCGGGCCCCGGGCGCCCGAGCTCGGGTACGTGGGCGACGTCCTCCGGGTGAACCCGACCATCGTCGAGCGGCTGCTGGCCCAGGGCCTCATCCCGGTGGTGGCCACCATCGGGGCCGACGAGGCCGGCCAGGCGTACAACATCAACGCCGACACCGTGGCTGGGGCCCTGGCCACCGCGCTCGTCGCCGAGAAGCTCATCTTCCTGACCGACGTCGAGGGCCTGCGCGCCGACCCGGCGGACCCCTCGACGCTGCTCCACCGGGTGAGCGCGTCGGAGCTCGACGCCCTGGTGGCCGGGGGGACGGCGAGCGGCGGCATGGTGCCGAAGGCGCAGGCCTGCGCCGACGCGGTGCGCAGCGGCGTCCACCGGGCCCACATCCTCGACGGCCGGGTGCCCCACGCCCTCCTGCTCGAGCTCTTCACCGACCGGGGCGTGGGCACGATGGTGGCGCCGTGAGGGCGACGCCGACGGGAGGGACACGGTGATCGACCGCAGCGCGCTCATGCACACCTACGCCGAGCCGCCGGTGACGTTCGTGCGCGGCGAGGGGACGGTGCTCTACGACGACGAGGGCCGCCGCTATCTCGACTTCCTGTCCGGGCTGGCGGTGACGTCCCTCGGCCACGCCCACCCGAAGGTGGCCGAGGCGGTGGCCCGACAGGCGGCGACGCTCTCGCACGTGTCGAACCTCTTCGGCAACGAGCTCGGACCCGAGGTGGCGGCCACGCTCGACCGCCTCGTGGGCGGTGGGGCCGAGCGGGCCGGGGGGCAGGTGTTCTGGTGCAACTCGGGGGCCGAGGCCAACGAGTGCGCCCTCAAGCTCGCCCGGCGCTGGGCCGGCCCCGGCCGCTACGTGGTCGTGTGCGCCGACAACGCCTTCCACGGTCGGACCCTGGCCACGCTGACCGCCACCGGCCAGCCCGAGAAGCAGGTGCCCTTCCTCCCTCTGCCCGAGGGCTTCACCCACGTCCCCTACGACGACCCCGACGCGCTGGGCAAGGCCCTCGAGCCCGAGGCGGTGGCGGCCGTCCTCCTCGAGCCGATCCAGGGCGAGGGCGGGGTCATCACGCCGTCGTCGGACTACCTGGCCAAGGTGCGCGAGCTCTGTACCGAGCGGGGGGCCCTCCTCATGGTCGACGAGGTGCAGACGGGCCTCGGGCGGACCGGTCACTGGTTCGCCTTCCAGGCCGGCGGGCTGGTCCCCGACGTCGTGACCGTGGCCAAGGCCCTCGGCAACGGGATGCCGGTCGGCGGCTGCTGGGCCCGGGGCGAGGTGGCGGCAGCCTTCGGCCCCGGGGACCACGGTTCGACGTTCGGCGGCCAGCCACTGGCCATGGCGGCCGCCCGGGCCACACTCCAGGTGATGGAGGAGGAGGACGTCTGCCGCCGGGCGACTGAGATGGGGGCCCGCTTGGCCTCGGGGCTGGCCGACCTGCCCGGAGTGGTGGCCGTCCGAGGGGCCGGGCTCCTGCTGGCCGCCCAGCTGGACTCGGACCGAGCCAAAGTGGCGGCCGCTTCGGCGCTACGGTCGGGGCTCGTGGTCCAGGCTGTGTGTCCCGACGCCCTGCGCTTGGCGCCGTCCCTCCTCGTCGAGCCGGACGAGGTGGACGAGGCGCTCGGCCTGCTGGGCGAGGTGCTGGCGGCATGAGCGCCCGGCACTTCCTCGACATCGACGACCTCACGGCCCCCGAGCTCGACTGGGTGCTGGCGCTCTCGGTGGACCCGAAGCCCGAGCAGGTGCTGGCCGGCCACGGGGTGGCCCTCTACTTCGAGCAGCCCTCCAACCGGACCCGCAACTCGACCGAGCTGGCGGTCGTCGAGCTCGGTGGCCACCCCGTGGTCCTCCGGGACGACGAGGTCGGCGTGGACACCCGCGAGCCGGCCGAGGACGTGGCCCGCGTGCTCGCCTGCTACCACCGGGTGATCTGCCTGCGGATGCTCGAGCACGCCAAGCTCGTCCGGATGGCCAAGGCCCTCGACGACGCCGGGATGGACGTGCCCGTGGTCAACCTCCTCTCGAGCCGGGCCCACCCGTGCCAGGCCCTGGCCGACGTCCTCACCCTGCGCGACGCCCTCGCCCCGGGGGACTCCCGGACGACGGCGCTCGCCGGGCGCTCGATCGCCTACATCGGCGACGCCAACAACACCTGCCGCTCGCTCGCCAAGGCGGTGCTCGCCGCCGGCATGGAGCTGCGGCTGGCCAATCCGGCCGACCACGGCTTCCCGGCCGACGAGCTCGCCGAGCTCGAGGGACTGGCCGAGGGGGCCGGTCGGGGCGGCAGCCTCGTGGCCGCCGAATCGCCGGCCGCCGCGGCCGAGGGGGCTGACGCCCTCTACGCCGACGTCTGGACCTCGATGGGCGGGGAGAACGGCTCGGCGGCGAGGAAGGAGGCCTTCGCCGGCTTCACGATCGACGCCGCCCTCCTCGAGCGGGCGGCGCCCGGGGCGGTGGTGCTGCACTGCCTGCCGGCGCACCGGGGGGAAGAGATCACCGACGACGTGCTGGACGGGCCGCAGAGCGCGGTCTGGCAGCAGGTCCGACACCGCCGGACGGCCATGCGGGGTCTCCTCGCCTGGCTGGTGGCGGTCGGGGGGCCCGAGGCCGAACGCGGGGCGTAGTGCGCACGACGAAGCACCAACGTCAGCACCGCATCGCCAAGCTCTTGGAGGACCGGATCGTGACGAGTCAAGCCCAGCTGGTCGAGCTCCTCGCGGCCGAGGGGATCGACGCCACCCAGACCACCGTCTCGCGGGACCTGGAGGAGCTCGGGGCGCTGAAGGTGCGGCTGCCCGGGGGTGAGAGCACGTACGCCCTCCCCGAGCTGCCGAGCCAGCAGATCGCCCCGGCCGACCACCTGCGGCGGGTGCTCGGCGAGTGGGCCGTCGAGGTGGCCCACTCGGGCAACCTGGTCGTCGTGCGGACGCCGCCCGGGTGCGCCCACGTGGTGGGCTCGGCCCTCGACCGGAGCGGCCTCGACGGTCTGCTCGGCACGGTGGCCGGTGACGACACGGTGCTCGCCGTGGCCACCGAGAGCCACGGCGGGGCCGAGGTGGCGGAACGACTGGCGTCCCTCGCCGGGCTGCGCACCGCGAGCCCGGTCCGGGACTGACGCTCCGAGCCGGAGAGAGGAAAGCATGGCGAAGCGCGTAGTGCTGGCCTACAGCGGCGGTCTCGACACGTCGGTGGCCGTGCGCTGGCTGATCGAGGAGTACGGCGTCGACGTGATCGCCGTGGCCGTCGACGTCGGCCAAGGCGCCGAGGACTGGGAGGCCATCTCGGCGAGAGCGCTCGCGGCAGGGGCGAGCTCGGTCGAGGTGGTCAACGCCAGGCAGGAGATGGCCGAGGAGTTCTGCGTCCCCGCCCTCTTCGCCAACGCCCGCTACGAGGGCAAGTACCCGCTCGTCTCGGCCCTCTCGCGCCCGGTGATCGTGCGCCACCTCGTCGAGGCGGCCCGCCGCCACGGCGCCGACGCGGTGGCCCACGGCTGCACGGGGAAGGGCAACGACCAGGTCCGCTTCGAGGTCGGGACCCGCTCGCTCGCCCCGGACCTCGAGGTGCTGGCCCCGGCCCGGGTCTGGCGCCTCACCCGGGAGGACTGCGTCGAGTACGCGGCCCGCTGGCACATCCCCATCGTGGCCACGAAGGAGAAGCCGTACTCCATCGACGAGAACCTCTGGGGCCGCGCGATCGAGTGCGGGGCCATCGAGGACCCCTGGGCCCCCGCCCCCGACGACGTCTACGTCCTCACCCAGGTGCGCGAGACCGAGCCGGTGGAGGTGGTGGTCTCGTTCACCGCCGGCGTCCCGACGGCCCTCGACGGACGGCCGCTCGGGATGGCCGAGCTCGTCGCCGAGCTGACCGAGCTGGCCGGCTCAAGGGGCTTCGGGCGGATCGACATGATCGAGAACCGCCGGGTCGGGATCAAGAGCCGGGAGGTCTATGAGTGCCCGGCCTCGCTCGCCCTGGTGCTGGCGCACAGCGACCTCGAAGACCTCACCCTCGAGCGCGACCTCAGCCACGAGAAGAGCCGGCTCGAGCCGCGCTGGGCCGAGCTCGTCTACGACGGCATGTGGTTCTCGCCGCTGAAGCGGGCCCTCGACGCCTTCATGGCCGAGTCGCAGCGCCACGTGACCGGCGACGTGCGGCTGCGCTTCGAGGCCCCGGGGGTGGCCACCGTGGTCGGCCGGCGCAGCCCGGTCGCCCTCTACGACCACGGGCTCGCCACCTACGACGCCACCGACACCTTCCGCCACGCCGACGCCGAGGGCTTCGTGCGCCTGTGGGGCCTCGGCGTGGCCACCTGGGCCGCCCGCCAGGGGGAGGACCGGGAGGGCGGCCGCCCGTGACCTTGTGGGAGGGGCGACTCGGCCAGGGGATGGCCGACGAGGTGGCGGACTTCACCGTGAGCCTCCCGTTCGACCGGATGCTCGCGACGGACGACCTCGTCGGCTCGAGGGCCCACGTGCGGGGCCTGGCCAAGGCGGGCATCGTCACCGACGAGGAGGCGGTGACGCTCCTCGCCGCGCTCGACCGGGTGGACGAGGAGCTCACGTCGGGCCGCTTCGTCTTCCAGCCTGACGACGAAGACGTGCACACCGCGGTCGAACGGCGGGTCACCGAGCTGGCCGGCGACACGGGGGCCAAGCTCCACACCGGTCGGAGCCGTAACGACCAGGTGGCGACGGACCTCCGTCTGTGGTGCCGTCGCAACCTCGCTCTCGTTGCCCGCGAGGTCGTCACCCTCCAAGAGGTCCTCCTGCGCCGGGCGGTCGAGGCCGGCGACGCCTACCTCCCGGGCTACACCCACCTCCAACGAGCCCAGCCGGTGCTCCTCGCCCACCACCTGCTGGCCCACGGCTGGGCCCTGGCCCGCGACGTCGACCGCCTCGTGGCGACGGTCGAGCGGCTGAACGTCTCGCCGCTCGGGGCCGGGGCTCTCGCCGGGTCCTCCCTGCCGCTCGACCCCGACTTCGTGGCCGAGGAGCTCGGCTTCCTCGGCCGCTTCGACAACTCGCTCGACGCGGTGTCCGACCGCGACTTCGTGGCCGAGTCGCTGTTCGACCTGGCGCTCCTCGGTGTGCACTTCTCGCGGATGGGCGAGGAGCTCGTCCTCTGGTCGAGCGAGGAGTTCGGCTTCGCGGTCTTCGACGACGCCTACGCCACCGGCAGCTCGATGCTCCCGCAGAAGAAGAACCCCGACGTGGCCGAGCTCAGCCGGGGCAAGGCCGGTCGGCTCGTCGGCCACCTGACCGGCTGGCTGGTCACGGTCAAGGGACTGCCGCTCTCCTACAACCGCGACCTCCAGGAGGACAAAGAGCCGCTCTTCGACTCGGTGGCCCAGGTGCGCGGGGCCCTCCGGGCCCTCGCCGGCGTCTACGCCACGGTGACGTGGGACATCGAGCGGATGCAGCAGGCCGCCGACAGCGCCGGCGGGGCGGCGGTGGACCTGGCCGAGCTCCTCGTCGTGCGGGGCATGCCGTTCCGCCAGGCGCACGCCCTCGTGGCCGGGCTCGTCCGGGACTCGATCGAGCGCCACGTGCCGCTGGCCGAGCTCGTCGAAGCCCATCCCGAGCTGGGTGAGGGGGCCGTGCGCCTGCTCGAGCCGGGGGTGGCGGTGACCCGCCGGACGACGCCGGGCGGCGCCGGGCCCTCGGCCGTGGCCGAGCAGGTGCAGCGCTTCATCCGTCGCCTCGGCGTGGACCGCACGAGGGTGGCGACCCTGCCCGGCGCGCCGCCGGCCGACTGAGCCCGCTGTGGCCCGTGCCGGCTCGGCCCGGTGGCGGCCGGTGGCCCGCCGGCGCCTGGCCCGGGACCCCCTCGAGGTGGCGCCGTTCCTGCTCGGGAAGCTGCTCGTCCACGGCGAACGGGCCGGACGGATCGTCGAGGTCGAGGCCTACCGGGGGGCCGAGGACCCGGCCTCCCACGCCTACCGGGGCCTGACCAAGCGCAACGCCACGATGTTCGGCCCGGCGGGGCTGCTCTACGTGTACTTCACCTACGGCATGCACTTCTGCGCCAACGTGGTCTGCGGGTCCGAGGGTGTGGGCCAGGCGGTGCTCGTGCGGGCGCTCGCCCCGGTGGCCGGGCTGGCCGAGATGCGGGCCGCCCGGCCGAAGGCCCACTCCGACCTGGACCTCTGCCGGGGCCCGGCGAGGCTGTGCCAGGCTCTCGGGCTCGACCGGGCCTACGACGGGGCCGACCTCGTCACGGGTGACCGGGGGGTCCAGCTGCTCGACGACGGGACCCCGCCCCCGGAGGTCCCCGACCAGGGCCGGCGGGTGGGGATCTCGGCGGCCACCGAGCTCCCGTGGCGCTTCGCCGTGCCCGGCGACCGCCACGTCTCCCGTCCCCGGCCCGACGGTGGGCCCGTTGACGCCCCCTCGCTGTCCTGCTATCCTGACTTTCCCGCTGCAACGGGCTCCCCGTGGGCTCGAGCAGCAGGGCCCGAGGTAGCCCTCCGGACCGGCCCACGGCCGTCCGCTGTGACCCCCTCCGGTGCACCCGGCACCGACGCCAGCGATGGCGTGTGCCCGGTCGTTCCTTGAAAACGGAAGAGCGAGAGCCAAAAGCCAGTGCGGGCGGCTCAGCGTGCTTCGGCACGGTTGAGTCGTACGTCAAAGCAACGCCCGGCAGGGAGCTCCTGGTCGAAGACCTGGGGTGACCTGCCTTGTCAGCCGGTGGCGAGTCATCATCGGCTGGCTCTCTGATTTCTCGGTTCGGTCCGCTTTGGGCCGGGCCAGAAGTCTCGATGGAGAGTTTGATCCTGGCTCAGGACGAACGCTGGCGGCGTGCCTAATACATGCAAGTCGAACGCTGTCCATTCGGTGGCAACACTGATGAAGACGGAGTGGCGAACGGGTGAGTAGCACGTGAGCAACCTGCCCCGAAGATCGGGATAACACCGGGAAACCGGTGCTAATACCGAATACCCCCACCGGACCGCATGATCCGGTGAGGAAATGGATTCCGCTTCGGGAGGGGCTCGCGGCCTATCAGCTTGTTGGTGAGGTAACGGCTCACCAAGGCGTCGACGGGTAGCTGGTCTGAGAGGACGATCAGCCACACTGGGACTGAGACACGGCCCAGACTCCTACGGGAGGCAGCAGTAGGGAATCTTGCGCAATGGGCGAAAGCCTGACGCAGCAACGCCGCGTGAGGGACGAAGGCTTTCTGAGTTGTAAACCTCTTTCAGCAGG
>DATGZH010000045.1:0-57835 GCA_035297265.1 Acidimicrobiales bacterium | reverse complement strand
CAGGCCGTCGGCGTCGGTCGTGACGGTGGCCTGCGGGCTGCCCGAGAAGTTCCCGGTCGGGCCGGCGCCCGGGGCGCTGAAGGTGACCGTGACGCCGGGGACCGGGTTGCCGAACCCGTCGGTCACCTGGGCCACGAACGGTGCGGCGAAGGCGCCCCCGACGCTGGCCGACTGGCCGTCGCCGGAGATGACGGCGATCCCGACCGGCGCCCCGGCGGTGTCGGTGGCGTCGAAGGCGGCCGGGGTGGGCACGCCGTCGGCCGAGGCGAGGACCTGGTAGCTACCGGCGACGTCGCCGGCGCTGAAGGCGGGGGCGGTGGCCAGGCCGTCGCCGTCGGTCGTGACACTGACCTCCGAGCTGCCCGAGAAGTTCCCGGTCGGGTCGGCGCCCGGGGCGCTGAAGGTGACCGTCACGCCGGGAACCGGGTTGCCGAACCCGTCGGTCACCTGGGCCACGAACGGTGCGGCGAAGGCGCCCCCGACGCTGGCCGACTGACCGTCGCCCGAGACCACGGCGATCCCGACCGGCGCGCCGGCGGTGTCGGTGGCGTCGAAGGCGGCCGGGGTGGGTGCGCCGTCGGCGGTGGCGAGAACCTGGTAGTTGCCGGCGACGTCGCCGGCGCTGAAGGTGGGGGCGGTGGCCAGCCCGTCGCCGTCGGTCGTGACACTGGCCTCCGAGCTGCCCGAGAAGTTCCCGGTCGGGTCGGCGCCGGGGGCGCTGAAGGTGACCGTCACGCCGGGCACCGGGTCACCGGACCCGTCGGTCACCTGGGCCACGAGAGGCTCCGCGAAGGCGCTCCCCACCGCGGCCGACTGGCCGCCGCCCGACACAACGGCGATGGCCATGGGCGACCCGTCGCCGAAGGCGGCCGGGGCCGGCCCGAGCATGAGCACCGCGCCGCACAGCACGGCGCCGGCCGACCACCACCCGCGTCGCAACCGGAACTGACGGTCGTGGTGACGTCGTCCGTCGGTCATCGATCACCGCCTCGCAACCTCGTGCGAGCCCACCCCGATGGACACGCAACAACAGTGCGATCGTGCCGGCGGAGGCGCTCACGGACCCCTTCTGGCCCGACATCCTGCCCGCCTCTCGGGAGACGAGCAACCAGTTTTGGGGGGGTCTCCAGCAGGGTTGCAGAAGTGCGACCGTCGTGCAACCTTGCACCGCCCCGGCGGACGGGCCTCCCCTCAGGACGTGCGCGTCGGCGCTTGGTTGTGCCGCACCTCGTCGAACGGCTTGTCCCGGTCGGCCGCGTATTCCCTCGGCATCCCGATCAGGCGCTCGCTGATGATGTTGCGCTGCATCTCGACGCTGCCCCCGCCGAGGCTCCCACCCTGGCGGTGGAGGAAGTTGACCCCGGTCATCCCGGCCGGGTCGTCGCCGACCCAAGCAGCGGCCCGGGCGCCGGCGATCTCGAGGCCCATGTCCCACCGGCGCTCGCTGGCCTTCGAGCCGTAGAGACGGAGCAAGGCACCGGCCGGCGTCGGGAAGTAGCCGGTCCGGATCCCCTCGGTGACTCGGTCGACGAGCTGCATCTGGACCCGGTCGCTGGCCCGGGCCTCGCCCACCAGCTGGCGGACGACGGGGTCCTCGGCCCGTCCGACCGCACGGGCCAGGTCGGCCAGGTCGGAACGCACGCCGCCCCGCGCCCCCGCGCTCCCAACGGCGAGTCCGCTCATGTACGGCGACCCGCCACCCACCGCGTCGCGCTCGTGGTAGAGGAGCCGCGTGGCCACCGTCCAGCCGTCGTTGACCTCGCCGACCACGTCCTCCTTCGGGATGGCCACGTCGTCGAAGAACTCCTGGCAGAACTCCGACGAGCCGTTCACCATCTTGATCTGTTGGACCTCGATGCCGGGTTGGTGGATCTTCACGATGAACATCGTGAGACCCCGGTGCTTGGGGACGTGCCAGTCGGTACGGGCGAGACAGAGGGCGTAGTCCGCCCGGAAGGCCCCCGAGCTCCAGATCTTCGAGCCGTTGAGGATGAACACGTCGCCATCGGGCGTGGCTCGGGTGACGAGACCGGCCAGGTCCGAGCCGCCACTCGGCTCGGACAGGAACTGCACCCACATCTCGTCGCCCCGGATGATGGCCGGCAGGTGGCGCTGCTTCTGCTCCTCGGTGCCGAAATCGAGGATCGTCGGGGCGAGGATCGAGAGCGTCGGGATGTTGAACAGCACGGGCATCTCGTAGTTCAGCGACTCCTGGGTGAAGACCCGCTGGTGGGCCCGGGTCAGGCCCTGGCCGCCGTACTGACTCGGGAAGCACAGGCCGGCGAAGCCCCCGTCGAAGAGCAGGCGCTGGAGCTCGCGGGCCCGCTCCCCGCTCTCGTCGGCCATGGAGAACTGCCAGTTGGTCCGGCCCTCGGGCAGTCGGGGCATGTGGTCGGCCAACCAGGCCCGGGCCCGCTCGCGGAAGGTCTCGACGTCCTCGCTCGCGGTCTCCGCCACGTCGTCCACAGCGCTGTGCACGCTCGCCTCCCTAGATCCCGACCAGCGTGGCGAGGCGTTCACGGTGCTCGACCGGGGTGCCGAAGAGCGCCCGGTCCTGGACGACCCGCCGCAGGTAGAGGTGCAGATCGTGGTCCCAGGTGACGCCGATGCCGCCGTGCAGCTGGACGCACTCCTGCAGGATGAACGGGCCGTGGTCGCCGATGTAGGACTTGGCCACACTCGTCAGCTCGCCCGCGGCGTCGGACCCGGCGTCGACCGCCCGCGCCGCACCGGCCGCCGTGGCGTGCGAGGCCTCGAGCCAGAGCTTCATGTCGGCGAAACGGTGCTTGAGCGCCTGGTAGGAGGCGAGTGGCCGGCCGAACGTGTAGCGGTCGAACGAGTACTCGACCGTGAACTCGAAGGCCCGGTTGACCGCCCCCACCATCTCGGCGCACTGCAGCGCCACCATCAGCTGGAGCTGTCGCTCCACCGCCGGTCCGGCCCCGCCTGCCCGGCCGAGGACGGCGGTCTCCGGGAGCTCGACCCCGTCGAAACGGACGGTAGCGAAGCGGCGGACGAGGTCGAGGCTGTTGGCCGGGGTGACCGTGACCCCCGGGGTGCGGGCGGGCACCAACACCTGGGTCAGGCCGCCGTCACCCCTGGCCGTCACGAGGAGGACGTCGGCCTCGGCCGCCGCCTCGACGGGTCCCTTCTCCCCCTGGAGCACCACGCCGTCGCCGTCCGACCGGGCCTCGACGGCGAGGCCCTCGGGTGCCCAGGTCCCGCCGGGTTCCTCGTGGCACCAGGCGGCCACGACTTCGCCGCTCACGATGTCGGGCAGGAGCTCGGTGCGCTGCCCGGGGCTGCCCGCCTCGGCCACCGCCGCGGCCACGACGTTGCTCGGCAAGAGGGGCCCGGGCGAGACCAGCCGTCCGAACTCTTCGGCCACGAGGACGAGGTCCAGGAGGCCGTGGCCCGACACGTTGCCGCCGCCGTGCTCCTCTGGCACGAGCATCGAGGTCCAGCCGAGCTCGGCCCCCCGCCGCCACCAGCTGCGCTCGAAGCCGGCGGGCTCCTTCTCCGCCAGCTCGCGCACCGCGGGCAGCGGGCAGGAGCTCTCGAGGAAGCGCCGCGTGGTCTCGAGGAAGAGCTGTTGGTCCTCGGTCAGTTGCAGTTCCACACGGTCCTCTCAGGCAAGGAGGCGATGCGACGGGCCACCGGGCGGCCAGTGCTCAACCGGCCGGGGGCGGGCTCACGCCGGCCAAGCAGAAGGCGAACAGCTCGTCGGGCCCGATCTGGAACCCGGTGACGTGGGTACCGAGCACGTTCATGTGGCCCACACCGATGAGCATCTGCGACAGGAGGGCGGCCAGCTGCCGAGGTTCGAGGTCGTCCCGGAAGCGCCCGGCGGCCTTCCCGGCCTCGATGATCTCGCAGGCCAGCTCGACCTGGGGCTCCAGGGCCCGGGCCACGTCCGGCGGGTTGGTCCCGGCCAGCCGCAGGTGGAAGACGGTGAGGGCCCGGGAGAGCAGCTGCCCGTCGCTTCCCGTGGTCTCGGCCGTGGCGTAGAGGTCGAAGACGTAGGTCCGCAGCTGCTCCACCGGGTCGTCGTGGCGGGCCACCTTCTCGCGCACCCGGGCCACGTAGGTGCCGATGGCCTCCTCGAAGAGGGCGAGCAGCAGCTCGTCCTTGCTGGCGAAGTGCTGGTAGAAGGAGCGGAGCGAGAGGTGGGCCCGCTCGACCAGCTCCTGGACGGTGAAGTCGGTGCGCCCGGTCTCGTTGAGGAGCTCGGCCGCCGCCTGGAGGAAGCGGTCGCTTCGCGAGACGGCCCGGGCCCGGGCCGAGCGGAGCGAGCGCTCGACGGCCCGCTCGCGCCAGGAGGCGTCGTCGCCGCCCGCGGCGGCCGACTCGGCGATGTTGCTCGCCGTCACGAGCTGAAGACGAGCGGCAGCGAGTCGATCTGGCGCAGCCCCATCTGGTAGACGAGCGTCGCCCCCTCGGCCAGCCGGTAGTCGGGGATCCGCTGGTGCCACTCGCGCAACGCCGTGCGCAGCTCGAGGCGGGCGAGGTGCGACCCGAGGCACCGGTGGATGCCCCCGCCGAAGGCGAGGTGCTTGTTGGGGTTCCGGTCGAAGTCCACGGTGTAGGCGTCGGGCAGCGCCACCTCGTCGGTGTTGGCCGAGCCGATGCTCACCCCGACGTGGTCCCCCTGGTGGAGCGGGCACCCGTCGAGCTCCAGGTCCTTCGTCACGACCCGGGGGACCCCCGTGACCGGGGTCTCCCAGCGCAGCAGCTCCTCGACGGCCGAGGGGATGACCGCCGGGTCGTCCACGATGCGTCGCCGGTGGTCGGGGTGCTGGGCCAGGAAGGCGTAGAAGCACTCGAGGCTGTCGGTCACCGTGTCCAGGCCGGCCAGGATGAAGAGGAAGCAGATCCCGAGGATCTCGTCGACCGTGAGGTGCTCCCCGTCCACCTCGGCGTCGAGGAACATGGAGAGGAGGTCGTCCCGGCGCGACCGCCGGCGGTCCTCCACGGCGGCGGCGAAGTAGCTCTCGATCTCCCCTGCCGCCTTGTTCTGGCTGACCTTCATCTCGTCGAGGTCCGCCCCGGACGGCCGCAGGATCCCGTCTTTCATCCCGAGGAACAGGTCGAGCTCCTCGAGCGGCAGACCCACGAGCCGGAGGAACACCGTCGAGGGCAGCGGGATGGCCAGCTCCGTCGAGAAGTCGCACTCCCCCCGGTCGATGAAGCCGTCGATCAGCTCGTTCACGTAGCGGGCGATGTCCGGCTCGATCTTGGCCATCTGGCGCGGGGCGAAGATGGGGTCGAGGAGCTTGCGGTACTTCAGGTGGTCCGGCGGGTCGACCTGGAGGGGGATCATCGGCACCGACTGCCCGAGGTCGATCGTCTCCATTTGCCCTGACGAAAACTCGTCGGGGTGCTGGAAGGCGTACTCGCAGGCCCCCCGGGTCACGATGTTGGGGCCCCAGGTGCCGCGGATCACGGCCCCCCGGGCCCGGGCCTTGCGGTAGTAGGGCTGGGGGTTGGCCGCCACGTCGGCGTCCATGAACCCGTCGGGGTCGAACCCGCTCTTCTCCTCGACCTGTGCCATCGCCGTCCTCCTGCTTGAGTCGTGCCTCGTCGGATGGGCCGCCGCCCGCGCCACGTCGACCCGGTTGGAGCCGACAGCGGGGGCGGGAGCCGGGACTACCGGGGCTTGGCCAGGTCCGCGGCCAGGGTCCCGTGGGTGCGGGTGGTCTTCCCGGTCGACCGGATCGACACGTCGTGCCCGGCCGCCTCCTCGCGGAGCGCACCGACCGTGCACTGCTCGCGGGGGCGCACCGAGTACGGGTCGAAGCTGAAGTGCCGCATGGCGTTCACGTGCGAGATCCGGTCGATGTCGTGGTCGGTCAGCCCGCTGACGTACTTCAGCAGCGCCTCGGGGGACTGGGGCCACGTCGTGTCGGAGTGCGGGTAGTCGCACTCCCACGTGACGTTGTCCATGTTGAGGAACTCGTGGCTGGCCACGCCGAACGCGTCGTCGATGAAGCAGGTGACGACGTGCTCGTTGAAGACCTGGCTCGGCAGCTTGTCCCCGAAGTCCTGGCCGGTCCAGTAGTGGTGCTTCTGGTAGTTGTAGTCGACCCGCTCCAAGAAGTAGGGAATCCAGCCGATCCCACCCTCGGAGAGGGCGATCTTCAGGTCCGGGAACTTGCGGAGCACCGGTGACCACACGAGGTCCGCCGCCGCCTGGACGATGTTGATCGGGGTGAGCGTGATCAGCACGTCCATCGGGGCGTCCGCCGACGTGATCACCATCTGCGACGAGGACCCGATGTGCATGCACACGACGACGTTCTCCTCGCTGCAGGCCGTCCAGAACGGGTCCCAGTAGCCGTTGACGTCGTGGATGCTCGGCCACCCGAGCTTGGAGGGGTTCTCCGAGAAGGTGACGGCGTGGGCCCCCTTGGCCGCGCAGCGCCGGATCTCGTCCGCCATGACCTCGACGTCCCAGATGGCCGGGATCGTGCAGGGGATGAAACGGCCGGGGTAGGTGCCGCACCACTCGTCGATGTGCCAGTCGTTGTAGGCCCGGACCATGGCGAGGGCCACGTCCTTGTCCTCCGTGCGGGCGAAGAGCTGGCCACAGAAGCCGGTGAAGGAGGGGAAGCACAGCGAGCCGAGCACTCCGTTGGCGTTCATGTCCTTGATCCGTTCGTGGATGTTCCAGGTGCCGGGGCGGATCTGGTCGAAAGAGGTCGGCTCGAGGCCGTACTCCTCGGGCGGCCGCCCGGCCACCGCGTTCAGGGCGACGTTGCCCATCTCCTGGTCCTCGTAGCGCCAGGCGCTCGTGCCGTCGGGCCGCGTGATCAGCTTCGGGGCAAGGTCGGCGTACTTGGCCGGCAGGCGGCCCTCGAAGACGTTGGGTGGCTCGACCACGTGGTCGTCCACGCTCACCATGATCATGTCGTCGACGTTCATTCGGACATCCCCTGTGCTCGGGCCGCCTCCAGCCGCCGCCCCGGAAACCGCGACGTACGCATCTGAGAAGCAACTTCTCGCAGCCAACCTAGCCCCTCGGAGGACCCGACGAAAGAGCCCGGGCCCGACCGGGCCGGCGACCTGGTCACCCGGCCATCTCGGCCAGCGTGGTCACCGTCCGCCAGTTCCGGGTGGTCGCCGCCACCTCGAGGCGGCGCTCGAGGAAGGCGTTGTTGAGCTTGGTCCGGCCGTAACCGCCGGGGCAGTGGAGGTAGACCTCCCGGCCCACCACGGCGTACTCGTCCGGGCCGAACGCACCGTCCAGGCGGGTCGCCTTCGGCTTGGCCGCGAGGAACGTGACGTGCAGCTTGGCCGGGTCCCGGCCGCGGCGGAGCGGGTTGGCCGCCACGACCCGGTCGAGCTCGCTCTTCGTGCGGATCAAGGCGGCGATCTCGAAGCCGAAGGTGGCCCCGAGCCGCGCCTCGAGGCGCTGGCTCAGCTCGGAGGGCTTCATCGGGCTCCGCAGGACGAGGTTGCCCGTCTGGATGTAGGTCCTGACGTCGGAGAGCCCCATGGCGGCGAGCGTCTGCTGCAGGTCGGCCGTCGGCACCTTGTGGCCGCCGACGTTCACCCCCCGCAGCAACACGACGTAGGTCGCCATGCACCGGCCTCCCCGCCGGCGCACCGGCCGGCGGTCCTGGCTATCACGTCGGCGGCCGGCCGGCGGAGGACAGCTACTGTCCGGGCGTGTCCTTCCCCCTCGGTGTGGCAGCCGTCACGTTCGGGTCGCTACCGGCACGGGAGTGCTTCGAGCGGGCGGCAGCGCTCGGCTTCGACCACGTGGACCTCGGCGAGCAGGCCCTGGCCGACGTGGAGGCCGACGGCGGCCCGCCCCTCCCGCTCCCCGTCGGGGACGTGATCGCCGCCCGCGGCTTCCCGCCGGACAAGACGGCGATCGCCCCCGTGCAGCGCCGCGACGAGAGCTTCGAGGACGTGGTGGCGATGCTGAAGGCCCACCCCGGCACCCGCCTCGAGGCCGGCCCCCGCACCGTGGCCGGCAGCATCGCCGGCATCCGGGCCCTCTCGGTCGCCGTCCCGGGCCTTCGCTTCACCATCGACACCGGCCACGTCGCCACCTGGGGCGAGGACCCGGTCGAGGTCCTCGACCTCGCGGACCACGTCCAGCTGCGGCAGGCGGCCAAGGGCCGGCCGCAGCTCTACCCCGACGAGGGCGGCGACGTCGACTTCGCCGCGGTGATCGCACGCCTGCGCCGTGTCGGCTACCGCGGCCGGCTCAGCGTGGAGTACTTCGACCTGCCGAGCTACGGCTGGCCGCTCGAGGACCCGGTCGGCCACGCGGTGGCCCTGGCGGCGGCGGTCCGCCCCCTCCTCGGCACCTGAGCCACCTGCCCGCTCAAGCGCTGGTCGGGAAGCGCTCGTCGGCCACCACCCCGCGGCGGACGAGCTCGGCCACGGCCCGCGAGCCTACGAGCTCCATCTGGGCCGCCGCCGCGGCCCGGGCCCCCTCGGGGTCGCCCCGTTCGATGGCGGCGAGCTCGTCGCGGAGGGCCCGCCAGGCCGGGACCGGCGGCAGCGGCTCGGCGAGCTCGGTGGCGAGGGGGAGGAAGGTGGCCGTCGATCGGAGGAGGCCGAGCAGGCGGGGGCCGGCGCCGGCGTGGTTGACGAGGGAGCGGAACTCGAAGCGGAGCGAACGCTGACGCTCGGCATCCTCGCCCGCCGCAGCGAGCTCGGCCATCACCGCCCGCAGACGCTCCACCACCTCGGGGTCCGGACCGTCGGCCACCTTGGCCGAGGCCATGCCGGTGAGGAGGGCGTAGAGCTCGAAGTGCTCGCGCAGCGTCTCGGCGTCGAACGGCGCCACGAAGGCGCCCCGGTGGTAGCGGAGGACGACGAGGCCGTCGCGTTCGAGACGGATGAGCGCCTCCTGGACGGGCGCCCGGCTCACCCCGAGCCGGGCGGCGATCTCGTCGCGGTCGATGCGGTCGCCCGACCGGAGGACCCCGTCGAAGATCAGCGACTCGATGTGCTCGGCCACGCCGTCGCTCGTGAGGGCCCGGTGCAGCCGGGCCGGCGCTCCCGTCCGGGCGGCCGAGCTCACGGCGCTTTGAGCTCGCCCAACGGGTAGACCTCCTCCATGGAGGAGGCGAGATAGTCGCCGCCGTCCTTGGCCGGCACGAACCAGCCCGTCGGGCACATGGTGAGGATCTCGAGGAAGGTGAAGCCGGCCCCCGCCATCTGGAACTCGAAGGCCCGCTTCAGCATCTTCTTCGTGCGGGCCACCGAGGCGGCGTTGTTCACCGCGCCCCGGGCCACGTAGGCCGCCCCGTCGAGGTGGCACAGGAGGTCGGCCACCGGGATGGGGTAGCCGTGCATGGCGGGGTCCCGTCCGTCGATGCTGGTCTTCGTCCGCTGGCCGACGACGGTGGTCGAGGTCATGTGCCCACCCGTGTCCCCGAAGACCCCGTTGTTCAGCATGATCGAGGTGATCCGCTCCCCGCGGGCCGCGGTGTGCAGCGTCTCCTGGAGGCCCTCGTTCACGAGGTCCCCGTCCCCCTGGAGCGTGAACACCGCGGCGTCGCCGTGGACCCGCTTCACACCGGTGGCCGCCGAAGGTGCTCGCCCGTGCAGGCACTGGAGGAAGTCGAGGTCGGCCGTCTGGATGATGTGGGTGTAGCAGCCGTGGCCCACCACCCCGATGGCCCGCTGCTCGAGCGAGAGCTCCTCGATGACCTCGAGGAGCAGCCGCCAGGCCACGGGGTGACCGCACCCCGGGCAGAGGTGGTGGTCCTCGGTGTCGAGCAGGTCGGGCTTGAAGTCGGCGATGCGGCGGCTCGGCTCGTCGGGCGGCCGGCTCGTGTCGACGAACTGCACGTTGGCCTCGGTCATGTCGTCTCCCGTCGTCAGGCGGGCGCCGACGCCCGGTCGAGGTGGGCGAGCACCCGCTCGCGTACGGCCTCCACGCTGAGCAGGTCCCCCTGCTTCAGCCCGCTGTGGTCCTGGCTGACCCGTCCGATCGGCACGACCTTCGAGCGGTCGTCGACGCTCAGCCGCACGTCGTCGATCATCTGCCCGGCGTTGAGCTCGAGCACGAGGACCTGCTTGGCCGAGGCGGTGGCCCGGGCCAGCGCCGGCCCGGGGAACGGCCACAGGGAGACCGGCCGGAACGAGCCGATACGGACCCCGTCGGCCCGCAGCTCTTCGACCACGTAGTCGACGAAGGGCGCGGTCGTGCCGAACGAGACCACGACGCACTCGGCGTCGTCGGTGTGGAGGGCCTCGTGGCGCATCTCGAGCAGCTCGAGCTCGGCGTACTTGTCGGCCACCGCCCGCCAGTGGAGGTCGGGACCGGGGCCGGGGTCGAAGGTCTTCCCGCGCCGCCACGTCCAGATGACCCGGGACCGGCGGGTCCCACCCAGGCTGCCGTCGAGGGCCCAGTCCTTGGCCGGGAGGGGCCCGTAGTCGCGGCGGCTGGTGTCCACGCTCATATAGGTGCCGGACACGAGGTAGTCGCCGTAGAGGAGGACCGGGGTCCGGTAGAGGTCGGCCAGGTGGAACAGGAGCTGGGTGTGCTCGACGGCCTCGGCGGCGTCCTTCGGGGCGAGGGCGATCGTCCGGTAGTCCCCCCAGCCGCCGCCCCGGGTGGCCTGGAAGTAGTCCTGCTGGCCCCGGGCCAGGTTGAAGACGACGAGCGGGAGCTCGTTCAGGGCGGCCTCGGCGATGGCCTCCTGCATGAGGGCGATGCCCTGGCCGCACGAGCCGGTGGCCGCCCGGGCCCCGGCGGCCGACGCTCCGAGGGCCATGTTCACGCCCTCGATCTCGCTCTCGGCGTTGATGCACACGCCGCCGGCCGCCGGCATCTGCTGGGAGAAGCCCTCGAGCAGGGCGGTGAACGGCTCCATCGGGTAGCCGGCGAAGAACCGGCAGCCCGCGGTGATGGCCGAGGCGGCCATGGCCGAGCCGCCCTTCATGAGCGCGCTCGCCATCAGGCGGCTCCCCCCGTCACCGGCTCACGCTCGAAGCGGTACACGGAGAACACGTAGTCGGGGCACACGTCGTGGCAGGCCCGGCAGCCGGTGCAGCCCGGCTTCAGGAGCGGATAGGCGAAGCCCTGGTGGTTGACTTGCTCGGACATCACGAGGACGGCGGGCGGGCACGCCGGGATGCACAGCTCGCAGCCCTTGCAGCGGTCGACGTCGATGACGACGGTGCCCCGGGTCGAGCTCACAACGATCCCGTCACCGGGTCACACCGGCCAGCCAGGGGACCGGGAAGTCGAGCGAGGGCACCAATGCTGCGCCGGCGTCGAGGGCGGCGGCGTTCGCTTCGAGGTGCTGGGTGCGGTAGGGGGGGATGAGCTCGGTCATGGCCTGCTTCGCCGACTCCAGGCCGGCCATGCCGGTCAGTGCCAGGTAGGCGCCGAGGAGGACGAAGCCGGCGCCCATCGGGGCGCCCATGGCGGTGGCCGTCTCGGTGGCCGGCACCTCGACCACCCGGCACTCGGGCACCTCGAGGTCGCCGGTGACGAGCGTCGAGTTCACGACCACGACGCCGCCGGGCCGCATCCGGTCGCGCACCGATCCCCAGTGCTCGTCGGACATGACCCACGACGACCATGTGGCCGGGAGGATGGGCACGGTCCGGAGCTCGCCGTCGCTCACCACGACCGACGCCTCGGTCTTGCCGCCCCGCATCTCGCCGCCGTAGTCGGCCGAGAGCATCGCCTGGCGGCCTTCGGCCACCGCGGCGAGGGCGACGCACTTGGCGCAGAGCTGGATGCCCTGACCGCCCACGCCGGTGAGAATGAGTTCGGCCTGCACGACCCTCCTGTGCCCGGGAGGCCGATGGTATCGTGCTCCGACCCCACTATCAATTGATAATTCGAACCGGTGGCAAGGGCCGGACGAACACCTGGGAGGTGACCTCGTGCTCATCGGTGACCTCCTCGACGTGGCCGCTGGGGCACTCCCCCGGCGCCCGGCGGTGTCCCTCCTCGACCGCTCGCTCACCTTCGGCGAGGTGGCGGTGGCCACCGACCGGACGGCCAACGCGCTGGTCGGGCTGGGCGTCCGCCCCGGGGACCGGGTGGCCTCGTGGACCGACATCGGACTCGGGTCGGTGCCGCTCCGCTTCGCCACGGCCCGCCTCGGCGCGGTCTTCGCCCCTCTCAACCCGGCCTACACCGAGGCCGAAGCGACAGCCACCCTCGAGTACCTCACCCCCCGCCTCGTGGTGGCCGACGTTGTCCACGCCGAGGCGGCCGCCGCGGCGGCCCACGGCCTCCCGCTCGCCGTCTCGGGGTCCGACGGCCGAACGGCCCCGGGCACCGACTTCGACGCGGCGGTCGCCGCGGCGTCGGCTGCGCCGCCGGAGGGACCACGGCCGGGGGCGGACGACGACGACGTCATCTTCCTCACGAGCGGCAGCACGGGCCGGCCCAAGGGCGTGGTCCTCTCGCACCGGGCCACCCTCCTGCGGGCGATCTCCCGCAACACGAGCCCCAACCTCGGTGACACCGGCGAGGTCTGCATGTTCCCGCTCTTCCACATGGCCGGCTGGCACTTTCTCGAGCGGGCCTGGGCCGCCGGGCGGGCCATCCACCTCGTTCCCCGGGCCGACGCCGAACTCCTGCTGGAGACGGTCGAGACCTGGCGGGCCAGCAGCATCTACTGCATCCCCGCCGTGTGGAACCGCATCTTCGAGTGCCACCGGACCTTCGACACCTCGAGCCTCGAGTGGGTCTTCACCGGCACGTCGCTCGTCAGCGCCGAGCTCCTCGCCACATTGAAGGAGCGCTTCTCCGGCACGAGGACCACCGTCAACTACGGCTCGACCGAGGCGGGCCCGTCGGTCTCGCTGCCCGACGCCGACCTGTTCACCAAGATCCACTCGGTCGGCCTCCCGGTGCCCGGCACGAAGGCCCGGCTGGCCGACGACGACGAACTGCTGCTGTCGAGCGACTGGCTCATGAGCCGCTACTACGAGCTGCCCGACGAGACGGCGGCGGCCCTCCGGGAGGGCTGGTACCACACGGGTGACCTCGCCGAGCGGGACGACGAGGGCTACTACTGGATCGTCGGGCGCAAGCGGGAGATCATCCGCACGGGCGGCGAGTCCGTGGCGCCCGTGGAGGTCGAGGGGGTGCTGCGGGGCTACGCCGGGCTCCGCGACGTCGCGGTGGCGGGCGTGGCCGACGAGCGTTGGGGCGAGGTGGTGTGCGCCTTCGTGGTCACCGAGCCGGGTCGGGCGGCACCCACCGTCGACGAGCTCCGCTCGCACATCGGGGACCGGCTGGCCCCGTTCAAGCACCCTCGGCGCGTCGTCGTCACCGAGCAACTGCCCCGGACCCCGGCCACCGGCCAGATCCAGCGCTCGGTGCTCGCCCGGCTGGCCGAGGAGGCGTCGCCCGGCCGCGCATGAGCCCGGGCGAGCGCCGGCCCTGGCCGGGCGCGAGGATCGGGCGCCGAACGAGCGCGGCCTCGAGCGGCCGACGGACGGAGAGCGAAGGGAGCGGCCCATGAGCGACGCCGAGCGGGTGGTGCAGGACTTCTGCGACGCCATCGGGCAGAAGGACCTCGAGCGGTGCCGGTCACTCCTGACGGAGAAGGCCGTCTACCACAACATCCCGATGGACCCGGTCGAGGGCCTCGAAGCCACGGTGGCTTCCCTCGCCATGCAATTCGACATGTTCACGTCGATCGAGTTCCGCATCCTCGCCATGGCGAGCACCGGGAGCACGGTCCTCACCGAGCGGATCGACTTCTTCAACACGGCCGCCGGCGCCGAGGGGCGCATCCCGGTCATGGGGGCCTTCGAGGTGGAGGACGGCCGCATCGCCGCCTGGCGCGACTACTTCGACATGGCCCAGGCGGCCGCAGCGCTCAGCCTCGGCGGTTGAGCACCCTGGCGCCGACCCACCTACGGGCTGCTCGTGTGCTCGCGCAGGAAGGCGGGGAAGTCCGGCAGGAGCCGCCGGTCGACCAGCTCGATCCGGATGCCGTCGGTGCCGCGGTGGTAGGCGAACGCCAGGGGGGCCGACGGGTCCGCGCCGCCGCAGACCTCCATGGGACGACCCTCGGCGGTCAGCCCGGTCGAGGCGGCCGCCAGGTCGTCCACCCAGCAGCCGACGTGGTGGACGGCGTTACCCGGGGCGCCCTCCCAGACCGTGCCGGGCACCGACTGCACGAGCTCGAGGTAGGGAGGGTCGAGCGAGTAGGCGAAGCGCAACGGGAGGACCGTTGCCCCGTCGGGCGTCCACACCGGGGCGTCGACGGCGAAGGGGTCCATCCAGCGGTAGCCGCCGAGCGCTGCCATCGAGGCCAGCGACGCATCGAGATCGGCCACCACGACGCCGGTGTGGTACAGATCGCTCGCTCGCAGTACAGGCATGGACTCCGCCTCGCTGGTCGACGGCCACGGTAGTCGCCGGAGCACGGGTCCGACGGGGGAGAGGATGACCCAGGACGACGAAACCAAGCTGCTGGAGGACCTCGGTGCCCAGGTGAGGAACTGGGGCCGCTGGGGCGCCGACGACGAACGCGGGACCCTCAACCTCATCACTGCCGAGAAGCGGGCCGCCGCGGCGTCCCTCGTGCGCCGAGGAGCGGTGTTCTCGCTCACGATCCCCCTCGACGCCGACGGTCCGCAGGGAAGCGACCCCCGCAACCCGCGCCGAAACCCTCTGCACGTGCTCACGAGGACCGGCACCGACCCGCCCCAGGTGAACGGCACCGGTGGGACGTCGCGCTACACCGACGACATGGTGGTCATGCACCTCCAGGCGGCGACCCAGTGGGACGCGCTGGCCCACGTCTTCTACGACGACCGCCTGTACAACGGCTTTCCCGCCGCGACGGCCACCACCAGAGGGGCGACCCGCTTGGGCATGGAGAAGTACTACGACGAGCTGGTCTCCCGCGGCGTCCTCCTGGACATCGCCCGGCTCCACGAAGTGGAGACCCTGCCGGCCGGCCACCGGGTCACCGCCGAGGAGCTCGATGAGGCCTGTACGACCCAGCGGGTGACGGTCGAGGCCGGGGACATCGTGCTCCTCCGGACCGGTCTCATGGCCGTCCGCGACCGGACAGGGGGATGGGCGGCCTTCGAAGGTGCGGCGCCCGGCGTGCACTACACGACGGCCACCTGGTTCGCCGAACACGGTGTCGCCGCCCTGGCCTGTGACAACACGGCCGTCGAGTCCTACGGGGTGCTGCAGCACTACGCCATCCCGTTCCACATGCTCGCCCTCAGGGACATGGGCATGCCGCTCGGCGAGTACTGGTACCTCGAGGAGCTAGCGGCGGACTGCGCCGACGACCGGGTGTACGAGTTCCTCCTCGTGGCCCCCGGGCTCCGGGTCACCGGGGCGGTGGGCTCGCCGGTGACCCCTCTGGCGATGAAATGAACCGGCCGCCGACAGAAGGGACACGATGATGACGGTCGAGCAGGGCGACCCTCGGGGCATCTACGCCGAGGTCATGGCCGTCCCCTACGAGGGGGCGGCGTCGCCGTTCGCCGAGGACGGCGTGCTGGGGTTCGAGTTCGCCCGGGTGTGGACCAGGCCGGGACTCGGTCGCCGGGAGCGCCGTCTCGTCACGCTCACCTGCGTCGGGGCCGGGGACACGGTCGGGCCGATCGACGCCCACGTCTACGCTGCCCTGAAGTCGGGCGACCTCACACTGGCCGAGCTGCAGGAGTTCGTCCTCCACTTCGCCGTCTACTGCGGGTGGCCCAAGGCGTCGCTCCTCGACCAGACGGTTTCGGTCCAGAACGCCCGGATCAGCGGGGAGCGCGGGGATGCGCCGTCCCCACCGGCGCCGCTCGAACCGTGGAACGCGGGAGAGGACAGCGAACAGCGACTCGCCCGCGGCGAGGCCTGCTTCCGGGAGATCAACTTCGTACCCGCGCCGCCTCGGACGAGCCCCTACACCCTCGCTGGGATCCTCAACTTCGTGTTCGGCGAGGTCTGGCAGCGGCCCGGCCTCTCCGAGCGCGACCGCCGCTGCATCACCGTGGCCGCCGTCGGGGTGGACGACACGATCATCCCGATCCGCTCCCACGTCTACTCGGCCCTGAAGAGCGGGCAGCTGAGCCGGACCGAGATGGAAGAGCTCGTCCTCCACTTTGCCGTCTATGCCGGATGGAGCAAGGCGGCGTTCCTCGACGAGGTGGTCCACGAATCCTGGGCCCGAGTCCAGGACGAAGGTGGTCCGGTCACCCCGGCGGACAACGACCGAACATGACCGAACTCGTCGGACGGGTCGCCGTGGTCACCGGGGGTGGCAGCGGCATCGGGCGGGCGACTGCCCACGCCCTCGCCCGGACCGGCTCGGCCGTCGTCGTTGCCGACATCGACGAGGACCGGGCCCAGGCAGTGGCCGGTGAGATCACTGAAGCCGGAGGGCAAGCACTGGGCCTCAGGTGCGACGTCAGCGAGGACGACGACGTGGCGATGCTGCGCAACCGGGCAATCGAGGAGTTCGGCCGGGTGGATGTGGTCATGAGCAACGTGGGCGTGCTCGCCCTCGGGCTGCCGGAGAACATCCCCGTCGAGGCGTGGGAGCGCATCATCGACGTGAACCTGCTCTCCGTCGTGCGGGCGGTCCGCACCTTCTTGCCCGGGCTCCTGGAGCAGGGATCCGGCCACCTGGTGCACACAGCCTCGACGGCCGGCCTCTACGGGTACAGCTATGACCGGCTCCCCTACGTGGCCACCAAGAGCGCCATCGTGCTCCTGTCCGAGTGTCTGGCCCTGTACACCAAACCCCGGGGTGTCGGCGTGACCTGCCTGTGCCCTGGTCCGGTGATGACCAACATCGCCGAGCACATCGAGGTGTTCGGTCCCATCGCCGGCCCCCGAACACCGGAGCTCGCGCCCCTGGATCCCGACACCGTCGGCCAGCTGGCGGTCGACGCCATCTTGGAGGACCGCTTCTTCGTGCCCACGCATCCCGAGGTCACCGACATCCTCATAGCCCGTGCACGTCACGTCGACGAATTCGTCTTCGAGCAGGCTCGCCGTCTCAGCGGAGACGCCTGAACGCTCGAGCGTCGGCCGGCCTGACCTCAGGTGGTCTGCTGGTGCTCGGCCACGACCTCATCGATGACCCGGGCTGAGCTCCAACGCCACCCGAACCGCTCCTCGGCACCACCCTCCTGATGCCGGGCCTGCTGCATCGTGATCAGGGCCTTCCACAACGCCCATCCCCGTCCTCGGGTCCACGTCGCTGCATCCAGGGAGAGCTCGTTCCGAAAGGCCGACCGGCTGTCGTCGGCAAAGAGCGTCCAGGCGATCGGGAGGTCGCAGGCCGGATCACCTACGCCCGTGGTTCCAAAGTCGATGACCGCTCTCAGGCGACCGTCGGCGACGAGCAGGTTGGACGCTGATACGTCACCGTGGAACCACACTGCGGACCCGTCGAACGCTGCCGCCACTGCCGCCTCCCATGTGGCAAGCGCTCCCAAAGCGTCGATCTCGTCCCCGAGCTCCGAGATGGCCCGGCGGGTCATTTCGTCCCAGACTGAGAGCGGACCACCCCGGAAGAAGCAGTGCAGGTCACTCGCCGGCCCATCCGTCGTGTCCACCGAGTAAAGAGCAGTCAAGAAGCCGGCCAGATCCTTCGCCAAGGCACCGAGGTCCGCCACCCGCTCGACGGTGGCAGGCTCGCCTTGGAGCCACTCGTAGACCGACCAGGGCCATGGGTAGCGGTCGTCGGGCGACCCCAGGGCGAGCGGTCGGGGGATCGGCAGTGGCAGCCGCGGGGCTAGCACGGGTAGCCACCGATGCTCCTTCTCAACCGCCAGCGCATAGGCCTCGCCGATGGGGAGGCGCACCGACTTGTCGTCACCCAACCGAAAGGTCGTGTTGTCCCAGCCGTTCAGTTCAACTGGTGTCACGGGAAGATCGGCCCATTCGGGAAACTGCGACGCGACGAGTTTGGCGGCCAGCTCAGCTGTGATGTCCTCCTTGCTGATCATCGATATCCCTCACCGGAGAGCACTGGCCGCCCCCTGGGACGTCGACTGCGATCGCCAGACGGCCCATCCCGCCCATTCGGACATCCCGGCGGGATTGGGCTCGGGATCTCAGCCGACAGGCTCGCACGAGCTGTTTCGCCCTCCGGCCCAGGCAAGTTATCTTGCACTCGCAGGGCCGCTAGCTCATCGGGAAGAGCAGGGGACTTTTAATCCCAAGGTGCCGGGATCGAGACCCGGGCGGCCCACAGAACCTCTGCTCGAAGGCTTGCCGACTTCCCGACTGCGGGCAATTGCAGCCAAGTTTGTAGCTAAGTCCTCGACAGCCGCCTGGTGGTCGACCCACAGCGCTTGTTCCATGGCCTCCGCCGCCTTGATCTTCGACGTCGCGAGTAGATGCCCGTCGATGTCCTTCGTCACCCTGTTCGACGCGTGCCCGAGCGTCTCCGACACGACCTCGAGTGGCACACCCATGACCAGGAGGCGCGAGCCGCAGGAGTGTCTGAGTTTGTGCAGGGTCCAATGGCCCAGGCGGGCCCACTGACGTAAAGATGCGAGCTTTGGAGCCGGACGGTTCCGTCGCGACCTTCAGCCGGAGCCGAGGAGAGGCTTTCGGAGTTGGCCGCTACTTCCGTCGGTCTGCCGCTGCTGGGCCTTAGGCGAAAGAGGGCTCATACAAAGCTCGCGGATCGATCTCCAGGCTTGACAGGATTCGGCTGATCGAGTGGCGAACCAGGGTCAACGGGTCATTCTCATCCAAGTCCCATTTGGCCTCGTAAGGGTCTAAGCCTGATAAGAGTTCTTCGGCCGACGCCCCCTGCAGGCGGTGCTCCCTGAGGAACCGAGCGCCGGCCAACGCCTCTCGAACCCCGGTCAGCTGGCCTTCACTGCTCAGAGCTCTGATTACCCAGCTGCTCTCGGCGAGTGGCAACGTGATCGCGCCGGCAAAGAAGAACCCGTGGCCACGAGGAGGGACGAGTCGAATCAGCGTGCAGACGGCGGGCAGTGGTAGCTCACGATGGACGGCGAGGTGCAAGAGTCGTGGTGTTCGACCACCGATCTGTGGTGGCCCCATGAGCGCTTCTTCATATGTCGTACGAAGCTCGTCCACCTGGAGACTTGGTAGATCTGGTGGGATGGGAAACCAGTGTTCGGAGAGCACCAAATTTGTGCCTCTCCACTCGCGCTCATTGGGCGCCGTGTCTGGTTGCATGATGAGGCCCAAGGTGTCGAAGCGGATGCTGTCAAGGCCCAGGCCCCCGGTTTCACCGCCAGCGTTCCCATCTCCTTTCCAAGGCAGCCTCATGGTCGAGAGCCTAAAACGCGAGAGGTCGTGATAGCCGCCGATCGAGACCTTGGGCCTCTCACGCGAGGCTGCTCTCAACGACGGCTGAATTTTGACCCCCATGCTGCGGGCGGAGTCGTCGACGAGGGGTCCGTATTCAGGCGTCGCCGATAGCTGCTACAGAAGCTCCAGCTCAGCAGGATGTAGCCACCTCTGTAGCCCTGTCGCCCGCCACGAGCATGGGACCACCTTGAGCTGAGTTCCGCCACCAGGATGGGACCACCCTTCCGCCAGTAATGGGACCACCCCCCGGGGGTCCACCAGCGCCGGTCCGCCAGCCGGTGCACTCGCCGCCATCGGTCAGCGGACCAAGGAGCGGCGATGTCCTTCCGGGAGGTGCGGGTGTTCGAGGTTCGAGAAATGCTCCGGCTGTGGCTGGCCGGCGAGGGACTGCGCTCGGTGGAGCGCCTGGCAGGGATCGACCGCAAGACCGTCCGCCGCTACGTGGACGCGGCCGTCGAGGCTGGCCTGGACCGCGAGGGCGGAGAGGACCAGCTCAACGACGTCTTCCTGGCCCTCGTGGTGGAGAAGGTGCGGCCCCATCGCACCGACGGCCACGGGGCACCCTGGCGCCGCCTCGAGCCCTACAAAGAGAAGATCAAGACGTGGCTGGACGAGGAAGACCTGACCGTGGCGAAGGTCCACGACCTGCTCGGCCGCCAGGGCGTGTCGGTCCCGCTTCGGACCTTGGAGCGCTTCTGCGCCCAGCTGTGCGGGCCTCGCCGTGGCCGGGGCACGACGGTCCGGGTGGCCGACGGCGAGCCCGGCGAGGAGCTACAGGTCGACTTCGGCCGCATGGGACTGCTGTTCGACTCCGAGAGCAATCGCCGCCGGGTGTGCCACGCGCTGATCTTCACGGCGTGTGTGAGCCGCCACTGCTTCGTGTGTCTGTGCTTCTCCCAGACGATCGCCGATGTCATCTGCGGCTTCGAGGGGGCCTGGGCGTTCTTCGGCGGGGTGTTCCGCATCGTCATCCCCGACAACATGTCAACCATCGTCGACAAGGCCAACCCCACCGATCCCCGGCTCAACCAGGCCTTCGTCGAGTACGCCCAGGACCGGGGGTTCCTCATCGACGCCACGAGGGTGCGCCACCCCCAGGACAAGCCCAGAGTCGAGCGCACCGTTCCCTATGTGCGCCGATCGTTCTTCGCCGGCGAGCACTTCGTCGACCGTGCCGACGCCCAGCGCCGGGCCGAGCGCTGGTGCACCACGACCGCCGGGCTGCGGGTGCACGGCACCACGGCGTGTCGGCCGGCCGAGCACTTCAAGGCGGTCGAGGCCCCGGCGCTGCTCCCGGCGCCGGCCTTCCCCTATGACCTGCCCCACTACGCCACGCCCAAGGTGCACCGGGACCACCACATCGAGGTGGCCAAGGCCCTCTATTCGGTGCCCGGGAACCTGATCGGCCGCCACGTCGACGTCCGGGCCGATCACGAGCTCGTGAAGATCTTCTTCGGGGGCCAGCTGGTCAAGACCCATCCCCGCCAGGCCCCCGGAGGTCGCTCCACCCATCCCGAGGACCTGCCGTCGGACAAGAGCGTCTACGCGCTGCGGGACCTGAAGCGCCTCGAGTCCATTGCCGCTGACCACGGGCCGGCCATCGGCGCCTACGCGGCGGTGCTGCTCGATCATCCGCTGCCGTGGACCAAGATGCGCCAGGTCTATGCGTTGTTGGGCCTGGTGAAGAAGTGGGGGCCCACCAGGGTGGACGAAGCGTGCACCAAAGCGGCCGCGGCCGAGGCCTTCAGCGTGGCGCTCATCGGACGGATGCTCGAGCGGGCCACCGAATCGAGCGTTGAGCCGCTGCCGGTCCAAGGCACCTTGCTCACTGGCCGCTTCGTCCGACCGCTCGAGGACTTTCGCCTTTCCCCAGCACATCGGCCGGACCCAGAGACCCCAGACGGTGTCGATCGGGCCCCAGACGCCACTACAGCGGGCGCGACCCGAGGCGGTGTGGCATGACCACGCCGCCACCCAGCGTCTCCGCCGAGCTCAAAGGTGTCCTGCGCCAGGTCAAGCTGGGCCGCTGCCTCGACACCCTCCCCGAGCGCCTGGCGCTGGCCAAGTCGAGGAACATGGGCCACGCCGAGTTCTTGGAGCTCGTGCTCTCCGACGAGGTCACAAGACGTGAGACCTCTTCGGCCGCTCTGCGGGCCAGGACCGCCGGGCTCGACCCTGATATGCGCCTCGAGCACTGGGACGAGACCACCGAGGCCAAGTTCGACCGCCAGATCTGGGACGAGCTGTGCTCGCTGCGCTTCATCGACGCCGGTCACAACGTCATGATCATGGGGCCCGTCGGGGTGGGGAAGACCTTCATGGCCTCCGCCCTCGGGCACGTGGCCGTCCGTCGGCGCTCCACCGTGACGTTCTGCCGCACCGACGTGCTCCTGAAGCGCCTTCGGGCCTCTCGCCTGGACAACAGCCACGACGCCGAGATGCGAAAGCTCATGCGGGTGGATCTGCTCATCTTGGACGACTTTGCCCTGCAGCCCTTCGACGCCCTCGACACCGCCGACATCTACGAGCTCGTGGTGGAGCGGCACCGAAGCGCATCGACCCTCGTCACCTCCAACCGCGAACCCCTTGAATGGATCGGACAGATGGCCGACGCGCTGCTCGCCCAGTCCGCCATCGACCGGCTCCAGTCGGCCGCTTACGAGCTCATCCTGGAGGGCAGCTCCTATCGGCACCGCCAGAAGCCCGGACTCGACGTCGGCGGGACGACACCCCGGGCACCACGACGCCGTCGGCGTCCTTGACTGTGACAACGACAACCGTCATCATCACCCTGCCGACGCTGGAATCCCCGGAGAGGTGGTCCCTTCACACTGGCGGAAGGGTGGTCCTATCAGCGTGGCGGGCGACAGCCCAGGGCTCGGACTGCACCACTCCTCGACAAACGGCCCCGAACGACTACCAGGTGCTGACCTGGATGCTGTACCCGAGCACACGGCTACGGATCATCCGAGCCGAATCCCAAGGTACCGGGATCGAGACCCGGGCGGCCCACAAAACCCCTACTCCATGGCTCGCCGAGGTCTAAGCCCCGGCTGTTTGTCGCCAAGCCCTCGAGAGCCGACTGTCGTCGACCTTCGGCGCGTTTCCATGGCCTCGGCGGCCTTCATCTTCGACGTCGCCAGCAGGGGCCCGTACACGTCCTCCGTGACCCGGATCGACGCGCGCCCGAGCGTATCGGACACAACCTCGAGAGGTCGTCGTCGTGTACCTCGACCCCTCAGGCACCACAGATCTCAGAATGCCGCGTCTACCTTTCAAGCTCCTCTAGCCGAGCGAGTTGGCGTTGACGGCCCCGTTCAATCTGAGTGCGCCGGCAGTGCTCCCTAGCCACCTTGGAGCGGACCGCGTTGGCCTCGATCACATCGGCCGCGGTCCTCTGCTCTCGTTCATCCGGCTCGTCCCAGTCCACGGTGGTCATTCCCCCTTCGTAGCACGG
The DNA here is from genome assembly GCA_035297265.1 of Acidimicrobiales bacterium. Lineage (GTDB taxonomy): Bacteria > Actinomycetota > Acidimicrobiia > Acidimicrobiales > RAAP-2 > DATGZH01. The sequence goes on along the minus strand of DATGZH010000045.1, from coordinate 35,117 downwards.
TATCCAAGCTACCGCCGAACGGCCCGGATAGCCGCTGCTGTCTTCGGTCAGATTGAGCGCCAATGAATCACGCCAAGGCTTTCACCAGTCATCTCGGGCGGTGCTTCCGTGTCAGGTGCAGCTCCCCGGAGTCGGCCAACCGTCGCACTGCCCCGTGGCGGTAGTGATCGATGGACACTGCCGAGTCGGCGATCGGCAGTCTGCCCATCCGTCGTTGACGGTAGCCAATCTTGTAGCCAAGCGCTCGGATCGAACCGAATCTGGGCGAACGCGCCAATTCGATGACTTCCGCGGCTTTGACGGGACCCTTCTCAGGCAGCCGATGGCGTCGTAGCTTCCCGGGCGGCACCAGGTTCTAGGTACCCCGCCGAAGCCATTCGCGGAAGAAGGGATCGGCAACCTGAAACGCACCGCCTCGATTGAGGATGGTTTCATTCTCTTCGAGGGCAATAAGAGCCTTCCGTGCTCCCGCTGGGTTGGCGTAGCCGGTCGCCCTGGCGAATCCAGAGGATTGTGGCTGATCGACCCACGTGTCCGCCAGCACGAAGAGGACCCGGCGTTGGCCAACGGCCAGTTTCGAGAACCGCTCCGCATACCCCTCGGCTTCATGCTCCACCACCCGGCGCATCCCGGCATCGACGGCCCCCAGATCGATCTCCTCAGTCGCTTCGTCGAACACCTCATAGGCCAAGCGCTGAATATCGTGCGGGATGGGACCAGCCAGATCACAGATCCGCTCAGCGACCTCGGGCACCATGGATTTACCACCGGCCTTCGTCCGTGACCGGAGGAATTTCCTCATCACGGCCTCTTCAATGGGTCCGAGAGCGATGCGTTCGGCCATGTTGTAGAGCGGTGCTCCCGACGAGAGCACGAGGCTCTCCATGAGATGCTTTCTCGAGCCCGCCATTACCAGAGAGACTTTGGGGTGTTCGTCCGCGAGCGCCTTTAGGAGGCCAGGAAGTCTCGGACCAAGATCGGCGAACGCCTGGAACTCGTCGAGCATCAGGACCGCTGGACGTTCCTCGGCGAGCTCGGCCAGGATCCTGTAGACGTCATCGATGAGCTGCTCGGCGTCCCGTGCCCCGATAACTCCTGTGAAAGTGAACACCGGTTTGCCCTTGTCGTCGAACGTGACAGAAGGGTTGAGGCGCAACCGCTTCAGGAACTCAGGCACCGCCTGGACGGCTCGGAGCCATGGACCTCCAGTGAGGGCGTAGGCGTCCGTGGCCAGACGGCTGGCAAGAGCATCCAGACTCGGGGTTCGGAGAAGGTTGGCCCGTACGATGGACCCTCCTGCGGAGACGACGCGGTCCGCTCCGCGTTCGAGCAACGACGTCTTCCCATAACGGCGGGGTGCGGTGACAACGACGTTGACGCCATTCTCCATCCGGCTGACCAGGGCATCGATCTCAGCAACGCGACCGGCGAAGTAAGGACCCCCGACTGGGGAGCCATAACTGAAGGGGTTCCTGGCCATCGTCGTATCATACCTCACGGCATCATACTAAGTAGTATCATAGGGCCGGCGCGGCGGCCCCCCGGTAGGTCGCTTCTCGGCCCTCAAGGGTCAGGAGCTCGGGTTCACGTCCAGCTGCACCGGCGGCAGGGCGGGTCCCTCCGAAGGATGTAGGACGAAGCTCACGGTCTGAGGCGTGGTCGCACTCACCGTGACGGTCAGTGCCTGTTGCTCTCTCGGCGGCGTCACGCACCTGCCGACTGCCGGAGCGGCGAAGGTCCCGGTGCTCGGGCTCACCGTCAGCCCGGACGAAGCCGTGGCCGTCCACGTGACCTCGCCACCGGAGGTCGCCCTGTCCAGTCCCAGCGTGACGGCCGTCGGGGAACCTGGTGAGATGCTGACCGAGCCTCCGGGCAGCGTGTACCCGACGGCGCTGATGAGCCCGCTCTCCTCGGACGGGGGAGCGTCGGCCGGCGTGGCCCCCCATGTCGTCTGGGGACGACGGCCGAGGGCGAACTCCAACGTCGCTCCGGAGTGCAGCACGGAGGCCGGCAGCCATGGTGCGGTCCAGCCGTGCCCGGCGACCTTCTGACCGCAGCTACCCGTCGTCGCGGGTGGCACGGCACCCTTGACGCTGAGGGACTGGACGTACACGTCGCCCTCGGCGGCGCGGGGGGCGTCGATGACGAGCTGGCGCCCGTCGGGAAGGGTGACGACGGCGCGGGGGAACAGCGGGCTGGCCAGGGCGAGGTCCGCCATGCCCGGGATCACCGGGTACATCCCGAGCGCCGCCCACACGTACCAGGAGGAAATGGCGCCGAGGTCGTCGTTGCCCGGCTCGTCGTCCGGGGCGTCGCGGTAGAAGGTGGTGGCGATCTGGTGGACCACCGCCTGGGTCCGCCAGGGCGCCCCGAACCAGTCGTACTCCCACGGCGTCCAGAGACTGGGCTCGTTCCCGGCCCAGTCGTAGGGGGCGAAGCGACCGGCGTTGAGCTTGGTGAAGAAGGTGTTCAGGTCGTCCACGGCCTGGGCGTCGCCGCCCATGAGGGCCGCCAGATCGCCCAGGTCCTCCGGCACCGACCACGTGTACTGGACGGCGTTGCCTTCCTCGAACCCGCGCTCGCCACCCGCCTCGAACTCGGCCGTCTGGAAGGCCGGCCCGGCCGGGAAGCTCCCGTCGGGGTTCCGGGCCCCGAGGTAGCCGGTCGCCGGGTTGAAGAGGTACTCCCAGTAGTGGGACCGGTCCGCCATCGTGGCGGCCAGGCTGCTGTCCCCCTGGGCGAGCGCCAGCCGGGAGATGGCGAAGTCGTCGATGGCGTACTCGAGGGTGGCCGACCCGCCGATGGAGTAGTCGATCGAGGTCAGGTCGAGAGAACCGGCGTTGATCCAGTGCTGCGTCAGGTACTGGTCGAGATACTGGCGCTCGATCTCGAGGCCGTGGCCCGTCTCGTCCTGTGTCGCCCCCTTCACCATCGCCCGGAGGGCGGCCGGGACGTCGAAGTCGTGGATCCCGAAGGCGTAGGCCGAGGCGATGATGGGGTCGGCCGAGTCGCCGTTCATCTGTGAGGCGTCGCCGCCGGCGATGGCCCATTTGGGGAGCCAGCCGTTCTCGAGGGCGTCGTCGACGAGGGACTGGACCATGTCAGCCGTCTCGTGCGGGGCGACGACGGCCAGCAGCGGAATCTCCGACCGGTAGATGTCCCACTCGGAGAAGTCGGCGTAATAGGCGCGGTGGCCGGCTTCGTGGACCTTCCCGTCGGGCCCCACATAGCGGCCGTCGGCGTCGCTCACGACGTTGGGGTCGAGGAGGGAGTGGTAGAGGGCGGTGTAGAACGTCCGTTCCTTGTTCACCGTTCCGCCGCCGATACGGATGCGCCCGAGCAGCCTGTTCCAGCTGGCGGTGGCCACCGCCTCGACGTGGTCGACGGACCAACCCCGGTCCTCGGCCACGAGGTTGGCCCGGGCGTCGGCCACGCTCACGAAGGAGATGCCCACCTTCATGAGGACCTCTCGGTCGTGCTCAGCGTCGAAGGAGACCCAGGCCCCGCACGTCGGACCGCGGCACCCGGTGGCGCCGGGCTGCTCCCCCGAGGCACTCCAGACCCCGTCAGCGGTGAAGGGCCGGTCGAAGACGGCCGCGAAGTAGAGGGTGTAGGGCGTCCCCGTCCCGCAGAACTGGCCGCTCGTGACCTGCCCGCTGAGGCCGAGGTGGCCGTCGATGGTCACGGCGGCCGCGGTGACGGGGTTGGCGCTCCCGTCCACCTTGAACAGAAGATCGGCGCTGGCCGTCTTCGGGAAGATGAACTCGCCGAGACCGGTACGAGTGGTCACGGTGAGCTGGGTGCGGATGCCGGCCGGGCCGAGGGTCACGGCGTAGCGCCCGGGGGCGGCGGCCTCGTCGGCATGGGTGAAGGAGTCCGTCGCCGTGTCGGGTGACGCCGGGACGGATCCGACCGTCGGCAGCACGGGGATGTCGCCGTAGGCGGCGCAGCCCGTCCCGCTCAGGTGGGTGAGACTGAAACCGGAGATCCGGTGGTCGGCCACGTCGTACCCGCTCCCCGACGTGCGATCCGGGGAGGTGTCGGGGCTCCACTGGACCATGCCGAATGGGAGAACGGCCCCGGGGAACTCCCCCACCGCCCCGGGTTTCGTCGGTCCCGAACCGGTCCCGGCCATCGGATCCACCAGCGCGGACGGGTCGGCCACCAGGCCTCCAGCCGACCGGGTGGCGGCGGCCACCGGGACGGCGGGGGCGAGCAGCGCCGACATGACCGCGAGCACAAACAGCCCAGCCCGCCGCACCGTCACGGGGTTGGGGCTACCCGCCGGAGGGGCGGGGCACCCAGAGGATCTCCCAGCGGTTGCCTTCGGGATCGGCGATGACGGCCGAGCGGCCACCCCAGGACTGGTCCTGGGGCTGGGAGACAGCTTCGGCCCCCACGTGCACGGCCCCGGCGAACGCCGAGTCCACCTCGGCGGCGGTGGCCACGCTGATGACGAGCGTCATGGCGGAGTGGTCGCCGGCCGGCGGGGTGGCACCTTCGCCCGGGGTGGCCGGGTAGAGGGCGAGGATGAGCTCGCCCATGCGGAAACGGGCCAGCTCGTCGGACCCGCCGGGGAGCTCCGTCCACCCGAGCGCGTCGTAGAAGCGCCGGAGGGCCGGAAGGTCCCGAGTGCTCAGCACGACCATCGAGAGTTGCGGGGGGAGTGTCACGGTCAGTAGAGGGGTGACCACTTGCTCGTGCGGAGCAATCTGCTCTCCCACTGGTCGCGGTACTCGAGGGCGTCGTGCATGTACGTGCCGGGCTTCTGGTGTTCTGGCAACGGGTCCGAGGTCAGGAGGTGCATGAGCGTCTTCGGGTCCGGAATGCGCTGCCAGAGCATGGCCTCCCGCCGCTGGTGCGTCCCGTGTGCCACCTGGAAGCAGGCCTGGATGTCGAGCATCCGACGGTTCGGCGGTGCCTGCTGCATCGGGGCGTAGTAGATGTCGTGCCAGCACTGGATGTACTCGTCGAGCGACGAGTAGGGCCAGCCGGTGTCCTCCATGAAGATGCTCAGTTCGTGCTCGCGCCCGTCCGTCGGGACGGTCGACAGATCCACCTCCTGCAGCGGCGACCAGTGGACGGGGATCATGATCTTGCCCACCACGTCGTGCCGGTAGGTGTCCAACTCACGGAGCCAGTCCTGGAGGTCGCCCTGCTGCGCCCGGCGGACCAGGTCCTCCCATGCCGCCCCGTCGGTGATGGCGGTGATCGTCACCACCGAGTAGGACACGCCGCTGCCGTGGGCCTGGTTCGTGTACCAGAGGAGCCGGGCGTAGTCGGTGTCGGCCATCAGGGGCATCCAACCCTCGCGATAGGCGGTCTCGAACTCGTGCTCCTTCTTCCCGACGACCTTGTGCACCTCGTGCAGATACAGCACCTCACACCTCCGGCTGGCGTCCGTGACGGCTGCGGGACACGTTAAACGAAGGCGGGCCCGGCGGCAGGGGCCGCGGGCGAGATGGCTGTTCAGCTCACCGCGGCCATGCTGACCACCGGCGCGTTGAGGGGTTGGCCGCCCATCGAGCCCTCGAAGTCGGCGTCGCCGTAGTTGAAGATGCCGCCGTCCGAGGCGACGAACCAGTACCCCTGGCCGTCGGCGGTAGCGGCCATGCCGACGATGCGGGCGTTGAGCGTCTGCCCGCCCATCGAACCGAGGAAGGGCGCGTCGAAGCCGAAGACGCCGCCGTCGGAGGCCACCAGCCAGTAGCCACCGGTTGCTGGGTCGGGGGCCATGCCCACGATCGGCGCGTCGAGCGGGTGGCCGCCCATCGAGCCGTCGTACGCGGCGTCGCCGAAGTTGAAGACCCCGCCGTCGGAGGCGAGGAGCCAGTAGCCCCCGCCGTCGGGGGTGGGTGCCATGGCCACGATTCGGGCGTCCAGATGCTGGCCGCCCATCGAGCCGAAGAAGGGGGCGCCGAAGCCGAAGACGCCGCCGTCGGAGGCCACCAGCCAGTAGCCACCGGTGGCCGGGTCGGGGGCCATGCCGACGATCGGCGCGTTCAGAGGGTGGCCGCCCATCGAGCCGAAGAACGGGGCGTCGCCGAAGTTGAAGATGCCGCCGTCGGAAGCCACGAACCAGTAGCCCACGCCGTCCGGCGTCGACGCCATGGCCACGATCGGGGCGTTCAGATGCTGGTCGCCCATCGAACCGAAGAAGGGGGCGTCGAAGCCGAAGACCCCGCCGTCCGAGGCCACCAGGTCGTAGCCGGGGGACGGGGCCGGAGGGAGAGACGAGACGCTGACCGGTCCGGTCACCACCGGCGGCAGGCCCGGGCTGCTCGCCGTGAGCGTGTAGCCGCTACCTGCGGGGCTGATCGAGCAGGAGAGGAAGGCCATGCCGTCCTCGGCAATGACCGGGTCCGCCGCACAGCTGAGAGAGGCTCCCGGCGACCCGGTCCCCGGGGTGACGACCAGGCTGACGGCGGTGGTCGAGGCCGCGACGACGTTGCCGCCGCTGTCCTCGACGGCCACCTGGACGGAGAAGGGGCTCCCCGCCGTCACGCTCGTGGGCGGCGGCGACACCATGGCCAGCTGGCTCGGCTGCCCGGTGACCGTGAAGCCGCTCGAAACGGCGCTCGCGAGGCCCGGACTCGTGGCGCTCAGCGTGTAGCCGGTCCCGGGCCGGCTGACCGAGCACACGAAGCTCGCCACCCCGGCCGTGGACTCGACGGGGTCCACCGGGCAGCTGACCACCGACCCCGGCGTCCCGGTCCCCGGTGTGAGGGCCAAGGTGACCGGCACGGTGGTCCCCGTGGCCGTGTCGCCCACGGAGTCCTCGACCGAGACGCTGACCGGGAAGGCCGGGCCAGCCGGCGTACTCGCGGGAGGCTGCCCGGTCACGACGAGCTCCGAGGCCGACGGGGTCGTGCCCTCGTCGAAGCTCGCCGTCTGGGTACCGCTCCCGAGCACGCCGCTGGCGCTCACGGTCAGGTTGCCGGCCCCCGACGGCACCTTCACCACGGCCTGCGTAGCTGTGGCCGACACCACGGACGCCGGGGCGCTGCCGAACCGGATCGTGGCGTCTTCGAGCCCGAACCCGAAGACGCTCACCGTCGAGCCCGCGGGAGCCAGCGCCGGGACCACCGATGTGACTTCCGGGCACGACAGGCCCTGGGCCATTGGCGAGCCGATCCCCGTCGCGAGATTGTCGCCGTGGCTAGCCGCGTACAGGCCGGAGAGTGCCTGCGTCAGGTCGTTGTCGCCGCTCGTGATCGGGTTGAACGCCGTGCCGTAGCCATGGTTGGCGCCAAGACCGTCGTAGAGCGAGTAGAGCGCCGGGGCGAAGTCACCGGTCGTCGCCGTGCAGCCGCTGTTACGGTCGGCGGCCAGTCCGGCCAGGAGGGGCGCCCCGGTGCTCGTGCCACCGACACCCTCCCACGCCGATCCGGAGCCGCCGAGGGAGTAGATGATCTCCCCGTTGCCGGCGTTGCTCGAGATGTCGGGCACCTGCCTGCAGGCCGTCGAGCACTGGTTGGTCACCACCGACGGTGCGAAGAGCGGGTCGGCACCGGCGTGGCCCGGCTGGACCTCCGGCTGGCCCGGGAGCTCGCTCAGCGGTTCGAAACGTGAAACCCCGCCGCCGCCGGCCCCGCCGCCGCCGAGGGCACAGACGTCACTGCCCGTGCCCAGGCAGTCGTTCCACACCGTCTCGGTGGGCTCGGCCGCAGACGAGAGGTAGGTCCCGCCCACCGCGGTCACGTACGGGCTCGAGGCCGGGTAGTCCGTCTCCGGCGTGCTCCGCTCGGCGCTCGACTCGTTCCCGGGGACGTGCCAGCAGTCCTCGGAGCCAGAGTCGCCCGCCGCGGCGAACACCGACTGCCCCTGCACGGCCGCCTGTTGGAAGAGCGTGTCGAGGGCGGCGATGGCGGCCGAGTCGGCGCTCTGCCCACCCACGCCCATCTCGTCTTCGCAGATCCCCCAGCTGGTCGAGATCACCTGGGGGATGGGTGGCTGCCCCGCACCCGGGTTGATCATGGCGTTGTAGGTGTCATAGAGGCCGACGGCATCGTTGGGCCCCTCGTAGGAGACCACGGACGCTCCCGGCGCCTGGCTCATCACCTGCTCGATATCGAGGTCGGCCTCGACGGTGTTGCCGCTCTCGCCGCCGGGCCCGGGCCCGACGGTGACCGTGCTGACCGGGTTGGTGAGGCCGAAGCAGGAGGCGTAGGTGGCCACGTCACCCGGGTCGTGGGGCGCCAGCTCGAAGACCCCCACCGTCTCGCCCGACCCGGTGAGCCCGTCGGCGGTGAGATCGGGGAAGCCGTAATAAGCGCCCAGGGCGGGGAGGGTGTACCAGCCGTTGTCGGAGGCCACCGCAGCGGCCGCGGCACAGGCGTGGGCGGCGGTCCTCGGCGCCGGTCCCGCGTCACCGGCGGGCCGTGCCGACAGCGGCCGGAGGGCGGGCGTCGCCTTGAAGAGCGACTGCAGGCCCTCGATGGTGGTGATGGCCCCATTGGCGAGCGTGTTCGGGACGAGGGGGCTGCCGACCGCCACGTAGCCCTCGTCGGCGCCGTCCCGGTAGTTCTCGAAGCTCAGGCCGAAGGCCCTCGCCACCGAGCCGGCCGTCCCGGCGACGGGCACGGCGAACCCCTCCAGCGGGCCGGGGCGCAGCCCGAGCGACCGGAGCCAGGCGTCGGTGGCGACCACCGTGCCGGGGGCCGGCCCGAAGCGGGCCGAGAACTGCCCCGGCGTGAGCCACTGGTGGTACTTCGGCGACGAGGGATCGTAGAGCTCCGCTTCGAACGTCTGCAGACCCAAGGGGTCGCTCGACGCCAGCACGACGTCGAGACTCACCCGTTGTCCGGCCGGCACCGCCCCAAGCGCGTGGGCACCGACGGGCCCCCGGGCGACACCGAGGGCCGGCACCTTGACGAGTGCTCCGCTGACAGCTGCGCCGCGGGCGGCCGGCAGCGCGACGAAGCTGCCACTGATCAGCACCAGAGCGGTGACCCGACCAGCCAGACGGGCGCGGGCGTGCCGCGCCGATGCCCCTGTGATGGCTCCCCTCAGCGCCATCCCCCTCCTGTCGGGGGGACACCGTAACGCCCGAGATCGCCGAAAGGACCTCGCCCCTGCCGTCGGGCCGCGGACCTGGGACGACAGGAAAGCGCCCAGGCGCCGCGGGCCCTCTGAACAGGGAGGACAGTTGTCGCCGGCTGTTGGCGTCGCCGGCCCTGACGCCGGCGCCGATCACCCGGCGGTCTGTGGCGCGGGGCTCGTGAGCGCTCGGCGCCCCCGCGCCACCAGCAGCAGGCCGGTCACATGACGGCGCTCGTGGGACCTTGCCGAAGCGGCACCGAGGCCGCTCCGTCGTCGGCTCCGGAGCGTCGCTCCGCGGTTGCGGGGCCGATAGACCCACCCGCCCGTGGACCGGGCGGGTGGGTCTCAGCCAGACGTCACGACGGGAGAGCGATACCGACGATCGGGGCCGCGAGCGGCTTGCCGCCCATGGACCCCTCGTACTGCGCCGAACCGTAGGTGAACACGCCGCCGTCCTTGCCGACCTCGATGTAGCCGGCGCCGTCCGGCGTGGCGGCCACGTCGACGATCGGGGCGTTAAGGCGCAGCGACCCCGCCGAGCCGTGGAAGACCGCCCCACCGAAGGTGAACACACCACCGTCGGAACCCGCCTCCCAGTAGCCGGGGAGGAGTGGCAGCGGGGGCACATAGGTGAACTGGTCAGCGGTAGCGGTCGGCGACGAGCCGATCGTCGTGGTCACCGTGATGTCCACCGTGCCCGGCGTGCCGGGCGGGGAGACAGCGATCACGGAGTGGCTGTTGAAGGGGCCGAAGGCGACCGCCGGGACGCCGCCGAAGCTGACCCCGCTCACGTTGCCGAGGTCGTTCCCTTGGATCGTCACGAACGTGCCGCCGGCGGTCGGGCCCGAGGCCGCGGTGAGGCCTGTCACCTGGGGCGTCGGTGTGTAGTTGAACTCGTCCGCCGGGGTCGTGGCCGAGGTGTGCGAGTTACCCGCCACGTCGCCCGTCACCGTGATGTCGGTCGTGCCCGCCGTGCCTGACGGCGCCACGGCCGTGATGGTGCCATCAGGGTTGAGGTTCCAACCGGCCGGCGTGCCACCGAAGTCGACCGAGGAGACGATCCCGAGATAGGTACCCGAGATCGTGACCTGCGTGCCTCCTCCGATCGGGCCGTAGTCGGGCGAGACGTTGGTCACCGTCGGTGGCGAGGCGAACGTGAACTGGTCCGCCGGGCTCGTGGGCGACGTCCCGAAGTTCGTGGTCACCGTGGTGTCGACGGTGCCCGTGCCGCTCGGCGTGGTGCAGGTGAGTTCGGTTGGGCTGACGACGGTGACCGCCGTGCACGTGTTGGCGCCACCGCCGACGAGGACGGAGGGCGCTGAGATGCTGACGGACCCGACGGTCCCCTCGAAGCCGGACCCCGTCACCTGGATCAGGTCGCCTCCGCCGAGGTTCCCGACCGGCGGGCTGGTGCATATCGCCGGCGTCGTGCATACGTTGACCGCACTCACGGTCGGGCCCACCGTGTACTGGAACTGGTCGGCCGGCGTGGCCGCCGACCAGTCACCGAGGCTGGCCACCTGGACGTCGACGGTGCCCGCCGCGCCCCCGGGGGCCGGCGGGACCTCCGCCACCACCTTGGTGTCCGAGAGGAACGTGATCACGTTCGGCGACGGATTCGTCGCCGGGGCGACCCCGGTGAGCGCCGGCTCGTCGAAGTTCACGCCGGTGATGCAGTAGAGGTCGGTCCCGGTGATCGTGACGTACCCGCCGCCACCGAGCGGACCGGCGTTCGGCGAGACCATCGTGATCGTGGGGACCTTCATGTTGCAGCTGCCCCCGTAGGGGTGCTCGGTGGGCGCCGCCGGTACGGCGACCCGCGTACGGGTGGCCGGCGTGACGAGCGGCCCGGCCTGGAGCGGCCCCGGCGTGCTGGCGACGGCCACCACCGGCTTGTTCAGGTGCTGGCCGCCCATGGAGCCGAGGTAGCCCGCGTCGCCGAAGGGGAAGACGCCGCCGTCCCCGGCCACCAGCCAGTAGCCCTTGCCGTCGGCGGTCGAGGAGATGGAGACGATGGGCGCGTTCAGGTGCTTGCCGCCCATGGAGCCGTAGTAACCGGCGTCACCGAAGTCGAAGATGCCGCCGTCGGAGGCCGCCTCCCAGTAACCCTTGCCGTCGGGTGTCGCGGCCATGGCCACTACGGGGGCGTTGAGCACCTGGCTGCCCATCGAGCCGTAGTAACCGGCGTCACCGAAGTCGAAGATGCCGCCGTCGGCGGCGAACTCCCAGTAGCCCTGGCCGTCGGGGGTCGACACGATCCCCACGACCGGCGCCTTCAGGTGCTTCCCGCCCATCGAGCCGTAGTAGGCGGCGTGGCCGAAGGTGAAGACCCCACCGTCCGAGCCGACCTCCCAGTAACCAAACGGGACCGTGTAGGAGTAATGGTTGGCCGGGGTCACGAGGGAGAGGCCCTTCGGGCTGCTGATGGTGACGTTGACGGCCGAGCCGATCGCTCCGGGCGGAGCGGTGGTGGTGATCTGGTTGTCAGAAGTGACGGTGAACGGGACGCTGACCGCGCCGAAGTACACCGCGGTGGCGCCCGTGAAGACCGCTCCCGAGATCGTGACGGCGCCTCCCCCCTGGGGTGACCCTGACGAGGGACTCATCGAGGTCACGATGGGGCCGACCGAGAAGATGAAGACGTCGGCGTTACCGGTCGGATTGGCTCCACCGGTCGGCGACGTGCCGAGTGGTGTCGTCACGCTCACCTCGACCGAACCCGGGGGCTCGGGCGGCGTGATCGCCGTGATCGAGGTGGCCGAGTTGACGGTGAAGCTCGCCGCCGGCGTGGACCCGAACATGACCGCCGTGGCGCCGGAGAGGTAGACGCCACCGATGCTCACGGCCGAGCCCCCGCTCACCGAACCGGCCACCGGTGCCAGGCCGGTGATGATGGGCTGGGGTGGGAGCACCGTGGTGCTGGCCACGTTCACGTTGGCCGCGGGGCAGGCGAGGGGCACCTGCGTCACGCCGGAGATCCCGGGGCTCAGGTTGAGCTGGGCGCTCACGGTGGTGAGCTCCACCGACACGCCCACGCTGCCCGGGCCCGCGTTGAACTGGGCCGGCAGCGACACCGGACTGGCCGTCCCGGTGATGACCTGTCCGGCCGCGCCGGTGGTGACGAGCGGACTGAGGTTGATGGTCGCGGTGACCGAGCCGCCGGACGGGCCGTTCACGACGAGCTTCTCGGTGACACTGCCCGTGATCGTCTGCCCGGCGGGGACGGGCAGCGAGGCGCTGACGGGGACGTTGATCCCGAAGTTCGTGAGGCTGAAGGGGAGCCCCGAGTTCACCTGCGCCGGCAGGCTGCCCGTCGTCACGACATTGGTCAGCTGCACCGGCACGGATCCCCCGCCCACGTTGGCCGTGCAGTTCGAACTGTACGGGGGCGTGTCGGCCGAGGCCGGTCCGCCCGTCACGAGCGACCCCCCGGCGCTCAAGATCCCGCACAGCAAGAGGCCGGCCCCGCCGACCTGGATGGTGGATCGCCGCGTACGTCCCACGCGTCTGCCCCCCTTTTTGGTGTCCGGCACTTCTCAAGACCCCGCCACGGGCTCCGCTCGCCGGGAGGTCAGTGTCGGTCGGATTACTGCGTTTGTCAAACGCCTGACCTGCGACTGCATCTTTCGACAGCGGCAGGGGGGCGACGACGGCTCCAGCCGGCCCGGCGTACGGACCGGGGGCGGGGCCTCGGCCCCGCCCCCGGTCGCACAACACCAGAACGGCCTCGAGGGGCCGTCGATCGGCTCTCAGCCGTTCGAGATGGTGCTGCCGTTCCCGATGCCCACCTTGGCGATGCCCTTGGGGCTGGTGCACTCCGTGCCCAGGTCAGCCGCCTTCGTGGTGGTGATCAGGGTGGCCATGCTGCTGGCACCGAGGTCACCGCCGCTGAACGCGGACTGCGTGCCGCTCCCCGGGATACTCGGACCGGGCGAGGCACCTACTGCGCCGATGACGAAGTCGCCGTAGAGGTTGCCTCCGACCGTAACCGTGCCCGGCTCGACCTCACCAGGGGTGAGGGCGGTCTGGGTCGGGGTGATCTTCGGCGTGCCCTTGACGATCTTCCACTTGCTGACCTCGGCCGTCGTGATGATCGTCGGGGTTTCGAGGCCGGTGCAGCTGTTCGCCGGGGTGCTGAACGTCCCCTTCTCGGACCCTCCCGCAAGGCTCACCCCGGGAGCGTTGGTCGTGCAGCCCGAGTACTTGATGGCGATGCTGACCGTCTCCGGAGAGGTCCCCGTGCCGGTGAGCGGCGGGCTGAACTTGAGCGTGCCCGTCACCGTCGAGCAGCTCACCGTGCTGCCGGTGACGTTGACCGGCGGGGATCCGCCCGCCGACGCCACGCCACTGGTGGCCACCACGATCCCGAGCGGGATCGCGACGGCCGCCGCGATCACACAGATCTTACGGATCATTCTGTTATCCCCCTTTGCCGCTTGCGCTGAGCAGCGGACAGTCGGTTTCCAGCTTGGTTCCAGCTACTTCCCTTCACGGGACAAGTCGAGGGTGCGGCCCCGGTCCATCCCGACCGATGACCTACCCCCCAGCATCCCGTCCGAAGCACGCTAAGAGGCACAGCGCATCGGGTCAAGCGATTGTTGGGATCGCTCGTGACGAACCTCGCCGACCGCGCTGCTAACCAGATTGCACCTCGCGAAGTCCCTGCTCCGCAGGCTCGTTGCCGGTTCCAGGTCGCTTTTGTCTCAAGCCTTGTGATGACTTCTCTGAGAACGACACGAGCACTCCCCTTTCGAGCCACCGCTGGCGCAGTCGTCCGGGCGGTCGCCTACGGCGAGCAAATGTGGCGTGCTCACGCAGCTCGAAGGGGGCCGAACGGGGCCGCCTCAAGCCAGTTCGAGGAAGCGCATCACCGCATCGATGGCCCCAAAGTCCGACGGCGTGGCGAAGTGGTCAACCTTGGGCAGGGTGACGAGGCGGCCATCAGGCAAGGCCGCCATCAGCCGGTCGGCCGGCCCGACGAAGTCCCGCTCACCGAGGACGACGAGCACCGGGCAGGCCACCGTGCCGAGCTCGCTCTCCGAGAGCGTCCGCCGCTCGCGCCGCAAGAAGGCCACGAGGGCGGCCGGGTCGTTCCCGGACGACTCGGCCAGGCGGCGGAAGAGCTCGCCCTGGACGTCCTCGGTGTTCGTGCGGCCTTCCAGGGCCTCGACGAGGACCTGGGAGTCGCCGCCGCCGAACACGTTGTTGCCCACGCCGAGCAGGGCGAGGCGCCGGAAGCGCCCCGGGTGGTCGACGGCGAGACGCAGCAGGACCTCGGCCCCCGCCGAGAACCCGACCGCGTCGAGGCGACCCTCGGGCAGCACCGCCGCCACGGCCTCGTCGACGTGGGCGTAGGCCGCCGGATCGGTGGGCCGGGGTGCCGTGCCGTGGCCGAGAAGGTCGATCTCGACCACCTCGCACCCGGCGTCGCCCAAGATGTCGACCCACCCCGTCTTGCGCCAGTTGTGGTCGAACGACGAGGCGAAGCCGTGAACGAGGGCGACGGGTGTGGTGTCGTCGGCGATGGGAGCAGGTTAGCGAGCGCCGCGGCGGGCGGCCTTCAGCGGACGTCGAGCCGGGCGTAGGAGAGCGTGGCGGTGGCCACCAGCCGGCGGCTGTCGCCGACGTCGATGACGTCGGCTTGGACGATGACGTTGCGGCGGCCCTCCCGGAGCACCTTGGCCACCACACGGGCCGGCCCCACCTTCACCACCGTGAGGAAGCGCACGAGGAGGTCGCCGGCGACGATGTTCTGCGAGCCGACGGCCCGCACCACGACGCCGGAAGCCGCGCACTCGATCAGCGCGGTCATGATCCCGCCGTGCAGGCTCCCGTGCGGGTTCGACACCTCCGGGCGCAGGTCCATCTCGAGGCTGGGCCCGTACTCGGGGTCGTCGACCCGGCGCATCTCCATGAGGGTGAGGAGGTGGCCGGGCACGTGACCCGACACGGTGGCAGCCGGCGTGTCGCTCATGTTCCAGGAGCGTACCGAGCCCCGCACATCGAGGCAGCCGGCGACGAGCTTCACGCGTCCAGTGCGTCGGCCTCCTCGATCTCCTCCCGGGGGATCCCGAGCAGGAAGAGCACCGCGTCGAGGTAGGGGACGTTGAGCGCGGTGTCGGCGGCCTCGCGCACGGCCGGCTTGGCGTTGTAGGCGATGCCCAGCCCGGCGGCGGCGAGCATGTCGATGTCGTTGGCGCCGTCACCGACCGCCACCGTCCGGGCAAGCGGTACGCCGGCCGCCTCGGCGAAGTGACGCAGGGCGGCGGCCTTCCCCGCCCGGTCGACGACCGGCCCCACGAGCTCACCGGTCAGCCGGCCGTCGACCACCTCGAGCTCGTTGGCCGCCACGTAGTCGATGCCGAGCTCGGCGCCGATCCGCTGGACCACCTCGGTGAAGCCCCCGCTGACCACGGCCGTGACGTAGCCCAGGCGGCGGAGCGTGCGGAGGAGGGTGCGGGCGCCGGGCGCGAGCACGAGGGCCGCCGACACCTCCTCCAGGGCCGAGGCGTCCAGACCGGCGAGGAGGGAGACCCGCTGGCGGAGCGCCTCGGTGAAGGGCAGCTCCCCCGCCATCGCCCGGGTGGTCAGTTCGGCGACCGCCTCGGCATGCCCCGCCCGTTCGGCCAGGAGGTCGATCACCTCCCCCTGCAGGAGGGTCGAGTCGGCGTCGAGGACGATGAGGTGCTTGGCCCGCCGGTGGAGGCCGGCCCGCTGGACGGCCACGTCCACCGCCAGCTCGGCCGCCGCCGCCGCCAGCTCCCGCCGGAGCCGGTCGCTCTCCCCGCCCGACACGACGAGCTCGTAGCTCGTGACCGGGTACCGGGAGAGACGCACGACCCGGTCGGCGTTCCCGCCGGCCCGGGCCACGGCCCCGAACACCCCCGCCAGGGCGCCGGCATCGAGCCGGGGCCCGAGGACCGTGACGAGGTGTTGGGTCGCCCGCGCCTCGGTCCTTCCCGCCGACGAATGGTCGGCCGGCTCGAGGACCGAGGCGGCCACCTCGACCTGGCCGGGCAACCGGGCCACCGTCGACTCCAGCGACCGGCGCAGCTCGTCGGGGTCCCGTGCGGAATGGCCGGCCACCTCGACGCAGAGCAGGAGGCGGCCCTGCACCTGGATCTGCTCGACGTCTTCGACTTCGACGTCGAGCGGGACGAGGGCGTCGAAGAGCGCGGCGGCGATGCCCGGGGCGTCGAGGCCGGTGACCGTGAGGAGCCACGTCGGAGCCACGCGACCCCCGTCAGCCGATGGGTCGCTCAGCGACCGGTCGTGCCGATGACCTTGCCGGACGAGGCGATAGCGCCGGCCACCGCGCCGAGAGAGGCGAAGAGCGCCACCCAGGCCCACCAGTTCAGCTCGATGACCACCACGGCATTCGGGACCGGCAGGTGGAAGGAGTGCGGCGGCTGCCGGAGGATCATGGCGATCACGACGATGGCCAACTGGGCGATGGCCAGTCCCCGCACGACCTGGAAGAGCGTCACCGCCCCGCGCTCGCCCGAACGGAAGAACATGTTGGCGATGGCCACCAGCGTCGTGAGGCCGGCGATGATCGGCACGAGGAGTCGCCACCCGACGTAGGTGGACGAAGTCAGGGTGTAGGTGAAGATCTTGTTGATGAAGTCGGTGGCGGCCGCCGGGCCGATGATGCGGACCTCGTACCAGGGGAGCACGGCGCAGACGAGGACGAGGAGGCTGAGCCCGGCCACGAAGGGCGCCCGCACGTCGAAGTGACCCCTCGTCGGTGGTCCGCCGCGGAACCGCCGACGGCCTCGGCCCACGAACTCCTCGTCGGGCCAGGCCACGCTCGGTCCCCAGTCCGGGTAGGTGCCGTAGGTGGGCACCCCCGGCACCGCCACCGTGCCGTAGGGCGGTGGCGGCCCGGACGTCGGGTAGGGGACGACCGGCGACGGCACCGCGCTCCTCGGGGCACGCATGGGGAGCGGGATGTCGCGCTGGAAGGGCGGTAGCAACCCGCCGGCCATCGGGGGAGCGGGCGGCGGCGGCACCCCTGGTGGCTGGCCGGGCAATTGGGGCCAGAGCGCGGGATCGGGCTGCGGGCCAACGGGTGGTGGGCCCGTCGGCCAGGAAGCGACGGGCGCACCCGGCGCTGGGCCGGTGGGCCACGCCGGCTGCACCGGCGGCGGGACGGGGGTCGCGGGTGGGATCGGGGGTGGCGCCGGGGCCATCGGCACGCCCGCCGCCGCGGGGGGGAGCGGCGTCGTCGGAATCGTCTCGGGTCCCCAGAATGGGGCGACGCCGGCCGCCTCCGGCGGTTGGCCGACATTCGGCGGCCCGGTGGCCGGCACGTCTTGCGGCGGGCCGGTCCGGACCGGCGTGGCGCCATGGGTCCATGCCCCGGGCCCGGGCGACGGTGCCGCGGCCGGGGGGACCCTCGGCGGGGGCGGTGCCTGATGCACCCGGGAAGGGTGCAGCTCGGGTGGATACCAGTTGCCGTCCGAGGCCAGCCACCACCCGTTGGCGGCCACCCGGGCCCCCGGCGGGGTGATGACGGTCCCCCCGTTGGCGATCACCTCGACCGGGGCGACGACCTCATCGACCCGACCGTTGAACGGGGGCCCCGGGGTCCGGTCGCCCCCGTTCGCGCTCGCGGGGGGGTACCACCTCCCGTCGGAGGCCTGCCACCAACCCCCACCCAGGGAAACGTCGCTGATGGTCACCCCCAAAGCCGAATCACCGGCCCCGAGAAATCCTACGCCTTCAAGGCCTTGTTACTTGCGCGTCACGCGATTGGCGGCTCCCAGCGCGAGGGCGAGGCTGACGGCGGCGGCGGAGCCGTCGACCGGCGTGACCCCTCCGTCGGGGGTCCCGTCCGGGCGTGACACCGCGAATGTACGCAATCCGACGACCGGCCGCCCGAGCTTGAGGGCCAGGGCCACCTCTGAGAGCGTGCCGTAGCCGCCACCGACCGCCACCACGGCGTCGGACGACCGGACGACGAGGCCGTTGCGGAGCTCGCCCAGACCCGTGGCCACCGGAGCCAGCACCCAGGGGTTCGCCGCCCGGGGGTCGTCGCCGGGGAGGAGGCCGATCGTCAGTCCGTCCGCGGCCGCGGCCCCCCGGCAGGCCGCGGCCATGACACCGCCGAGCCCGCCGCAGACCACGACCGCCCCGCCCTCGGCGAGCCCCCGTCCGACCTCCTCGGCCAGCACGTCGAGCTCGGGGTCGGCCTCGCCCGAGCCGACCACCGCGACGAACAGTCGGTCCTGGCCCGTCTCTCGGCGTGCCGCCATCGGCTGCCTCCTCCTCCGAGCCCGACCCCGCCACCGCCGCCGGCCGGGTGGCTCCTCGCGGCGTTCAGGTGGGCGCCCCGTCGTGGACGCCGACCCAGCCCTCGCCGGGCACATAACGCCGGACGATCCGCGCCGGCACGCCGGCGACGACGCAGCGGTCGGGCACCTCGCCCCGCACGACCGCCCCGGCGGCCACGACCACGTGCTCCCCGATCGAGGTGCCGGGGAGGACGACGACGTTGGCGCCGAGCCAGCTCCCCGACCCGATGCGGACGGCTGCCTCGACCGGCCACTGCCGTCCGACCGGCACGTCCGGGTCGGTGTAGGTGTGGTTCTGGTCGGTGATGTAGACGCGGGGGCCGGTCTGGATGTCGTCACCGATCTGGATGTCCCAGTGCCCGACGATGTGGCTGTCCCGCCCGATGAGCGTGCGGTCGCCGATCCGAACGACCGGGTCGGTCGGCATCTCCTGCCCCGGGGCCATCCCGGCCGAAATGCAGCAGTGCGGGCCGACGAGGGTGTCCTCACCGATGTGGATGTACCGCTCGTTGAAGAGAGCGCCCTGGGGGAAGGCCAGGCAGCTGCCCCGGCCGAAGCGGCCGAAGCGGGCGGCCCGGGGGTCGTCCGGCCCGATGGCGCCGACCTCGCACACCCAGTCCCAGGCCCAGTGGACGGCCCGCGAGACGACACCACGCACCGGCGGCGGGAGCGATCGACCCCAGGTCACTGCCCGAACCTATCCCTGGCGGTTCCAGCGATCCCGGTAACCTGGTCCCATGCCCCAGCGTGACGCGGGCGGCATCCCGGGGCGCGATGGCCCCGAACCCCGCACCATCGATCGTCGGCGCTTCCTTCTCGGAGCGGGCGCCTTCGCCGGCCTCCTCGCCACGGCCGGTCCGGCCGGCACCGCCGGTGCCAGCTCGAAGGTCCCCGCCACGGCAAAGAAGCCGGTGGCCGACCTCCCGCCCGTCGTCGAGGCGATCCTCCCGAACGGGCTCAAGGTTCCGACGGCCCGCTGGCTCATCGCCGAGAACGCCCGGCCGGGCACGATCGGCTGGGTGGTGACGGGCGTCCAGACCCCAGGCGCCATCGAGGGCTACGCCAGTCAGGTCAGCGCGGTCCAGGGTGACGAGATCGTGCTCTTCGTGAACACCTCGGCCCCTGCCTTCCACATGGAGGCCTACCGCATGGGCTACTACCAGGGACTCGGGGGCCGTCTCGTCTACACGAGCGACAGTGTGGCCGGCGGCCAGCAGCCCGCCCCGACCTTCACCCCGGGGGTCAACCTCGTCCAGTGCCAGTGGGCCCCGTCCCTCGCCTTCACGGTGGGCAAGGACTGGCCTCCCGGCAACTACCTGCTGAAGCTGGTGGGCGTGGGGGGACAACCTCAGCAGTACATCCCGCTCACGGTGCGCGACGACCAGAGCCGGGCGGCCTACGTGATCCAGAACAGCGTCACGACCTGGCAGGCCTACAACCTCTGGGGGGAGTACAGCCTCTACTACGGCCGGACGCCTTCGGGGGGCAGCAACTTCGCCAACCGCGGGCGCATCGTCTCGTTCGACCGCCCCTACCCCCAGACCTGGGCACAGGGTTCGGCCGACTTCTTCGGCAACGAGTTCCCGCTCCTCTACCAGATGGAGAGCCTGGGGCTCGACCTCACCTATTGGACCGACGTCGACCTCCACCAGCAGCCCGAGCTCCTCTTGCAGCACCGGGCGCTGTTCAGCCTCGGCCACGACGAGTACTGGTCGACGCCGATGCGCGACGGCGCGGCGGCCGCAGTCAACAAGGGCGTCAACTTCGCTTTTCTCGGCGCCAACGCCTGCTACCGCCAGATCCGGCTGCAGCCCTCGGGGGTGGGGCCCGATCGCCAGCAGATCTGTTACAAGGACGCCGCCGAGGACCCGATCTCGGGCCAGCAGCCCGAGCTCACGACGGTGAACTGGATCCAGGCGCCGCTCAACCAGCCGGAGAGCATGCTCATCGGCAGCATGTACCAGTCGGTCGGCGCCGATGCCGACCTGGTGGTCGTCGACAGCTCGAACTGGCTGTTCGCCGGGACCGGGCTCTCCGACGGCGACACCCTGCCCCAGGTCGTCCAGGGCGAGTACGACCGCTACGTGCCGCCGCTCCCGGGGCCGCGGAACCTCGACGTCCTCGCCCATTCTCCGGTGCCCGGTCAGGGCAACTGGTCCGACGTCACCTATTACACAGCCGCCGCCGGCGGCGGCGTCCTGGCCAGCGGGGCCGCCTCCTTCGTGAACAAGCTGTCCAACACGGTGGCGTTCCCGTGGAACATCGTGCCCAAGGCCATCCCCGGTGTGACCGATATCCTCTTGCGCGTGATGGAGAACGTCTTCGCCACGTTCGGCAACGGTCCGGCCGCCGCCACGCAGCGCTCGGGCGGCAACTGGACGTCCGTCTACCAGGGACAGGCGGCGACCGCGAGCACGGCACAGGGCAGCAACGCAGCCTGAGCGGTCGAGCATCCCCTCCGTGACTGTGCATCCCCGAAGCGCTCTGCGGACGCGCCACGGCCCCCGCGCCGCGCTGGGTGCGGTGGCCCTGCTCCTCCTCGCCGCGGCCTGCAGCTCGACGCCGTCGGCCCAGCCCAAGAAGGACGCCCCACCCACGACGACGGGCACCACCGTGCCCCGGGTCCTGTGCCCCCTGACCGGGGAGCCGGCGCCCTACAACACGGTGCCGGAGCACCCGGCCTTGGCCGTGAAGGTCGACAACTACCCCATCGCCCGGCCCCAGAGCGGCATCGACAAGGCCGACATCATCTTCGAGGAGCCCGTCGAGGGCGGGATCACCCGTTACGTCGCGGTCTTCCAGTGCCAGGACGCCTCGCTCGTCGGGCCCATCCGGTCGGCCCGCAACATCGACATCGGGATCCTGACCGAGTTCGGCTCGCCGCTCCTCGCCCACGTCGGGGGGATCAACCCCGTGCTGGCCAACATCGACGCCTCGCCGCTCATCAACCTGGACCTCGGCGCCTTCGGCCAGGTCATCCAGCACGTCCCTGGCCGCTATGCCCCGTACGACACCTACGCCTCCACCCAGGCCCTCTACGGCCTGAAGCCGACGGACAAGACCGTCCCGGCGCCGGTGTTCCGCTACTCCTCGACGGTACCGATCGGCAACCCCGTGGCCTCGGTGGCCATCCCCTTCTCGGGGACGTCGAACGTGGTCTGGCGGTACAACCCGACCAACGAGCGCTTCATGCGCTACTACGGGAGCCAGCCCGACATGCTGGCCGACAACGTCCAGAACATGGCGGCCAACGTGATCATCCAGACGGTCCAGGTGACCTACGGCCCGTGGCTCGAGAACGAGGAGGGCGGCCTCGAGGTCCAGGCCCAGCTCTCCGGGACGAGCGGGCCGGTCCAGGTCCTCCGGGACGGGGTGGACATCAACGGCACCTGGCAGCGGAGCTCACCGGGCTCCCCGACCCAGTTCGTGAGCGGCTTCGGCCAACCGATCACGCTCACCCCCGGTCCCACCTGGGTGGAGCTCGTGCCGAGCACGGTGCAGGTGACCTCGACCCGCCCGGCCCCGGCCAACACCTCGACGACCTCGCCCACGACCACCTCGGCCAAGCGCTCGAGCACGTCGTCGACTTCGGGCACCGCGCCGCCCACCGGCACGACCTCGCCGTCCCGGGGCTGAGATGCCCGAGCTCCCCCAGATGCAGGCCCTGGCGGAGCGGCTCGACGAGGTCCTGGCCGGCGCCACCCTCGTCCGGTCCGACCTGCTCGGGTTCACCGCTCTGAAGACGGTCCAACCGTCACCCGACGAGCTCGTCGGCGCGAAGCTCGAGCACGTCGGGCGACGGGGCAAGTACCTCGTCTTCGACTACGAAGGGGGCCGCCGGGTCCTCGTTCACCTCTCCCAGGCCGGACGGTTGGACGTCGAGCCTCGGGCCAAGGCGACCAAACCCCGGGGATCGGTCGTGCGCTTCGTGTTCGACGGCGACCGGGGCCTCCTCGTGCGCGAGCACGGCACGCAGCGCAAGGCCGGCTGGTGGGTGCTCGCCCCCGGCGACGACGGTCCGCTCGCCACCCTCGGCCCCGAACCCTTCGACGACGCGGCGGCCGAGCTGCTGCTCACCGACGACAGCAACCGCCACCTCCACACGTTGCTGCGGGACCAGCACTTCATCCCCGGCGTCGGGCGGGGCTACGCCGACGACATCTTGAACCGGGCCCGGCTCTCGCCGTTCGCCTCGCTCCGCACCCTCGACGCCGATCAGCGCCAACGGCTCGTGGCGACGGTCCGCGCCGTCCTCACCGAGGGCCTCGCCAAGGAGCGCACCCGCGAGGGCGGGCTCTCCGACGCCAAGCTCGGCGGGAACTTCACCGTGCACAACCACCACGGTGACCCCTGCCCGAACTGCGGCGACCCGTTGGAGCACGTCTCCTTCGAGTCGCACGAGATCGTCTACTGCCCGACCTGCCAGACCGGCGGCCGCAAGCTCGCCGACCGCCGGCTCTCGCGGCTCCTCCGCTGAACGCGCGCCTCGCTGGTCAGCCGGGGGTGACCGTCAGTCGAGGGTGATGGGGAGGTCGTCGGGGTCGGCCTCGGCCTCTTCGCCGACCTCGCCCCCGGCTGAGGGCGGCGGCGCGAGGTGCCGGCGCACCCGATCGTCGATCTCGGCCATCAGTTGGGGGTTCTCCCGGAGGAACTGCTTCACGTTCTCCCGCCCCTGCCCGAGCTGTTCGCCTTCGTAGGTGAACCACGCTCCTGACTTCTTGATGTAGCCGAGGTCCACCGCCACGTCGAGCAGCGACCCTTCCCGGCTGATGCCCTGGCCGTACATGATGTCGAACTCGGCCACCTTGAACGGCGCCCCGCACTTGTTCTTGGCCACCTTGGCCTTGGTGCGGTTGCCGATCACGTCCGTGCCGTCCTTGATGGACTCCACCCGCCGGATGTCGATGCGCACCGAGGCGTAGAACTTGAGGGCCCGGCCTCCCGGCGTGACCTCGGGCGAGTTGTGGACCACCACGCCGTCCGCCAGGTAGTTGTGGCTTCCCTCCACTTCGAGATCGAACCGATGCATAGAGCGGGTAGGGGGCTTGACATGAATGTCAGTGATCGGAAGAGCCATCAGCTCCTTCCGTGCCGGAGTGAAAAGGGGCTCGACACCAAAACGGCCCCGATAGGCGGGAAGAACCTTGTATTCCATGCTCGGGTGGACGAAGGGCGCGATGAGGGCGTGCAATTTGGCCGTCTCAGCGCTCGGAAACTGGAGCACTGCCTTGCCGCGTCGGTCAAGCAGCCTCCCGTGGATCCCCCAAGTATCGGCCAGACAAGCAACCAAGCGCTCCCGAGTGTCCGGCTCCATGGCCTCGACGCAAACCTCCGCTCGCCCCGTACCGCCATGGGTGCGCTTCTGGACGCCCTTTGACCGTAGGACGAAGCCCGCGTCGTCCATGTACCAGAGGGCAATTGACAAAGGCGTCAACTGCTTGAGGTACTCGTCGTCGAAGACCTTCTTGCCGTCCTGATAGACCTGGTGCCGCAGCTGAGCCAGCTCGGGCAGGGGACAGAAATCGTAGAGCACGGCGCCATCGATCTCACGGACGTATCGACTGAAGCGGATGTTGGCGAAGAGCCCGGCCTTCCATTCGGCATAGGGGTGCTGAGCGCGACCGTGGCTGTACCGGAACCGTGCGCCGTAGCCGCTCGTCGTGGCCGACAGAGCGCCGTCACCCATAAGCGTTCCGCGTAACACCTCCCATTGGAAGGGTGACAGGTGATGATCGACCGCCTGCATGACTCGATCACCAACCTTGAGGTCTTTGGCCGCGCGCCAGCCAACTGGCGTGCGGATCAGATGGTTGGGGGTGGCAGCGAACTGGGCTCGGCCGTTCGCAGAGGGCTTGGATACGGTGAACTGGAGGAACTCGTCCGTCTTGCCGTTGTCAAACCAATTGACGACTCGCTTGGGGACGACCGCTCCGATCTCGGGATCATAGGAAAGCACCTCGACGGCAAGCTTCTGGTTGACGATCTTGCCGATCTTCTCCGTGCTGCCGTCGGCCAGCACGACACGTGTTCCATAGGAGAAGCACCCGTAGACGACGCCGATCTTCTCCCGTAGCTGGTTGATGAAGATGGCGATGGTCGACGACTTGGACAGCGTCCCCGTCAGCTTGCGCAGGGCCTGGGACATGAGCCGGGCCTGGAGGCCCACGTGGGTGTCACCCATCTCGCCCTCGAGCTCGGCCCGAGGGGTGAGGGCGGCGACCGAGTCGATGACGAGCACGTCGAGCGCACCCGAGCGGATCAGCATGTCGGCGATCTCGAGCGCCTGCTCCCCGGTGTCGGGCTGGGAGATCAGGAGGTCGTCGACGTTCACGCCGATGGCCCGGGCGTACACCGGGTCCATGGCGTGCTCGGCGTCGATGTAGGCGCAGATCCCACCGTTGCGCTGGGCCTCGGCCACCACGTGCATGGCCAGCGTGGACTTGCCCGACGACTCGGGGCCGTAGACCTCGACGATGCGGCCCCGGGGGAACCCGCCGATGCCGAGGGCCAAGTCGAGCGACAGCGCCCCGGTCGAGATGGCCTCCACCGCCATGTGGACGTTCTCGCCCATCCGCATGATCGAACCCTTCCCGAACTGCTTCTCGATCTGGCCGAGGGCCACCCCGAGTGCCTTCTCACGCTCCTCTGTCATCCCGACGCTCCTCTTCTCTCTCTGCGTGTCCACCCGGCGGACCCTACGGGAGGGGTGTGTCAACGGACCGGACCCCGACCGTCGCCCGCCCCACTCTAGGCCGAACACGTGTTCGTACCGGTGGATGTTCACCGGCCGAGCGGGGCGGTGACCAGGCTCTCGTAGGCCGCCCCCTCGGGCCCGGTCTCCGAACGGACGAGGGTGAGCGCCTCGACGGTCCAGGCCGCCCGGCACGGCCGGCCCACCAGAGGACCGGGGACCGGCCGGCCGCCCCGGGCCCGGGCGAGCGTCAGGTGGCCAGCGAAGGGACGGGGGTCGGGGTCGGCCACGACCGCCGCAGTCCGGTCCCGCACCGCGGCGGCCGCCTCATCGAGGCCGGCCACGGGGAGGCACAGCACGGCGCGGCCCAGCCGGCGGGTGGCCGGCCCGAGCTCGGCTGTCAGGCCGGCGTCGAGCCCCGACGCCGCGTCCCGCACCGCCTGGCCGAGGGGGCCGACGTCGGCCTCGGCCACTTCACCGAGGAACACGAGGGTGACGTGCCACTGGTCCTCGGTGCTCCAGCGCAGGCCCGGCAGCTCGGGGCGGTCGAGGGCCCGGAGGCGGGCCAGGACCTCCTCGGGCGGCCACACCGCAACGAACATCCGCACCGGGTCAGTGTGGCCGGTCGCAGCGGTAGCGTCGGCCCGTGACCGCGATCATCGAGACGGCGGTCGGCGACATCACCGTCGAACGGGTCGACGCGGTGGTCAACGCAGCGAACGCCGCCCTCGCCGGCGGGGGCGGGGTGGACGGGGCGATCCACCGGGCGGCCGGCGCGGCCGACCTGCGGGCTGCGTGCGCGGTGATCGGGGGTTGCCCACCTGGGGAGGCCGTCGTCACCGACGGCTTCGCCCTCCCTGCCCGCTGGATCATCCACACCGTGGGCCCGGTGTGGCGCGGCGGCACCGAGGACGAGGACGCCGCGCTGGCCTCGTGCTACCGCCGTTCGCTCCAGGTGGCCGACGAGTTGGGGGCGCGCTCTGTGGCCTTCCCGGCCATCTCGACCGGCGCCTACGGGTTCCCGCCGCGGCGGGCGGCCGAGATCGCGGTGCGTACGGTGCAGACGGCCGAGACCGAGGTCGGGCTGGTGCGGCTCGTCGCCTTCGACGAGCGGACGGCCTCGCTCTACCGCTCGCTTCTCGCCGACTGACGCCGGCGTCCGCCGCCGTCCGTCACAGCGCCGTGGTACCCCTCGGACGCTCGACGCCGCCGTGGGCGCGGGCCTCTCGCCTGGGCCGGGCCGGCAGCACGCCGGACCGGTGACCATGCCGCCGAACGATGAGGAGGAGGAGGTCCGAGATGTCCGCAATGCAGGGAACCGAGCACGAAGAGGCGCCGACGTGGCGGTCCGCCGTCGAACGGCGTCTCGACGCCACCGAGGCGGCGCTCGTCGAGCTGGGCGAGGGGCTCACGACGAGGCGGCTAGCCATCCGGGACGACGAGGGCTTGGAGCGCATCGTGGCCGACGTCGACGGGGATACGGCCGAGCTCCGGGTGGGCTTCGGCGAGGCCCCCGAACGTTCGGCGGTGGTGCTCTTCGCGACCACCGAGACGGCCGCCCGTCGGGCCGAACTGGGTGAAGGGCTCGGTGTCCAGCTCTGGGCGCGGGGCTCCCTCCTCGTCGAGCTCTGCCTCTGGTCCGACGCCGACGGCCGCTGTCGTCCGTCGGTCCACCTCTACCCCGACCGCTGAGGACGGGGACGCCGCTACTTATCAGTCTGTAGACGCAAAAGTAGCGTTTGAGCAGGGTAGGGCCCGGTGGAGGGCGACCTGCAGATCCGGTTCGGGCGCAATCTGTTGGCCTACCGGGAGGCGAAGGGGTTGAGCCAGGAGGCCATGGCCGACTACCTGGGGGTCCACCGCACCTACATCGGCTCGCTCGAGCGCGGCGAACGCAACCCTTCGCTCCGGACGGTCGAGCGGCTGGCCGAGCAACTCGGCGTCGATCCGCTGTCGCTGCTCGAGAAGGGGGGCAAACGCCGACGGCGCCCCTCGCCCGGCTCCCGCAGGCACTGAGGTCCGCCCGTCCACGGGCGTCAGGTGACGCCGAGGATCCACCCCTCCTCGGCTTCGACGGCGAGCCGGCCCTCGGGTTTGAGGGCGGCCACCGTCGGGGGGTCGAACCACCCGCCGAGGCCGCGGGCGTCGCGATCGGCGATGGCCCGGACCGTGCCCAGCACCTGGCCTTCGTCGCGCACCGACCCACCCGGGTCGGCCGAAAAGGCGCTCGGCCACACCTCGGCCACGACGACCGGCGCCGGCCGGCCCCGGAAGGCCGGCTCGGGTGAGAACCCGGTGTCGAACGGCCAGACGGCGAGCGCCTCGGGCCGACCGTCGACGAGCGCCCGGAGCGCTGGCAGCCCGACGAGAGTCTGGCCGCCCACCGAACCACGGCCGTAGAGCTGCCACGACGACCGGATGCCCCGACCGGCGGCCTGCTCGGCCCGCCGCAGCGCCGCGCTGGGGTTCGGCCGCAGGTGGGCCGGGACCTCGGTCGTGGCCGACAGCGATCGCAGCCCGTCCAGTCGGCCCCGGGGCCGGCCCCAGAACAACCGGGTTCCCGTGGCCTCGTTCAGCTTGTCGGCCGCCTCGAAGCGGTTGTTGGTGTTGTCCGGTCGGTCCTCGACCCGCGCCGCGAGGAGCTCCCAGGTGCGCCGCCAGGGCGGCCGTCCGGCCGACGTGAGCCCGGCGGTGACCTCGGCGAACCCGGCCGGGTAGCCGAACGAGAAGTCGAAGCCGAGGAGGACCCGGCGACCGGACCGCAGTGCCCGGTCGAGGATGGCGGCGACACGATCCATCCCCTCCGCCCTCGTCGGGGGGTTCTCGGTGCTGAGGTCGAGGCGGGCGCCGACCCGTTGCCCGTGGGCCACCCAGACCGTGTCGCGACCGGTCGACGGTGTCGAGCGGGCACTCCAGTCCACCACGAGGTACTCGTCGAACTGCGCCGCGGCGACCACGGGCCATTGTCCCTCGCCGGCCTAGAGTGGGTCCCCGACCACCGACTCACGGGCTGGGCGGCGGTCGTCGCGACCACTCGAGGAGGCGACATCGTTGGCTCGCGGGAGCCGGGGGGACAGGTGGCGACGTCACGGTCGGGGACCGGCGCGGCGGTTTCCCCGTGGGGTCCTCCTCGGGCTGCTCGCGGTCGGTCTCGTGACGGGGCCGGCGGCGGTCGCCGGCGGCGCCGCCGGACCGAAGGCGCCCGGCCCGGAGCAGGCGGCCACGCTCGGGGCACCCTCCGGGCTGTCGTCCACCGAGCGGGGCCAGCTCGCCGCCCTCGACGCCTACAGCACCCACCCGCTGCGGTTCCTGCTGCTGGGCGATTCCATCTCCCTCACCCTCGGCCAGGGCCTCAGCCTGGACTCGGTGAAGCACTTCGGCGTGTCGGTCATCGACCGGGCCAAGCTCGGGTGCGACCTCGATCCGACGCTCCCGGTCATGATCTCGGGCAAGCCGGGGCCGGCCACGCCGGGCTGTCCCACCTGGACGCTGGCCTGGCACCAGCTCGTGGCGCGGTACCGGCCGGCCGTGGTCGGCCTCCTTCTCGGGCGCTGGGAGGCGGTCGACCACCTCTTCGGCGGCCAATGGGTCCACGTCGGTGAGCCGGCCTGGGACGCCCACCTCGTGGCCGAGCTCGACCAGGCGATCGACGTGCTCTCGTCGACCGGGGCCAAGGTGATCCTGTTCACGATGCCCTACGTGGACCCGGTCCTCCCCCCCGGCCAGACCGTCCCCTTCCCGGAGAACGATCCGGCCCGGGCCGACGCCTACAACGCCGACGTGAAGGCGGCGGCCCGGCTCCGACCGAAAACGGCCACCGTTGTCGACCTGAACGCCCTCCTCGATCCGCACGGCAAGTTCGCCACGACGGTGGACGGCGTCGTCGTCAGGTGGTCCGACAGGATCCACATCTCGATCGCCGGCGGCGAGCTCGTCCAGCCGGTCGTGCTCTCGACCGTCGTCCGCCTGTCACTCCCGCGGGCCCTCCGCCTGCGCGCCTTAGCCAGCCCGTCCTGAGCCTGCCCGCTCGAGGAGCGCCCGCCGCAGGACGTCGAGCGCCGAGATCGTCGAGTACTGCCTGATCCGCTCACGGTCCCCGGGCAGGTGGATCTCCCGGACGTCGACGGGCCGCTCGGGCAGTGCGAGGGCCACGAACACCGTGCCGACCGGTTGGCCGTCCTGCTCGTCCGGCCCGGCCACCCCGGTGATGGCCAACGCCACGTCGGCCCCGAGCACGCGGCGGGCGCCTTCGGCCATCTGCTCGGCCGCCGTGGCGGCCACCACCGGACCTGGTGCCACGCCGAGGAGCGAGAACTTCACCTCCGAGGCGTAGCTCACCACCGCGCCGCGGAACCAGGTGCTGGCCCCGGGCACGCTCACGAGACGGGAGGCGATGAGGCCGCCCGTCATCGATTCGGCCAAGCCGAGGGTGAGGCGTTGCTCCACGACGAGGTCGGCCACCGCCTGCTCCATGCTCGTGTCGTCGAGGCCGAAGACGATGTCACCGAGCCGTTCGGCGAGCACCCGGCGGACCTCCTGCTCCTCGGCATCGAGCAGCTTCGTCACCTCGGAGCCGTTGCCGGCCCGCGCCGTGAGCCGCACCTTGATCCCCTCGATACCGCTCGCCAGGAAGGCGATGGTGACCGTGCCCGGGCCGGCCGCCGGCCGGTCGAGCAGCTCGAAGCGGTCCTGCAGGGCGGCGGCCAGCGCCGACTCGCTCGTCCCCCACGTACGGAGCACCCGGCTGACGATGACGGCCTCCTCGCCAGCTTCGGCGCTCCGCCGACGGAGGTCGGGGAGGATGCCCCGCTCGAACATCTCGGCCATCTCGTGGGGCACACCCGGCACCGCGTACAAGACCTTGGCCCCGAGCGGGCAGATGAGCCCGGGTGCCGTCCCCTGGACCTGGTCGATGGCGATCGCGCCTTCCGGCACGTCGGCCTGCCGGAGGTTGTTCTCGGTCATCTCCCGCTGGCGATCGCCGAAGAACGCGGCGATGCGGGCGGCGATGACCTCGTCCCGGTGGAGCGCCACGTTCATGACCTCGGCGATGGCCTCGCGGGTGATGTCGTCCTGGGTCGGTCCGAGGCCACCGCACACGATGACGGCGTCGCCGCGGGCGAGCGCCGTGCGCAGGGCGAGCACGATACGGGCCTGGTTGTCCCCGACCGCCTGGTGGAAGTGCGAGTCGATACCGGCCGCCGCCAGCTGCTCGCCCATCCAGGCCGAGTTGGTGTCGGCGATCTGGCCGAGGAGGAGCTCTGTGCCGACCGCCACGATCTCCACTCTCACCGCGTCGCCTCCTCGTTCAGCTGGTCGTCCGGAGCGCCCGTCGCCCGTCCAGCAGGTACTCGGCCCCGGTCACGAGCGTGAACGCCGTGGCCACCCAGATGGCCACGGTGTGCAGCGTGTCGTAGGGGGCGAGCGGCGGGAGGAGGCACGTGGCGATGGCCAGGTCCTGGACGATCGTCTTCACCTTGGCCGACGGGCGGGCGGGGATCGACACGCCCCGCCGGCCGGCCCAGGCGCGGTAGGCGGTGATCCCGACCTCGCGGACGCTAATCAGCGCCACCGGCCACCAGGAGAGGACACCCTGGGAGGCCAGGGCGAAGAGGGCGCCGAGGACCACCACCTTGTCGGCCAGCGGGTCGAGGAACGCGCCCGACCGGGTGGTGCCCTGCCGGCGGGCGAGCCAGCCGTCGATGCCGTCGCTCCCGGCCACGAGCGTCCCCACGACGGCCGTGGCCCAGGTGGCGCCCTGCACGATGATCATCGCCACGAAGATCGGCGTGGCGAGCAGCCGGGCCGCGGTCAGTGCGTTGGCCGGCGTGACGAGGGCCGAGGGGCCGAAGCTCGGCCCGGCCGTTTCGGTCACGAGGGCGTCCTGGCCGGCACGGGGGCTCCAACCGGCACGGCTACGAGGTCGGGCCCGAGGGCCTCGGTGACGACCACCTCGACGAACCCGCCCGCCGGGAGCTCGGCCGGCACCTTGACGACCCCATCGATCTCGGGGGCCTCGTGCACCGACCGGGCGACACCGGCCCGGTCGACGAGGACCTCGAGGCCACGTCCCACCATCGCGTCGCGCCGGCGGGCGGTGACGGCGTCCTGCAGCTCGGTGCACTCCCGTAGGCGCTCGAGGGCGAGATTCGTCGGCACCTGGTCGTCCAGGCCAACGGCGTGCGTGCCGTCCTCGGGGGAGAACGGGAAGAACCCGGCCCAGTCGAGCTCGGCCTCGGCGAGGAAGGCCAAGAGCTGGTCGTGGTCTTCCTCGGTCTCACCGGGGTAACCCAGGATGAACGACGAACGGAAGGTCGCCGCCGGCTCGCGGCGGCGGATCTCGTCGATGCGGCGGAGGAACCGCCCGCCGTCGCCCCAGCGGCGCATCCCGGTGAGGAGCGGGCGCGAGACGTGCTGGAGCGAGAGGTCGAAGTAGGGCACACCGGTCGACAGCACGGCGTCAACGAGCTCGTCGGTCAGGCCCGACGGGTAGAGGTAGAGCAGGCGGGTGCGGGCCACGAGCTCGGCCACCGCCCGCGTGAGCTCGACGATCGGCGTGCCGGCGTCGTGACGTCGACCGCGGGCGCCGCGGTCGCGTCCGTAGGAGGCGAGGTCCTGGGCCACGAGGACCACCTCGCGCGCCCCTCCCTCGGCGAGCACCGCCACCTCGGCCAACACGTCGTCGAAACTCCGCGACCGCTGTCGGCCCCGGAAGGACGGGATGGCACAGAACCCGCAGATCCGGTCACACCCTTCGGCCACCTTCACGTAGGACCAAGGCGCGCCAGTGGCTGGGCGGGGCAGCTCGAGCAGGTCGAACCCACCGGCGGTCGTCCTCGCCGGTCGTCGTCCGAAGGAGACCGCGACGGGCGAGGCGTCCGGATCGGCCAGCGGTTGCCCGAAACCGGCCACCCGGTCGACCTCGGGCAGGGCCTCGGCCAGCTCGTCGGCGTAGCGCTCGGCGAGGCAGCCCGTCACCACCAGTTGCGCTCCCGGTCGACGGGCCGCCGAGAGCTCGAGCACGGCCTCGATCGACTCCTGGCGGGCCGCCTCGATGAAGGCGCACGTGTTGACGACCACGAGGTCGGCGTCGCCGGGCGTGTCGGCCGGGGCGAAGCCGTCGGCCGAGAGCAGTCCGCGCAGCTTGTCCGAGTCGACCTGGTTCTTCGGGCAACCCAGGGTGTGGAGCCAGTAGCGGCCCGTGCCTCCGTCCCGGAGGAGGGGGACTCTCGGCTTCACGGATCCGCCTTTCAAAGACGTCCGGCCCCCGGGACCCCGGGGTGTGGGCCTCGAACGGCCCTGCTTTCCGACAGCGGAGAGGGAGGGATTTGAACCCTCGGACCGGGTTCCCCCAGTCAACTCATTAGCAGTGAGTCCGATTCGGCCGCTCTCGCACCTCTCCCTGGGCTTTTGTCCTTGATCATGGGCCCTTGTCCATAATCGAGACTCTGTCCCGTGCGCGGCAGCTTACGTGAGCGCTCTCCAGGCGTTTGGCAGGTGAGGGTGAGCCTCGGCCGCAACCCCGGTCGCTACGCCGACGCCAGCACGACCGTCCAGAGGGGCCGTCGGGACGCCCAGCGTGCCGCGGCCAAGCTCGTGAGCCAGGCGCACCAGGGACGGGTCACACTCAGCACCGGCACCCTGGAGGAACTGCTCGCCCGGTGTCGGCTGTTGGCCTCTTCCCGAAGGGTTTCACCGACGTGGACAGCGGCCGGGTCTTCCATTACCGATCCCGCTGATCACGGTGCCCGTGATCGGGGATAGTTCAGCGTCCGACGGTGAGTCGATCTTCGGGGGGCACTTGGTATGATCGTAGCTTACCAAGTAGGCTGGAGGCCATCATGGCAAAGACAGCTGAGTTTCTCGTTTCAACGAGCGGACAGATGTCGGTCCCGGCGGCTGTGCGCCATCGATGGGGGCTCGACAACGGGGGGCGTGTCACGGTTGTGGATCTGGGTGATGCAGTGGTCCTGCTTCCGCCCGGTGGCCGCCACAAGCTCCTCGCCCAGGCTCTTAGCGCCGAGGATCACCGTCGGTTCGTGCAGGGCCTAGACGACCCGGACCTGGCTACAACCTGAGTGGCCTCATTCGTCGTCGACGACCACCTTCTCCGCGACGTCCTGACGGCTAGACGCTCGTCGGACCTCGACGGCCTGGCATCTGACGGCCTAGCAACGACGGGACTGTGGCTCTTCAGGCTTTGCTCCTCGTTCGCCGATCCGATTAGGGCGGGCAAGCTCTCGGCGCCCGTGGCGGGGCTACCTGTCGAGATTCAGGAACGATTCCGGGCACAACTCGTCGCGCTCCCCGAGGAGATCGAAGTATTGCCACTGCGAGACCTCTCCTGGCTGATGGCAGAGCTGCAGCAGCGGCACCGAGCGAGAGGGCGTGCCATGTCCGCCGCGATGGTAGAAGTACTGGCTGCGGCTCACACGCTTGGCGCCGGCATCGCCGTCTCGAAGCACGACGTTGGGAAGAATTTACGGGCCTCCGCCAGGGCCGACGGCATTTCCTTTCGAACCCTTTAACCGCCTGGTCGAGCTGCTTGCAATAGATCGCCCCTGATGATCGGACCACGAGGCGGCGGGGGCGTCATTACTTCAGAGCGGCGAGAAACTCTGCCCCTTCATCGGCGGTGAGATCGTCGATCACCATCTCACCATGCGGCGGCAAGGGCCGTGTCCGCCGGAGCAGCACGTCTAGTGGCAGTTCCAGACTGCGACCATGACCGGGGTGCGGCTGGGGCTTCGACATCTCGCCTACACCTCTTCAGAGCGTTCGGAGATGTCGCTACGCGCGCCGCGGCCGAGACCGACGAACCGGGGTCGGCTTCATATGACCCCATTGGCCGGTCCGACGGAAGCACGCACCGCCTTGGTGGCCAGCTGCCCTGGTGTCGTGCACTCCCGCCGGGCCCGCTCGGCCAGACGCTGGGCGACGTCGTACGGGACGACCACCCGCAGCTCCCTCATGCCCGAAATGGTACCTGGGGGGTGCTTCATGACCTGTCGGGGAGGGCCCGTCGAGCATCCACACGAACGTCCACAACTTGGATCGCCACCTTGGTGAACTGTGTGTCTCCATACAGACGCCGTCTTGGGGCGGGATGAGCTGAATGGTCAGGTAACGATCCGGTTGACGATCAGCGTCATGAGGGAGGCTGCGGCGCTGATGAATGCTCCGGCCGCACGATCTGCCGACAATGCAGCCAGGGGACCCTGCCCAAAGTGGGGTCCGCTCGGAGTGAGCATCATGACGCGAACCTGTCCCAGTGCGAGGGTGGGGAACTCCGAGCCTTCCTAGGGGCCGATCACCTGCACGATCACCTCGCCGACTTCGATCCAGCGTTGGATGGCATCCTGGATCTCGATGATCGATCGGTCCTCGATGATGGCGGCATTGCCCGAGTGGGTTGAGGTATCGAGCCGAGCCATCGCGGTACGCAGCGAGGAGATCGTGGTCAGCATCGACGGGCATCTCAATGACCGTGCCCAGTACCACTTTGGCCAGTTCGGCCGGCGGTGGGCGTCCAGCTTCGCGGAGGAAATGCCAGGCCTGAAGGGTCTGACGGGACTCGATCCCCTCCGAAAGGGCAATCTGCCACCAGATGTCCGCCGCTGGGCCTACTTCGCCCCCATGGGCCAACTGTCGGGCCCGCTCAAAAGCATCCCAGGGCGGAAGCGGCTCGCCATCACCCTGGGGCTTCCATTCGCCCAGGGGTACGTCGCCGAAGACGAACTTGCGCAAGGCTTCGGCACCATCTGCTGGCTCGGGACCAGCTGGGGTCGTCGAAGGATTCACGTGGCTCATATTGCTACTCCCTCGCTACTCAATTCGAGCGAACCGGGTGGACAAAACATCACACCCAAGACCCAGGACCAGATCTGAGCTGGATGTAGGGACCAAGACAAACTGGGTGGACGAGCTTGGGCCAGCTCTTAATCCATTAGCTCCGATCATTCACGCGGACTCATGACCTGACCAGCGCGTATCCGCGTACGTGCCCTTCCGACCTGGGATTCTGACGGTTGCGAAGCCAACCAGAAGCCAGACCAAGAAGGGCACTTACGAGATGCACGCTAACAGCG
>DATGZH010000044.1:0-42642 GCA_035297265.1 Acidimicrobiales bacterium | reverse complement strand
CGTCACCTCCCCGACCGGTCGATTCCCCGGCCCCGACGGCGGGGTCGACGGCGCCACCGTCAGCACCGACGGCAATGGCGACGCCGTCGCGCCGGTCTTCACCGCTGGGGGCACCGCCGGGAGCTACGTGGTCGACGCGTGGAGTAACGATGTCGCCTCGCCGGGCGTCTTCCACCTCGAGAACGAAGGGCCGCCCGCCTCGGTGGTGGCGACGGTGGGTACCCCCCAGTCGGCGCACGCGGGGACGGCCTTCCCGATCGACCTGGCGGCCAGAGTGACCGACAGCGCGGGTGACCCCGTCGCCGGGGTATCGGTCATGTTCAGTGCGCCGACCTCGGGGGCCACCGGGACCTTCCCGGGGTCCGCCTCGTCGGTCACCGAGACGACCAGCAGCACGGGCACGGCCACCGCGCCGACCTTCACCGCCGGGTCGACGGTCGGCTCCTACCAGGTCACCGGCACGGTGGCGGGCGTGAGCACCCCGGCGGTCTTCGCCCTCACCAACACCAACACGCCGGCCAACATCGTCGCCTCCGCCGGCACCCCCCAGTCGACGGTCCGCGGCTACCCCTTCGGGACGGACCTCGCGGCGCTGGTGACCGACGGGGCGAGCGACCCATGTCAGGGGGTATCGGTCACGTTCAGCGCCCCGCCGACCGGGACGGCCGGCACCTTCCCCGGAGCCGTCACGTCGGTCACCGTCCTCACCGGGGCCAACGGCGTGGCCACCGCGCCGACGTTCACCGCCAACAGCACCGTCGGCCCCTACCAGGTGCTGGCCACCGTCAGCGGGTTGCCGACGCCGGCCACCTTCTCGCTCACCAACACCGTCGGCGCGGCCTTGGTGGCCACCGAGAGCGTGCTGCGGAACTCGAAGGGCGGCAAGCTCCGACTCGGGCTGACCGCCACCAACGGGGGACCCGACACGGCCCCGAACGTCACGCTGACCGATGTCATCGTCTCGCCCGGGCTCATCTCGGTGGCCGTGCCCAAGGGCTGCCAGTCCGTGGCCCCGCCGCCCGGAGACAACGCCGAGGTGACGTGCACGAAGTCCAAGCTCACGAACGGGAAGGCGGCGACGTTCAAGATCACGGTGACCGGTCATCCCGGGGGGGCCATCACGAGCACGCTCGAGACGACGAGCACCACGCCCGACCCGAACCCGGCCGCCGGCACCACCACCCTCACCGCCACCTACGGCTGAGCCCGCTCAGGGCCCGGCGGGTTCGAGCACCTCGATCTCGGCCCGGTGGTGCGTGACCGACGACGACGTGGCGACGTCGAGGCGGTAGCGGCCGGCGTCGACGACCCACCCGGCCTCGTCTCGGCGCTCGTGGCCCGCTCCAGCCGATGGTGCGCCGGGCCGCACGAGCTTGCGGTACCCGGGGTCGCCCGGGTCGTAGTAGGCGAAGGAGCGCCACGGCAGTTCGAGGGTGGCGGTGACCGTCTCGCCGGGGGCCGCCCACACCTTGGCGAAGGCCTTCAGCTCCCGCGGCGGCCGGTGGAGCCGGGTCGTGGCGGGTGGGGCGACGTAGCACTGGACGGTCTCGGCCCCGAGGCGGTCCCCCGTGTTCGTGACCTCGACCTCGACGGTGAGCCCCTCTCCCCGGCCGACGGCCGTGGCCGACAGCCGGGGCGCGCCGAGCTCGAACGTGGTGTAGCTGAGCCCGTGGCCGAACGGGAAGCGAACGGCCCGGTCGGTGGCCTCGTAGAAACGGTGGCCCACGTAGAGCCCCTCGCCGTAGCGCAGCTCGCTGTTCTCGCCGGGGAAGTTGAGGTACGAGGGCGTGTGCTCGATGCGGTAGGGGATCGTCGTCGGCAGCTTGCCCGAGGGGGTCTGCTCGCCGAGGAGGACGTCGACGAGGGCCTCGGCCATCTCCTGGCCCCCGAACCAGATTTGCAGCAGGGCGGCCACCTCGTCGGCCCACCCCATGGCCACCGGTGAGCCGGTGTTGAGGGCCACGACGGTCCTCGGGTTGGCCGCGACGACTGAGGCCACCAGCTCGTCCTGGGCCCCGGGGAGCTCGAAGCTCTCGCGGTCCGAGCCCTCCCCCTCCCACTCCTCACTCGTGCCGACCACCACCAGGGCCACGTCGGCTGAGGCCGCGGCGGCGACAGCCCGGGCCACGAGGTCCTCCACCGGCGGCGGCCGGAGCCCGACCACGAAGCCGTAGAGGTAGACGCCCCCCTCGCTGGCGTAGTCCACGGTCACCTCGAAGGTCTGCCCGGCCTCGAGGTCGAGCTCGGTGACGAGCGGCCCGACGGCCAGGCCGAAGAGCTCCTTCCCCCGCTCCAGCCCGGGCGCCCAGGCGTCGAGGACCACCCGGCCGTCGACGGCCAGGCGAGCCCGGCCGGCGGCGAGGAGCGTGAGCTCGTGGCGGCCCGGCTCCTCGGCCACGAGCGTGGCCCGGGCCCGGGCGGAGAACGGCTGCTCGTCGTGGCCGGTCGGCGAGCCGACCCGGATCGCCCAGCCGGTGTCGTAACGGTCGGCGGACAGGGGCGCCGCACCGTCGTCCGGTGGCTCGGGGGAGGCGAAGTACTCGACCTCGAAGGGTCGGTGCACCGCCTGGGCCGTGCGGTCGATGTCACAGCCCCGCTCGAAGACGATGTCCACGTCGGGGAGACGGCGGCGCAGCGCCTCGAGGGGCGGGGTGCGGTGGTAGGGGCGGAGGGCGGCCGACCCGTTGCCCATGATGCGGGCCCGCCCGGCGTTGGGCCCGATGACCGCCAGGCGGCGGAGCGCGCCCCGGTCGAGGGGGAGCAACCCGTCGTTCTTGAGGAGCACGGTGGCCTCCGCCGCGGCCAGCCGGGCCAGGGCCCGGTCCTCGGGCCGGTCGAGCGTGCCCTCGGGGCCGTCGGCGAGCTCGGCCGCCTTCGTCCGCTCCCGCAGCGTGAGGAGGCGGTCGACCATCCCGTCCACCACCGCCTCGGCCAGCTCGCCCGAGGTGACGGCCGCCTCGAGCTTGCCGCCGCCGAACCAGTAGCCGGACCCGGGCATCTCGAGGTCCAGCCCGGCCCGGGCCGAGGGCACGGTCGAGCGGGCCGCCTCCCAGTCGCTCACGACGAAGCCGTCGAAGGCCCACTCGTCGCGCAGGATGTCGATGAGGCCGGCGTGCTCACTGCAGTAGACGCCGTTCAGCCGGTTGTAGGCGGTCATCACGCCCCAGGCGCCGCCCTCCTTCACCGCCAGCTCGAACGGCAGGAGGTAGACCTCGCGGAGGGTCCGCTCGTCGAGCACCGAGCTGATCGTGGTGCGCTCGTACTCGGCGTCGTTGGCCACGAAGTGCTTGACGGTCGTGGCCACCTGGCCCGACTGCACACCGCGCACGAAGGCCGCGGCCAGCTTCCCCGACAAGAAGGGCTCCTCGGCATAGCACTCGAAGTCGCGCCCGCCGAGGGGCGAACGGTGCAGGTTCACTGTGGGCGCCAAGAGGACGTGCATCCGCTTGGCCCGGGCCTCCTCGGCCAGCACCCGTCCCAGCCGCTCGACGAGCTCAGGGTGCCAGGTCGCCCCGAGGGCCGACCCGCAGGGGAGGCAGAGCGTGGGCGTGCCCGAGGCCAGGAGGCCGACCCCCCGGGCCCCGGCCGGGCCGTCGGTCATGCGGAGGGGAGGGATGCCGAGGCGGGGCACCCCCGCCGTCGACCAGAGGCCGTCACCGTGGGTGAGCAGGACCTTCTCCTCCAGGGTGAGCTGTGCGATCTCCTCGTGCCCGGGCATGCCGGCACCCTACGGACACCCGGGCCCACCGTCCACGCCCGCCCGGTTGACAACATATGAAGATATGCTAATGTGTTGATATGGCTCGGACCGGTGACACTGCCGCCGAGGCGCCGGAGCGCCTGGAGGACCTCGGCGCCGCCTGCGACCTGCTCCGAGCCCTCGGCTCGCCCCACCGGCTGGCCATCGTCCTCGAGCTCGGCCATGGGCCACGCTGCGTGCACGAGCTCGTCGACGAGCTCGGCATCTCCCAGTCCCTCGCCTCCCAGCACCTCCGGGTGCTCCGCACCACCGGTCTCGTGGTCGGCGACCGGCGGGGCAAGGAGACGGCCTACTCGCTCGCCGACGAGCACGTCGCCCACATCGCCCGCGACGCCCTGGCCCACGGCCAGGAGCTCGGGGTGCCCACCCGGACCGACGGCCGGGCGACCACCTCTCCCACCCACAACGAACGGCAAGAGGAGCACGGACCATGAGCCCAGCAACGACCCACGAGTCCCACGTCGACCACGACCACGTCCACGGCGAGGGCTGCGGCCACGTGGCGGTCACCCACGGGGACCACACCGACTACCTCCACGACGGCCACGCCCACCGGGCCCACGACGAGCACTGGGACGAGTGCGTCCAGGAGGGTCACGTGACCCACGTCGACCACGACCATGTCCACGGCGAGGGCTGCGGCCACGAGGCCGTCGTCCACGGGGACCACACCGACTACGTCCACGACGGCCACCGGCACTCGTCGCACGACGGCCACTGGGATGAGCACTGACGGCGCGGCCGTCCGCACGGTGGTTTCGCCGGTACACGACGAGGTCGGGCTGCGCCTCGCCCGTCTCGATCAGCGCTACACGCCCATCCGGCGGGCCCTGATCGAGACGCTGTCGGCCTCGTCACGGCCCCTCACCGTGCCCGAGATACTGGCGGCCAACCCGGACCTGCCCCAGAGCAGCGCCTACCGCAACGTGACCGCGCTGATCGACGCCGGCGTCGTCCGCCGGGTGGCCGGCAACGACGACCACGGGCGCTTCGAGCTGGCCGAGGACCTGGCCGGCCACCACCACCACCTGGTGTGCCTCGTCTGCGGCAAGGTCGAGGACGTCCACGCGTCGACCCGCCTGGAGCAGGCCCTCACCGAGGCCGCCCGGGCGGCGGCCGAGGAGCAGGCCTTCGAGGTGACCGAGCACCGCTTCGACCTCGTCGGACGCTGCGCCGACTGCCGCTGAGGCCTCGGGCACCGGCAAGCTCGACGCGCCGGGCCGCACCGGCGGGCCACGCTCGGCGGACCGGGCCCGGGCCGACGCCGGTAGAATCGCTAGTGGCGCAACCGACCTGGGAGGCGCTCATGTGGATCATCGCCGGCGTCCTACTCGGACTCGTCGTCCTCGCCGCTCTCGTCGGCTTCCACTCGGGGCCGCACGCGCACGTGGTAGCCGGCGTGATCGGCGTCCTCGCCGCCGTCTGGCTGGTCGTCATGGCCGTCAACGGGCGGTCCGCCCCCGTCCTCTGGGCGCTGCTCGCCGCCGACCTGGTGGTCTCGGTCGGCGTCGGGGTCATCGCCTGGTCCGGCTTCAAGGTGGGAACCGTGGAGGGGCACCACCATGTGGGTGCGGTGGAGGGAGCCGAGGGCGTGGCGATCAGCGACCTCACACCCGAGGGTCTCGTCCGCATCCAGGGGGAACAGTGGTCGGCGGTCTCGGTCAACGGGAACGTGCCGGCGGGTACCCGGGTGCAGGTCCTCCGAGCGGCGGGCGTGCGCCTCGACGTCTGGGGCGAGGCCGCCGAGGCGGTTCCTGTCGATCGGATCTTCAGTCTCGATGACGGCGACAACAAGGAGCAGAACTCATGATCATCGGCCTCGTAATCGGGTTGGTCGTCCTCTTCGGACTCATCATGCTCGGGCTCTCCGTCAAGATCGTTCGCGAGTACCAGCGGATCGTGCTCTTCCGCCTCGGCCGGGCCATCGGGCTCCGTGGCCCCGGCCTCGTGTTCATCAACCCGATCACCGACCGGACGACATGGGTCGATCTCCGGGAGCAGTTCCTCGAGATCCCCCAGCAGACCGCCATCACCAAGGACAACGCGTCCATCTCGATCGACTTCATCATCTTCTACAAGGTCGTTGACCCATCGATGTCGGTGTTGCAGGTCCAGAAGTTCGCCGGTGCGGCCCAGAACGTCGCGGCGACGACGTTACGCAGCGTGGTCGGTGACATGGCCCTCGACGACGTGCTGTCCAAGCGCGAGGAGATGAACGCGTCGCTCCGGGTGCGCCTCGACGAGGTCACCGAGCGCTGGGGCGTGAAAGTGACGACCGTCGAGGTGCGCGAGGTCAACCCACCAGCGGGGGTCCTCGAGGCGATGACCCGCCAGATGTCGGCCGAGCGGACACGGCGTGCCGCGATCACCGAAGCCCAGGGGACCAAGCAGGCGGCCATCACGCTCGCTGAGGGCACCAAGCAGGCGGCGATCCTCGGGGCCGAGGGCGAGCGGCAGTCGGCCATCCTCCGGGCCGAAGGGTTGGCTCAGGGACTGCGGACCATCTACGCCGTCGGGCAGGGGCTCGACCGCAACACGATGCAGCTGCAGTACCTCGAGACGCTGAAGCAGATCGGCACGGCTCCGTCGACGAAGATCGTGGTGCCGATGGACCTCTTGGGCGGGCTGGTGAGCGGTCTCCGCAGCTCGCTCTCCTCCGAGCCAACGGAGTCGACGGTGGCGCACAACGGGGCGTTGAACGGCGGCGGCGCCCCCGGGCCCGACCCGGTGCTCGAGCTCGACGCTCCGACGGCAGACGGCGGCGGCGACGGCTGAGCCCAGGAACGAGACCGGCCTGACCGTGGGCGCCGGGCAATCCAGGTAGGTCGGGAGCGGGGTGGCGGTGTCCAGTCCCAACTGGGCCGAGGAGGTCACGGCCATCGCCACGGCGCTCGGCGCGCTCGGCCTCCTCGGAGCCATCGGCGCGGCGATCTTCGCCGGCCAACAGGTCCGCGAGGCCCGGCGGAGCAGCCAGGCCCAGATGGCGGCGGACTTCTTCCGCCGCTGGGACGAGCCGGAGCTCGTCGAGACCCGCCGCTTCGTCGACCGCTACGACGACGACAAGGAGCTCGCCGCCGCCTTCCAGGGGTTCATCGCGGCCCACGCCCCCGAGGCCTACATCCTCTACCGCGAGCTCGACTACTTCGAGCAGCTGGCCGCCCTCGAGATCCAGGGGGCCTTCGACTTCGAGCTCGTGAGGCTGATGCTCGGACGCACCCTGATCGACCGCTACGAGATGTGGCGTCCGTCGCTCCAGGCGATGGGCGAGGACGTCTACCCGCTCTTCGGTGTCCTCGTGGCCAAGCTGCGCGACGCCCTCTCCGTCCCGGAGCGCCCGCCCCGGGCCGCCTCCAGCTGACGGGGAGGCCCGCCCCGGCCCGGGGACACCCTCAGGCCGGCGTCCCCGTGAGCGGCGTGGTCTTCGCCCCGGTGAGCGACCGACGGGCCAGCAGGTACTGCGTCACCCGGACGGCGACGTAGATGCCGAAGGCGATCGTGGTGATGAAGAAGCTCACCGGGTAGGCGAACCAGTAGCCCACGAACAGCCCGACCCAGACCGAGAGGAGGCCGACCGCCGCACCAACGGCCATGGCCCGTCCGGGGCTCGGCGTGAGGCGCTCGGCCACGGCCGGCGGGGCCACGAGGAGGGCGAAGATTAGGAGCACCCCCACCACCTGCACGGCGATCGCCACCGCCAGGGCCACCGTCATCATGAAGGCCACCGACAGGGCGCCGACCGGGACGCCACGGGCCCGGGCCACGTCCTCGTCCACCGAGGCGAAGAGGAGCGGCCGGTACATGACGGCGACGAGGGCGAGCGTCACCGCGCCGATGGCCGCCGTGAGCACCACGTCGCTGTTGCTGATCCCGAGGATCTGGCCGAACAGGATCGAGGTGGCCTCGTTGGCGTCGTTGCCCTGGTAGAGGGAGAGGAAGAGGGCGCCGAGGCCGAGGGAGAACGCCAACACGATGCCGATCACGGTGTCCCGGTCGCGCAGGCGCTGCCCGAGGCCGCCGATGACCGCCCCCGCGGTGAGGCAGAACGCCAGCAGCCCGTAGAGCGGGTTCACGTCGAGGGCCACCGCCCCGGCCGCCCCGGCGAAACCGATGTGCGAGAGGGCGTGGGCGGCGAAGGCCGACCGCCGCAGGAGGACGAAGTAACCGACGATCCCCCCCACGAGGGCCACCACCCCGCCGGCCAGGTAGGCGTTGCGCATGAACTGGTAGCTCAGCTGCTCGTGCAGGTCGGAGAAGAGGTTCCAGCTGAACCCTCCGCTGGAGGCGACGAGCGCGGTCACCGGAGGCCGCCGGCCGGCTCGTGGCTCCCGTGGGGATGGGCGGTCTCCTCTTCGAGCCCGACCACGAAGCGCCGACCCCGGCTGTCGGTCAGCACCTCGACCGGTGCGCCGTAGAGGCGGGAGAGCACCGGCCCGGTCACGACCTCCTCCGGGGTGCCGATGGCCACGCCGCCCCCGGCCACGTAGCAGACCCGGTCGAGCACCTGCCGGAGCGGGTTGAGGTCGTGGGCCACGAGGACCACGGTGATGCCCCGCTCCTCGGCCACCTGCCGCACGAGGGCGGCCACCACCGACTGGTTGCGGACGTCGAGGTTGGCGAGCGGCTCGTCGAGGAGGAGGATGGCCGGCCGGCTCACCAGCGCCTGGGCCAGGAAGAGGCGCTGACGCTCGCCGCCCGAGAGGCGACCCACCGGGCGCTCGGCCAGGTCGTGGAGACCCACGGCGCTCAGCGCCTCGTCGACCAGCCGACGCTTCTCCTTGGTCGAGCGGGGGAGGGCGAAACCGAAGCGGTGACCGTCCAGGCCGAGCCCCACGAGATCGGTGGCCCGCAGCGCCATCTGCGGATCGACCAGTTGGGCCTGGGGCACGTACCCGATGTCGTGGCTGCCTCGTCGCGGCGGCACACCGAGCACCCGTAGCTCGCCGGCCAGCGGTGGGAGCAGCCCCAGGAGCATCCGCAGGAGCGTGGTCTTGCCGGCGCCGTTCGGGCCGAGCACCGCCACGAACTCGCCCGGCTCGATCGAGA
The DNA here is from genome assembly GCA_035297265.1 of Acidimicrobiales bacterium. Classification (GTDB taxonomy): domain Bacteria; phylum Actinomycetota; class Acidimicrobiia; order Acidimicrobiales; family RAAP-2; genus DATGZH01. The sequence continues at coordinate 33,839 of DATGZH010000044.1, read as the reverse complement.
AGTCGGCGCCCGACCAGACGACCGACCCGGGGTAGCCGGAGGCCAGCCCCCGGGCCTCGATGGCCGGGGTGGCCGCGGCGTCGCCGTGCGCCTCGGCGACGCGGGGCTCGGTGGTGCTCGTCACGGCGCCGACCGCCCGAGGTCGAGCGCGCCGGTCAGCTCGGCCAGCTCCCGGTCCATCCAGGTCTCGAACGACACGGACGCCGGTTGGACCGTCTCGGACACCGCGACGACCGGGATGCCCTCGGCCGCCGCCGCGGCCCGCAGGTTGCCGGTGAGCGGCGTGACCGTCTGGTTGTTGTAGACGAGCACCTTGAAGGCCTTGGCCTGGATCTGGCGCTCGAAGGTGGCCACGGTGGTGGCCGGCGGGTCGTTCCCCTCGGCCACGGACTTCATGAAGGCGTACGGCGTCACGAGGTCGAGCTGCAGGTACTGCGCCAGGTACTGGAAGACGGTCTCGGTCGAGGCCACCTTGGTCCCGGCGAAGTGGGCCCGGATGTACGCCAAGTGCTGGCGGTAGGGGGCGAGGTCGGCCTGCACCGTCCGGGCCCGTCCGGCGAAGTAGGCCCTCTCCTGTGGCTCGATCGCCTCGTAGTCGGCGGTGATCCGGTGGACCACCCGCAGAACGAAGGCCGGGTCGTACCAGAAGTGCGGGTTGTCCCCCGCCGTCTTGCCGAGGAGCGTCGCCACCGTGAGCACCGTGCGGTGGGCGGCGGGCTGGGCCGAGAGCAACTTGTCGGCCCATTCGTCGTAGCCCGCACCGTTCACGACGACGAGGTCCGCCCCCGCCAGCTCCCGGGCGTCGAGGGCGCTCGTCTCGTACTCGTGGGGGTCGGCGTTGGGGTCGGTGACGATGCTCGTCACCTGGACCTGGCGACCACCGAGCTGGGCGGCGAGGCTCCCCCAGAAGTCCTCTGCCGCCACCACGCTGAGCACCCGGCTCCCGGGTCCGTTGGCCCCACCCGTACCGACCGGACCGGCCACGACGGCGACCGCCATCGCGCCCGCGAGGCCCACGACCCGCCACGTCCAGCTGACCGACGCCTTGGCCATGGGTGGAGTATAACGAGAATCATTCTTATTCGCTCCGGCGGACGTCGCTCCGGGTCAGGCCCACGGTGTTCCCATGAAGCTCGCGCCGTCGAGCGCCGGGGGCGGGAAGGGACGACGCTGGCAACCGACGGGGATCGTTCGTCGTCGAGGAGGGTGACCGATCCCGTGGGAGGTCGTCCGACCCCGTCAGCCGGAGGCCGCCGTGGTCGTGGTGGTGGTCGGGACGGGATGGACCTCCGACGCCGGCGGCGCGGGGGCCACCACCTTCACGCCGTAGTGCGAGAACGTGAGGGCGATCGAGAGCGAGACGCCGCTCGGAGCGTCCTGCAGCCCGAAGTTGGCGAGCGCCGCGTGGGAGAGGGGCAGCTCGATCTTCAGCTGACGGATCCGGCTGTCCGAGTCCAACCAGACGGTGACCGGGTAGGTCGGGCTCGACGACAGCTGACTGAACTCCTTGAGGGCGGCGGGGGTGGCCGAGATGCCCGTCGAGCCCAAGTGCTGCTCTGCCTGGGCCACGCTGATGACCGCCCGGTACTCGGTCGTCGCCACCCCCGCCAGCGTGCGGGACCCCACCTTGGTGACGACCGCGCCCCGGGCTTCGAGGACCTGCAAGATCTGCGTCGGATCGCTGCTCGACAACGATCCCGACAACCCGACCTGGCCCAGTGCCGCCTGCGTCGACTGCTCATACCAGGCACCACCGATGCGGAGGTAGACGGTGTTGCCCACCAGGATCTCGTGGAGCGAGGTCTCGCCGTTCCCGGACCCCGATGGAATCGTGAGGACGAAGTGAGCGCGGAGTGGTGCCCGGAACGTCTGCTCTCCGACCACCTTGACGATGGGTACGCTCCCCAAGCCTGGCGCGGCGAGGCCCACGACGAAGGAGACTTCGGCCGATCCTTTCGACTCGGACACCTTGACGGCGTGCTTGAAGACCCCGCTCGTGCCGCCGGCCGCCCCCCGCTCGCTCGCCGCGACCGGTCCGGCGGTGGCCACGACACCGAGCGTCCACAGCGCCAGCAACCCGACAGCTCGCGCCAGCGGCGCACCCCCCATGTCGACCCCCCTTTTGGTCGGGCGGAGCATACCGGGCCGCCTGACCGAGGAGCGTCGCGATGTCCGGCCCGCCGGCGACGCCGTGAACCGAGGACCTATTGCGTCGCCCGTGACCCGAGGTTGTCTCGGCACCAGCTCGAGGCCTCGGCGTAGGAGCGGGCGAAGAGGAAGCGGGCCTGGTTGAAGTCGAACGGCCCGGGGGCCGGCGGCTCGCCCGTCGGCACCTCGAGCACGGTGCCGCCGCTCGCCTCGGCCCGACGCCGGGCCGTCGCCAGCTGCTCGGCCGCGGCCCGTGCGGTGAGGAGGGAGACGCTGTTCATCGCCATGGCGAGGGCGCCCCGGGGCGGACGGACCCGCGGGGCGGTCCGGGTGGTGACGACGTAGACCACGTCGGCCCCGAGGTCCTGGGCCTGGAGGGCCGGGCAGCTCGCCGAGAGCGTGCCGTCGATCAGCCAGCGCCCGAGGTGGCGCACCGCCGGCAAGAGGCCGGGGATGGCCGAGCTGGCCATGAGGGCGGGGACGACCGGGCCCCGGTCGAGCACCACCGGCTCACCGGAGAGGGCGTCGGTGGCCACCGCGGCGAAGCGCACCGGCGCGTCCTCGATGCGCTCGACGGTCACCCACTGGCGCATGAGGGCGGCCAGTCGGCTCGGCGAGACGAGGTGGTCCCGGGCCGCAAGGAAGCCGGCGATGGCGCCCCCGAGGCTGAAGCGGAAGGCGTCGCGCCGCCGGAGGTTGGCCCAGGCCTCCCCGAGCTCCCGGGCGGACGCCAATCCCGGACGGGTGGCGAGGTATGCGGCGTTCATCGCGCCGACCGAGGTGCCGACGAGGAGGTCGGGCTGCAGGCCGGCCTCCAGGAGGGCCACCACGGCGCCCGCGTGCATGGGCCCGAGGTTGGCCCCGCCCGAAAGAGCGATGGCTGTCGTCACGGGTGGCTGGCTCATTGGACCGCTCCGGGTTCCAAGCCGGCGCCCCGCCCTCCGGTCGACGCCCCCGGGGCGACCGCTCTCAGTCGGCCGACGCCCCGCGGGCGGCCAGGGCGTCCTCGGCCACCTGCCTGGCCCAATGGTACTGCGCCTTGCCCGACGGGCTCCTCGGGATGTCGGTCACGAACACGACGTGCTTGGGCACCTTGTAGCCGGCGAGCCGGGCCCGCACGGTGTCGCGGATGTCGTCCTCGCTGGCCCGCCCGGCGGTGTCGAGGGCCACCACGGCGGTCACCGCCTGTCCCCACTGCTCGTCGGGCAGGCCGACGATGTTGGCGTCGACCACAAGGGGGTGGGTGCGGATGGCGTCCTCGACCTCCTCGGGAAAGACTTTCTCCCCCGCGGTGTTGATGCAGAGCGACCCCCGTCCCAGGAAGACGACGCTGCCGTCCTCCTCCAGCCGGGCGTAGTCACCGGTGATCGAGTAGGGCTGGCCGTCGATCGTGCGGAAGACCTTGGCCGACTTCTGCTCGTCCTTGTAATAGGCGAACGGGATCGGGGGCAGCATGGCGAGGAGACCGACCTCGCCGCTCCCGGGCTCGAGCTCCCGCCCGTCCTCGGCGAGGAGCCTCGCCCGGTCGCCGAGCACGAAGCGGGCCTCCTCCACGAGCGTTCCCGGCGGCACGACCGAGACGGCCGTCGGGCCGCCCTCGCTCGAGCCGATCGTCTCGACGAGCGTGAGCGACGAGCCCCGTACGGCGAGACCCTCCTTCCACGCCGGCGACCAGGGAGCCCCGGAGGAAAGGACCCGGGTGACGCTCGAGATGTCGTAGGGCCGGCCCACCTCCTCGGCCTGCTCCAGGGCCTGGACCATGGGCCGGGCGAAGGCGTCGCCCACGATCCCGATCTCGCTCACCTTCTCGTCCTCGACCACCCGCCAGAGCTCGTGGGCGTCGAACGACCGGCTCGGGAGGAGCACCACCCGGCCGCCCAGGAGCCAGGCGGCGGCGCACAGGTTGAGGGCGGTGCCGTGGACGAGCGGCGACGCCGGGAGCACGGTGGGCGTGAGCCCCAGCCGGGCGAGCTCGCCGGCTTTGTCGGCGGCCGCCGGGGCGTCCTCGGGCGTCTCGAGACCGGCCAGCGTGTAGGCGGCGAAGGCGTTCATGGCCACCGCGTCGCGGTGGCGGTAGAGGACGCCGCGGGGCGAACCGGTCGTGCCGCCGGTGTAGAGGACCTGCACGTCGTCGCCCGAGCGGTCGAGGCGGGGCGCCGGCTCGTGCGAGGCCACGAGGTCGTCGTAGGCGAGCGCCCCTTCGAGGAGCTCGGCGCCGTCCGCCAGCTGGACGGCGGCCTGCAGGCAGGACACCCGGGGCCGGGCGGCGGCCACCCGCTCGCCGAGGATGCCGCTGAACACGAGCACCTCGGCGTCGGCGTCGCAGAGGACCTCGACGAGCTCGTCCACGAGATAGCGGAAGTTGAGGTTGATCGGGCAGGCCCGGAGCTTGTAGGCGGCGAACACCGCTTCGAGGTGCTCGGGCACGTTGTAGGCGAGAATCGCCACCTTGGACTGCTCGCCCACGCCGAAGGCGGCGAGCGCCGCGGCCAGGCGGGCCGCCCGGTCGTCGAGCTCGGCCCAGGTCAGGCGGTGGTCGCCCTGGGAGAGGGCCACCTGGTCGGGCATGGCGTCGCCCACCGCCTCCCACAGCGTGGCCCAGCTCTCGTCCATGCGTCGGCCCCCCCGGCCGGGCGCCCGCTTTCGGGGCGCACCGTCACTGCAGAGGTAAAAATAGCAAGGTTAGAAACAAGTGCCGCGATGGCGACGGGGGCCGCCCGGCCCGGGAAGGGGTCGGGCGCCAGCGCCGCTGGCCGAGGGAGGCAGGACGACCATGGCCAGTACGGTCACGACGGTGTTCGACGCCGACAACCACTACTACGAGGCCCCCGACGCCTTCACGCGGCACCTCGACCCCCGCCTCGGCGAGCGCGCCGTCATGGAGGTGCAGGTGGGTGGACGGGTCCGCCACGTCGTGGGCGGCCGGCTCAACCACGCGGTGACCAACCCGACGTTCGACCCGGTGACCAGGCCGGGCGCCCTCTACGGCTACTTCCGGGGCAACCCGGAGGGGAAGAGCCTCCGCGAGTACCTCGCCGACGCCGAGCCCATCCGGGCCGAGTACCGCGACCCGGCGGCCCGGGTGAAGGTGATGGACGAGCAGGGGGTCGAGGGCGTGTGGCTCTTCCCCACCCTCGGCGTCATGTACGAGGAGGCGATGACCGGTGACCCCGAGGCCGTCTGCGCCGCCTTCACGTCGTTCAACCGCTGGCTCGAGGAGGACTGGGGCCTGCACTTCGACGGGCGCATCTTCGCCGCTCCCTACATCTCGCTGGCCGACGTGGACTGGGCGGTGGCCGAGCTGACGTGGGCCCTCGACCATGGGGCCGGGGTCGTGTGCGTGCGGCCGGTCGCCCCGACCACGGCCGACGGGCGCTGCTCGCCCGGCGACGCCCGATTCGACCCGTTCTGGGGCCTGGCCGACGAGGCCGGGGTGACCGTGGCCGTCCATGGGGGCGAGACCGGCTACAGCTCGAACGGCTACGCCGGCGACGGCCTGGCCGTGTTCGCCGACCGGCTGTCGGCGACGAAGCTCCTCCTCGACGAGATCAACATCGAGCGGCCGATCATGGACTACCTGGCCGCCCTGGTCTGCGACCGGGTCTTCGAGCGTTTCGACAACCTGCGCCTCGCGTCGATCGAGAACGGCTCGGCCTACCTGTCGAGCCTCTTCAGCCGGCTCAAGCACCTCAACGCCAAGCTCCCCGGCTACTTCGCGAGCGACCCCGTCGAGTCCTTCCGCCGCCACATCTGGATCAGCCCGTTCTGGGAGGAGGACATCGGTCACGTCGTCAGCCTCGTCGGGGCCGACCATGTGCTCTTCGGGTCCGACTGGCCCCACGTGGAGGGGCTGCCCGCCCCGCTCGACTACTTGGAGGAGGTGCAGGACCTCGACGAGGGGACCAAGCGCCTGCTCCTCGGCGAGAACACCCGGTCGCTCACCACCCTGCGGCCTAGGTAGCGCCGCCGGTGGCGAGGCCGGTGGCCGACGACCGGTCACCCTGCCTCGTCGGCGTGGGCCAGGTGGTGGCCCGGGACACCGACCCGGCGGCCACCGAACCGCTGGAGCTCTGGGCGCAGGCGGTGGCCGCGGCGGCCGACGACTGCGGCGCCGCCGAGGTGCTCAGGTCGGTGGACGCGCTCACCGTCGTGCGCATCGACAGCTTCGCCTACGACGACGCGGCCGGGCGTCTGGCCACCCGGCTGTCCCTCGGACCGGGCGCCCGGACCGAGACCGGGCTCGGCGGCCACCAGCCGCTCCTCCACCTGGCGCAGCTGGCCGAGGGCTGTCGGCGGGGCGAGTACCGGGTGGCGGCGCTCGCCGGAGGCGAGGCCCTCGCCACGGTGCGGGCCCTCCGGCGCGCCGGAGAGCCGCTCCCCTGGGCCCACGCCGACCCCCGTCCCGAGGCGCCCGACCTCGAGGGCGTCGTGCACCCGAGCGAGCTGGCCCACGGCCTGCTCCCGATCATGCGGAGCTTCGCCCTCCGCGACGTGGCCCGACGAGCCCACCTCGGGGCGGCGCCCGAGGACTACCGCCTCGAGCCCGGGCCGGCCTACGCCGACATGACGAAGGTCGCCGCGGCCAACCCGTTCGCCTGGCACCGGGAAGCCCGCCCGGCACAGGAGCTCGTCACGCCGTCGGCCGACAACCGTCAGCCGGTCCACCCCTACACGAAGCGGCTCATGGCCTCGCCCGACGTCAACCTCGCGGCGGCGTGCCTCGTGGCTTCGGCCTCGGCGGCCGACGACCTCGGTGTCCCGCCCGAGCGCCGCGTGCACCTGTGGGGCACCGCGGCTTGCCGCGACTTCCCCTACCCGGCCGAGCAGCCCGACCTCCACGCCTCGCCCGGCATGGCCCGGGCCTTCGGTGCCGCCCTCGCCGCGGCCGGCCTCGACCAAGCCGACGTCGATCTCTTCGACCTCTACAGCGCGTTCCCCGCGGCCGTCCGCTTCGCCTGCGACGCCCTCGGGCGGCCCCTCGACGACCCGCGTGGGGTGACGGTGACCGGGGGCATGCCCTACGCCGGGGCGCCCGGTAGCAACACGACCGCCCACGCCCTGGCGGCGATGGTCGACCGCCTGCGCGAGGCGCCGGGCGCGGTCGGCCTCGTGAGCGGGCTCACCGCCCAGATGGCCGCGCACGCCGTCGTGGTACTGTCGGCCGGGCCCGGTCCGCCGGCCGTCCTCGTTGGCCAACCGGCACCGCCGGCCGGGGAGCCCGTGCCCATCGCCCTCGCCGGCCGCGGGCCGGCCGAGCTGCTCGCCTACGCCGTGGCCTGCGACCGGGCCGGTGACGACGAGTGGGCGGTGGCGGTGTGCGGGCTCCCCGACGGCCGCCGCTGCTACGGAGCGACGTCGGAGCCCGAGGTGCTGGCCTGGCTGGCCGGCACCGAAGCGGTCGGTTCGCCCGTCCGACTGGCCGCCGGCGGGGACGGCACCAACCGCCTCTTGGCCTGATCCCTCAGGGCGCCAGGTGGCGGCGGAGCACGGCCACCTGCTCGTCGATGGCCCGCCGCGAGACCGCCGCCTCGGGCAGCAGGAGGTCGAAGCCGTGGGGGACCCCCGGCACGTGGTGGAGCTCGGTGGGCACGCCGGCCTGCTGGAGGGCGATGGCGTAGGCCATGCCCTCGTCGCGGAGGGGGTCGAACTCGGCGGTGATCACGAAGGCCGGCGGCAGGCCGCGCAGGTCCTCGGCCCGGGCCGGCGCGGCGTAGGCCGACACCTCCCGGGGCTCGGGCCCGAGGTAGTGGTCCCACATGTCCCGGCTGGCGAGGCCGTTCCAGCCGGCGAGCTCGGCGAACTCGGCCATCGACGGGTAGTTCCCGGTGCGGTCGTCGGTCACCGGGTAGATGAGCAGCTGGAAGGCAAGCGGGGGACCGCCCCGGTCCCGGGCGAGGAGCGCCACCGCGGCGGCCAGGTTCCCCCCGGCGCTGCTGCCCCCGACGGCCAGGCGGGCCGGGTCCACACCGAGCTCCTCGGCGTGGTCGGCCAGCCAGACGAGCCCGGTGTAGCAGTCCTCGAGGCCGGCCGGGTAGGGGTGCTCGGGGGCCAGCCGGTAGTCCACCGAGAGCACGACCGCGCCGCCGTCGGCCGCGTGGCGGAGGCACTTGCCGTGCTCGACCTCGAGGTCGCCGAGCACGAAGGCGCCGCCGTGGAAGTAGGCGAGACCGGGCGCGGTCCCGTCCCGTTCGACCGGCTCGTAGAGGCGGACCCGGATGTCGTGGCCTTCCTTCGACGGGATCGTGAAGTCACGCGTGGTGGCCCGGGCCGGCGCGGTGTCGCCCTCTGCGCTCCGGCCGAGGGGCGCCGTCTCGGCCAGCAGGGCCCGCAGGGCCTTCGGGTCGCTCAACCGGAGCGACGGCATGACCTCGAGGACCGACAGGAAGTCCTCGTCCATCGTGCGGCTCATGGCGCCTCCCGTGGCTCGTGCAGTCCCGGCGGCTCGTCGCCCTCGACCCCCACCATCACGATGACGAGGACGCAGGGCTCGGTCGAGCGGTTCCACCACTGGTGGAGCCCGCCCAGTTGGACGTTGACGTCCCCTGCCCGGAGGTGGGCCGACGTGCCGTCCTCCATGAGGAGGTCGACCTCACCGCTCACGACGTACTCGTAGTCGATCGTGGCCGTGCGGTGCCATCCGGACGGCTCGGCGGTCGGCGGCATCGAGAGGATCCGAAAGCGCGTCGACCCGGGGGCGAGCGTGAAGAGGTCGCGGAGGTCGGTCGTGGCAGCCGCGTCGTCGGTGGCGAGGCTGAGCGAGTCGACCGACCACACGTCGGTCGAGACGAACTCCCCGTCGTCGCGCCGGTTGCGGAAGACCGAGGTCGCCTCGCCGTCGGCGAGCACACCCGAACGGCCGTCGGCCGCTCGGCCCGACACCACCCGCCGCAAACCTTCGGCTCCCCTGCCCACGTCCCACCTCCCGACGCCGCCGGCCCCTCGTCGGGCGGTGGCGGCCGACGTATCCTGCCCCTCTCTGACCGAGCCGCTCCACTCCCTCCCGCCCCAGCCCGAGGGCGTGCCCTGGCCGACGGCCGACTGGCCGACCGGCCCGGTGCCGTCCGCGGTGGACCTCGGTCCGGTGCTCGATGCGGCGTTCGACGAGGAAGGCCCCCTCGCCACGACCTACGCGGTGGTCGTGGTACACCAGGGCCGCCTCGTGGCCGAGCGCTACGGCGGGGCGCTGCCCCACTTCGACCGGCCGCCGCTGCCCGTCGAGCGGGACACGCCGCTCCTCTCGTGGTCCATGGCCAAGTCGGTGCTCCACACCGCGGTCGGCCTGCTGGTCGGCGAGGGCCGCCTGGACCCCGACGCCCCCGCCGCCGTCCCCGAGTGGACGGCGCCCGGCGACCCGAGGGGGGCGATCACCCTCGACCTCCTGCTGCAGATGCGCGACGGCCTCGACTTCGCCGAGGACTACGAGGACGAGCGGGCCTCCGACGTGATCGAGATGCTCTTCGGCGGGGGGAGCGACGACGTCGCCCGGTTCGCCGCCGACCGCCCCCTCGCCGCCCCGCCCGGGGAGCGCTTCAACTACTCGAGCGGGACCTCCAACATCGTCTCGGGCATCGTGGCCCGGCTCCTCGGACCGGGCGACCCCTACCGCCGGTTCCTCGAGGAGCGGCTCTTCGGCCCCCTCGGCATGCGGAGCGCCACGCCGACCTTCGACGACGCCGGCACCTGGGTGGCGTCGTCGACCCTCCACGCCACGGCCCGGGACTTCGCCCGCTTCGGGCTGTTCATCCTCCGCGACGGCTGGTGGGAGGGAACGCGCCTGCTCCCCGAGGGCTGGGTGGACGGCGGGCGGCGTCCCCGGTCGGTCGACGACGAGGGCGGGATCTTCGGCCGCCACTGGTGGGTCGAGGGCGACGACCTCGGCACGTTCCGGGCGAGCGGCTTCCACGGGCAGTACGTGCTGCTGTGCCCGGACCTCGACCTCGTCGTCGTGCGCCTCGGCGACACCGGCCCCGAGCACAAAGAGGAGCTCGTCGCCTGGCGGGCCTCGGCGGTGGCCGCCTTCGCCCGGGCGCCGGCCGCCGGCTGAGCTGAGCCGAGGCCGGGCGCCCCTCAGCCGCCCTCGAAGGGGAAGCCGAGATCGGGGGCGGTGAGCACCGCCCGGAACGGCAGACCCTCCTCGGCCGCCAGCGCCGTCACGGTGCCACCCCGGTCGACGACGGCGAGGAGGAGGATCGGCTCGGCCCCGGCGGCCCTCACGACCCGGGCCGCCTCGAGCAGCGAGGTCCCCCGGGTGACGGCGTCCTCGGTCACCACCACCCGGTCACCGGGGTCGAGGGCGCCGGCGATGCGGCCGCCGCCACCGTGGTCCTTCTCCTCCTTGCGGACGCTGAAGGCCTTGAGCGGCCGGCCCCGGGTGGCGGCCACCGCCGCGGTGACGTAGGCGACGGGGTCCGCCCCCATGGTCAACCCGCCCAGCGCGTCGGTCTCCTCGGGGAGGAGCGAGAGCACGGCATCTGCCGCGAGCAGCATGGCCTCGGGCCGGCAGAGGCTCTGCTTGGCGTCGATGAACCAACTGCTGTGCTTCCCCGACTTGAGCACGAAGTCGCCCCGGCGGACGGCGTGCTCCAGCAGGTGGTCGCGGAGGGCGGCGAATGCGGTGTCGGTCGTCACGTGAGGATCACCCGGCCCGTGCCCGGTCGCACCTCGCCCACCGGCCGGGCGGGCCGGGCCGCCGCGGCGAGTGAGGCCAGCACGGTGTCGACGGCGTCGGGGGCCACGACGAGCACCATCCCGACGCCGAGGTTGAACACCCGGGCCATCTCGTCGTCCGCGACGTCGCCGAGCCGCTGGATCTCGTTGAAGACGGGCGGCACCTCCCAATCGCGTCGAACGACTGCGTCGCAGCCGTCGGGCAGCACCCGCACGAGATTGCCCGGGATGCCGCCCCCGGTCACGTGGGCCGCGGCGTGCAGCCCGCCGCCGGCCGCGGCCAGCGCGCCGAGGACCGCCGGGGCGTAGATCACCGAGGGCTCGAGGAGCACGTCGGCCAAAGTGGCCGTTGCTCCCGGCCAGGCCGGCCCGTGGAGGTCGAGGCCGGCCTGCTCGAGGAGCACGTGACGGGCCAGGGTGTAGCCGTTCGAGCGGAGACCGGGCGAGGCGAGACCCACGAGCACATCGCCCGGACGCACCTTGGCCGGGCCGAGCGGGGGCACGCCGTCGACCACGCCGACGGCGAAGCCGGCTAGGTCGAGCTCGTCGTCGACCATGGCGCCGGGGTGCTCGGCCGTCTCGCCACCGAGGAGGGCGCACCCGGCTTGCCGGCAGCCGTCGGCCACCCCGGCCACCACCGCCTCGATCCGCTCGGGCAGCACCTTGCCGGTGGCGATGTAGTCGAGGAGGAAGAGCGGCTCGGCCCCGACGCACACGAGGTCGTCGACGCACATGGCCACGAGGTCGAGGCCGACCGTATCCCAGCGGCCGGTGGCCCGGGCCACGAGGAGCTTGGTGCCGACGCCGTCGGTCGTGGCCACGAGGACCGGCGCCTCGTAGCGCCGGTCGAGGGCGAACAGGCCGCCGAACCCGCCCACGCCGCCGACGACCCCAGGTCGCTCGGTCGAGCGGGCCAGGGCGGCGATGCGCCCGATCACCTCGTCGGCTGCTGCGAGGTCGACACCCGACGACGCGTAGGTGGCGCCGCCGGGTCGACGTGCGGCGGCCACCGGGCTCAGACCCCGGGCAGGGCCGCCTGGAGCACGGCGGCCTCGTCGAGGGCGTCGGGGGACGGCCCGTCCCCCCCGGTGTGCCGCTGTTCCAGCAGTTCGACGGGCACCGGCACCGGGTAGTGGCCGGTGAGGCAGGCGTCGCAGAAGCCGGCCTCCGGCGCGTCGATGGCCGCCCGCAGGTTCGGGAGGCTCAGGTAGGCGAGGGAGTCGGCGCCGAGGAACTTCTCGATCTCGGCCACCTCCTTCTGGGCCGCCAGGAGCTCGGCCCGCCGCGGCGTGTCGATGCCGTAGAAGCAGGGCCAGGCGAACGGCGGCGACGAGATGCGCAGGTGCACCTCGGTGGCCCCGGCGTCGCGCAACATCTCGACGATGGCCAGCTGCGTGGTCCCCCGCACGATGGAGTCGTCCACCACGACGAGGCGCTTGCCGGCGATGTTGTCGCGGAGCGGGTTGAGCTTGCGCCGGACGCCGCTCGCCCGGGACTGCTGGTCCGGGACGATGAACGTGCGGCCGATGTAGCGGTTCTTCACGAGCCCCTGGCCGTAGGGGATGCCGCTCCGTCGGGCGTAGCCCTCGGCCGCCGGCACGCCCGACTCGGGCACCCCCATCACGAGGTCGGCCTCGACCGGTGCCTGCTCGGCGAGGAGCTCGCCCATCCGTCGACGGGTGCCGTGGACCTCGCGGTCGTAGAGCCTCGAGTCGGGGCGGGCGAAGTAGACGAACTCGAAGATGCAGAGGCTCGGCGAGACCTCCGCCGGCGCGAACAGCTGCTCGGTGTGCACGCCGTCCTCGTCCACGACGACGAGCTCGCCTGGTTCGAGCTCGCGCACGAAGGCCGCTCCGATCACGTCGAGGGCCGGGCTCTCCGAGGCCAGCACCCACCCCTCAGGGTGGTCGGCCGGGCCGAGGCGCCCGAGACAGAGGGGTCGGAAGCCGTGGGGGTCGCGCACGCCGTAGAGGTGGTGGGCGTCGAGGAGGACGAGGGAGTAGGCCCCCTCGAGGAGGGGGATCACGGTGCGGAGCGCCCGGCGCAGCTCGTCGGACGGGACGCCCGGTGTCTCGTCAACCTCGGGGCAGGCCTGGGCGAGGAGCTCGGCCACGAGGTCGCTGTCGGAGGTGACGAGACCGGGCAGCATGCCCGAGCGCTCGGCCAGGGCCTCTGTGTTGGTGAGGTTCCCGTTGTGGCCGAGGGCGAAGCCCGCCCGGCCCACCGGACGGTAGGCGGGCTGGGCGTTGGACCAGTTCGAGGAGCCGTGGGTGGAGTAGCGGGTGTGCCCGATGGCCAGGTCCCCCGGCAGGACCGAGAGCGTCCGCTCGTCGAACACCGCGCTCACGAGCCCCATGTCCTTGACCACGGTGATGGTCTCGCCGTCGGCCACGGCCATGCCGGCCGACTCCTGCCCCCGGTGCTGGAGCGCGTAGAGGCCGTCGAAGGTGAGCTGGGCCACCGGTCGGCCCGGCGCATGGACGCCGAAGACCCCGCACGCTTCCTTCACGGTCGGGCCCCCCGCCGGCCACGACGTCCCGGACGGCCCGGGGCGGTGGCCTCGTTCGACACGGTCATGGTCGTCGCCAGTCTCGCACAGCGCTGGTCCGCCCGAGGTCGCCCGGACCGCCCCCGACAGAGCCTCCGGCGGTGACCGGTAGCGTCGGGCCGGCGTGATCGACCTCCACACCCATTCGCTGCGCTCGGACGGGAGCGAGCCGCCGGCCCGGGTGGCCGAGCTGGCGGCCGAGGCCGGGTGCCGGGCCTTCGCCCTCACCGACCACGACACCCTGGACGGGCTGCCCGAGGCCCGGCGCCGGGCCACCGAGCTGGGGGTCGAGCTCGTGGCCGGTTGCGAGGTGTCCTGTGCCTTCCGGGGCGGGAGCGCCCACGTGCTCGTCTACTTCGTGGCCGAGGGCGACAGCCCGCTGCACGACGAGCTCGTCCGGCTCCGCGCCGACCGGGCGGAGCGCAACCGCATGCTCACCGAGCGGCTGGCCGACCTCGGCGTCCCGGTCGACTGGGAGGAGGTGGTGCGGGCCGCCGGCCACGAGGAGAACGTCGGGCGTCCGCACTTCGCCGAGGTCCTCGTGGCCCACGGCGCCGCCGACTCGATCGACGACGCCTTCGACCGCTGGCTGGGCCGGGGTCGCCCGGCCCACGTCCCGAAGGCCCGGGTGTCCCCGGCCACGGTGGCGCGGGAGGCGTCGGCCTCGGGCGGGGTGGCCGTGCTCGCCCATCCGCTCACGCTGGACATGGCCGGCGACGAGCTCCCGGGGGCGCTGGCCGAGCTGCAGGAGGCCGGGCTCGTCGGCCTGGAAGCCCACTACGCGGCCTACGGCGAGGAGGAGCGGGCCCATCTCCTCGCCCTCGCGGCGAGCCTCGACCTCGTGGCCACCGGCGGGTCTGACTACCATGGCCGGCGCCGCCCCGACATCAGGGTCGGGACCGGTCGGGGCGACCTCGACGTCCCCGACGACGTGCTGGAGCGGCTCGGCGCCCGTCGACCCGGCTGACGCCGGCCCGGCCGACGCTCAGATGGCCGGAGCGCCTGAGAACCGGTGCCCATAGGCAGTAGGGATGTCCAAGATCGCTAATCGAAGGCCAATGCTCGGCCCAGTCGACGTACCCCTCGATAGCGCAGCGCTCGAGACCCCTCGATACCGTTCCTCGTGGCACGGCATCGGGCCGCTCTGGGCCCTGCGGGCTACCGGACGGTCGACCCGTGGCCATTGAGGGAACTGTTCGACAACGTGTGCGAACACGAGGACGGCGCATGGTGGAACACATGAGATTCGCTCCGGTCCAGCTCGATCGGGCAGCTGGCGTGCTCGTCGAGGCAGCTGCCGGTGACGCTCTTGGGGCTGGCTATGAGTTCGGAGCGAAAGTCACACCAGAAGCGGTCACTATGCGCCCCGGAAGCCTCACCGGAAGATCGGCGGGGAGCTGGACAGACGACACGGACATGGCGATCGCCATCGCCCGTGTGGCCGCTGAAGGGGTTCGACTCGATGAGGCCCCTGGGCTTGATCGGGTAGCCGCGGGGTTCCTCGAGTGGTATTCGAGTCATCCGCCTGACATCGGTGTACAGACGAACGCCGTGCTCTCCGGCGCTTCGGGACCCGCCGACCTGGCCCGGGCTTCGGCCACCTACGCCGCGACCCACAGCAAATCAGCCGGCAACGGCAGCCTGATGCGCACCGGGCCGGTCGCCCTCGCCCACCTGGGTGACGACGAAGGGCTCGTCAGAGCGGCCGGGCTCGTTTCGGCCCTCACCCACGACGACCCGCTGGCCAAAGAGGCCTGCGCGATCTGGTGCGTGGCCATTGACCGAGCGGTGCGGGATGGCCGGCTCGACGGGATCTACGAAGGCATCGCCCTGTTGCCCGACGAACGAAGGGAGTTCTGGGCGGAGCGGATCACCGAGGCGGAGCAAGCCGACCCCGAAGTGATCCGTTGGAACACCTTCGTCGTCACCGCCCTGCAGGCCGCCTGGTGGGCCATCTGGTCGACGAGAGACCAGATGGGACCGCCTCATCTACAGGCGGCCCTCCGAGCGGCGGTCGGGATCGGCGACGATACCGACACCGTGGCGGCGATCGCCGGTGCGCTCCTTGGCGCCCGTTACGGTGCGTCGGCGGTCCCCTTCACCTGGCGCCGTCGCCTGCGGGGATGGCCGGCCGCGATGCGCCATGCCGATCTCGTTGGCCTCGGTGTCCTGGCCGCCCGTGGGGGTGAGACGGACGGATCCGGATGGCCCCTCGAGCCGGATCTGTGGCCGACGTATCAGAGGGAGTTTCACCCGAGGGGGCAGGTCACCATTCTCGACGAGGATCCTGGAATCCAGTGGGGCGATGTGGCCGGACTCGCTGACGCTGACGCTGACGCGTTCATCTCGCTTTGCCGGATCGGGCCGGCGCAGCGCCGGGGCGAGGATCACTTCGAGATCTGGCTCGTCGACGAAGACGGGACTGAGGCGAACGCCGATGCGAGGTACGTGTTGGCCGACACCGCCGACGCCATCACCCAACTGCGCGCGGAAGGCAAGCGGGTGTTCGTCCACTGCGTCCGCGCCGAGAGCCGTACCCCGTCGGTGGCTGGCGCATGGCTTGCTCGAAGCCGACACATGCCACCAACCGCCGCCATCGCCGCAGTGGAAGACGCCATGAGTGGCGTGGCACTCCGCCCCTCGCTGAGGGCATCAATCGATTCCCTTGCCAGCGTCTAGCTGGGCTCCGGGTGACGTGGACGAACCAAGAGACGCTCTCACCAAGGCGCACAGCCGCTACCGCCCACGGATGCGGGACCGTCGAACGACGCACTGCGGCAGCGCTCCAGCCGTTGGACGCCTGACTGGCGAGTGGGGCCGCCGGTAATCTCCCGGAAGTGGAGGACGACCTCGACATCCGTTACGCCAGGACAAAAGACGGACTCCACATTGCCTACGCGACGACCGGACAGGGGCCGCCGGACCTGTTGCAGATGCGCGGAGCCCCAACCCACATCCGAGTGAACCGCGAGGAACCCCTCGTGCTGCGTTATCAAGAGCGATTGGCTTCGTTCTCCCGCTTGGTCCTGATGGATGACCGCGGGAGCGGTATGTCAGATCCCGTGCCGTTGCCTCAACTCCCCACGCTCGAGGAGCAGATGGACGATGTGATTGCCGTCCTCGACGCACTCGAGATCGAACGTGCGATCTTGCTCGGCGACGAAGAGGGCGGACCACTCGCGATGTTGTTTGCCGCCACCCACCCGGGCCGTGTGGACAGATTGATCCTCTATGGCACCTATGCCTCATTGACTGCTGATATCGACTATCCGATCGGCTTTCCGGTTGACCTACTTCAACTGGTGGTGACGGGGACAGCCGAAGAGTGGGGGCGGTCGGTGGAGCTCCCGGCTGATTACGCGCCGAGTGCGGACGAGTCGTTCCGGCGGCGAGTGACGAAGACCATGGGGAGTATCGCCAGTCCAGGCCAGGCAGAGGCGCTCATTCGGCGAAGCGTCATGAGCGACGTACGAGCCATTCTCAGTGCGATCACGGTGCCGACGCTGGTCATGCATCGGGCTGGAGACCGTGTCGTTCCGGTCTCGATGGGGCGTTACATCGCCGAGCACATCGAGGGAGCTCGCTTCGTGGAGCTTCAAGGCGACGATCACGTGCCCATTGTCGGCGACGTCGACAGTCTCGTCGGAGAAATCGAGGAGTTCGTAACCGGAGTGCGATCGAGCCACGACACCGATCGCACGCTCTTGACCGTGTTGTTTACCGACATCGTCTCCTCAACACGACGGGCAGCAGACATGGGCGACCGCCGTTGGCGCGAGCTGCTCGACGACCATGACGCGATGGTAGGTCGGCAACTTGAACGGTTCCGCGGACGAGGGGTGAAGAGCACAGGTGATGGATTTCTCGCCACCTTCGACGGGCCCGCGAGAGGGATCCGTTGTGCCGCCGCCGTTCGTGATGGTGCTCGACAGTTGGGGTTGGAGATTCGCGCCGGACTGCACACCGGCGAGTGCGAGGTTCGAGGAGACGACATTGGCGGCATGGCCGTCCACATCGCGGCTCGCGTGGGAGCGATGGCAGGGCCGGGAGACGTCCTCGTTTCTGGAGCGATTCCGCCGCTGGTCGTCGGTTCCGCCATTGTGTTCACCGATTTCGGCGAACACGAATTGAAGGGAATACCAGGGAACTGGAAGCTCTACGCCGCGGAGGTCTGACCTCATCATGACCGACGAGGAGCGCTATCCACCGCCCTACGAGACCGAGGAAGTGATGCGATTCCGAAAGGAGCAGCTGACGGCCCGGGAGTCGATTCGTGATGGGGCATCGGCGTTCCACCGTCACTACGTGGGGTCGACGGCGTGCGTCGCCAGCCGGGCGACGCTGCTCACCGGTCAGTACCCCTCGCTGCACGTTTCTCCCAGACCGACGGGACGTTTTAGAATCAGGCCGTGAGCTGGACGCTCGGTGTTGCGCAGCCGGAGCCTGTTGACCAGGAACTTCTCAGTGGTCGGGACCGACGTCGATCCGGTGGCCTCGCGCTTTTGGGCGGCAGAGCGCGTCGGAGCCGGGTGTCTAATCAGGTGCAAAGCGACCTGCACCAGGAGTGGCCGGCCGAGGCATCGAGGTAGGGGTGGAGATCCATGGTCCTTGATCTCCTGCTCATCGGACTGGCGATCACCCTCGAACCCATCCCCCTGACGGCGTTCATCCTCATCCTGGCCTCCAAGAACGGAACGAGGAAGGGGGCCGCCTTCATCTTCGGTTGGCTCCTCTCTCTTGCTGTGGTGGTGGCCGTCACCATTCTGGCGACGGGCAACAAGCCCCCACAGCCCAATACGGCGCCGTCGCTGGCAGCCCTGGCGGTGAAAATCGCCATCGGGGTGGTGCTCGTCGCGATCGGGGTTCGCCACTGGCGGAAGCTGGGCCAGCCGAAGCCCCCCAAGAAGACCCCCAAATGGCAGACAGGCATCGACACCATGTCACCCTGGTACGCGATGGGTCTCGCTCCTCTGACACAGCCCTGGGGCCTTGTGGCGGCCGGTGTGGCCACAGTCACAGCGGCCAAGCTGGCGTCCTGGGAGACCTACCTGGCGATCATTGGCTTCTGCCTGATCGCAACCGCGGTGTACATCGTGATGGAGCTCTATGTCGGGTTCCGCCCCGATCAGGGCCAGGCCATGCTCAGCAGCCTACGGTTGTGGATCGACACCCATACCGACCAGGTCATCATCGTTGTGTCGCTCGGACTTGGACTTTGGTTGGTCGGCAAGAGCGTGTACCTGCTGGTCACCTGACGGTCGGCGAGCGGGTGACGCTCCTCGCCGGCTGGTCGCGAAATGTCGAGTTACCGGGGCCTGCTGATCTCCCGGTCGCTCAGGTCATCGGCAACGAGCCACTGGGTGAGGAGATCCTGGAGACCACGCTGGACGCCCGCCGACGACTGCCGAGAGACGCGAGTGATTTGGCCTGGGCACCGGACTGGGCATCCTGGCCGTCGGACTGTCCGAGAAGGTCGCGCCTGGTCAGGTCGTGGCCGATGTTGCGGCAGCTCGGGACAACGTCACTCTGGTCATAGCGATCCATCGGAATCACGTCGGATGGAACTGAGACGCGCTTCGCTACGGTGAAACAACGTGGCGTTGAGCCCAGCCGACCCGACGATGATTCGACCGAGGATGTACACCCAGAACAACGTGGCTAGAGCGATTCCCACGGCTCCATAAGTGTGAGACTTCCCAGCTACGAGATGGCCGATCCAATACGTGGTGAGCCTATGAAGGACGACCATGCCCACGGCCACAAACACCGGTGGGCTGAATGTTCGGCTATGGGCGGCTGCAGCCTGTTGACCAGGAACTTCCCAGTGCTCGGGACCGGCGTCGATCCGGTGGACTCGCGCTCTTCATCAGACGGCCTCGCCGAGACGGCGCGGCAGTGCACCCTCCTCGGCGTCGACCAGGTCGGCGACGGACAGGTCGACCAGGCCCTCGATCACGAGCCGGTCCCCGCCCGCCGCACCGAGGATCCGCCCGAAGGCCCCGGCCTGGCTGGCCCGGACGACCAGTTCCTCGGGTCGGGTCGTGACCGCTACGAAGTACCCGGGGGCCTCGCAGAAGAGCTCGGCCGGATCGCCGAGCGCCTCGAGGCGCGCCCCGGTGCCTGACCGGGCGGCCATCTCGGCCAGGGCCCCGCCGAGGCCGCCGCCCGAGACGTCGTGGACGCCCTGCAGGAGCCCGTCGCCACCGGCCACCTCCTCGGCCACGAGGCCGGCCACGAACTCGCACACCGCGGCGTGGCCCACGACGTCGAGCCCCGGGAGGGTGCCGCCCCGCCGACCGAGCCGCTCCACCGCGAACCGGCTGCCCGAGAGGGTGCCCGACGACGGGCCCCGCGGCTGGAGGAGCACCACCGACGTCCCGGGCACGAGGCGCACCCCGGGGGGCGGTCGCTCGAGCTCGTCGACGAGCCCGAGCACGCCCAGCACCGGGGTGGGGTCGATGTCGCGCCCGCCGCTCTCGTTGTAGAGGCTCACGTTCCCGCCGACGACGGGCAGACCGAAGGCCCGGCAGGCCTCGGCCAGGCCGTCGACCGCCTCCGACAGCTGCCACATGACCTCGGGGTGCTCGGGGTTGCCGAAGTTGAGGCAGTTGACGACGGCGACCGCCCGGGCCCCGACACAGGCCAGGTTGGCCAGCGACTCGGCGAGCGTGAGGGCGGTGCCAGCCCGCGGGTCGATGGCACACCAGCGGGGGTTGGTGTCGGTGGTGACGGCCATCCCGCGCCGGCTGGGCGGGAGACCGGGGCCGCCGAGCCGTAGGAGGGCGGCGTCGCCGCCCGGGCCCTCGACGGTGTTCAAGAACAGCTGGTGGTCGTACTGGCGGTAGACCCAGCGGGCCCCGCCCACGAGCGCCAGCAGATCGGGTCCGAGGTCGGCCGGGAGAGGCACGTTGTCAGGGTCCTCGTCGGCCGGGCGGGGCCGGGGCCGGGCCATGGGCCGGTCGTAGAGCGGCGCCTCGTCGGCGAGCGAGGCCGCCGGCACGTCGGCCAGGACCGGGCCGTCGACCCCGTCGCGCACGCGCAGCCTGCCCACCGGACCGGCCGCCCCCCCGACGGGCGCAGTCACCCGGCCGACGACCGTCGCCCGGACCTCCCAGCGCTCGCACACCGCGGCGACCTCGGGCCAGGCCTCGGGGGTGACGATGGCGAGCATGCGCTCCTGGCTCTCGCTCGTCATCACCTCCCACGGCGCCATGCCCTCCTCGCGGCGGGGCACGGCCGACACGTCGACGTCCATGCCCACCTTCCCCCGGGCCGCCGTCTCGCTCGTGGCGCAGGCGAGGCCGGCGCCCCCGAGGTCCTGGATGCCGAGCACGAGACCGGCGTCGAGGAGGTCGAGGCAGGCCTCGATGAGCCGCTTCTCCTCGAAGGGGTCGCCGACCTGGACGCTCGGCCGCTTGGCGTCGTCGTCGGGCCCGGCGTCGCCCCCGGCAAAGCCGGCCGAGGCCAGCACGCTCACGCCACCGATGCCGTCGCGTCCCGTCGTGGCGCCGAGCAGCACCGCCAGGTTGCCGGGTCCGCTCGCCCGGCCGAGCACGAGGCGGTCGACGGGGAGGGCGCCGAGGCAGAGCACGTTCACGAGCGGGTTCTCGGCGTAGCAGGGGTCGAACGTGAGCTCACCGCCCACGGTCGGCACCCCGACCGAGTTGCCGTAGCCCGAGATCCCCGACACCACGCCCTCCAGGAGCCAGCGCTGGCGGGCATCGTCGGGCGGGCCGAAGAAGAGCGGGTCGAGCACGGCGAGCGGGCGCGCCCCCATCGTGAAGATGTCCCGGAGAATCCCGCCGACGCCGGTCGCCGCCCCCTGGTAGGGCTCGATGGCCGAGGGGTGGTTGTGGCTCTCGATGCGCAGCGCCACCGCGATGCCGTCCCCGGCGTCGATCACCCCGGCGTTCTCGCCGGGACCGACGAGGACCCGCGCCCCTTCCGTCGGGAGCCGGCGCAGGTGCAGCCGGGAGGACTTGTAGGAGCAGTGCTCGCTCCACATGACCGCGTAGAGCGCCAGCTCGAGGTGGTTGGGTGCCCGGCCGAGCACCTCCTCGATGCGGTCGCGCTCGTCGTCGGTGAGGCCGAGGGCCCGGTGGAGCGGCTCGCTCCCGGGGTCCTCGACGTCCATGGCGACACGGTAGCGGGGGGCCGCGGTGGGTCCGGACCCGGGCGTCGGTCAGGCCGGGGTCGGTCCCTCGAGCAGCGAGCGACGCCGTCGCCACGCCCAGCGGAGGAAGGCGACCGAGAGGACGAACGTTGTCACGTTGATGGCCAGCTCGAGGAGGCCGTTGCCGCCTTTGCCCCAGATCCCGTGCTGGAGGTCGTAGAGGTCGTCCATGCCGAAGAGGTAGAGGCCGGCGCCGCCCCCGGCGAGGAGCCACAGGAGCGCGGTCGGGCGTCTGGTCCAGAGGGTGAAGGCCGAGGCGACCAGGCAGAAGACGAGCCAGGCGTCGGCCAGGACGAAGGCGTCCTCGAACTGGACGTAGACCGGCCGGTGCTCGACCGCCACGAGACCCCGGTCGAGCCACCAGGCCAACCAGTAGCCGGCCACGACCGCCGCCACGACGAGGGCCAGCACCGCCATGACCCGACGGCCGCCCTCGGTCGCCTGCGGGTAGGAGGCGCTCCGCCGGTCCGTCGTGGGGGCGGCCATCGCTCGACCAACCTACGGCGCCGCCGGCCCGGCTGCTGAGCGACACCGCCCGTCCCTCGGCACCGGGAACGGCGGGGCCCCCGGCGAACGCCGGGGGCCCCGTTCACATCCCGTACCGACGACGTCGGTCGGCGGTTCAGCTCACGTGCAGAGCGCCGCGCCCGTCGTGAACGTGTGCTGGGTCGAGTACCACCCGTTCACGCCGATGTTGTCGTCGTAGAACCATCCGAAGTAGGCCAGCTCCTGGAGCGTGTAGTTCACGCCGCCGATGTTCTCCGTGAAGACGGTCCCCGTGAGCGGGTCGCCCACCTCGAGGTTGTTCTGACAGCCAACGACCTGGCCGGTGTTGCCCCAGGCCGGCGTGGCGTTGGTCCCGAAGGGGTCGTTCGTCGCCTCGGCGATCTCGTGGCTGGCCACCGCGTTGTCCGAGGCGTTCGTGAAGTCGTTGCTCGTGTCCCAGTCCGAGGTGGAGTAGATCTGGGGGTTCGGGTCGTTGAAGGCCGAGTGGTAGCCAAGGATGCAGCAGCTACTGCCCTCGTAGAAGACGACGTTCGAGACCTCGAAGATCGGGAAGGTGGTCGACTTCACCCCGAACGACTTCAACTCCGGGATCAGCGTCCCCTGGAGCAAGCCGTCCCAGGCGTTGATGTCGATCTCACCGAGCTCGTTGCAGGTACCGGGGAGGTACTCCGGGTACCCGGTGGCCGTGACGTCGACGGCGGTCGGCACCTTCCCTTTGAGCAGCACGTGGTACTTCGGGTTGAAGCCGGCCTTGTTCCAGAACTCCTCACGCATCTGCGCGTCGGTGTACTGGGTCAGGCCCACGTTCGTCCCACCGGGGGAGTACTGGGCCTTGGCGAAGTCCGGTCCATTGAGCAGGCCGGCCTCGGCGCTCTGGGTCTGACCGCACGCCGTGTTCGGCGTCGTGGGGTCGTAGACGTCGCCCGTGTTGGTGAACGTGACGACCACCGGGATAATCATCGTCTTGAGCGTGGCCTTGGGCGTACCCGAGGTCGGGCTGTTCCCGAGCATCGTGAAGTCGTAGGTGTTGCCGTCCTGGCCGGCGACCACCGAGCCGTTCCACATCTTCAGGGTCTTGGACTTGGAGGCCAGGACAGCCAGCGTGGCCCGGCTCGGCGCGTCCTTGTATGGCAGCACCGCGGTGCTCCCGATGTGGTTGGCCGTGATCGTCGCCACGTGCGCCGGACCCGTGTTCGTCAAGTTGACGCTGGGCGTCGCCGCCCCCGCTGGGGCCGAGCTCCCGGACAAGGCCACCAGTCCGGCCACGGCCACCAGCGAAGCGGCTGCCCCGCTCCGCACCCAATGCGCCGTCCGCGAGCCCGCACGGAGACACTTCAGTGGTTGCATCAGTCGTCCTCCTCCTTCGGTGGCGGGTCGGGGTGACCCGGCAAAGCGAGTGGCGGCGCCAAGGAGGCGGCACCGTTGCCACCGATTCCTTGGGCGGGTTCGCGCTGCGGGAGGGATCGTGACAGATCGGCGCCCCGACGGCAACTGCTTCGAAACCGAACGGCCGCGAGTCTGGGGGTCAGCTGGGCCCCGGTAGCGGCGAATCGGGGGACGGGCTCGGCGAGGGCCACCCCATGCGCCCCTTCGCCGACGTCGCGGCGATCGGACGTCGCCCTTGGACGAACGTGGCCTTCGAAGCTGAACAGATCATCCGGCAGATGGCCGCAGGAGAAGCTCCGCCGGTGCCGTACGCAGCCACTCGGCGTACCGGTCGGTGTCCCATGCCAAGACCGAGCGCAGGAGGAGGTCGACCTCGGGGCTGGCGATCGCCCACGCGGTCGCCGCACGCTCTTCAGGTGAGTGACGCAGGAGACACTCGGGAATGGCGCCAACGACGCCGGTGAAGGTGTGCTGTCGGTTCTGATGAGCGGTCAGGAGATCGGCGGCCGCCTCGGCGTCGACCGCGGCCGCCTCGCGATGAGTCACCCACGCCGGCGCCAGGCGCTCCATCGTCGTGACCACCAACGCCGCCAACATCTCGACTTGGCCCTCGGGGTCGGTCTCGGCGCCGATGGCCATGTATTCGGGCCGGTCGAGCAGCATCAACTGTTCGTCGTCGCCGGCGATCGCCACGTCTCTCACCTGGTGCAGGAGGTCGGCTCTGCTGTGGCCGACCTTGTACACCGACTGCAGGGCGACACCTGCCTACCGGGCGATGTCGGCCACGGTCGTGGCCACATAGCCCCACTGGCCCGAGCGGGCCACCGGACCCTCGTCATCTCGAATGCGCCGTGGAAAGTCCCGCGGTAGGACTGTTTGCATTGGCCGAGATGTTCCCGGTCCGGCGG
This sequence comes from Acidimicrobiales bacterium, assembly GCA_035297265.1. Taxonomy (GTDB): domain Bacteria; phylum Actinomycetota; class Acidimicrobiia; order Acidimicrobiales; family RAAP-2; genus DATGZH01. The sequence goes on along the minus strand of DATGZH010000044.1, from coordinate 9,502 downwards.
GCCACCATCGGCGCACCCCGCGTTGACTGGGGACGCTCACGGCGGACGAGGCGCCGGACCGGGGCTCGGTCGCCGGGACTCGTCAGACCAGCTGAGAGGCGGGTTGGGCCGCGAGGTCGGGGGTCACCGAACGGCCGTGGCCTCCCCGACCCGGCCTATCGCCGCGCCGATCCGGGTCCGAAATGCTGCAATCGCCGGAGGGGAGGCCGCGGCAAAACGGGTGCGTCACGGGCCCGACGGGCCGCGGTCTAACCGGCTAACCTCGTCGCCCAGCGCCGGCCCCTATCCCGAGACCGCCGGCCCCGGAGCCGACAATCCCGCGGACCGCGACCGTTCTGTTTCGGAGGTCGCGCCCCGCACAACCTGACGGAGATGAGGACGCATGCCGAGCAGTAAGAACCGCACCGCCCGCCGGGGCATGAGCGCCGAGCACAAGGCGGCTCTGGCCAAAGGACGTGAGGAGGGCCTCGTCGTCCGCCGCTATCTCGAAGCCCTCGAGTCCAGTCGGCCCCGCCGGGGACGCCGGCGGACGAAAGCGTCGATCGAGCGCAAGCTCACCACGATCGACGCCGAGCTGGCCGAGGCCGATCCCCTCACCCGCCTGCACCTGCTGCAGGAGAAGAAGGACCTGACCGAAGAGCTCGAACGGACCGGCGACGTCGCCGACCTCTCGGGTCTGGAGAAGGACTTCGTGAAGGTGGCCAAGCACTACGGCGAGCGCAAGGGCATCAGCTACAGCACGTGGCGCGCCGCTGGCGTGAGTGCGTCGGTGCTCCAGAAGGCCGGGGTGCCCCGCACCCGGGGCTGAGTCGACCCGTCAGCCGACGGGCGCGGCCGCCGACACGAGGAGCGACCGCAGGAGCACGAGGCCGTCGGTCGAGCCGAGGAGCTCGGCCGAGGCCCGCTCGGGGTGCGGCATGAGGCCGACGACGTTGCCAGCGGCGTTGGCGATACCGGCGACGTCGTCGACCGACCCGTTCGGGTTGTCGACGTAGCGCAGCACCACCCGGTCCTCGGCCTGCAGCTCGGCCAGCGTGGCGTCGTCGCAGACGTAGCTCCCGACGAAGTGGTTGATGGGCAGGCGGAGCACCCGGCCCGGGTCGCACCCGGCGGTCAGCACCGAGCGGGTGGAGGTCACCCGCACGTCGACCGTCGTGCAGAGGAAGCGGAGGTGCCGGTTCTTCTGGAGGGCCCCGGGTAAGAGGCCGGCCTCGGTCAGGACCTGGAAGCCGTTGCAGATGCCCACGACCGGCCCGCCGGCTTCGGCGAAGCGGGCCACGGCCGTCATCACCGGCGAGAAGCGGGCGAGGGCCCCGGGGCGGAGGTAGTCGCCGTGGGCGAAGCCGCCGGGCAGCACGACGGCGTCGACGCCCGCCAGGTCGGCGCGCCCGTGCCAGAGGAGCTCGACCTCGGCCCCGAGCGAGGCGGCCGCCGCGGCCACGTCGTGCTCGCAGTTGGTCCCGGGGAAGACGACGACGCCGACCCGGGTGGCCATCAGGCCGTCGCCTTGGTGAGCGCCGTGAGCTCGAGCACGGTCTCTTCGATGACCGGGTTGGCGAGCAGGCGGTGAGCCAGCTCCTCGGCCCGGGCCCGGGCGGTCGGCTCGTCGGCGGCCTCGACCTCGAAGCGGAAGGACCGCCCAGCCCGCACCCGGTGCACCTCGTCGAAGCCGAGGGCCGGGAGGGCCCTCTCGATGGTCGTCCCCTCGGGGTCGGCGATGCCCGGCCGCAGCTGCACCTCCACGCGCGCCGCGAACCTCATCGCGGCGCACCGTACCGCAGTGGCTCAATCTCGCTGACACACCCTCTCGGTACCGTCCGCCCATGGCCCGGTGCCGCACCTTCCGCTACCTGCTCCAGCCAACGTCCCGCCAAAAGGCCGCCCTGGCGCTGCTCCTCCGGCTCCAGTGCGAGCTCTACAACGCGGCCCTGGAGGAGCGGCGGGGCGCCTGGCGCTGGGGGCGACGCAGCATCAGCTACATCGACCAGACCAAGACGCTCACGGCCCTCCGGGAGGTCCGCCCCGAAGTGCTGGCCTCCGGGGTGACGGTCTGCCGGGGGACCCTGCAGCGCCTGGACCGGGCCTTCTCCGCCTTCTACCGGCGCTGCCGGGAGGGGCAGCGGCCCGGCTACCCCCGCTTCAAGTCGGCCCGGCGCTTCGACTCGCTCCAGTGGGAGGACCGCAGCGGCTGGCGGCTCGACGAGGAGGCCAGGCGGCTTTGGCTCCTGGGCATCGGGCACGTAAAGGTCCGCCAGCACCGGTCGCTCCGTGGCGTGCCCAAGGCCATCACCGTCAAGCGCGAGGGGCGGCGCTGGTTCGTGAGCGTCCGCTGCACCGAGGTCCCCGCCCGCCCTCTGCCACCGACGGGCAAAGAGGTGGGAATCGACCTCGGGATCTGCGCCTTGGTGGCCACGAGTGACGGCGAGCTCGTGACCGAGGGGCGCTTCGCCAAGCGGGCGGCCGGGAAGCTGGCCTGCGCCCAGCGGGCCTTCTCCCAGAAGCGCCGGGGCTCGAAGCGACGGGAGCGGGCCGCTGTGGCGGTCGGTCGGGCCCATCGCAAGATCGCCAACCAAAGGAGGGACCTCCACCACCAGCTGAGCAGGCGGCTGGTCGACGCCTACGACTTCATTGTCGTCGAAGACCTGCGTATCGCCCAGATGGTGCGACGCCCGAGACCACGCCCCGACGGCACCGGGGGCTTTCTGGGGGCGTCGGCCAAGAGGGGCTTGAACCGCTCCATCTGCGACGCCGGGTGGGGACAGTTGGTGGCGTTCCTTGGCTACAAGGCGGAAGAGGCCGGTCGCCAGGTGCTCGTCATCAACCCCCGCTACAGCTCGCTCACGTGCTCGTCGTGCGGGCATCGTGCGCAAGGCAACCGGCTCACACAGGCGGTGTTCTCGTGCCAGGCGTGCGGACACGGTGCTCATGCCGACGTGAACGCTGCCGTCAACATCCTCCGGGCCGGTCGGGCCCGACAGGCCTCGGCCTGTGAAGGCTCGGGGAACTGAGCCACTACCCACCGTACCAGTCGGCCAACCGGCGCCCTGTCACCCGCTCGTAGGCCGCCACGTAACGGCGCGAGGTGGCCTCGACCACGTCGTCGGGGAGCGGCGGGGGCGGCGGCCGCTTGTCCCACGGCTGGGCGTCGAGCCAGTCGCGGAGCGGCTGCTTGTCGAAGGCCGGCGGGGTGGTGCCGGGCACGACGGCGTCAGCCGGCCACAGGCGCGACGAATCGGGGGTGACCACCTCGTCGCAGAGCGTGAGCTCGCCGTCGACGAGACCGAGCTCGAACTTCGTGTCGGCCAGCACGAAGCCGGCAAGGGCCGCCCGGGCCGCCGCCCGGCGGTAGATGGCGAGGCAGAGGTCGCGGGCCGCGGTGGCGAGGTCCTCACCGACGAGGGCCACCGCCTCGTCGAAGCCGATGTTCAGGTCGTGGCCCTCGGCCGCCTTGGTCGACGGGGTGAACATGGGCTCGTCGAAGCGGTCGGCCAGACGCAGCCCCCGCGGGAGGGGCGTCCCGTGCACCGTGCCCTTCGCCTCGTACTCCTGGTAGGCCTGGCCGGCCAGGTAGCCGCGCACGATGCACTCGAGGGGGAGCATCTCGGCCCGGCGGACGAGGAGGGCCCGCCCGGCGGTGGCCGCGGCCATCCCGGGGTCGACCCGCTCGGCGATGACCGCGGGGTCGGCCGACACGAGCTGGTGCGGCGTCAGGTCAGCCAGCTCCTCCAGCCAGAACACGGTCATGGCGGTGAGCACCCGGCCCTTGTCGGGGATCGGCTCGGCCATCACGACGTCGAAGGCCGAGACCCGGTCGGAGGCCACCATGAGGAGGAGGCCGGGGCCGGCCTCGTAGAGCTCGCGCACCTTGCCCGAGTGGACGAGCGTGAGGCCCGAGGGGCTCACCGGGCCGTCCCGTCGTCGATCCCGCCGAGGGCCTCGACGGCCCGGTCGGCGTGGCGCAGCAGGCGGCCGAGGTCGAAGGCCTCGTCGAGCTGCGCCGGGCCGAGCGGCACCTCGTCGTCCTTCTCGAGCACCTCGCGGAGCGACCGGCCCTCGCTCCAGGCCGTGCGGGCGTCGCGCTGGACGATCCGGTAGGCCTCGTCGCGGGTGAGGCCGGCGGCCACGAGGGCGAGGAGGACGGACTGGCTGAAGACGAGGCCGGCCGAGCCCTCCGTCAGGTTGGCCAGCGCCCGGTCGGTGTGCACCACGAGACCGTCGACGAGCCCGGCCGCCTTGCGCAGCACGTAACAGGTGAGGAGCGAGGCGTCGGGCAGGGCCACCCGCTCCACCGAGCTGTGGGAGATGTCCCGCTCGTGCCAGAGGGCCACGTCCTCGAGGCCGGCGTTGGCGTAGCCGCGGAGGAGCCGGGCCAGCCCGCACAGCCGCTCGGCGAGGACGGGGTTGCGCTTGTGGGGCATGGCCGAGCTGCCCTTCTGGCCGGCGCCGAAGGGCTCTTCGACCTCACCCACCTCGCTGCGGGCGAGGAGCCGCACCTCGGTGGCGACGAGCTCGACGGTGGCCCCGGCGGCGGCGCAGGCCCACAGGAACTCGGCGTGGCGGTCACGGGCGATCACCTGGGTGGCCGGGACGGGGCGCAGCCCGAGCGCCGAAGCGACATGGGCCTCGACCGAGGGCTCGACGTTGGCGTAGGTGCCGACGGCGCCGGACAGCTTGCCCACGGCCACCCGCTCACGGGCGGCCCGCAGGCGCTGGCGGTCCCGGTCGGCCTGCAGGGCGAACAGGGCGAACTTGACGCCGAACGTCGTCGGCTCGGCGTGCATCCCGTGGGTGCGGCCGGTGACCGGGGCGTCGACGAGCTCGACCGCCCGCCGGCGGAGGGCGGCCACGAAGCCGTCGGCCGACTCGAGCAGGAGGTCGGCCGCGGCGACGAGGGTGGCCGAGAGCGCGGTGTCCACGACGTCGGAGGACGTGAGGCCGTAGTGCACGAAGGAGCCTTCCGGCGGGCCGATGTGCTCCTGGACGACGTCGACGAAGGCCGCTACGTCGTGGTCGGTCACCGCCTCGCGCCTGGCCACCGCGGCCACGAACGTCGCATCGACGACCGGCGCCCGGGCCCGGCAGGCCGCCGGGACCTCGGGCGGGACCACGCCCACGGCGGCCAGGCCCTCCAGGGCGAGGAGCTCCACCTCGAGCCAGCCGCGGAGCCGGGCCTCGTCGCTCCAGAGCGCCGCCATGTCGGGTGGGGAGTAGCGCGGGATCACCGGCGGGCTCCGGCGGTGGTGTCGACGCCGGCGGCGATGTCGCGCCGGTGGTGGCTGCCCGGCCAGCGCACCCGGGACGCCGCCTCGTAGGCCCGCCGGCGGGCCTCGGCCAGGTCGGGGCCGAGGGCCTGGCACAGGAGGACCCGGCCGCCGGCCGTCCGGAAGGGCTCCTCGGGGTGGGCCCGGGCGGTGCCGCAGTGCAGCACGGTCACCCCCTCGACCGGGTGCTGCAGCTGGCCGTCGGCGCCGAGGCCGCTGATGGCGTCGTCCCGGCGCGGCGGGCCCGGGTAGCCGTCGGCCGCCAGCACGACGCCGACCGCGGCGTCGTCGGTGAAGCGGGGCGCCGCGCCGAGCCGGCCCTCGGCCACCGAGAGCAGGAGCTCGGCCGGGTCCCCGGCCAGGCGGGGCAGCACCACCTCAGCCTCGGGGTCGCCGAAGCGCACGTTGAACTCGAGCACCTTCGGGCCCTCCGGTGTGAGCATGAACCCGGCGTAGAGGACGCCGCGGTAGTCGATGCCCCGGGCGCACAACGCCGCCACGAGCGGCTCGACCGCCTCGTCCATGAGCCGGTCCACGAGCGCCGCGTCGACCTCGGGCAGGGGCGAGTAGGCGCCCATGCCCCCGGTGTTGGGGCCGCGGTCGTCGTCGGCCACCCGCTTGTAGTCGCGGGCCGGGGCCAGAGGGACGGCCCGGCGGCCGTCGCAGAGGGCCATGAGCGAGCACTCCGCGCCGGCCAGCCCCTCCTCGATGACCACGGTACGGCCGGCGGCGCCGAAGGACTCGCCCGACAGCTTGGCCACGACGTCGGCCTCCGCCGCGGCGAGCGTGTCGGCCACGAGGACCCCCTTGCCCGCGGCGAGGCCGTCGGTCTTCACCACCCACGGTCCGGGCAGGGTCCGGAGGAAGCCGAAAGCCTCCTCCTGTCCGGTGAAGACGCCGTAGCGGGCGGTCGCCACCCCGGCCGCCGCCAGGACGTCTTTCATGAAGGCCTTCGAGCCCTCGAGGGCCGCCCCGTCGGCGCCCGGCCCGACGACCGGCCGGCCGGCGGCCCGCAGGCGGTCGGCCAGGCCCTCGACGAGCGGGGTTTCGGGCCCGACCACGACGAGGTCGGCCTCGACCTCCTCGGGCGGGGCCGGGCTGACCGTGATCCGGCTGCCCGGGACGGCGGCCATCCCGGGGTTGCCCGGGCTCACGACCACGTCGGCCGTGCGGGCGAGGAGGAGGGCGAGCGCGTGCTCCCGGCCGCCGCTCCCGACGACGAGCACCCTCACGGGCGGCCCCTCTTCACGCCACCGCGAACGACACGACTTGCTCGCGCCCCGGGCCCACCCCGACGAGGGCCACCGGCACGCCGATCTGCTCGCCGAGGAAGGCCACGTAGTCCCGGGCCGCGGCGGGCATGTCGGCGAGGGAGGTGACCGACGAGAGGTCAGTCCGCCAGCCGGGCAGCTCCTTGTAGACCGGGGTCACCTGGTGGAGCGTCGACTGGTGGTAGGGAGGATGCTCGTAGCGTGTGCCGCCCGCCTCGTAGGCCACGCACACCTTCACGGTCTCGAACGTGTCGAGCACGTCGAGCTTCGTGAGGGCCACCTCGGAGAGCGAGTTCAACCGCACCGCCTGGCGGGCCATCACCGCGTCGAACCACCCGCAACGGCGACGGCGGCCGGTGTTCGTGCCGAACTCGTGGCCCCGCTCGACGAGGAGCTCGCCCACGTCGTCGTGGAGCTCGGTCGGGAAGGGCCCGGCCCCCACCCGGGTGACGTAGGCCTTGGCGATGCCGATGACCCGGTCGATGTCGCGAGGCCCGACGCCGGTGCCGGTGCAGGCGCCGCCGGCCACCGGGTTCGACGACGTGACGAAGGGGTAGGTGCCGTGGTCGAGGTCCAAGAACGTGGCCTGGGCCCCCTCCATCAGCACGTTGCGGTTGAGCGCGAGGGCCTCGTGGATGAGACCCACCGTGTCGCCGACCATCGGCGCGAGGCGTGGCGCGAACTCGTCCAGGTAGCGGGTGGCGATGTCGTCGGCCGAGAGCGGGAGGCGGTTGTACACCTTGGCGAGGACGGCGTTCTTCTCCTTCAGGGCCACCTCGAGCTTCTCGCGGAAGATCTTCGGGTCGAGGAGGTCCTGGACCCGCAGCCCCACCCGGGCGGCCTTGTCGGCGTAGGCCGGGCCGATCCCCCGCCGGGTCGTGCCCAGGGCGTTCTTGCCGAGGAAGCGCTCGGTCACCCGGTCGAGCTCCTGGTGGTAGGGCATGATCAGGTGGGCGTTGCCGCTCACGACGAGGCGGCCGGTGTCGATGCCCCGGGCGGCCAGCGTGTCGAGCTCGGCGAAGAGGACGGCCGGGTCGACGACGACGCCGTTACCGATGACCGGGGTGATGTAGGGGTAGAGGATCCCGCTCGGCACGAGCTGGAGGGCGAAGGACTCGCCGTCCACCACGATCGTGTGCCCGGCGTTGTGGCCCCCCTGGTAGCGGACGACGACGTCCATCTCCTTGGCCAGGAGGTCGGTGAGCTTGCCCTTCCCCTCGTCGCCCCACTGGGTTCCGACGACCACGGTTGCCGGCACGCCTCATCCTCCGCTCGGGCCCGACGGATTACGCACCACTGTAACTCGCCCCTGGCCGGACCCCGGCGGAGCGGAGAGGGCTCAGCGCAGGACGATCCGGCCGTCCTCTTCGTCCACGGTCACCGTGTCCCCCTCGCCGTAGCGACCGTCGAGGACCGCCAGGGCCAGCGGGTCCTCGACGGTCCGCTGGATGACCCGTCGGAGGGGCCGGGCCCCGTAGTCGGGGTCGTAGCCCGTGTGGGCGAGGAGGTGCTCCGCCGCCGGGGTGACCGAGAGCGTGAGCCGCCGCTCGGCCAGGCGGGTGCGCAGCCGGCCGAGCTGGATGCCGACGATGACCGCCAGGTCCTCCTCGGTCAGGGGGCGGAAGCGGACGATTTCGTCGATGCGGTTCATGAACTCGGGCTTGAAGAAGGCCGCCGGGTCGCCCGGCAGGTTGGACGTCATGATCAGCACCGTGTTGGTGAAGTCCACCGTCCGGCCCTGCCCGTCGGTCAGCCGCCCGTCCTCCAGCACCTGGAGCAGGACGTTGAAGACGTCGCCGTGGGCCTTTTCGATCTCGTCGAGTAGCACCACTGCGTAGGGGCGACGCCGGATGGACTCGGTGAGCTGGCCCCCCTCCTCGTAGCCGACGTAGCCCGGGGGGGCGCCCACGAGGCGCGAGACATTGTGCTTCTCCTGGTACTCGCTCATGTCGATGCGCACGGTTGCCCGCTCGTCGTCGAAGAGGAACTCGGCGAGCGCCCGGGCGAGCTCGGTCTTGCCCACCCCGGTCGGGCCGAGGAAGAGGAAGCTCCCGATGGGGCGGTTCGGGTCCGACAGCCCGGCCCGGCTGCGGCGGATGGCGTTGGCCACCGCCCGCACGGCCTCGTCCTGGCCGACCACCCGGGCGTGGAGCACGTCTTCCATCCGGACGAGCTTCTCCACCTCGCCCTCGAGCAGCCGGCTGACGGGCACCCCGGTCCAGCGGCTCACCACCTCGGCCACGTCCTCGGCGTCGACCTCCTCCTTCAAGAAGCGCCGGCCGGCCTGCAGCTTGGCCAGCTCCGACGTGGCCTCCTCGATCCGGTGGTCGAGATCGGGCAGCTCGCCGTAGGTGATGGCCGCCGCGCCGGCCAGGTCGCCGTCGCGCTCGAGGCGCCCCGCGACCTCCCGGCGATTCTCCCGCTCGTCGGCCAGGCTCCGGATGGCCTCGATGGCCGTCTTCTCGGCCTGCCAGTGGGCGGTCATCGCGTTGCTCTGCTCCCGCAGCTCGGCCAGCTCCTGGTCGAGTTTGGCCAGCCGCTCGAGCGAGGCCGGGTCGGACTCCTTCTCGAGGGCCATCCGCTCGATCTCCAGCTGGCGGATGCGCCGGGTCACGACGTCGATCTCCGTCGGCATCGAGTCGATCTCGATGCGCAACCGGCTGGCCGACTCGTCCATGAGGTCGATGGCCTTGTCGGGGAGGAAGCGGCCCGTCACGTAGCGGTCCGACAGCACCGCCGCCGCCACCAACGCCGCGTCCTGAATGCGCACGCCGTGGTGGACCTCGTAGCGCTCCTTGAGCCCCCGCAGGATGGCCACGGTGTCCTCCACCGTGGGCTGGCCCACCAACACCGGCTGGAAGCGGCGCTCGAGCGCCGCGTCCTTCTCGACGTACTTGCGGTACTCGTCGAGGGTGGTGGCCCCGATGAGGCGCAGCTCGCCGCGCGCCAGCATGGGCTTGATCATGTTGC
>DATGZH010000043.1:0-24084 GCA_035297265.1 Acidimicrobiales bacterium | reverse complement strand
AGGCCGTCAGCACCCTCGACGTGCTCTCGGGGGGGCGGGCCATGCTCGGGATCGGCGCGGCCTGGAACGAGCCGGAGGCCCGGGGCCTCGGGCTGCCGTTTCCGCCCACGGCCGAGCGCTTCGAGCGTCTCGAGGAGGCGCTGCAGATCTGCCTGCAGATGTGGAGCGGGGACGACGGGCCCTACCGGGGCAAGCACTACCAACTGGAGCGGACGCTCAACTCGCCCCAACCCCTCAGCCGGCCTCACCCGCCGATCCTCATCGGTGGCGGCGGCGAGCGGAAGACCCTCCGGCTGGTGGCGCAGTACGCGCAGGCCTGCAACCTGTTCGCCGGACCCGAGCTCGTACACAAGCTCGACGTCCTCCGTCGGCACTGCGACGACGTCGGCCGAAACTACGACGAGATCGAAAAAACGGTGATGGGACCGCTCGACCCCGGGGCCGACGGCGAGAAGGTCGACGAGCTCATCGAGTCGATGCGTGGACTGGCCGACCTCGGCGTCACGCACTACCACGGGTCGGTGCCCGAAGCTCCCTCGATCACCCGCATCGAGATCCTGGGCCAGCGGGTCATCCCGGCCGTGACCGCATTCTGAGGCCGACGGCGCAGCACCGGCTGCGGCCCTCCATCGTCGGCCCGGACACCTCCCGGGGTCGGGCGCAAGCCGGCCGTGGCGATGCTCTGTTGTTCGCTGTTGTGGCTCATGGTGCTGCCTCCTGCTCGGTCGAGCCGGACGGGGGGGCTCGACCATGCAACATGTGCAGAAGCCCGAACGACGACGCTGGCGTTCGGGCTTCTGTGTGTAGCTTGCCGGTCGCTGGTAACGGCGCGGTAAGGGCCGGTCAGTCGTTGGTCTATCGGCATCGAGGCTCCCCGGGCATGCCAGACGGGAGGGTCGAGCGTCGAACGTCGAGCACCTCGCCGTCGAAGGGACGATCAGACCGGAGCGGCAAGGGAAGTTGCTAGCTGGGCTCGTCTCGTTCCGACCGCCGGCAATCGTCTGTGCCCGTCGCGAGTCGCATCGGATCTACCTGGCGACGGGCATTCGAAAGGGCTTCGAGCGGGGAAGCCGACGTTCACGGGCGCTCTGGCCGCTCCACGATGACGTCCACCAGGGTGACCTGGGCCGGCACCCCGGCCTCCCGCAACCGGGGGTTGAGGGAGGCCGAAAGCGCCGCGGGTCCCACCGGCTGCAGGTCGGCCCGGCAACCGCTGGCCCGAAGACGGCGGCACACGTCGACCAGCGGGCGCTGGCCGTCGTCGTAGACGAGGTCAAGGCACTGCACGACGGCCACCCCACCGGGCGCGAGCAACTCGACCCCCTCGACGAGGAAGCGGATCGGGAGCTCTTGGCCGGTCGGCCCGCCGTCGGCGAACCTCCGGCGACCACCGTTCGGTCGGGACATCGCCGACGGTACCCAAGGGGCGTTCGCCACCACGAGGTCGAACGAGCGGGGTCGGAGGCCGCTCGCCACGTCGGCGAGGACGGCCACGGTCCGACCACGAGCGAGGTCCCGGTTGAGCCAGAAGGTGAGGGCAGCGATGTCGATGGTGGTGGGCACGACGTCGGTGCCCACCATGAGCTCGTAGCGCGGCGACAGTGCGGCAGCGATGAGCCCGGTGCCCGTGCCCAGCTCGACGGCCCGGCGACCGCCGGCCGCCAGCTTCCACAGCGCCTGCAAGAACCAGGCGGTGTCCGGCCCGAGGTAGACGGGGTCGCCGGCGCCGTGCCCTCGTCGTGGGACGACCGCCAGCGCACGCCCCACCCTGAGGACGCAGAACCTCCCGGTCAACGCTCCACCGTCGAGGTCCGCCGCCCCGGCGTCGGCGAGCGCCGCCGAGGTGCCGAGGCCCAGTTGGCGATCGAGCGCCGCCACGGCCACCGGTGCACCCTCTGCGAACCGGCCGACGGGCGAAGCCCGAGGGTCGTCGGACTCGACGCTCGAGGCCCGCTCCCTGCGCAGCGCGGCGCCCAGGCGTCGGAGGGCGCCACGAGCCTCTGGGCTCGAGAGGATGCCGCCCGCGTCGAGCCGCCAGTCGGCGGAGCAACGGTCCGGCACCTCAGTCGTGGGAGCCACCGAACCGAGTGAGGACGTCGCCACGACGGTGGGCGGTCGAGCCGAACGCTCAGTACTTCTGGACGTACTCCGTTGCGATGTTGAAGCCCGGGGAGAACTCGATCTTCGGGAGGCCCGTATTCCCCGTGAAGTAGGCCATCATCGCGAAGCCGGCCACCTCCGGGTAGTCGGTTGCCGCGTTCTTCACCATCTCGCGCTCCTCGGGGGACAGGTCGAGCTGGTCCAGGTCGCTCAGGTCCCCATCGGCGATGCGGGACCTCACGTCCTCGTCGTCCATGGCCAGGAGCGCCTGCTTCACGTCAGTCTTTCCCACGTTGCCCTCCCGGAGCGTCGTCGTGGCACCCTAACCCTTCTCGGTGCTGTCATCTCTCTGACGGCCGGCTCCGTGCGCGGTTACGCGGCTCGACGCTCTCGAGGGCGATCCTTCTCGCCCGACGGTGTGTCGCCCGCCTACGTGGCCGGCTGCGCCGGTCGACCGCTCGGCGCCCCGGACTCGGCGCTCGGCCGACGCTCGAGGGACCGGAGGGCCGAGGTGGCTCGTGAGGGCCCCGTGGTCATCCGGGTCTGGCTGAGGGCGCTCGTCAGTCGCCCGGCGATGCTCGGCGCCTCCTGGACGTTGGCCGCGGTGGCCCAGAGGACCGTCTTCAGCTGGAACGGCCGCAGCTCCGGGTGCTTGGACTTGATCAGGGTGGCCATCCCGGCCAGGTGCGGCGCGGCGTAGGAGTTCCCGGTGCTGCTCATCCTCCCTCCGCCGCGCCAGCTGACCTCGACGTCGATGCCCCGGGCCAGGAACTCGGTCGGCGGCGCCGGGTTGTAGTGGAAGCGGAAGGGGTCGGTGGCCAGGTTGCAGGCGACGCTGGCCACGGAGCCGAAGAGCGAGGGGAAGCTCGGCCTCGGCAGGTTGTTGGCTGCGGTCACGAGGAAGGTCCCCTTGAAGTAGGCGAGGTCGCACATCTCGTAGAAGGCGAGGGCCCAGTCCCGCCGGGTGGTGCCGAGGGAGAGGTTGACGACGTCGAAGCCCTGCTCGATCGCCCATCCGAGACCGGCGAGGAACACCGCCGCCTTCCCCGAGAGGCCGGCGCCGAGCACCCGAACGCTCGTGATCCGGGCCTCGGGGGCCATCCGGTGGATGATGCCGGCACAGGCGGTGCCGTGACCGAAGGCGTCGTCATGCGGTCCGAAGGTGGCCACCGGCTCGCCGGCCTCGTCGAGCGTGAACATCGCGCCGGCGTCGGCGTCCACGCACCCCTCGAGGTCCGGGTGGTCCGCCTCCACCCCGCTGTCGACGATGGCCACGCGCACGCCCTTGCCCGTGGCCCCGCCCCAGGCCCATTCGGGCGAGAGTTCGTCGATGCGGGCCACCCCGGGCAGTTGCAGCACCGTCGATTCCCGGGTCCACTCCGGTCGGGGACCGGCCGGTCGGACCGGGGTGGAGGGGGGCGCCGCCGGCCGCACCGGGGTCGACGGCGGTTCGGTGTACGAGGGTGGGCCGCTCGGCGGGTCCTCAGGCTCGGGCAAGGACGGACTCCAGGAGGCTCGCCACCCGGGCGTACTCGGCGGGGTCGGATGCTTCCAACCGCCGCAGCTCGCCGGCGAACTCGGCGGGCGAGCGGACCGGCGTGGTGTCGCCCGCCGACTCGATGGCCGCCGCGGCCACGCCCGCCAGGATCGTGGCCAGCTCGACGTCGTCGAAGCTGAAGGCGCCACCGCCGGCCTTGTCCACGAGCTCGAGGGCCCCGACGATGTTGTCGCCCGCGCTGCACGGCACGCACAGGAGGGCGGTCGGCCGGTCGGGGAGGAGACTGAGGACGCCCTCGCCGAGGCGGCTGTCGTCGCCGCTCGGGACGAGCGCCATAGGCTGGCCCGTGGCCACGACGTAGCCGGCGGTGCCCACGTCACCGGGCACCTCGACGTCGAGCAGATCAGCCGCGCCGACGGCCCCCACCACGACCAGCCGGTCACCTCGGGTGGCGAGCACCCAGCCGGCGCTGGCCCCGGTGGCGCCCACCGCCGAGCTGACGAGGGCCTGCAGGACGTTGTTCACCGGAGTTCGACCCGCCTCAGCGCTCGACGGCCGGCAGGCTGCCGGTCATGCGCCGCACGTCGTCGGCCGAGGGTGGGACGACGTTCGCGCCCACCGGGGCCAGCACGACGGAGGGCGCCATCCGTGACACGCCGATCGTCATGCGCGACAGCCGCGTGCCGCCGACCGGGCCCACCCGCTCGGCCTTCGTGCCGGCAAGCGCATCGGCGACCGCTTCGTTGGTGGCGGCCAGGCCCCGGATGGTCTCGTCGTCGAGGACGAGCAGAATGACCGGCTCGGTGGCCTGGAGCGTGGACTCGCCGGTCCCACCGAGGAGGCTCGTCAGGCCGAAGGCGTCGCCGACCCCGAGCTCGGCCGTCTGGACGACCTGCCCCGAGAAGTCCGGCGCCATGACGGCAGCCCGGCCCCCACGCACGATGAACAACCGCCCGCCGCCCTCGGTCACGGACTCGCCGGGCTTGAGGTCGACCGCCCGCAGCCGGCCGGCCACCGCCACCAGATCGTCGGGGCCGAGGGACGACAGGATCGAGATCCGGGAGAGCGCGCCCGCCGCGTCGAAAGGAGGCTCGGCGGGCGCGGCACCGCCGATCTGCTCGGCCCACAGCTGGGCGTACGTCCCGCCCAGGCTCACCAGCTGCTCGTGTCGTCCCTGCTCGACCAGCCGCCCGGCGACGACGACGCAGATGCGGTCGTAGCCGGTGATCGAGGTCAGCCGGTGGGTGACCGCGATGGTGGTCCGCCCTTCGGCCACCCGGTCCAGCGTGTCGGCGATCAACCGCTCGGTGCGCGGGTCCAGGGCGGAGGTGGCTTCGTCGAGCAGGAGGATGCTCGGATCGCGCAGGAGCGCCCGGGCGATGGAGAGCCGCTGGCGCTGACCGCCCGAGAGCCGCCCGCCGCGTTCGCCGACCAGGGTGTCGTAGCCGCGCGGGAGCCCGACGACGAACTCGTGGAGCTCGGCCGCCTGGGCCGCCGCCTCGATCTCGGCGTCGCTGGCGCTCGGCTTGCCCAGGGCGATGTTCTCCCGGATCGTGGCGTTGAACAGGAACGTCTCCTGGAAGACGATCCCGATCTGCTGGCGCAGGGAGACCACGGTCACCTGGCGGGCGTCGACGCCGTCGAACAAGACCGCCCCCTCCTCGGGGTCGTAGAAGCGCATGAGGAGCTGGAGGATCGACGACTTGCCCGCACCGGTCGGCCCGACGAAGGCCACCTTCTCACCGGCGCCGATGGAGACGTTGATGTCGTCGAGCGTGCGGCGCTCCGGGGTGTAGGAGAAGGAGACGTCACGCAGCACGATGTCGTGGCGGACCGGCGCCATGTCCGGGAGCCCTTCGCGCTCGTCGACCTCGGGCGCGGCCTCCAGCACCTCGTTGATGCGGACGAGGGCGCCCGTCGACGACTGGATCTGTTGGCCGATGCCGGTCAGCGAGGTCACGGGCGAGAGCACCTCACCCATGAGGCTCATGAAGGCGACCAGCCCGCCGACCGTCAGATGGTGGTGGAAGATCAGCCACGAGCCGAGACCCAGGATGAACACCCGGAGGAGCGTGACGATCATGTTGATCGACAGCCCGAAGAGGCCGCCGAACAGCTGGAGCCGGACCTGGCGGTCGAAGAGGCGGTCCGACGACTGACGGAAGCGTCCGGTCTCCCGAAGCTTCAAGTTGAAGGCCTTGACCACCGACTGTGCGCCGAAGTTCTCGGTGGCCACCGAGAGCACGCCGCCCGTCTCTTCCTGGACGGCGATGCTCCGTTGCTGCGCTCCCTTGGCCATGGCTCGGTACACGAGGGCGATCAGCGGCGCGCCGGCCAGCACGACCAAGGCGAGCAGCGGGTTCAAGATGATGAGGACGATGGCCGAGACGACGAGCGAGAGGATCTGGCTCAGGCCACCCCGGAGGGTCTGGGACAGGCCCTGCTCGACCATGCCGACGTCGGAGAACAGCCTCGACAGGACGTCGCCCTGTTGGTGCTGGGAGAACCACGCCTGGGGGAGATCCTGCAGTTTGTCGAACATCTCTCGACGCAGCTGGCGCACGACCGAGGCGCTGACCACCGCGGCGAGGTAGGCGCCCCGCAGCCCGGCGAGGAGCGAGACCACAAAGGCGATGAGCAAGATGCCGAGGAGCTTGGCCACCTGGGAGAACTGGCCGCTCGGGATGGCCGTGTTCAACAAGTCCTTCAAGGCGAAGGGGAAGACCACGGTGAACGCCAGGCCGAACAGCATGTAGACGAACATCTCGGCTTCCCGACGCTTGTGCGGGCGGAGGTAGCGGATGCAGAGGCGGATGAACTGCCCGGCCTTCACGTCGGGCGGCCCGGCGTGCAGCTTCTGACGCCAGGCCTCCTCGAGGGCGGCCGTCCCAGCGCCGAACTCCTTCAGCGCGGCGGAATCCAGCCGTCCCGGCTCGGCCGTCGACATCAGGCGCAGCAGGGCCTCCCGCCCGTCCCGGGCGATCAGGTACCGCACGTAGGAGAGGGCCATGGCCGCGGCGAGCTCGCCCTCCGCCGCGGCGAGTGGCGGCGGGTCGAGCTCCCGGAGCTCGGGGTCGGGGTCGGGGGAGTCGGCGACGTAGAGGCCGTAGCCCTGCAGCAGGAGTCCGATGTCGGCGTGGGCCGGCAGGCTGGCGCCGAAGCACAGGGCCATGGGTCGCTCGAGCGCCTCGGGTGGCGACTCGGCCGTCACGACCATCCAGATCTCGTTGCGTTCCCCGTCGACGATCGTGCCCGACGTCATGATCGCCCCGGGTTGGTCGGGATCGGGGAAGGGGTCCACGAGGCAGATGGTGGGCACGACCCCCCACGGCTCGGACCCGAGTCCCGCCAGGCGACGGCGGGCCACCCGGGCGGCTCGGAGGACGCCGGGGGCCGCCTGCTCGCCGGCGGTGCCCACCCGGAACCGGACGACGGCCGCATCGCTGGACCGCATCTCGAGCTCGTCGAGGATGGGACGGGGCGGGAGCGACTGGCGTGGGGGAGCGGTCCCCGGCGCCAACGGAGCGGACGGTCGGACGACCGGCGCCGCGGTCGCGGCAGCGAGAGCTTCCGCCGGTGCGGACGCCTCCTGGGTCGGTGCGGCAGGTGACGGCGCCGCGCCGTCGCTCCCGTTCGTAGTGACCGGGACGGCGGTGGGGGGCTCGGCCGACGGCGGCGGCTCGGCCCGCGCCGCTGCCGCGGGTGGGGGTGCCGCGGGTGTCGCCGCGGCAGGCGGTGGCGCAGCCGGTGGTGCCGCGGCGGGCGGTGCCGCGGCAGGCGGTGGCGCAGCCGGTGGTGCCGCGGCGGGCGGTGGCGCAGCCGGTGGTGCCGCGGCGGGCGGTGGCGCAGCCGGGGCGGGGGGAGCGGGCGTCGTCGCCGGGCTACCGGCCGTGGCCGGTGCCGCGGGGGCCGGTGGCTCTTGGGCGGCGTGGGCGGCCACGACGATGACCGTGTTGCCGAGTTCGACGCGGTCACCGTCGTGCAGCGTCGTCGGGGCGGAGATGCGCGAACCGTTGACCGAGGTGCCGTTGGTGCTGCCGAGGTCCGTGACGACGAGGGCGTCGCCGTCGACGTCGAATTGGAGATGGCGCCGTGAGACCTGGTCGTCGTCGAGCAGGAGGCCTTCCACCTCCCGCCCGGCGACCAGCGCCGACTCGGCGTCGACGCTTCGTGGGGGCCGATCGGGCTCCTGGACGTGCAGTTCGTAGGTCGTCATCGGGCCCCCGCTCCTACGGTCGCAGCCTTGTCTTTGCGCCGCTCGGACCGCCGGAACCGGCGCCGACGGCCGATGCGCACGCCGCCGAGCGCCGTCAGGAGGCCGGCTCCCGCGCCGAGGATGGCGCACACGACGAGGGAGGCGGCCGTGGGCTCCGTCCTGGCCAGGACCCACGCCACACCGACGAGGGCGATGCCGAAGACCGCCCCCACGAGCGTGAGGCCGACCGTGCCGCCCACCTTGCGCTTCCCTCGCCGGAGCGAGCGCAAGAGCGACTCGGCATAGGCGATGCTGAACAGGAGTAGGAGGACCGTGACCGCACCGGGCAGGCTGATCAGACCGAACTGCGTGGTCTTGGCCGGGAACGTCCAGTAGCCCACGCTCCGTCCTCCCTGGAGGAGGGTGACCGTGCCCGTGAAGGACCCGCCGATCAGGTAGCGACCGCCGAGGTCGGCCGAGGCGACCTTGAGCGTGCCGAACGGCTTCAACAAGGCCGTGGTGCTCGAGACCTGTTGGCCGAGGACGCTGGACGCCAGCGTCACGTGGTCCGCCGGAGGACCAGCCGACGTGACGACGACCGGTACCGGCTTCGACAGGTCGACCTTGACCGTGCCCCCGTTGACCGGGTCGGTCTTGGCGACCGTGACGCTCCCGGCGTGGAGCGTGCCGTGACCGGACGGCACGGCCAGTCCGATCAGGGCCAGGATGAGGGCGAGCACGGCCAGCACCCCGGCCGCGGCGAAGAACCACGTCGGCGGCGGCGGGGGCTTCACGACGTCCGACAGGGGAACGAGGTCGAGGGCGGGCTGCGCCACGTCCTCCAGGTCTGCGCCCTGGGAGTGGTGGGCCGTGACGGTGGGCCGGGTGGGGGTGGTCGGCGGGCGGACCACGGTCGGTGGCTTGGGGCCCGGCGTGCTGGCGACGGGGGCCGCCTCGGCCGGAGAGACGGTCGGCGGGGCGGGCTCCGGCGCACCGGACGGGACCACGGTGGGCGGTGCCCCGGTCGGCGCCGCCGTGGTCGGCAGAGCGCTCGCTGCCGGCGCGGGCTCGGCGGGGGGACTGGTGGCCCGCTCGGTGGCGGCGACGATGGCGTTGGCCCCCATGACCGGGGTGCCGTCGGTCGGCATCCATCCCGGTCCCCAGCTATCGGTGCACGCCGTGGCCAGGGCCAGTCCGAACACCTCGGCGGTCGCCGGCCGCTCCACCGGGTCGGTCGCCAGGCCCGACATCACCACTTCGACGATCCGCCCGGGCAGCGAAGGGGCCTTCTCGGCCAACGGCTCGGGCTCCTCGAAGGCGTGCTTGAACATGAGGGCCATGGCGTCGCCGTCGTCGGGGAACGGCAGCTGGCCGCACAGGAGCTCGTAGAGCATCGTCGCCACGGCGTAGTTGTCCGTGGCCGGCGAGAGGTCGCCGCCCCGGGCCTGCTCGGGCGCGATGTAGGCGGGTGTGCCCACGACCTCGCCGGCCCGGGTGGCGAGCGTCTGGTTACCCCCGAGCATTTTGGCGATCCCGAAGTCGGTGACCTTCAGGGCGCCGTTGGAGGAGAACATGAGGTTCTCCGGTTTGATGTCGCGATGCAGCACGTTGTGTTGGTGGGCGGCCTGCAGGCCGGCGAGACAGGCCAGGACGGCGGCGATGGCCGCCGGCGCCGTGAAGCCGTCGGTGGTGAACTTGCTCCACAACGTGCCCTGCGGGAGGAGCTCCATGACGAGCAGGCACAGGCCCTCGTTCTCGACGTAGTCGTAGACCGGCACGATGTGGGGATGGTCGAGCTGGGCCAGCGTCCGGGCTTCGGCCGTGAACCGCGCCCGCACCGAGTCATCGGCGGCGAAGGCCCGCGGCAGCTGCTTGATGGCCACCTCACGACCGAGCTGTCGGTGGCGGCCGGAGAGCACGACCCCCCAGCCGCCACGCCCGAGCTCACCGCCCACCTCGTAGTTGGGCAGCGCCTCGACGACCTGGTCGCGATCGAGGCTCATGGCGGCGGGGCCGCCCCTTCGCTCGAGGTCGACGACGTCGCGACCACCTCTTCGCCGTGGTCCGGACCGGTGTCGTCTTCCTCGTCCTCATCCTCGTCCTCGTCCTCGTCCTCGTCGAGCACGGGCGTGGGTGAGAAGTAGCCGAGTACGAAGAAGATGGCGCCGGGGATGAGGATGGCGCCGAGCCAGATGCCCGGGCTCGGGACCCAGACGTTGAAGGCCGACAGCGTGAAGGTGAAGACCAGCCCGAGCCCGATCCCCGGGGCTAGGAAGCGGAGGCCCCGACGCCAGCGGTTCTGGGGAAGACGGTGGCGCGCCAAGGCCAAGAGGAGCTCGGCGATGGCCAGGCCGGTGAGGATCAGGAGCGCCAGTCCGAAGAGCCCGTAGACCGAGACCAGGCTCCCGTTCACCTGAACCACCATCGACCGGCTGGCGACGACATTGCGCTGGGCGTCGAGGACGGCGACGGAGCCGGGCACGAGACCCGTGACCTGGCCGCCGAGACCGCTCAGGTCCAGCGCGAAGTGGAGCGTCGTCGACGAGTCGGCGCGGACCCGCAGGTTCACCGACGTCTGGTAGGTGAAGAACGTCAGACCGGCCACGGTGCCGGTCAGCTGGACCGTCTGGACGGTGATCGGCCGGGTACCGCCGTTGACCACGTGCAGCGTGAGCCGGGCCGGCGTGTTCGGATCCAGCTTGACGGGATGCTGCGTGCTCGAGTGGCCCACGGCCACGCCGTTGATCACCGCCCCCAAAGCCGCCGTCTCCGACGCGCCGGCCTCGGCCCTCA
Source organism: Acidimicrobiales bacterium (assembly GCA_035297265.1). Classification (GTDB taxonomy): domain Bacteria; phylum Actinomycetota; class Acidimicrobiia; order Acidimicrobiales; family RAAP-2; genus DATGZH01. The sequence continues at coordinate 13,498 of DATGZH010000043.1, read as the reverse complement.
GGGCGAACGGGAAGACCGTGAGGACCACCAGGAGGCACGGCAGCAGCCATCGCCCGGAGAGGTAGGGGAAGGAAACGGTGCCCAGTCCCCTCCGACGCGGCCCGCCGCAGTGCACGGCGACAGCGTAGACGGCAGGTACTCGCGATGCCGGGCTCCCCGGTCGCGGGCACTCGCCACATGTGGGCCGGTCTTGTCCGCCCCCGGCGCGGCGCTCGCCTCGTGTGCTCGGCTCCGGTGAGGCCGTCGTGCCGCTCCCGGTTGGCGCCACCATGCGACGGCGGGCGCCCGCGACCGGGCCCGTTGCGTCGTGCGGGAGAGGAGTGCCGGTCATCCGGACCGCTTTACGTCTCCTCCGACTCGTCGTCCGGCTCCCCCGGACCCGTCTCATGGAGGGGTGCCTGGGAGCGTCGCATCTGGCGGGCGAGCAGCACCGTGCCGATCAAGAGGAAGATCACGATGATGCCGACGGTGGCCGTGGGCTGGCCCACCTCGCTCGAGAGCACGACCTCGAAGTTGGCCGTCAGCTCAACCCCGCACTGGGCCAGCACCTGGTGCGGTCCCACCTGGATGGAGGTCAGCTGGAGCGGGATGACGAAGGACCCGTTCTTCGTCGACACGGTCTTGGCGACCACGTTCTTCCCGACGGTGAGCGTCACCGGCACGCTGGGATCACAGCCCTCTCCCGTCGCCTCGATCGGGCCTCCGGGAGGCACGCTGAGCCGGTCGAGCGCGAGCGTCCGGACGGCAGGTGCGGTCGTCGTCGTGGTGGGCGGGACGGTCGTCGTGGTCGTCGTGGTGGTGGTCGTCGGGTGTGGCGCGGTGGTGGTGGTGTGCGGCGGCGGCGGCGGCGGTGGTGGGGGTTTCGTGGTCGTCGTAGTCGGCCGCACCGTGGTCGTCGTGGTCGGCGGCAGAGTCGTAGTGGTGGTCGTGGTCGGCGGGGGCGGAGGCGCTTCGACGATGAAGCTACTGAACGCCATCTTGGGCTGGTTGGCGTCGATCGGGCAGGTCGCCTCGACCTGGACGGTGTCCGGATAGCTGGCCTCGGTGGGGACGGTCAGATTGACGCTGGCCGACGCCGACACCGGCGCTTGGCCCACCTGGGTGCCACCGAAAAAGAACGTGATGACAGCGGGATCGCCCAGGCACGGCAGGCCCTCGTCGAAGTTGGTGGCCGTGAGCGTCAACGACGTCCCGGGCGGCCCGCTCGTCGGATTGGGCGTGAGCGTGGGGGGCCCCTGGGCGGCGGCCGGCCCTGCCAGGACGAGGATCGCCCCCGCCGACACGATGCCGAAGAGCAACCCGACCCAACCCCGCGCCGCCGACCGCGTCCACCGCCGGCCCGGTCTGACCCGCCCGCTGCCCGGGCGCGGCGCAACCGTCGCCCGGCGGGAGCTACCGCCGAGGACCGCCTGGAACCCCGCTCCTCCCAGTGCCGCGCGCCAGCCGACGCTGCGGTTTCGCCGGGCCATCCGCCCCATGCTGCCACCGATGGCCTCACCCCGTACGGCCGGAGTGTCCGTCCACCGGGCCGCGGGTCGGGCGGCACCGCAGCAGGGGGTGAAATTCGGGCCCGTGTGACCGACCCGCCGTCCCGTCGGACCGTGCAGAACGACGCGGCAGCCCGGTCGCCGGTGGGCGACCCCAGCGGTGGCCCCACCTGCCACCTACGATGGCGGCCATGGGTGGTCCTCCACCGGCTCCGACCGACGTCGAGCTGGTGGCGGCGGTGCGGTCCGGGGACCCCCATGCCTTCGAGCAGCTCTATCGGAGGCATCTCGACGCCGTTCGGCGGGTCGCCTATCAGGTTGTCGGGGACACAGAGACGTCGAGGGACGTGGTCCAGGACGCGTTCGCTCGAGCCTTCCAGCACCTGCCCGAGCTCCGGGAGCCTGAACGGTTCCGGCCCTGGCTCCTCTCGATCGCCCGCCACGCCGCCACCGACCACCTGCGGGCGCGTCGGCGGCTCACACCGCTGGACGACGAGGACGAGACCTTGGCCTCGGCCGACCCCAGCCCCGAGTCCCTCGCCGAGCTGAAGGAGCTGACCGAGCAGGTCGAGGGGTGTCTGGCCGGCCTGTCGCACCGGGACGCCACGGCGGTCGCCATGGTGGCCCACCTGGGGTTCACGCCCGACCAGGTGGCGGGGGCCCTCGGCATCAGCCCGGGGGCGGCGAAGGTCGTGGTGCACCGGGCCCGTCGGCGTCTGCGTCACGCCCTCGCGGTCGAGCTGATCGAGCGTCAGCCCTCGCTGGCCTGCGAGGAGTTCGCCGACCTCCTGGTGGCCGAGGACTCCTTGGTCGCCTCGAAGCACATCGAGCACTGCCAGCTCTGTCTCGATGCCGCCGCCGCGGAGGTCCTGCCGTTCCAGCTCCCGAGCGACGTGAGCGCCGCCCCCCGGCCGACCTGACGCTTCAGTCCGGATCCCGGTCGTCGCTGCTCAGCTGCCCGCGGACCGCCTCGACCAGGGCGCGGGGGAGGGCGCCCGGTCGCCAGTCGTCCTCGGACCCGAAGGCCACCACCTCCTGCTCCTCGGCGGTGGCGAGGGCCATCCCGGGCGCCAGGAGGGCAGCGAGGAGCGTCGCCTCCTCCTCGTTGAGGTCGTTGACGACGAAGGCCCGGAGCTTGTCGAGGAGTCGCTCGGCGGCCTCTCGGTCCGGGACGGAGGCCTCGTCGAGCTCCACGCTCGGGTTGACGGTCCGTCGGCTCGACGGTTACAGGTCGGTCCGAGCGACCGCGGCGTCGGCGTCGCCGGTCCCGACCGCCGGCCCGCATCGCTCGCCAGGGGCGGCCGGCTCCGACTCGGCCGGTCCGGGATGTAACCGGGCCTGGGCGAGGACGTCTTGGATTGTGGGGGCGTCCCGCGCCCCTTCGACCATCCGGACCGAGGACAGGAAGATCGGAGTTGCCGTGAGCAAGGACGCATTCGCCGGCGTGTACAGCCAGATGTTGGACGACGAGACGTTCAGGGAGCAGGTGGGCAGCAGTCCGGAGGTCCTCGATACCTGGGACCTCACCTCGGACGAGAAGAGCATCCTCGTCGATGAGGCGAATACCGATGTCTCGGGCTTCGCCTTCGGTGCCGGTGGGGCCATGGGCTACCTCGGCAGCGGACCGCTGCTCTCCCCGGGCGTCGCCTCGCAACTCGGGGGTTCGTTGAACCGGGCCGCCGGCCTGCCCACGGGGGCGCTCCAAGGGCCGGGGTTCGCCTCGAGTGAAGGTTGCTGCCCGTGGAACAAGTCCTTCGTCTCCCCGGGCTCGATGGTCGAATGAGCACCGCCACCTACCCGGATCGTTGGCAGCGACTGGGAGGGAGGTGGTCCGCCCCGGGGATCGTCGACGAGCTGCTGCGGCTGGCTGCCCTCGAGCGGGCCGTGGCCCACGTCGCCGCGGGATGGGCCCCCAAGGTCCCCGAGACCGACGACAAGCTGCGGTTGGCGCACGGGATGGAGGCGGCGATGGCGCGGGCGACTGCGCTCCGCCAGCAGGCACTCACCCTCTGCGACCGGGACGAGGACGCCCTGCGGGCCCATCGGGCCTGGATCGAACCGCTCCGCGCCCTCGACCTGACGGGCGACCCCTCCAGCGTGGTGGAAGCCCTCACGGTCGAGGTCCCCGCGGTGCTGCTGGACCGCTACGAGCGGCTGGCCGCGAGGATCGACCCGCTGTACGACGCCCGGCTGGGGGCCATCCTGGAGGCGGCGCGGCGCGAGTTGTCTGAGCCCGGCCCGGCGAGAGCGGGCGATCTCACCGAAGCCCTCGGCCGCGCCCTCTGCTCCGAAGAACCCCCTGACGTCGCGTTGGCCGCCGTCCTCTGGGGACCGGTCGACCGCGTCGGGTCGCCGGCCCGGCCGGCCGGTCGACGGCGTCCGGAGATCGGGGCGCGCGCCCACTTCCGGAGCACGTCACGGCTCGAGGACGAGGACATCGCCGCCGATCTGGGTGACAACGTGATCTCCGAGCTCTGCGCCCTCGAGCTGATGTGCCGCAACTCCTACGAGCATCCCGATCTCGAGTGGCCCTTCCATCTGGCCATGGCCCGCCACGCCAGCGACGAGGCGCGTCACGCGGCGATGTTCCAGCGGCTGCTCGAGCAGCGGGGCTACGACGAGGGCACGCTGCCCCAGCACGCCTCCAACTACGAGTACGCATACTCCTTCCCGGAGTGCGCACCGGGCAGCGAGCGCGAGCTCGTCTGGCGGCTCCTCATCCTGTGCACCGTGCTCGAGGGCCTCGCCATCGACAAGCTCCCGCTGGAGATCGCCACTCGTGACACGCTCGGGCAGTACGACATCGCCAAGGCGCTCGACTACGCGTCGGCCGACGAGCTGTTCCATGCCGAGAACGGTCTCCGTTGGAGCCGCATCCTCTGCCACAAGCTCGAGCTCGACCCGATGATCGAGCGCGAGCGGGTGCACGGGAGGTTCTTCGGAAGGCAGCGGGATTGCCGCCAGCAGTACCTCGAGGCCGATCCCGAGCGCGCCCGTCGGGAGATCGAGATCTTGGCGAGACCCGATCCCGACGGGATGGCGTTCGAATCGCGCACCGAGGTCGAGCTCCGCAGGCGGGCCTCCTTCACGATCGAGGAGTGCGAACAGGTCGACCGCTGGGGCTACAACCCGGCGCCCGGCTGACTGGACACGGCACCGACGCGGCCGAAGTCCCCGGCCGGCCGCGGGTCGTCGCCCCCGGCCCTCGGGTCGCCACCAGGAGCCCCCGGCGGTGCGGCCGGGGAGCCAACCTCCCGGAGAGACAAGCGGTCCCCCACGTCGCGCTCCGGGCCCAACAGGGCCTCGGCCGGGCCTCCACCTCGTCCAGTCGAGCGGTCGGCCTCTCGCCACCCGTGTAACCCAGGGAAGGTTCGCCCGTCTAGCCTTCGACAGCGGTAGCAGTGTCAGACCACAAGGAGGAGGGACCTATGTCTTCGGATAGCCTCGCCGTCGCGCTCATGGCGATCGACGACCCGACCGTGCGGGCCCAGGTGGCGGAGGGCAACTTCAGCGGGCTCCATGCCGACGTCGTCCTCAGCTCGAGGGAGGAGGACCTGCTAAAGGCGGCCGCAAAAGAGGAGATCGACCCGGAGACCTCGGGCTTCGACGCCGGCTCCTCGGCGTTCTTCCAGGCCGCCAGCCAGGTTCCCGGCAACGTGCTCAGTGCACCGGTGGCCCACGCCTTCCAGGGCTTCATGGGCGGCAAGGTTGGCGGACTCGGCTCGGCCATGGCCGGCCCCTGTGCCTGCCCCCCGATGGGCTCGATCGCGTTCGGCGGCTACTCGGAGTAGGTGACCTCGGTGCACGACGTGGTCGGGCTGCAGCGCGGAGTGGTCGAGCTCGTGACCGACGACGCAGCCCGTGCGGCCTGGACCGCGGACCCGGAGGGCTTCGCCGCCGCCCGCCTCAGCGGGCCGGCGGCGAAGGCCCTGGCGGGGATCGACCCATCGGGGCTCGAGGCCATGACGCTGTCGCACGTGGCCAAGAAGGACCGCTTCGACTACCTCCACCGGCTCCACCACGAGCTGGAGGATCGCAAGCGCGCCGAGGCGGCCGCGGGTGAGGGGACCGGCTCGACGGTCCCGACCGACCACGACCACGGTCACGGTCACGACCACGACCACGACGGCAACGGTCACCACGAGCACCCACACACGCACGGCGAGCTCCGATGATCAGGGTCGGCTGTGCCTTCCGGGCCGGACTCATGCCGTGGCTGTGGCAGCACCCGGAGTCCTACGATGTGTTCGAGCACTCCCTCGACGCCTTCGTCGGTGCGGGCTCCGACGGGCTGCGCGCTGCGGCGACCTGTGCGGGCATGGGTGAGTACACCCTGCACTGCATCGGCCTCTCGCTGGGCTCGGAAAGCATCACCGAGCGGGGACAGTTCCTGGACGAGATCAGCGCGGTGCTGAAGATCATGGAGGCCACGGAGTTCAGTGACCACCTCTCGTTCTGCCGGGTGGACGACATCCGCATGCACGACTTCGCGGCGCTGTGGCGGGTGGAGGAGCAACTGGACCTCTTCGTCCGCAACGTCGACTTCGTCCAGCATCGGCTCGGGGTGCAGTTGTCGGTCGAGAACGTGGCCACGCTGTTCGACCTCCCTGGTGAGATCCGGCCGGCGGAGTTCGCTAACGAGGTGAGCCGACGTACCGGATGCGCGCTGCTGCTCGACATCTCGAACGTCCTCATCAACGAGTCGAACGGCTTTGGTGACGCGGCGGCCGAGTTCGACGAGCTGGATCTGGGCGCGGTCACGCAGGTCCATCTGGCCGGCGGGGAGATGGTCGACGGAAGGACCTGGGACGCGCACTCCCATCCGGTGCCGTCGGCGGACCTCGTCTGGCTCGAGCGCCTCCTCCCTCGGCTCACCAACTGCACCTCGATCATCGTCGAGCGTGACGAACGCCTGCAGGACGGCCAAGAGCTCATCGACGACCTCATGTCCGTCCGAGAGGTGGTAGAGCGGGTCACGACGCAGGCGGTGTCGGCACTGCCGTGACCCGGCCAGGGTTCGCCGCCCTTCGGGTGCTGGCGGACCGGCCGGCGACCGAGGCGCTCCGTCGGCTGGTCGAGACGCTGCGGGCGGGGGGGTACGCGAACCAGGTCCTCCAAGGCGGCGACCGGGAGCTCCGGGCGGCGTCCCAGCTCGCACTCGGGCATCCGGTCCCGCTGGGAGACCTCGGTCGCCACGACGTCGACGCCCTGGTGGCCACGGGCGCGGCCGACGTCGATGCGGCCCGACTGGCGCCACGCTTCACCCTGTTCGCCCTCGGGAACGTCGTCGTCCTCGTCCCCACCGACGGTGGCGACGATCCGGGGCGCGTCTACTTCGGCCGCGACTCTCTGTGGTTGGCCGACTACGCGTCGCGCCGCGCCCGTCAGGGCGGCGCCATGGCCGACCTCGGCACTGGCGCGGGCACCGTCGCCGCTCTGCTGGCCCCCCACTACGACACAGTTGTCGGCACGGACATCGTGGACCGGACGGCGGCGTGCGCCGCGCTCACCTTCGCCCTGAACCCTCGGGCCGACGGGTCACCTGCGGCGACGGCCTGCCTGACCGATGTCAGCGGGGGGCTCGCCTCGGGGGCCTTCATGCTGGTCACGGGCAATCCGCCGTGGATGCCGGCGCTCGATCGTGAGGTCCACGGTCCGCAGCGCGTCTTCGCCGAGGGCGGGACCACGGGCTTCGAGTTGCCGCGGCGGTTCATCCTCGAGGGTGCGTCGTTGCTCCGACCCGACGGGGACATGGTCATGCTGGCTGTCGACGTGACCTGGGCGAACGGCGACCGTCCTCTGCACGCGCTCGCCCGGGGACTTCGTCGACTGGGCTACGAGGTCGCGATGGTGTCGACCGGGGTCGACGAGCCATGGCGGGACACCGAGATCGACCTGGCGGTGAGGTTCCCCGGCATCGAGTCGGCCGAGCACGTGGCGCTCGTCGTCCACCGGCCCCTCGAGCTGGGCAACGTCCTCGGCTCAGAGTGGTTGGCCGAGGTCGGCGAGGGCGAAGCGGAAGAGGGGCCCGAAGAGCCGATGGGTGGCCAGTTCGGTGGCCACGCCCTCCGGGCAGGGGACTGAGGGCGCCCCACCGGCGCCGGAAGAGGCCGCCCGCAGGTAGTGGGTGGCCTCCGCCGAGAGCGAGGAGGCTGACCGCCGACCCGAAGCCCCTGCCTGCTCGACGACCTGGAGAACGAGCCCGCACAGCGTGACCATCGGCTCTTGGGCTGGCCGAAGCTGCCGGAGCAGGTCGTCGGTCATCTCCCAATCCGCCCCCGCGGCGAGGAGTGCCAGGAGGAGTCGGCTCTCGTTGTCGGTCAGCGTCGTCAACTCCACCAGCGCGGCCAGGCTGACCTGGAGCTGCTGGACGTAGCGCCGAACGAGCCCGAACGTCTCCTCCGACGTGCCGATGGGGGACTCGGCGATCAAGGAGTCGAGGTAGAGCGCGGTGCCGAAGTAGCTGGTCGCGGCGCCGATGTAGTCCAGGGCATCGCGCGGTGCGGCGTCCCTGAGCACCCGTCCGAGGAACTCGACGCCGGCCTCCCGTGAGATCCGGCAGGAAGCCCCGAAACCCTGCAGTCGCTTCAGCGTCTCCATCGGAGCCTCCCGGTCGGCGAACGCCAGGCCACCGTGGGAGTAGAAGTGCTGCGGCTCTTCACCGGACGAGCCTGTACGGACCACCAAGGAGATGGTGGGCGCCGGGAAGGCAAAGTGGACGTTCGAGTGGACCAAGCCCGAACCGGGCGGGATGAGCCGGACCTCGCCCGGGTGCAGGGTCTCGATCCGGGTGCAGGAGAGCCGGCCGGCGGAGAGCCCGGGCGACAGCGCCTCACCCGGTTCGAAGTCGTAGACCAGCTGCAGGCTCTGGCCCTCCACGATGGTGAAGGCCCCGCCGAACCGGTGGTCGTGGATGGAGATGGTCTCGTCGAACCAGTACAAAAGGTCGACACTGAAGCCCTCGTCGCGAAAGACGGTGACGGCGGGCTGTCCGAAACCCGTCCGACGCTCGTGCTGGCGGGGCAGCTGCCCGTCGGCCAGCCATTGCAGGACGGGCAGCGCAACTTCGGCCTCCGGACGCCCGTGCCGCTCGAGCGCCTCACCGGCGACCTCGGGGAACTCCTCCAGCCGCCGGCCCAGGCGGTTCCATCGGCTGGCGATGTCCTCGCCGAGCGCACCCCACCACCGGTGCAGGTGCGAGCTTTCGTCGGTCCGGCCCACGCCCACTCCCTCACGCCTCGGCGCCCGCCCGAATGTATCCCGGTCCGGGGAAGCGACGGCCGCGTCCACCCTTGCTCAGCGGGTGGTCGGCCGCCGCCCACCGCCTGGGGGCAGGTGCCTGCCCACGTTGCCCCCTGCTGCCGGGCCGCCGCCGCCCGAACGTAACCCTGACCGGGCTCGACCGACTTAATTACGTGACCCCTTCGAGGAGCTGGAGAGGAGCCGATCGATGATCGAGAGCCCCCTCACGGAGGAGGAGGTCGATCAGTTCATCGAGGACGGCTACGTGCACCTCCGTGGGGTGGTGCCCAGGGACGTCGTGAGGGAGGGGCAGCGAGTCATCTGGTCGGATCTGGGCCAGAGCCCAGACAACCCCGCTTCGTGGACCGAGCCCGTCGCCACGATGCTCCCGTCGGATCCTCGCCCGTTCGCTGCGGCGTTCGACAACCCCCGGCTCTACGGGGTGTTCGATCAGCTCGTCGGCGTCGGGCGCTGGCAGCCCCGACCACACCTGGGCATCTTCATCGTCCGTTTCCCGCACCCTGCTCCGCCCACCGACACCGGTTGGCACGTCGATGAGAGCTTTCCCCCCGAGAGCTACGGCAGCGACTCCTACGACTTCAGCCAGTGGAGGGTGAACATCTTCTCCGGCGATCGTGCATTGCTGCTGCTGTTCTTCTTCTCGGACATCGGACCGGATGACGGCCCCACTCGCCTGAGGATCGGCTCTCACCTCGACGTCCCATCGATCTTGCGTCCAGCTGGAGTCGGCGGTATGTCGTTTTCGAGGACGACGTCGTTGGCGGTGGAGGCCTCGGCGGCACGATCCGTGGCCTTCGCCACCGGACAGGCCGGGGACGTCTTCCTCTGCCACCCCTTCCTGGTCCATGGCGCGCAGCCCGCACGGGGGAGCAAGCCCCGGCTGATGTCACGGACACCTCTCGTGAGCAAGGAACCCGTGATCCTCGATCAACCGGCCCGAGCCGACTCCCCGGTCGAGGCCGCGATCCGGCGAGGCCTGGTCGCCCACGAGGAACACGTCCCTTCTTAGTTGTCGAGTCGAGGCATTGTCGGTTTGGTGGCTGGCGTTGTTGGTGTCGTCCATTCAACGACCAAACAAGGTGTCCCGCGATGCTCGTCCACCGGCGAGCGGGTGCTGACGGGAGGGAACTCAAACTCTTCCGTCGGCCCGCCTCACCGCTGATCGACGAATGCGGCGGTTCTCCGCGGGACCGGGGTGCCAGGGCGGCCCGCAGAGCGCACCGCTGAGGCGAGCCACTTTGTCTCGAGCGATGTAACTCGAGGCGGGTTGTCACGTCAGGTAGATGGAACGACGTCTTGACGAGGAGGTCTTGTGCCCATCTACATGAACTACGGCAAAATCGACGTCGGGGGCGGTCTGCGTCCGGAGTCCTTCTCCGTTCCGATCGTGTCGGTCAGCGAGGTTCAGGGATTCTCACAGGACCCACCCTTCACCCAGGAGCAGGTCGATCGGGCGACGGCGAGCCTCACGAAGTTCGTCGAGCAGCTCCCCGAGGACGAGCAGCTGGTGATCACCCATGTCCTCCAACAGGCCGCGCTGGCCGGCGAGGCGACAACCTGAGTTCGTGGCCACGGCCCGGCTCAGCGCATCCATCAGCAGTTCGGTCCTCAAGCCATGTCCTTGGAACCGGTAGCTGTCGCCCTTCTGGTTCACGACCTCGGCGTGATGAACGGGGCAGTCGATCATGACGGCGGTGACCACCGGGCCACCGAATACCTCGCCCCGGCGTTGGAAGGGCTTGTTTGAAGTCACGACGTCCCAGGCGCGCAGCGTCGGCGCGGTGGGCTTGGTCCGCCGCCCTCACCTCGGCCGAGCGCCGTGGTCATCACCGCCTGTTCGTCTCTCGTCGATGTCCAGCGAACCTGTAACCGCACTAAACCCGCACCGTCAATTACTCGCATCAAGAAGAGAAGCGCCGGGAAGGTTCGAGAAGGGCCAGACTGCTCGGTCAGGCGACACTCGCCCACCGGGGCCCTGACCCGGGCGAACCTTCCGCGAGGCAGTGGCCGGGCTGTATAGCCGGCCACCGGCGAGAAAGGGGCCACAATGACCGATATCGCGTTTGACGCCCAGGACCTCGAGAACCTGGGTCGCAAGCTCGATGAGCTGGCGGCGGCACTCGACGAGCGGGAGAAGACACTGCTCGTCGCGGTCATCGCCCTGGCCAACGAGGCCCTGGAGGCCCGGGCGGTCGGGGAGGTCGCCGGATTCGCTATGCCTTCGGTGAACGAGATCGTGGTGACCAAGACCACCGACGTCTCCAGCCCCAACCTCTTCCAGGGATGTCTCGGGGGCAGTCAGGGGGGCGCTCCCTCTGAGTCGCTCTCGCTGAATTTCACCAAGATCAGCTTCAACTACAGCTAATCCCCCTTCAGGCAGGGTTTGTACGTTGCCTAGTCCTCGTCGGCCGTCCAGGCGCCCTTTCAACCCTGCTTGCACTCTCCGGGCTCCTGGCTCTGCTACGCGTCAGCCGTCGCCTCCGGACGGCTACTGCGACCCGTTAGCCGGAGGAAGAAGCGTTGATCTGGCGTATCACCGCAGTATCCGCTGTCGTCCACCCCGTGGTGGGTGCTGCATTAGCCGAGCAAGTCGGCGTGAGGGATGGCGACGGGTTTGGAAATACGTAGTAGGTGCCGACACCAGGAAGGTGGTCCTGGCTGATGATTGGGTCGTTCTTCGCAGAAACGGTCAGGCCAAACGTACAACTGGCGAAGTCGGCCACTGTTATGACGTAGTCACCCGCCACGCTGATGCTGACATAGGGGTCGTTACCGCTGAGCGGCGCGGACCGATCACCGGCCAGCCACCGCACGTCAGGGCGTTGTTGATTCAAGACAGCAAGCGTCAATCCCCCGTCAGGGATGTGATGCGCCTTGGCAACGCCATCCGCGAATGATGCCTTGGCGGCAGCACCCTGAGTGATGACACCCATCGCCTGTCCGATGCCCTGCCCGAGATCTCGGCCTGCAGACTGTAGGAACAGAGTGCCCACGACCAGCACGACCACGAAGACGATGCACAGCAGAGCGGTTGTCGTTACCCCGGCAATGACCCAACGTTGCCCCGGCCGACGGACCGGGGGGTCGTAAGGGGGATTCGGCGGGTGCCGCTCACCTACCCGTTCCGCTTCGGCGGTTGGGGTCACATCCGAGGTTACCCACCCCCCAACGCGAGCCGGTGGCCCCAGAAACGCCTCCCGACACCCAACACCCGTCCCGACCCCACGCAGCCCCTTCTGCGCACGGCTCCTCCCCGGACCTCCCGCTTCGCGCCACCACAGCCCGCCCGTTGGGCCCTGGCCTGCACGCTCACGATCAGCTCACCGCCGCGCGGTCGGTGCGCCCCCCGCCCTCGTCGAGGGCCCCCCGCCTGTTCCCAGGGCGCCTCTGCCGCTGGCTGGCTCCGTGGCTCCTCCGAGCCCCCCTCGGTCGCTGCTCGAACATGGTATCGGATCCGATACCATGTTCGGTGTGGACGCCGCCATGGCCATCCGACGAGCGAGAGCCGAGGCCGGCCTCAGCCTCCGAGATCTGGCCCGGCGCGCTGGCACCTCTCACGCCACCCTCATTGCCTACGAGCAGGGACGCATCGAGCCGTCGGTGGCCACCTGGTCCCGGATCCTTCGGGCCGCCGGGTTCGAGCCCGAGGTCGAGCTGGCCCGGAGGGCGGCCTTCGATGACGGTCCCGCCCGGGAGGCCGAGGTTCTCCAGGCCCTCCGGTTGGCCTCGGTCTTCCCGGCCCGGCACCACCCGAAGCTGTTGTTCCCGAAGTTCGGGGTTTCGTGACGGACCTGCCCGAGCGCGTCGTGGCCTTGCACGAGCACCTGTCGGAGGCCGGGCTGGACCATGCGTTCGGCGGGGCGCTCGCCCTGGCCTGGTGCACCGAGCGGGCACGGGGCACTATCGACATCGACGTCAACGTCTTCGTGGAGGTCGACCAGGCCGACCAGGTCGTAGCCGCTCTGCCGGCCGGGGTGCGCTGCACGGCCGACGATCTGCAGATCCTGAGCCGCGACGGGCAGGTCCGGTTGTGGTGGGACGAGATCCCGGTCGACGTGTTCTTGGACACGACGGACTTCCACCGCCAGGCCGCGCTGCGCTGCCGGGTCGAGTCCTTCGCCGGCGCCGAGGTGCCGTTCCTGTCCTGCAGCGACCTGGCCGTCTTCAAGGCCTTCTTCAACCGGACCCGCGACTGGGCCGACCTCGAGGACATGGCGGCGGCCGGCACTCTCGACGTCGAACGGATCGTCGGGGTGTTGGCCCGGTATCTGGGGCCGGACGACGAGCGAGTGGTCCGCCTCCTCGGGCTGGCGGCCCCGGAAGAGCCGCGTTGAGCAGTCGCCCGTGGTTCCCCATGTCGTGTTTCGCCGGAACCGGCTATGCCAACGCGAAAGAAGAGGCGGCAGCTTCGATGTGCTGATGCCCCGCCGTGGTTGGTCACTCCGTCCCGGCCGACGCCCGCCACGGCGCGGCGGCCGTCCCGGGTCGCTCCACCTCCTCGTCGGGGCCGAGGGGGAAGTCTCTCGGTCATGCCCCGGAGACGACCCGCTCGCCACCTTCGATGTCGTAGGTCGCCCCCGGCAGGGCCGTGTTGCTCATGAGGTGCATCGCGAGGGCGGCCTGGGCGACCCTCCTTACCTACACCCCACCCCCCGGCCTTGCCCCCGCCTAGGACGGGGTGCTGTCAGTTGCCTTTCCTGTTCAGGCTGGGACATGGGTGGCGTTGGGGCGGCGGGTCGGAGGTGCTT